>CALWLA010000041.1 GCA_944381405.1 uncultured Lachnospiraceae bacterium | reverse complement strand
AGGCGCCGCCGTCATCCTGACGGCAAGCTCACAGGCCTCTGCCGACCGGGCTGCTGCCCGGCTGAAGGAGAAATACCCGGAAGCTGCGGTTTCCGGCATCAGTCCCGATCTGGCAAGCCTCGACTCCGTAAAAGAGGCATTCCAAAAGGTCATCGTCGAATACGGACGCATAGACATTCTGGTGAATAATGCCGGCGTGTCGGAAAGCACTCCCTTTCTGGAATATACAGAAGAAACCTTCGACAGGGTCATGGATCTGAATATCAAAGGCGTGTTCAATGCCTCCCGCGCCGCGGCGGAAGATATGGCAAAAAGAGGCGGGGGCGTGATCCTTTCCACCTCCTCCATGGTCAGCATTTCCGGCCAGCCCGGCGGCGTTGCCTATCCCGCGTCCAAATTTGCGGTAAACGGCCTGACGATCTCTCTGGCAAGGGAGCTTGGCCCCAAGGGCATCCGCGTCAATGCCGTGGCTCCCGGCATCACGGAGACAGACATGATGAAAGCGGTTCCCAAAGAGGTTATCGATCCCCTGATCGCCCAAATTCCTCTGCGTCGTCTGGGCCAGCCCGAGGACATCGCCAACGCTTTCGTGTTCCTGGCTTCCGACGAGGCCTCCTATATCACCGGCGTGGTGCTGAGCGTGGACGGCATGGCAAGAGCCTGAATTGTCGGGAAACCCGTAAATGATAAAAGGGAGTGCCGCATACTCATGTTGAACTCTATATGGAGTCGATGGTATAATGATTGCGCAAGCAGCGCAATCCAGCCCGATGAAATCGGGCTGCCCCGCTTCGCGGGGATGATACCCCGCTCTGCGCCCGCAGTATAATTGCAGGAAACAGGAGAATGGAGGTTTTGCAGATGAAAAGATACCGGAAAGTATTTGGTATGACGGCAGCATTAGCCGCATTGGTCTGCGCAGCCTGGTTCTGCATTTACCATAACCGGAAAAGCAGCGATAACCTGCCGGATCTTAAATCCATATCGGTGATGAGCGAAGCGGAGATAAACGAAATCGTCTGCGGGTACAAACGGAATCAGTTAAGCTATATATGGAAGAATCCTGACAAAACAGCTGAAAATGCGGATATGTGGAGTCTGGGCGATGATCGTTACCTTCAGATCAATTACAACAGCAATGACAAAGCAGTGGTCTGCAGCATATTTGTGGAGCTGTTTCCTGCTGACACAAAAACCGTGAAGGTCAGCTACTCAGCAGGGACGGCCGCAGAAACTGAAATAGAACTCACCAGACAGGAAATCACTGATGTAATGGACTGGGCTTCGAGCCTTGATCTTGAGCTTCAGGATTATGAGGAAGGAGAAGCTCCCAATCAGGTCTATGCCGGAGGAGAAGCCTATCTGTTTGATATAAATAACGGTGAAGGGTCTTTTTCCTATCTATGGATAAATAACTATTACATTTACAAAACAGGCGAATGGTACCTGGTGAAGAATCCCACACTTCCGCCGATTGACTTCATTCCTGCAGCGCTTCCAGCTTCTTTTCATCCAGGATCGTGATCCTGCCCCGGGACAGCCTGACCAGCCCCTCGCTCTGAAAATAGCGCAGCATCCGGGTAATGACCTCCCGGTGGGAGCCCAGATGGTTGGCAATGGCTTCATGGGTGAGCTTCAGCTCCCTGCTTCCCTCAATGGCGGACTCCTCCAGCAGAAAAGCCGCGACGCGCTTATCCAGACTTTTCCACATGATCTGTTCGATGAGCCACATCACATCGGAAAACCGCGCCGCCATCAGCTCGTTGGTATAGTTCGCCACCGGCGCGGATTCCTCCATTATGCCCTGATAGACTTCCGCCGGGATCACCCAGAGCTCCGTATCCTTTTCCGCTTCGATCGTCACATCGAACTGGATGGAACGCAGCATGCAGGATGCGGAAAACAGGCACATATCCCGGTCAAACAGCCGGTAAATGGTGATCTCCCGCCCCTCCTCCGAAAGGATAAAGGCGCGCAGCTGCCCGGACTTTACCAGGAGCAGCCCGGTGCAGTCCATGCTGCCGTTATGTATGACGGTTCCCTTTTTTACCGTCCGGGTCATAACCGCGCCAAGAATGCGTTTTTGCTGTACGGAGGTCAGTTTTCCCCATACAGGGAAATAGTCTGTAAAATCCACAAATGATGCCTCCTTTGTCAGAATCTTTTCTTTATTTAACTGATTGGGTGGACGATTGGGTGGCGATTGGGTGGGTAACTGGGTGGCAACTGGGTGGGATTCACACCCCAAACCGATATTCCTTTTCTGCCCTGTCCCTTACGGCAAGTTTGAATTCTCTGATGACCATGTCCGCAACCGTATCAGGCTCCAGTCTGGAATTATCAATTTTCATATGATTTTTAAACCAGAACTCATCTTTGTCCGTATTCAGCTTATGCTTCTGAGCGGTACTCAGAAGATCAGCCCTGCTCCACTCGACATCCCTCTTGGAAGCCTTTCTCTGCATCCGGTAAGGCGTTTCATTCCTTTGAAGCCTTATCTCAAGATCTGAATAAAGCTCAACAAAATAAAAATTACCGCCATTGGAGGTAAACAGCTTTTCCAGCCCCGTCAGATATTCCTTTTCTTCGGCCATTTCAAATGCGCACACGTAAGTAAAAAGCAGGTCGATATCATGCTTTACTGCCAACTCAAATACCTTTTCTCTGAAAATAACATTCAGTTCTTTCTGAGCGGGTGTGGCAAAGCCAAATATTCTGTCTGATATCTCGATACTGTCATGGTTCGTCATCAGATTATATTTTATTTTATCCCTTATGCTTTCCGCAACCGTCATTTTTCCTACAGCCTGCGGGCCGCATACAATGATCAGATTTGCCATGGCCCCTCCTGTCATCCATCTTCTTTTCAGCAGCAATACTCCCGCAGCCTCTCCTGATCCATCTCGCGGCAGCTTGCCGTGATTTTTACACCCTCGGGCAGGTATTCGCAGGTACGGACCGCCGCGTTTTCATTCAGATAATTCACCAGGTCGCCCCGACTGTAGGGAAAAAGGAAGGTGCATTCCCGGCTGCCCGCGTAAAGCTTTTCTTCGATCATGGAAAGCAGTTCGGGAATCCCGTAGCCCTGCTTCGCGGACAGGTAAATGCGGTTTCCGCTGATCCGTGGAAGCTCCTGCGGCTCCATGATCTTATCCGCCTTGTTCATCACATGGATGCAAGGGATGGTTTCCACGCCCAGCTCCCGCAGGGTCTCTTCGGTCACGCGCATCTGCTCCCGGAAACGCTCGTCGGAAGCGTCCACCACATTCAGGAGAAGATCCGCGAAACGCACCTCGTCCAGAGTGGAACGGAAGGCCTTGATCAGGCCGTGGGGCAGGCGGCTGACGAAGCCCACCGTATCGGACAGGAGAAAATCCTTCCGGTTTCCCGGCTCGATCTTGCGCACCGT
>CALWLA010000040.1 GCA_944381405.1 uncultured Lachnospiraceae bacterium | reverse complement strand
ATGAAGCTTGTTTCCGGACTTTGAGGCAGGAGACAGGCGGTAGATCAGCAGGGGCTCATTGACCCCATAGGCCTTGACCCCTTCCCTAAGGAGCTTCAACCACAGCAGGAAATCCTCGTGGAGCTCGTCGTGCTGCATCCGGTGCCTGAGAAAGAGCTCCCGTCTCATGACCACAGAGGAGCAGGAGATCAGGTTCTGCCGAAGGAGCTTCCGATAGGTGATCTCTTCCGGCACCTGCAGGACATAGGAAGAGTGTTCCCCGTTTTCCCGGATAAAGGCGCTGCCTGTAAAGAGGATGTCTGCATCGGGATGCCTGGTCAGAAGCTGCATCTGTTTTTCCAGCTTGTCGGCCGCCCAGAGGTCGTCGCTGTCCAGGAAGGCGATCCAGTCCCACTGGGCCATTTCTGCCCCCAGGTTCCTTGCGGCGGATACTCCCTCGTTTTGCCTCCGGCAGATGAGATGCACCTTGTCTGCGGCAGTGGAGGGGAGTCCCCGGATCAGTTCCTGCACCAGATCTCTTGTTCCGTCCCCGGAACAGTCGTCGATGATGAGCAGTTCCCAGTCCTGAAAGCTCTGAGCCAGGACGGACCGGATAGAGTCTGCAATGGTTTTTTCCGCCTGATAAGCGGGCATGATGATGCTGATCATGGGCCGCTCCATCAAAAGCCTTGTACAGCCTGGCTTTGCGGCTGATCGCTGGTACCGATAAACAGTATTATCGGTACCAGATTTTTTCGCGCTATTATTAAGGAAGAAACTCGTTTTCAACCGTCGCGCTGGCGGCAGGCCGAAAAAATCTTAATTAAGCTTTAATTTAGTATTAAGGTTTCCATGGATAAGATTGTCTTTCCTTACGGTTAGTGCTATAATGGACAAAATCCAGAATGCTGATACTTTGCGGTATTGGCATTTTCAGTTATGAAAAGAAAAGGAGGGGGTTTCAAAGTAGACATGGAGACGACGGGGAAGCTGCCGAAGAAAAAAAGCTTTCAGGGGACGACCCCGGCACAGGTCTGCGCAGATGTGGTCAGCGGTATCGTAGGCGTTTATGTTTTCGCCATCCTGACGGTGTTTCCGCTGTTTGCCACGGACATGTACTTTGATATCCTGGTAGACAAATACTATTTCTTCTGGATCAGCACTGCCTTGATGGTGGGCCTGAGTGCGATCGTCGGACTTACAGGACTGTTTGTGGACTGCAAGGAAACCGGCGGCGCAGGCTTCCGGTCGATGCTCGGCCTCGATCAGGATCAGAAAAAGGGCCTCTGGCAGCGGATCAGGGAAGGCTTCCGCCTCTCTGATGGATTTTTATTATTGTTCCTGTTGTCAGCGCTGCTTTCCACCATTTTTTCCGAATGGCCCTATGAGGCCTTCTGGGGAAATATGGGACGTTACCAGGGCTTTTTCACCTGGATCTGGTATGCGGCGGCCTATTTCATGGTCACCCGGTTTTTCCGGATGAAGCAGTGGTACTTTGACGTTTTCCTTGCAGCCGGACTCTATCTGGCTGTCTGGGGCATACAGGATTACCTGGGACTGGATCCCCACGGCTGGCTCTATGTGGTGGAAGATGGCCAAAAGGCCATGTTCACCTCTACCATCGGCAACATCAACACCTATACGGCGGTGGTGGTGCTGTACCTGGCGGTAAGCGCCGTTCTGTTTGTGACAGAAGGGAGCAAGGGCTTCCGGGCTGTCACGGATACGCCGGAGAAATCGCAGGCAAAGCCGGTCATCTGGCTTACCGCTGCCAGGACGGTTTATTACGGTCTCTGCACGGTGGTGTTCTTTATGGCCATGATCACCGGCCAGTCGGACAATGCGGTGCTGGGCGTCATGGCGCTGCTGTGCTTCTTGCCTTTTTACGCCTGGAAGAACCGGCGGGGCTTTGTGCGGTATCTGCTGACCCTGGCAGGATTTTTCCTGGCCATGTGCCTCACAAGGGCGCTGACCCTGTACTATGACAATTCCTATGCCGGATTTTGGAGCGGTACGCTCCTTGGTTTTAGCGAAAAGGCAGTGATGCTGCCCATCCTGCTGGGCTTGGCGGGGCTGACCCTTGTGATCTGGCTTGCTTCCTTTCTTCCGCAGCTGCGGAAGGCCGCAGCAGGCAGCACTGCCCTGCAGCGCTACGATCAGGCCATGGAGCAGAGGCTTCCGGCGGTATTCCGTTGGATCTGGCTTGGCCTTGGCGTCATCGCCTGCTTGGGCGTGATCTGGCTGTTCTGGGACGCCAACCACGGCGGACATCCGGAGTGGTACGATCAGTACGCCAACATCTTCTATTTCAACAACGACTGGGGAACCCATCGGGGCCACAACTGGGGCATCCTGATGCGGCACATTCAGGAATTCCCCCTGTGGAAGAAGCTGATCGGCGCAGGACCGGAGACCTACGGAATCGTCACAAGGATCTACGATTATCACGAGATGATCGATATGTACGGAGAGATCTACGACTCTCCTCACAATGAATTTTTACAATATTTATTTACCACCGGTATTTTGGGCTTTGTGGGATATTACGGATTTTTGATCAGCAACAGCATCAGAGCCCTGAATATAAAAAGAAAGCCTTCCTTTAAACAGTGCGGAGGCCCTCTTGCAGCTGCAGGGGTCTTTGCGGCAGGAGCTTACACGGCTTCTTCCTTTATCAATATCTCGGTGCCTATCGTCGTGCCGCTGATGCTGATAATACTGTTTATCGGTACTTCTCAGAAACCTTCGGTTTCAGAACCGCGGAAAAACTGATGGGGCTGCGCCATGATCAGTATCATCATGCCTGCTTATCAGGCGGAAAAAACCATTGCAGACTCTATCCGGTCCGTGCTGGCGCAGAGCTTTCAGGACTGGGAACTGATCGTCATAGACGACTGTTCTACGGATAATACCTGCGGGCTTGTGGAGGAATTGAAAAAAAACCTGCCAAGGGAAATGGGAGAGAAGATAAGGCTCATAAAAAAGCAGAAAAACACAGGCGTATCTGAAAGCAGGAACCTGGGAGCAGACATGGCCCAGGGCGACTGGATCGCTTTCCTGGACAGCGATGACCTCTGGGCGACCGACAAGCTGGAAAAGCAGATGCAGCTTCTGGATAAGAATCCCGACGCAGGCATCCTTTTTACAGGCAGCGCCTTTATCCGGGAAAACGGAGAACGCTCTTCCTATGTCCTGCAGGCGCCGGAAGAGATCACCTATCGGAGGCTCCTTCGGCAGAACCTGATCTCCTGTTCCTCCGTGGTCATGAGACGGGAGCTCTTTCTCAGACACCGGATGCAGCATGATGAGCTCCACGAGGATTTCCTGTTGTGGTTGAAGCTCCTTAGGGAAGGGGTCAAGGCCTATGGGGTCAATGAACCCCTGCTGATCTACCGCCTGTCCCCGTCTTCCAAGTCCGGCAACAAGCTTCGG
>CALWLA010000039.1 GCA_944381405.1 uncultured Lachnospiraceae bacterium | reverse complement strand
ATCTATCCGGAGGAGCCCCTGACCCGGCTGGATGCGGCCTACGCCATCCTCATGACCCATGACATCGAATTTGACTATGAGAGCACATCGGCCCAGTCCATGGGCGACTATGCCGGATACGCCGGCGACGCGGACGTGTGCGCCGTAATCTCCACGGCGCTGGACAGGGGCATCATGAAGGGAACGGGCAGCGGCTTCGCGCCTTACGAATACATGACCCGGGCGGAGCTGTGCACCCTGCTCAGCCGGCTGAATCCTGAGGAAGCCGATGTGGAAAAGCTTAACGGCATCATTGACGGCCTGATCGACGATGTGGCCGCCAGCGCGCCTGCCCAGGGGGTGCCGGGCACTGTGGAGGGCTATTCCGAGGAGTATGAGCAGGTGCTCTTTGAGATGGTGAACACGGCACGGACGGAGAACGGACTTCCCGCGTTGTCCTGGAGCAACGCCCTGGCCGGCATTGCCCGAAACCATGGCGCGGACATGATCCAGCGTGGCTACTATGACCATGTGGATCCAGAGGGCCGCGGCCCGGACTACCGGGCGGACGCCGCCGGCATCTCCTATTATCTGATCAGTGAGAACATCGCTGCCGGCAATGTGTCACCGGAGGTCATCTTTGACGGCTGGATGGCCTCCCCCGACCACCGCTACAACATCCTGGATCCGGAGGTGGATCAGGTGGGAATCGGGGTAGTCCTTGGCGGTGAAATGGGGATCTACTGGGTCCAATGCTTCATTGGATAAAGATTGTACCAAGCCGCTAGCGCGGCGGCTAGCCCCAGGTACGCGTCTTCTACCACTTTTTTATTTTTTTCAAAAAAAAGTAGCAGTTTTTGAATATATGTTGTATTGTTGAATTACCCCTAACTCACAATCACATAACATCGCCAACTGCTATGCTTAGTTTACCATGGATTTTCAAACTCAACAACTACATATCTTATTTTTTTTCAAGATCTCCTCCTTGAAAGTGCTTTCCCGCCTTTTGACCAATCCCATTCTTTCAAGGAGGTTCCATCATGGACTATTTCAATACTTATCGGGAGATGATCTCCCTCCGCGGTCTTACTGACCATACCGTGAAAGCTTACTCTACTTACATCCGCTCTTATCTGCACTATCTCCAGACATTCCGTAAGCGATGAATAACATACCGTATTTATACCATCTTCTGTTTATGAGATAATCGCTCTATCAGGAAGGAGTTCTTGGTCTATTCTTATTCATGCGGCTCTTGGTGCAGTTCTTTGACGCCACCGCTGGTGCCCTTCCAAATATCAATACGATGGAGGAGTACAGTATGGAATATCCCCGCCGTTCCAGCCAGAAATGGTTGGATCTGATCACCGACTGCCGCACAAGCGGCATGACCATCACTGCCTGGTGTAAGGCACACGCGATCCCCAAGGGGTCTTATGAGTCCGCGGTAAAGCGTCTGGTAAACCAGGGGCTTCTGGCGCGTCCCCCAAAAGAAGGGCGGCTTCTTCCGGACGGGTCGTCTGCATTTCGGATCCGGCGGCCGGCGCGTATCCCGGGAAAGACTTTGGCCGTACAGCGTTGATTCTTGAGATATACGGCAGCCGTCTGGAGATTATGGATCACGCAGCGCCGGAAACAATCCGCAGCACCTTAACTGTGCTGCAGGAATTATGTTAGGCGATATTTCCCGGGTACAGAAGATCTATCTTGTAACCGGGCGAACGGATATGCGCAAGTCATTCGATGGCCTCATGTCAATCATCCGGGATACGTACCAGATGGATCCTTACGCAAATGCCGTTTATCTGTTCTGCGGGAGAAAGCACAACACGCTGAAAGCCCTGTACTTTGATAAGACCGGTTTTGTCCTTATGCAAAAGCGGCTTGACCAGGGACGCTTCCAGTGGCCCCAGGATCCTTCCCAGGCCAGGGAACTGACCCGTCAGGAACTGCGCTGGCTCCTGGAAGGGCTGTCCATCAACCAGCCTAAGGCACTGAAGCCATCCGGGAAAAAGGATTTCTGACCCGGGCATCCTGCCTTTGTGCAATATGGAGAATTTAAAAAATTTTTCCGGCCCGACAGGAAAAGCTTCTGGAAAGTTATCCCCATTTGTCCCGGGGAGAAGAACCTTTTCCACTTCCGGCCTTTCCACAGCTTTCTTCCCTGGTGGAAAACCATCCCGTTACGTCCCGTAACCCTTACGCTTTTTGCGTTATCCACAGGCAGCGTCTTCCGTCAAAATGCCAGCCTGCTGTCCCGGCCGGTTTTGCCAGGCCGCCAGTTTTGCTTTATAATAGGGGCAGAAAAACCGGACGGAGGCAGGCAGATGAACCTGGAAGAATTACGGGAGCAGCATAAACTCCAGCAGGCAATGCTGGAGCAGCAAAACGCGTATATCGAACTGCAGGATAAACGGATTGCGGAAAAAGACGCTGCGATCGCCGACCTGCGGAAGCTGGTGGACGAGCTGCAGTCCCTGAAAGCAAACCTGGAGGAGACACTGGCTGAATTCCGCCGGCAGTTTTTGGGATCTCCAGCGAAAAGACCGCGGAACGGAAAAAGGAGACCCCCAAAGGCCTTGCGGACGAGCCGCAAAAAACACAGGTAAAGGCACACAGCCGATCCGCGAGGAAACCAAAAGCAACCCGGGCGGAACAGTATGCTGCCCTTCCGGTAAGGGAAATATCCATCCCGCTTACGCAGGAGGAGCGCCGCTGTGCCTGGTGCAATGCGGAAATGAAGGCCATCGGTTATGTGCAGGTACGGGAAGAGATCCGCATCACACCGGCAAAAGTGGAACGGATCCGGTATATGCAGGAAGTGGCCGTCTGCCCTGCGTGCAGGAAAGATGGGGACGGGACCTTCGTGAAAGCATCCGTCCCGGCGGCCCTGATGCCGCACAGCCCGGCATCCGCCTCAGCGGTGGCATACGTGATGTTCCAGAGGGTGTTCCTGGGGCTGCCGTATTACCGGCAGGAAAGCGCGATGTCCCAGCTGGGCCTGACCCTTCCGAGGGAAACCTTAGCCAACTGGTGTATCGACTGCGCGGAGCAATATCTTGTTCCGCTTTATCAGCAGATGCACCGCCTGCTGGTCCAGAGGGAGGTCATATGCGCGGATGAAACCACATGCCAGGTGCTCCATGAAAAAGGGCGGGCTGCACAAGCCACATCCTACATGTGGATCTATCTGTCAAACAGCAGCGGGCTGCCCCCAATCATCCTGTATGATTACCAGCCCAGCCGGAAGGGCGCCTGCGCCCGGGATTTTCTGGAAGGGTTCCATGGGCTTCTGCAATGTGACGGCTACCAGGGGTATAACAAAGTCGGGGACGTCATCCTGGTATGCTGCCTGGCCCATTGCCGGAGGAAATTTTATGAGGCAGTCCCTGCCGGACGGCAGAAAAGGGCGAAGCTTCTGGATATCCTTTCGGAAGAAGCGATACCGGAACCAAAGCTGCCGACGGAAGGGGAACTTCCCACATGGATCCCGGCTGAAGTGGGGCTGGCCTACTGCAACCGGCTGTTCTATATCGAACGCGGCCTGAAAGACCTGGGCCCGGAAGAGCGGAAAGCGAAACGAAGGGAACTGGAAACGCCGGTGTGGGAAGGCTTCTGGAATTGGATCGGCACCATAAACGCCGCGGGAGGGAGCAAGCTGGCAAAGGCAGTGAAGTATGCCCTGAACCACCGGGAGACCTTAATGAACTATCTGCTGGATGGGCGATGCGAGATTTCAAACAACGCGGCGGAACGGAGGGCAAAAAGCTATGCCATCGGACGCAAAGCGTCTCTTTTCCATGCTTCTGAGGAGGGAGCGGCGGCCAGCGCCGTCATCTACAGCATCGTAGAAACCGCCAAAGCCAATCACCTGAACGTGTACCAGTATCTCTACATGGTGCTTGTGTATATGCCGGACTATCAGAATGAGCCCGCAGGCATAGAACAGCTGCTGCCATGGAGCGATTTTATAAAAAAACATTGCTCAGGGCTGATCGACATAGAAACGATAACTCCAGAAAATCACGAACCATTGCCTGTCTAAAACAGCAG
>CALWLA010000038.1 GCA_944381405.1 uncultured Lachnospiraceae bacterium | reverse complement strand
GCTGCGGGGTCACCGGGCGTGGCAAACTGGTCTGATGCCCAGGAAGGTTAGGTTCTGGAAGAGGAAAACAATCTGTTTTCCGCAGCAGGTGAAGCGGCAGCAGAAAATCCGGATTTTTCAGGATATACATCGGAAACAGAGCTGGAGCTCCATCGGGCGGATGAGAAGATATTTTCCTTTACCTGTGACAGCTACACCTTTTCCGGCGGAGCCCATGGCTATGGAGGCGTCTCCGGCTATCAGTTCTTTACGGAAACCGGAGCGCAGCTGCTGCTGGGAGACGCAGTGGCGGACAGGGATGCCTTTTACAACTGTCTGGTAGGCAAGCTGGAGGCCCGGTATGCTTCGGAGGATCTGCTTTTCCCTGAATGGAAGGAGCAGGTAAGGGCGGAGGTGTACGAAGAGCCCTTCGATCCGGAGGAGACCGGAGGACTGGAGGGGGTCTGGAATCTGACCTTTGCCTTAAATGCGGACAGCATGACCGTATATTTCAGCCCTTATGATATCGCGCCCTATGCGGCAGGCACCATTACCCTGGACATTCCCTATACAGAGGAGGGAACGGGGCTTAACAGGGACATCTGCAGTTCTGCGAAGGACCGCAGCGTCTGGAAGCTGGAGCCCTATGAAATCCTGTCTCTGGATCTTGACGGAGACGGAACGCCGGAAACCGTGGGATATGCTCCGGTGGAGCAGGAGGCGGAGGCTTCCACGATGCAGTATGAAGCCGGCGTCGATGAAAACAAGGTGCGGTTCGAGGCCGGTTACGGCGTCACCGCCGCTTATGTGCTCCGCCGGGAAGATCAGTACATGCTTTATGCGGAATGTCAGTCGGACAACGACTGGAGGTATCTGAGCCTCATGGATCTTGTGGAGCTTTCCCAGGGAGAGACGGAACCAAAGGAATATTACGAAGCCTTTTATGAGAATGTACCGGCGGATGCGGAAAGCTTTTATCTTGGAACCAGGGGAGAGCTGATCTCCACCGTCCCCATTTCCCGGGAGCATGAGCTGGGGAAAGATGGTCTTCCTTCCGCAAAGACAAACCTGTTTGCCATCGACGAGCTGACTTTGACGGCAAAGCAGCCGGTGCCTGCCTTTACGCCGGATCTTTCCGGGCAGCTGGAAATTCCGGAAGGAGCTGAGGTAAAGGCAGTGGAAACGGACGAATCCAGCTTTGTGGTATTCCAGGGCGTGGAGGATGGAAGTCTCTACCGGGTGGAGATCTCCGGGGAAGACTGGCCCCATACCATTGATGGAAAGGACATTGCAGAGTATTTTGAAGGCCTGATCTTTGCCGGATAAGGGCTGCCGGCGCCATTGCCAGCGGTAAAGGTCATTGGCGGCAGCGGGCAAAATTGCTTTTTTTGAAAAAGTATGCTATGATTCATAAAACTTTATCCCCGCACACGGATAATGAATAAAAGCAGAGGGGGAAAGCCCTGAAGCGTTCTCCTTCTGTTTAGCGCCATGTTCCACGGTATTTGTGGATAACGAGGTATGGAATCATCGAAAATTCGGCGGATATTCCATCGTATTACCGGATGCGTATATAAGATCAAATATGCGGGTAACCGCAAAACAAAGTCTTATAACCGGTTCTGTGAGATTCCTCAGACAATTCCCATAGATCAGTGTGCAGAACAGAATCATTTATTTTAAACTGCCGGAAAGCAGCAGCTTTTTTGTGTCCCGTGATATTGGAACTTCGTGTCCCTTGCTATGGGAACAGAAAGGCAGCAGCTATGCCAGAATGTAAAGGAGTGTAAGAAGTATGTGTGGAATCATTGGTTACACCGGCACACTGGATGCGAAAAAGGTGATCATCGAAGGACTGAAGTCCCTGGAGTACAGAGGCTATGACAGCGCGGGCATCGCGCTTCTGAAGGAGGACCCGGAGCATTCTCTTTATATTATGAAGGAAGCCGGTCCGGTATCCGTGCTGGAGGAAAGCACAAAGGAGGACGCGGTAAAATCCGGCTGCGGCATCGGCCATACCAGATGGGCGACTCACGGAGGGGTAACGGATCAGAACGCTCATCCCCATACCACCGGAAGAGTGACCCTGATCCATAACGGAATCATCGAGAACTACAGAGAGCTGATCAACAGCTATAATCTGGCGGAGCAGCTGGTTTCCGAAACGGATTCGGAGGTAGCTCTTCGCATCATCGATTATTATTATGAAAAGTATCAGGACCCGGTAAAGGCCATCAAAAAAGCAGTGGGTGTGATCATCGGCGCCTATTCCTTCTGCATCATGTTTGCCGGAGATCCGGGAAAGATCTACTGCATCCGCAATGTAAGCCCGCTGGTAGCGGCGGCCTCCGAGACAGGCGCTCTGGTGGCATCGGATCTGACGGCCATCGTTCCTTATACCAGAGATTATTTTGTACTGCCGGAGGATACCATTGCAGTATTGTCCAAAGAGGGCATTACCTTGACAGATCTTTCCGGAAACCCGGTGGAGCCGGAAATGCTCCATGCAGACTGGGATGTGGAATCCGTGAAAAAAGGCGGATATCCTCATTTCATGCTGAAGGAGATCAACGAGCAGCCGGAGGCTCTGGAAAACACCATCAAGCCCCGGATCGCAAAGGGCCTTCCGGACTTTACGGAGGACGGGATCCCGGACAGCCTGTTCCGGGAAGCAAAGGAGATCTGCATCGTGGCCTGCGGTACGGCAAACTATGCGGGCATGGTGGGAAAAAGCATTTTTGAGCTTTTGATGCGGATTCCGGTAAATGTACATATTGCTTCGGAGTTCCGGTATGAGGATCCCCTGGTGGGACCCGGAACCCTCTGCATCGTGATCTCCCAGTCCGGAGAAACCATCGATACCCTGGAGGCCATGAAGCTCGCCATGGAAAAGGGTGCAAAATCCCTGGCCATTGTAAACGTAAAGGGGTCCACCATCGCGAGAGAAGCGGATCACGTATTTTATACCCATGCGGGTCCGGAGATCTCCGTCGCTTCCACCAAGGCTTATTCCGTGCAGCTGGCGGCGCTGTATCTGATCGCCTGCCGCATGGCTTATGTGCGGGGAGCGCTTTCGGAGCAGGCGGCAGCGGCCTTCCTGCAGCAGGTACTGAAGGCGGTGCCGGTCATTCAGGAGCTTTTGAAAAATGTGGTGGGCATGAAGCATGTTTCTGAAAAGATGGTGAAGGCAAAGGACGCCTTTTATATCGGACGGGGACTGGACTATGCCTTTTCACTGGAAGGAGCCCTCAAGCTCAAGGAGATCTCCTATGTGCATGCGGAGGCTTATCCGGCGGGAGAGCTGAAGCACGGAACCATCGCTCTGATCGAGGAAGGGACACCGGTGGTTGCCATTGCCACCCAGGAAAAGATCTACCAGAAGACCATCTCAAATGTCAGAGAGGTAAAGGCCCGGGGAGCCTATGTGACGCTGATCACGAAAAAAGGAAAGGCAGCAGGCAGCGATCTGTGCGATATCCATCTGGAGATTCCGGAGATCGAAGACGAATTTACGGTATTCCCGGTGGCAGTGATCCTGCAGCTGATCGCCTACTATACGGCAGACGGGAAGGGCCTGGACGTGGATAAACCCAGAAACCTGGCAAAATCCGTTACGGTGGAATAAAAAACCGAAGCCCTATATATATGAAGAAACAGGATAAAAAAGGCATATCTTGTATAGCCTTTTTTATCCTGAAAATTTTTCAAAAAAACCCTGAAAATACTTATTGACATTGATTCATAATCAACTTATAATAAGCTTTGCACTCGTTTGGCGAGGGTTTGCAGAAGTACTCAAGAGGCCGAAGAGGCGCCCCTGCTAAGGGTGTAGGTCGGGAAACCGGCGCGAGGGTTCAAATCCCTCCTTCTGCGTTTCAGCAACGCTTTCAAAAAAGCAAAACTGCTGAAAAAAACCTGTTGACAGCGCTTTTGAAAGATGATAATATAAGCGAGCTGCCAACGCAGCGCTTCTGAAAAGCCGAAAGGCCTGAAAAAAAGAAGCAAAAAAAGTTCTTGACAAACAGAACACAGTATGGTAACATATATGAGCTGTTTGAAAAAGCAGAGCACCTTGAAAAGAGAAGATAGAAACAGTTAATGCACAGACCCTGAAAATTCCAAGCGCCGGAAGCTCGCGAAGCGGAAGGCGAAGGAGATCAGAGAGAAAGATTAACGAACGAAAAAGTATCCTAAGATA
>CALWLA010000037.1 GCA_944381405.1 uncultured Lachnospiraceae bacterium | reverse complement strand
CTTCCGCTCCAGCATCACGTCCATCACTTTGAGGGAGGTCAGGATTCCGTCGCCGGTGGTGGCATTTTTTGCAAAAATGATATGGCCGGACTGCTCGCCGCCAAGGCTGTAGCCGTTGGCCGCCATGGCCTCGTAGACATAGCGGTCTCCCACCTTGGTCTTTTCGTAGCGGATGCCCTCTCTGTCCAGGGCCCTGAAAAAGCCCAGATTGGACATCACCGTGGCTACCACCACATTGTCGTTGAGCTTGCCGGATTCCTTCATGTGTTTTCCGCAGAGATACATGATCTGATCGCCGTTTACCACTGCGCCGGTCTCATCCACCGCAAGGCAGCGGTCCGCGTCTCCGTCGTAGGCAAAGCCCACGTCGCAGCCCTCGCTGAGGACAAACTGCTGCAGCCGTTCGATATGAGTGGAGCCGCAACCATCGTTGATGTTCGTACCGTTGGGCTCATTGGCCAGCACATGGGTATGGGCTCCCAGCGCGTCGAACACCGGCTTTGCGATGGAGGAGGCGGAGCCGTTGGCGCAGTCCAGGGCCACATGCTTATCCTTAAAGGATTTTTTGGCGATGGAGATCAGATAACCGATATACCGGTTTCTGCCCGCCGCATAATCCACGGTCCTTCCGATATCCGCCCGCTTTGCATAGGGCAGCTCCCCGATCTTTCCGTCCAGATAATCCTCGATCCGGCTGATGGTCTCATCGTCCAGTTTTTCCCCGTTTCCGCTGATGACCTTAAGGCCGTTGTCGTAATAGGGATTGTGGGAAGCGGAGATCATGACGCCGCAGTCGAACTCGTCCACCCGGGCGATATAGGACACGGAGGGGGTAGGGGTCACATGCATCAGATAAGCGTCCGCTCCAGAAGCCGTGATGCCGGAGGACAGGGCGTCCTCAAACATATAGGAGGACCTTCTGGTGTCCTTTCCGATGACGATGCGGCACCGCTTGCCGGGATGTTTTTTTCCATAATACCAGCCCAGGAAACGGCCTACCCGAAAGGCGTCCGTTACGCAAAGATCTACATTCGCCTCACCGCGAAAACCGTCCGTTCCAAAATATTTACCCATTTCTATCCTTTTCCGGCCGCCGAAAACGGCGGCCGGTTCCTTCCTGTTTTCTTTTATCTGCCGGCCGCTGCCAGCTCCTTTAAATATCTTGCCAGGGCATCCTGCCATGCCGGCAGGGGCCGAAAACCGTTTTTCTCTACTTTTTCCAGGTTCATCCGGCTGTTGTGGGGGCGTTTTGCCTTTGCGGCATAGGCTTCGGAGCTTACCGGAACCACCTCCACCTTCTTTCCTGCCTGCCGGAAGATCTCCCGGGCAAACTCATACCAGCTGCAAAGCCCCTGATTTGCCACATGATAGGTGCCGTACCTGTCCGTCTGAATCATATCCACCGCAAGCCGGGCGATGTCCGGGGTATAGGTGGGAGAGCCTACCTGGTCGTTTACCACCGTCAGCCTGTCGTGATCCTCCGAAAGCTTCAGCATGGTCTTGACAAAATTCTTGCCGTTGAGCCCGTAGACCCACTGGATCCGCAGGATGAAATGCCGGTCCGGAACGAGGCTTCTCACAGCCTGCTCGCCCTCGTATTTTGTCTGTCCGTAAATGTTCAGAGGCTCCGCCGGATCCTCCGGCTCCCAGGGCCGCTCCCCCTCTCCGTTGAACACATAGTCCGTGGAAAAATACATCATGGGAAGCTTCAGGTCCCTGCAGACTTCCGCGATATTGGCGGTACCCTCTGCATTGACCCTGCGGCACTGGGCTTCGTTGTCCTCCGCCGCATCCACTGCGGTCCAGGCTGCGCAGTGAATCACTGCGTCCGGAGCCGCCTCGGTGATGACCCGCCGGACAGCCGCCGGATCCGTAATGTCCATCTCCTCGATGTCCACGCCAACGCCCTTAAGCTGCTGCCGCTCAAGCTCCAGCATGATATCGTGTCCCAGCTGTCCCTTTACGCCGGTTACAAATACTTTCATGTTCCGCTCCCTTTCCATCAGTCGCTTACCCGGTCCTTGTACATTTCCTTGAAGTAGTTCTGATACTCGCCGGAAATGATGCGCTTCCACCAGTCCTGATTTTGCAGATACCAATCGATGGTCTGGCGGATGCCGGTGTCAAAGCAGTACTGGGGCTTCCAGCCCAGCTCACGCTCCAGTTTTTCCGGATCGATGGCATACCGGCGGTCATGTCCCGGCCGGTCCTTTACATATTTGATGAGGCTCTCCGGCTTGCCCAGGGCGGAAAGGATGGTCTTTACCACCTGCAGGTTGGTCCGCTCGTTATGTCCGCCGATGTTGTAGATCTCGCCTACCTTGCCGTTTCTCACGATCAGGTCAATGGCCCGGCAGTGATCCTCCACATGGAGCCAGTCCCGGACATTTGCGCCGTCGCCGTAAACCGGCAGCTGCTCGTCCGCCAAGGCCCGGCTGATCATCAGGGGAATCAGTTTTTCCGGGAACTGGTACTGTCCGTAGTTGTTGGAGCAGCGGGAAATGGTCACCGGAATGCCGAAGGTCCTGTGATAAGCCATCACGAACAGGTCCGCAGAAGCCTTGGAAGCAGAATAAGGGCTGGAGGCGTGCAGCGGCGTGGTCTCCGTAAAGAACAGGTCAGGCCTGTCCAGCGGCAGATCGCCGTATACCTCGTCGGTGGATACCTGATGATAACGCTGAATGCCATACTCCTTGCAGGCGTCCAGCAGGGTGGTGGTACCCATGACGTTGGTGCGGACAAATTCCTCGGGATGCTCCACAGACCGGTCCACATGGGACTCCGCCGCAAAGTTGATCACCACATCCGGCTTTTCCTCCTCGAAGAGCCGGAACACAAAGGCTCTGTCTGCGATGTCGCCCTTGACAAATTTATAATTCGGCTTGTCCTCCACAGGCTTCAGGTTTTCCAGATTGCCTGCATAGGTCAGCTTGTCCAGGTTGATGATCTGATCCTCTGGATAGGTGTTGACCAGATACTGAACCATTACGCTTCCGATAAAACCGGCGCCGCCGGTAACGATGATCTTCATGGATTTCTTTCCTTTCCTTCCGGCGGTAACGGCCGCCGTTTTTAAACCATATTTGGTATTATCATAACACAAGTCCGTATGGATTTCCACCCGTACGGACTTGAAACATCCTATGTTTTGAGCCGGTGTTTTCAGCTCCTCTTTTTTCTGCTGCCAAAGGCCCTTTCAGGCAAAGCGGTTTTTCTCCGGCTGATACTGAAAGCCCGCCTCTGAAAGCCGCTCCCGCAGCTTTGTTTCTGAAAGCTCCAGATCCTCGCACAGCTCAGAAAGGCTCCCGTACCGGTCCCGCAGCAGAGTGTTCAGATAGCTGTAAAGCATCACCGGATCCTGAGGGATCCCTGCCATGGCCCCTCCTTAACCGTGGAGACGGTCCACATACTTACCGTCCAGCACGTCCTTCAGATACTTGCCGTACTGGTTCTTCTTCAGGATCTCGTAAGAGGCCATCACCTGCTCCCTGGTGATCCAGCCGTTGAGATAGGCGATCTCCTCCAGGCAGGCGATCTTTCTGTGCTGATGGGTCTCTACGGTCCTGACAAAGTTGCCTGCGTCCATGAGCGACTCATGAGTTCCCGTATCCAGCCAGGTAAAGCCCTGACCCAGAAGCTCCACGTCCAGCTCCCCGTTTTCCAGGTAGATCCGGTTCAGATCCGTGATCTCCAGCTCTCCTCTGGCGGAAGGCTTCAGCTCCTTTGCATACTGCACCACCCGGTTGTCGTAGAAATAAAGGCCCGTGACGCAGTAATTGGACTTGGGCTGCTGAGGCTTTTCCTCGATGGAGATGGCCTTTCCGTTCTGGTCAAATTCCACGATGCCGAACCGCTCCGGATCGTCCACATAATAACCGAAGACCGTAGCCCCCTGCTCCTTTGCCGCCGCCTTCCGGAGGCGCTTGTTGAAGCCATGGCCATGGAAGATATTATCCCCCAGGATCATGGCCACGGAATCCTGGCCGATAAACTCCTCTCCGATGATAAAGGCCTGGGCCAGGCCGTCCGGCGAAGGCTGCACCTTATAGGAAAGGGAAATGCCGAACTGGCTGCCGTCTCCCAGCAGCGCCTCAAACCTGGGCGTGTCGTCCGGCGTGGAAATGATCAGGATATCCTGAATCCCCGCGTTCATCAGCACTGAAAGCGGATAATAGATCATGGGCTTGTCGTAGATCGGCAGAAGCTGCTTGGACGTTACCTTTGTCAGCGGGTAAAGCCGGGTTCCGGATCCGCCCGCAAGAATGATTCCCTTCATCTTAATCTCCATTCCGCCCCGTCTCATTTTGCTCATACCCCGGGGCTGTACATTTCTTCATAATGATAGTAATATACCATAAACAGCGCTATTTTTCCACTATCCCGCTCTCAGCTTAAGAATTCCATAATCATTCCATATCTGCAGTTTCAAAATCCCGATTTTCCCTGCTATATAAGGCTCTCCGCCACTGGTACCGATAAAATTACTTATCGGTAGTAAACTAGGCCTCGTAAGATCAAAAAAAGCCCTTAAATAAAGGGCAGAATTTAAAG
>CALWLA010000036.1 GCA_944381405.1 uncultured Lachnospiraceae bacterium | reverse complement strand
AATGCAGGCTGCACGCCGGTGGAGATCCGGGAGGCTGTCTATCAGTGCGCACCTTTCATCGGATTTCCCAAGACCCTCAATGCCATTGCGGCTATGAATGAGGTTTTTTCCCAGCAGGGTATCGACCTGCCGCTACCCAAACAGAGGACCCTGGCATCTCCAGAGGAACGGTATGAGAAAGGTCTGGCTATCCAGGCACCGATCTATGGGGATGAGATCAAAGACCGCTATACCTGGCTGCCGAAGCCCTTTGACGAGGCGGTGCCCCGGTTTTTGACAGAGCTTTGCTTCGGCGACTTCAATACCCGCACCGGATTGGACGAAAAGCCCCGGGAACTGCTCACGGTGGTGCTGCTGGCAGCCATGGGCGGAGCCGAAGTGCAGGTGAAGAGCCACGTGGAGGGAGCCCTGAAAGCCGGTAACAGCAAAGAAGAGATCGTCTGCGCCTTGGTACACGCCAGCGGCTATATGGGTATTCCGAGGCTGTTCAATGCCCTGAATGCCTGCAAGGATCTGTTGGCTGACGGGGTTCAGCCGGAGGGGCCTCGTTACTGGGAAAAGGAAATGAAGTAAGGAGGTGTTGGAATGAAAATCGTTGTTTTAGAGGGCAGCCCCAACAAAAACGGCTCCACCCACATCCTGGCAGACTGCTTCCGGCAGGGGGCAGAGGGAGCGGGCCATACCGTGGAGCTGATCGACGTGGCCCATGCGGATATCCATCCCTGCATCGGATGCATCCACTGTGGCTATGAAGGCCCCTGCGTGCAGAAGGACGATGTGGAGAACATACGCAAAAAGATCCTGGATGCAGATATGCTGGTGTTTGCCACGCCGCTTTACTACTATGGCATGTCTGCCCAGCTGAAAAAGATGATCGACCGGTTCTGTGCCTTCAACAGCTCCATCCAGAGGAAACACATGAAGTCGGCGCTGCTTAGCGTAGCATGGAACAGCGACAGCTGGACCTTTGAGGCGCTGGAGGCTCATTACAGGACGCTGGTGCGGTATCTGAACCTTCAGGACATTGGCATGGTGCTGGGCTATGGCTGCGGTACCCCTTCCATGACGGAGCATTCGCAGTTTCCCCAGCAGGCCTATCATCTGGGAAATTGTCTGAGATAAAAAGCTGCCTTTAAAAATGACAAGTAAGCAGGGAAGTCGGAACGCACGCATCCTGATCGTTTCCTATTCCTATTCCGGAAATACCCATCAGATCGCGAAAGGCATACAGGAAGTAACGGAGGGAGACAGGTGCGAGATCTATCCGCGGCAGCCTTATCCCATGGCGTTTCCAGAGCTTTTGAAACAGGTAAAAAAGGAAGTGGAGCGCGGATATCATCCAGCCTTATTGCCGGGAGCAAGTTCGCCTGCGCTTTATGAGGTGATCTTTGTGGGAGCTCCAAACTGGTGCGGCACCATCGCGCCGCCTTTGGCATCCTGGCTTTATAAAAATGAACTGTCTGGCAAGACCCTCCTACCTTTTTATTCTCATTGCGGAGGGGTGACGGCGGATTTCAGAAAGGATATTGGAAAGTTATGCCCGAAGGCCGATGTGAGAGAACCGCTCCAGGTGATCGGAAACGGCGGCGCACAGCTGAAAGAGGACATTGTACAGTGGCTACAAAGAAACGGGATTTTTAGTAAGAAGGGAGAAATGCAAAATGAAAAAGAAGGTTATGCTTTTGATCGTCATGGTAATGAGTATCCTCATGTCCATGACAGCCTTTGCCGGAGTATGGAGAACAGGGGCCGCGCCAAATGAAAGCCGTTGGTGGTATGACAATGAAGACGGGACCTGGGCTTCAAATGGCTGGCAGTGGATCGACGGAAACCAGGACGGCACAGCGGAGTGCTATTATTTTGACAGTGAAGGCTGGATAGCGGCCGATACTATGACGCCGGACGGTTATCAGGTGAACGGAGATGGCGCCTGGGTGGAAAATGGCCTGGTAATGACGTTGGCAGTTTCGATCCCTGCAGCCTCGACGCAAACCGATGCGAACAGCTCCCTGGTTGTCTATTTTTCCCGTACCGGGACCACGGAGGGAGCAGCCAGACGGATCCAGGAACTGACCGGAGCTGATCTCATGGAGATCGAGGCAGCAGATCCTTATCCGGGCTCCTATTCAGAAACGTTAAGCAGAGCGGAGCGGGAGCTGGATCAGGATGCGAGACCGGCAGTTACCACAGCGATCGAGGATATGGCACAATATGACGTGGTTTATGTAGGTTACCCGATCTGGTTCGGCTATGCGCCCCGACCGGTACTGACCTTTTTGGAGTCCTATGACTGGTCCGGAAAGACCGTGGTTCCCTTCTGTACCAGCGGCGGCAGCGGAATCTCCGGAAGCCTTGGAGAGATCCGGGAGAGCTGTCCAGGGGCGAATGTGTCAGAAGGACGGCGGGTCAATGATACCAGTTCCATAGAGTCATGGCTGAGAAGCCTTGGTCTGATCTCATAAGTCAAAAATTGCTTTTTCCATCATGAACTGCTATAATACACATACCCCTAAAGGTATGGAGGATGGAATATGAAACAATGTATGGACGCCCCGA
Source organism: uncultured Lachnospiraceae bacterium (assembly GCA_944381405.1). Classification (GTDB taxonomy): domain Bacteria; phylum Bacillota; class Clostridia; order Lachnospirales; family Lachnospiraceae; genus Avilachnospira. The sequence goes on along the minus strand of CALWLA010000036.1, from coordinate 2,409 downwards.
ACCTGCACCGCAGGTTTGCAAAGATCATCGGACAGATTCAGGCCATCGACCGGATGATCGACGAAGATATCCCCTGTGAGGACATCCTGTCTCAGATCAATGCGGCAAAATCTGCTTTAAACAAAGCCGGTCAGGTGGTGCTGGAAGGGCATATCAGGCATTGCGTCCGCGACGGCATCGAACATGGGGATGCAGATGCCACGATCGAAAAATTCACCAAAGCGGTAGAACGCTTTGCCAATATGCAGTAAAAAAGATATTTCGTAAAAGGCAGTCTTTGCGGCTGCCTTTTTTATGCCTTGACGCAGCATACCCATATGGGTATAATATGGGCATACCCCTATGGGTATAGAAAAGAGGTTGCCCATGAAGAAAATGATCGAAAAACTGGAAGCTTTTATGGAACTTGGCGGGTTCAAAAAGGACGTCATATTCCTTGCGCTTGGCGGCGCTTCCCTGATCGTCAGCCTTTTTGATCTGATACCGCTGCCCTTTGACGCGGCCTGGATCGCGATCATTCTGTGCGGCGTGCCGATCATCCTGGAGGCAGTGATCGGACTTGTGACCGCTTTTGACATCAAAGCCGATGTGCTGGTATCGCTGGCCCTGATCGCCTCCGTCTGCATCGGGGAGGACTTTGCTGCAGGAGAAGTCGCCTTTATCATGCAGCTCGGCGCGCTGCTTGAAGACCTGACTGTTGCGAAGGCAAGGGCCGGCATCGAAAAACTCGTACATCTTACGCCGCAGACCGCAAGAGTGATCCAGGACGGCACGGAACGCATCATCCCTGCCGGGCAGGTAAAGGTGGGAGACCGGATCCGTGTGCTGCCCGGTGAGACTGTCGCGGTCGATGGGGTCATCCTTTCAGGTCAGACCTCGGTAAACCAGGCGGTCATGACAGGGGAATCTCTTCCGGTGGATAAAACGGCCGGCGATGAGGTCTCTTCGGGTACGGTGAACCAGTTTGGCGCTTTTGAGATGAAAGCCACAAAGGTTGGCGAGGACAGTTCTATCCAGCGGATGATAAAGCTAGTGCAATCAGCAGATGCGGGAAAGGCAAAGATCGTCGGTCTTGCAGACAGATGGGCCACCTGGATCGTTGTCATTGCGCTTTCCGCTGCAGGGCTTACCTGGGCGTTTACGGGAGAGATCATCCGTGCAGTTACCATTCTTGTGGTATTCTGCCCCTGCGCACTGGTGCTGGCAACGCCTACTGCGATCATGGCAGCCATTGGCAATGCCACAAGGCACGGCTTTCTGGTCAGGGAGGGCGATGCCCTCGAAAGGCTTTCAGCCGTCACAAAGATCACCTTTGATAAAACCGGCACCCTTACCTACGGTACGCCAAAAGTCATCGCCGTGAAATCCGTGTCGGACTATACAGAGGATGAGGTTTATTCTTTTGCCGCAGCAGCCGAGCAGATGAGCGAGCATCCGCTCGGAAAAGCGGTGGTTCGCTGCTATGACAAAAAGCCCGTCGCGTGCGAGGATTTTAAAATGACCCCTGGCGAAGGCGTGACCGCAACAGTCGGAGGGAGGGTCGTAAAGGCAGGAAATCTGAAGCTCCTGAAGGAAATGGATTTTTCAAAGGCGGCTGCCGGGACGGAAAACTATCTCAATGAAGGAAGCACTGTGATTTATGTTGCCGTGGATGACGTACCGGCAGGATATCTTGTCCTTTCCGATACCGTAAGAGAAGAGAGCAGGGATATGATCGCCGCGCTGGAAGGCACCGGCGTTCAGCCGGTCCTTCTGACAGGGGATAATCCGAATGCCGCCGGGGCGATCGCAGGCCAGCTCGGGATCCGGGAGGTACATGCCAACTGTCTGCCCGAAGATAAACTGAACTGCATCGGCAGCTATCAGGAAAAGGGGGAGGCGGTCTGTATGATCGGCGACGGAATCAACGATGCCCCCGCGCTGAAAAAGGCCAATGTGGGTATTGCCATGGGCGGCGTCGGCAGCGATATTGCGGTGGATGCCGCAGACATCGCCCTTGTGGATGACGAGATCAGGGAGCTTCCTCATCTGCTGTCGCTTTCCAGAAGGATGATGAAGACCATTAAAATCAATCTGACATTTTCCATGGGGCTTAATTTCCTCGCCATCACCCTGGCCATCACAGGCCTGCTGGGTCCCGTGATCGGGGCCCTGGTCCATAATGCCGGTTCGGTACTGGTCATCATCAATTCGGCGCTGCTGCTGAACTGGAAACAAAAACAGGATCGTCTGGACTAGCGCTGTATCAGGCGACCAGCGTTTTCAGTACATCCATGATCTGGCTATACTCAATATGGGAGGCATAGGCAAACTGCTTGCGGTACTTCTCCCACATGGCATTGCTCACAGTAGCACCTCCAAATATTGGCGCAGGACGCCCGACACCCGCATCTGACGGGCGTACTCATC
>CALWLA010000035.1 GCA_944381405.1 uncultured Lachnospiraceae bacterium | reverse complement strand
AGGGTCTTGGGAAATCCGATGAAAGGTGCGCACTGATAGACAGCCTCCCGGATCTCCACCGGCGTGCAGCCTGCATTGAGGCTGGCTCCCACATGAGCCTTGATCTGGGGCAGGGCGCTTAACACGGTGAGGACCGTGACCGTTACCAGCTCCCGCATCCGGTTGTCCAGACTGCCGGTATAGCATACGTCCCCGAAGATATAGCCCTGGAGGATCTGCATGAATTCTCCGTCAGTCCCCTCATCTCCTGCGGCATGGCTGTGAAACAGCTCCTGCATTTTCTGTTCCGTTCTTTCTTCTCTATTCATGTTTCTGCTCCTTTCTGATATCAGGCCTCAAAAGCGGCCCATTTTCAAGGGTTTTTCATCCGTTTCTTAAAGGCTCTCTGCCCATTTTTTCAGTTCTGCTTCCGAGGGGTTCCCATTGAGCATCCCTCCCTCTATGATCTTTGCCCCAGGGCAGCTGGAGGAAAGGTCTTTTGCGGTTCTTCCAAGACCGCTTCCTCCTGAAGTGGCAAACAGAACAAGTTTTTTTCCCGTAAGATCATAGCTTTCCAGGAACGTGCGGATGATATGAGGCGCTGTGTACCACCAGATGGGGAATCCCAGGAATATCCGCTCATAATTTCCAATGTTGGCATCGTGATTCGCCAGCTCCGGCCGTGAAGCCGGATCGTTCATTTCCACCGAACTGCGGGAATGTTTATCCTGCCAGTCCAGATCAGCGCTGGTATAGGGTACAGCGGGCCTTATCTCATAGAGATCGCTGCCGGTCGCAGCTGCCAGCTTTTCCGCAGCTCTCCTTGTGGTACCACTGGCTGAGAAAAATGCTACTAATGTCTTATTCATAGATCCTGCCTCCTTGCTTTTTCCAAGAATGATGCTTTCTTCTTTATCTTCTGACCTCATTATAGGTTCCTTCTCTTCCGATGTCTAATAGCTATATTTTATACTTATCCATACGCTTTTCATATATATAAGGTCAAAAAATCCTCCGGTGGTTATCCGGAGGATCTGAAAAACAGTTATTCGATTTGAGCCCTGAGCATGTTGATCTCCTGAATGAACAGAGACGTGGCCGTAGAAAACAGGTTGTTCTTTTTCCACACCAGCACGCTGTGGGTCATGCGGCGCGGTTCCAGTGGGATAAAACGCAGGCGTGGGTCGCTTCGGATCGCCAGGGCGCCATCCATACAAAAGGCGCAGCCAAGGCCTTCCGCTACCATAAGCGCTGCGTTGGACAGCAGTGTATAAAACAGCGGGATCGTCAGTTCCTTTTCCTCCCGGCCAAGCCAATGCAATATCTCCACCCGGATGTTTTCCCGCAGCGGCAGAATCAGAGGATAGGGCGCGACATCAGCCGCGGTAAGAGATGCCTTTTCGTTCAACGGATGATCGTCCCGCACCAGAAGTCCCCAGGTATCCTGCTGGGACAGGCGGACATAATCGAACCTGGTCACGTCGATTGGTTCCAACAGCAGGCCGATATCCACTAGTCCTTTATCCAGGCGGTCTTTGATATTGTCCACCGTTTCATTGTAAAGCGTGAACTGCACTGCAGGATATTTCCCGGAAAATTCTTTGATAAGCTTAGCCAGAGTCTGACCGCCGACTGCCTCGGAAGCTCCGATCACCACCATGCCGCTGATGTCGTTCTGCCGGCCTGCAAAGTTTTTTTCCAGCCGGTCCGCCAGCTCGACGATCTCCTGAGCCCGCTGCCGGAAAAACCGGCCCTCATCCGTCAGGGTCAGGCCATTTTTTCCCCGTAGCACCAACGTTACTCCCAGCTCCCGTTCCAGATCCATGATCTGTCTGCTCAGGGTAGGCTGGGTCACATGCAGGATATCTGCTGCCCGCGTCATGTTTTCTTCCTGTGCCGCAGCTAAAAAATACCGAAGTGTCCGAAGTTCCAACGCCTGCACCTCCTTGATCCAGAGCACTTTTTCATATCGTAACGAAAAACACCACGAAAGTAAAGCCCAAAGCAGTGACAAGCCGATCATTCCTGAGTATTATGTTTATTGCGCGCCAAAAACGTAGTCATTTTACAGTTTTCCGTTTTGTCCCTCTGCTTCTGTTTTTCCTAAGATATAAAGAAAAGCGGTGGCAGGGACACGCAGAATGGGTATCATTGTTTCGTGTTTGGTAACGCCAAAATCGTCAAGCCGTTTAGTAACTAAAAAGGCATCTGTGACTTTGGATTTTTCATCCTGACATAGCTCGACAATGGCATCCGTTGCCGCAATGTGGGAATTGTTACGGTATTTCACTTCGCAGAGAATTTTCTGGCGGGGCAACTCCACTACCACATCGACCTCTTTCTGATTATCTTTTGCCTTTCTGAAATAACCGAGGCTTGCAGGACCTCCCTGATAGAAAGAAACCATATGCTTGTAAACGGCTGTTTCCACCATTGCGCCCAGCTCCTTTTCGTCTGAAAGTACATCATCAATCATCAGCACTGCGTTACGGATAGCTGCGTCTGCTATAAAAATTTTCGGTTTTCCTTTCAGAGCGCCTTTGCTGCCCACATCCATCGGCTTTGCCAGATAAATGAGATTGGACATTTCAAGCGCCTTAATGTAGCTTTCCATGGTTGCGATAGAGGTATTCTCCAGTTCCTTTGCCGCTGTTGTTGCATTAAAAATCTCCGTGGAGTTCATGCACAGATAGAGAAACAGTTTTTCCATCAGCAGCGGACTTCGGATATTAAAAAGGGACAGCACATCACGCTTAATAACTTTATCCACCACATCTTCCCGAAGCATTCTTTGTGCGTAGACATCATCGTCCGATAACACCAATTCTGGAAAACCGCCGATTACAAGATAACGGTTAAAATGCTTTTGCAGCGGGGTGAATTTATCAAATAAATCGCCAAGCTGTGCCGGATTCATATTTTTCAGCTCCGATAAGCGTAAATCATCCGGAATGATAGGAAGTTCTAAATCAAGCAGTTTACAATACTCATAAAAAGACATGGTGGGGAGTTTGAGAACGCTCCACCGTCCCGTACCACTGTCTGCGGAACCCTTTTCCAAGACCGGACTGGCGGATCCCGTGGCAATCAGCCGAATATCCTTCCGGCTGTCGTAAATCACTTTCATCCAAAGTTCCCAATTATCCGTGTACTGCACCTCGTCAAAGAGGATATATCTTGTGCCGGTTATGGGGTACATCGCTTCATAGATGGACAACACATTCTCCACATTGACGAGTTTCAGAATCGGATTATCGAAGGTGGCGTACAGGATATTTCTGGGATTTACGCCTTTGTCAATCAGGTGGTCGATGATCTGATATAAAATCGTCGTCTTGCCCACGCGCCTCATGCCGGATAAAACAGCAAACCTTCGTATGCTCTTGTGGGTGAGCGTTTTCAAAGCCTCATAATAGGCTAGCCTCTTTTGCGGCTTGCTTTCTTCCTTGATGGCAGAAGGTGTGCGCCACCACGGATTATACTGCCGCAATACTTTCATGACCTGTTCATCATTTACAATCGCCATAATACACCTCCATAATACGATGTTTTTAACAGAGTTTCTTAATTATACTATCATTTTTTTCATGGAGTTTACATAGTATATTATAGCAACAGCTGATATAAATTGTAAATTATCTTTCTGACTATTTTTTTCTGTCGAGCCTTGGACCGGCCGTTTTCCTCAGCTCTTGCCTATATTATAGTCAGCAAGGTTTCTGCCGTGAAGTAAGCACAATATTGTGCTGTAGTTACCAAAAGGAAACCATTGAAAGCCACCTTTCCGCCGTGTTATAATACCGCCAGACTATTTATCATCACGAGGAGATTTGACATGCAGACTGCAAAGGAATTGCCGGCCTGCCCGGTGGAAACCACCCTGATGCTGATCGGCGATAAATGGAAGGTGCTGATCCTCCGGGATCTGCTGCCCGGCACAAAGCGTTTTGGAGAATTAAAAAAATCTATCGGAAACGTATCTCAGAAGGTACTGACCGCCCAGCTGCGGGATATGGAAGAAAAGGGGCTCGTCCACCGCCAGGTCTATGCGGAGGTCCCTCCCCGGGTGGAATACAGCCTGACAGACCTGGGAAAAAGCTTAAAGTCCATCCTGGACGCCATGTGGACCTGGGGCGAGGGATACAAGGCCCAGAACAGATAAAAAAGGAGATCTTTCAGAGAATATGAGTTATCACGGAGCAGATCTGATCTTTCCCCACCTGGGGATCGTCATCAGCCATTTACCCAATCACATTACGGTTTTCGGTTTCCGCATCGCCTTTTACGGCATCATCATCGGCTGCGGCATGATCCTGGGGCTTCTGGTGGCCCAGTGGGACGCAAGACGCCGGGGCCAGGATCCGGAGCTTTATCTGGATTTTGCCCTCTACGCCATCATTTTCGCCATCATCGGAGCCCGGATCTATTATGTGGTCTTTGAATGGGGCTATTACAGCCAGCACCCGGAACAGATCCTGAACATCCGGGGCGGAGGGCTTGCCATCTACGGCGGAATCATCGCCGCCTTTCTGACGGCCATCGTCTATACCCGCATCCACAGGATCTCCTTTTTAAGCCTGGCGGATACCGGCGTGCTGGGGCTCCTGACGGGGCAGCTCATCGGCCGCTGGGGGAATTTCTTTAACTGCGAGGCCTTTGGCGGTTATACCGACTCCCTCTTTGCCATGCGCATCCGGGAGGCCCTGGTCAACCCTTCCATGATCTCTGAGGAGGTGGCGGCTCACAGGATCCTGGACGAGGGCGTCGCCTACATCCAGGTACACCCCACCTTCCTGTACGAATCCCTTTGGAATCTCTGCTCCCTGCTGTTCCTGATCTGGTTCGGAAAGCACCGGCAGAAATGGACCGGTCAGATCACCGTGCTTTATTTCCTGTGCTACGGCATCGGCCGGTTTCTGATCGAGGGGCTCCGGACGGATCAGCTGCTGATTCCCGGCACCTCCCTTGCGGTCTCTCAGTGCCTCAGCGCAGTTCTTGCCGCAGCGGCAGCGATTATCCTTGTTATTATGCGCTTCCATAGAAAAAGGCCGCGGTGATCACACACCGCGTCCTTTTTGATTGCGCATCAGACCGCGCATTATCCTCGTTTCATTATAAGCTCTGCTGCTCCTCCGGAATCAGCAGAGCATCCAGATCGTCGCACAGGGCCTGCAACAGATTGGAGGAGATAAACTTTCCTTTTTTATTCCGTTCCAGCAGAAGGGAAGTCAGAGCGTTCTTCTGGCTGATGATCTCCCCGGGCACCGGAATATGCTCAAAGCTGACCCGCCTGCTCTTCCGATACCGGTTCCTGACCTTTGTGGCTTCCTGCTCCGCAGCGATCTGACGGTCGCTGGGACGGGTCTGCATCAGGGCCTCCCAGACCCTGCCCAGGGTTTCCGCATCCGCCAGAGCGTCATGCTGATGCTGGTTTACAACGCTGCAGAGGGATGCCAGGCTCTCCAGGGAAAATCCGGAAAGCCGCCGGTCATACCGGGTCAGCCATTTCTGAAAATTCCGGAACCTCTGCAGGATGCCTGCCCCATCCGGAATCGCATATTTTTCCAGCATATAAGACAGCCGTTCCATATCGTTGTTGCCAAGGCAGTAGATCACCGTGATTCGGTTCCGGAGGATATAGTCTGAAAACTGCTCCCAGACCTCCGGGAAGGCGGGGGCTTTTGCGATGTCCTCCGGCAGAAGTCCGGTAAAGGCCTGGAACCGCTCTCCCATCTGGGCCTTTTCCCGGTTGCAGATCAGGCTGCGGAAGCTCTGGGGCTCCTCCTGGGGCCTCAGGATCACAGCTCCCATCAGCACCACGTCGCCCTGCTGGTCACCGTAATTATACATACCGAACTCGCTGTCGTAAAAGCAGGCCCGTTCCCTTCCAGAGGAAGGCAGCTGCCGCTGTTCCTGGAACGGTGCCTGTTCCGGCTCCTTTTCCTCATCCGACAGCAGCATGAACAATCCAAAACTGATCCGGCGGATCTTTCCGCCGC
>CALWLA010000034.1 GCA_944381405.1 uncultured Lachnospiraceae bacterium | reverse complement strand
ATCGAAGAGAGTTCATTATTTGAAGTGCGAGGAAGGAGGATATCAGGAGATGTGTGAGGTAGCGGAGAAGATTTATAAAGAAGGCGTTACGGTTGGGCATACAGAAGGTCTTGCGGAGGGCGAGATGCGGGCGAAAAAGGACACTGCGTTCACGCTAGCAGATAGAGGCATGTCCACATCCGACATCGCGGAAATCATTAAGGTCAGCGCCGGGGTAGTGGAGGAATGGCTCTCTCAAAAGCCTGATCCGGCAAAGTAAAGAGAGAAATTAAAAAGCTTCAAAGCCTATGGATGCCAGATGCTGCTTTCCATAGGCTTTTTTCACCGCGCCCCGGCTGGCCTGGATCCGTCATCGATTTTAGCCTATAGACGTCCCTCCGGTCCGGCCTGGCCCATCGACTTTCCCCGATTTCCAGTTGACAAACGCCGGGTCTTTCCGTATAATATAAAAGCTATTGAAAGAGGGCGGGATTCCGCACCTTATTCAACAGGCAGGCCGATATGGCTCAATTGGCAGAGCAGCTGATTTGTAATCAGCAGGTTGAGGGTTCGAGTCCCCCTATCGGCTCTATGGTTCCTTAGCTCAGTTGGTTAGAGCAACCGGCTCATAACCGGTCGGTCCCGGGTTCGAGTCCCTGAGGAACCATTTTTTGCTTTCAGGCAGAAAATGGAGGACCGGGCAGGAGCCTTCAATAGACTTTTGCGGGAGGCCGGATCGCGGCAGCCTTTGCAGGAGCATGAAAAAGATGGCAGACAGTATCTGTATGCCGGCATGGCGGAATTGGTAGACGCCCGGGACTTAAAATCCCGTGGGCAGCGATGCCCGTACCGGTTCGACCCCGGTTGCCGGCACGAGGACCCTTGTTAGAGATAACAGGGGTCTTTTTTTGCGCGCATGATTGTTAAATTATCGGAACGGGGGTATAATATAATTGACATCGTGGGGTCTCCTTTTGGGGAAGGAGATCGGGGGAGCTTCCGGCGTAGCGGAAGAGACAGGAAGGTATTATGTTGAACAAAGAAGAACTGACCAGATATATGGAAGAAAGGCTTACAAAAATGGAAAAGCCGGAGCTTTGCGCCGTATTTCTGGCCAGCGCAGAGGACAGGACCGGGCATGAAGCGGAGGCTTTTCGGAGCTATATGACGACGGTGCTGGATCGGATCTTCCATAAGGCACAAGGGATCGCCGATATGGGGAACGGCAGCTTTGGGGTGTTCTGCGAGGGACACCTGACGGAGCGGATGATCATGGAACGGGCCTGGCAGCTGGGGGAGGCCCTGGGTTTTCCAGGGACTCTGCCGGATATGGGTTTTCAGGGGTATGTGGGCATCTATGTGTTCCAGCCGCTGGGTAAGACGGCGGAACAGGTCCTGCTGAAGGCGGATTATGCCCTGGAGATGGCAAAACAGACCGAGGAGTATAATTTTTATATCCACACGGAGGAGGCCCTTCAGTTCAGCCTGCCGGAGGAACTGATCTCCGCCCATCTGCTGTTTCACTACATGGACGAGGGCATCCGGATCCTGGACGAGGAGGCGCCGGAAGCGCCCTTGTTCGTCAGCCATGGCTTTTACCGCAGGATTGGGCTTTATGGCAGGGAGGCTTCTCCCGATCACATCCTGATACACCCGTCGGACCGGGCAGAGCTTCTGGAGCGGGTCCGGGAGGTGGCCAGAAGGCAGACCTCCTTAAGCGACAGGTGTCGTTTTTCAAAGGATGGCAACAAATGGTGTAGCTGCGATCTGTACCTCATGCCCATTGCGGTTTCCCAGAACAAGACCTATGTGCTTGAGGTGTCCTACAATGTTTCCGGGCTCCGGCAGTTAAAGGAGCATTTTTACGAAAAGGACGAGTGGCTGCGGTTCATCGCCCGCCAGACGGACTATCAGCTGTGGGATGCGGATCTGAGGACCGGCGTGTTCCGGCTGCTCTATACCAACGGCCTTCTGGGAGAGCGCCAGACGGTCTATGAAAACTTTCCGGAGTCCCTCATCGAAAGCGGGCGGGTCCACAAGGATTCCGCTGAGAGCTTTCTCCGTTTTGCCGAGGGGATGCTCCATGGGGCCGCCGACGGCAGCGAGAATTTTATGATCCAGTACCGGCAGAGCAGCTGCTACGGCTGGGCCAACATGTCCTATCACACCTTATACGATGAAAACGGACGGCCGGAGCGGGTCATCGGCATCAAGCGGGACCTTTCCTATCTGCCGGAGCAGCAGAGCGGCACCCGCCGCCGGAACATGCCCCAGCAGCTCTATCCCCATCTGTTCGGCTTTGTCCAGGCAAACCTGTCAAAGGATCTGGTGGAGACGGTGCAGATGGAGGGCGTGGAGCAGTTCCGCCTGATCCGGTTACGCAGCTTTACGGAGCTGATGCAGCGGGCCTGCAAGCGGCTGTTTGCCTCTGAGGATATAGAACGCATCCGGAGCCGGTTCAGCCGGGAATACCTGTTGGAGGAGTGCGGCCGGGGCCGGCATTTCTTCTTCGATCAGTGCCGGATGGTAAACAAAAGCGGCGATATCCAGTGGATCGCCATCGGCGTCAATCTGGTGTTCGATTTTGAAACGGGGGAGGTATGCCTGTTCGGCTATCTCAGCGATGAAACCGCCAGAAAGGAATGGGAGCAGTCCCTGAAGACGGAGATCGGCGTGGATCCGGGCACGGGACTTTATCAGGAAAAGACCGGCAGGGCTCTGATGAAGAAGCTCCTTGCGCAGTATAAAAAAACCTGCTCCCTGGCGGAGATCCGGCTCTTCGGCGCTGACGAGATCCTGAAGGATGAGAGCTACGAGCAGAAATATTTTGACATCGTCACCGCCATGCAGTTTTATCTGGATACGGACTGCGTGCCCATCCGGCTGGAGGATGGAAATCTGGAGGTGTTCTTCCCCAATTCCATCTCCAAGCCTTATATGCAGCGGCGGATCGAAAACGCTTTTTCCTTTGTCCGCATGTCCCTGAAGGATATGCCGGAGATCAGGCTTCTGCGGTTTGTGGCAGGCGTGGCCTTCAGGAGCGCCGGGACCGCGGATTATGACGAGATGTCCGCCACGGTTTCCGAGATCTGCACCCTCCATTCGGGAGAGGCCAACGATATGGTGGCCTTTGTCGATGAAAATGAAAAATATACCTGGAGCAGCCAGGAGCTGACGGGGCAGAGCCAGGGGCTGCAGCTGCAGCAGAAGGATACGATGCCCGGCAGGCTCATGACCGACGCGGACAAGAGCGTCGCCCTGGAATGTATGAAGATCATGCTGCAGGCGGAAAGCGAGACCGCCTCCATCGACGGCGTCCTGCGGAAGCTGGGGCTTTATTATCAGGCGGACCGGGTCTATATCCTGACCCTTGCGGAAAATGGAAACGTGGTGACCATGCTGAACGAGTGGACCGGCAAGGGGCGGTACAGCATCCGCCAGTCCATCAGCGGAAAGAAGATCAGCCATTTTCCGGTGCTGGCCCGTTATGCGAAAAAGAAATCCCCTACGTTGCTGACCATCCGGAAAAATCATATGGAGGGGCAGCAGGAGGACCAGGATTTCTGGCAGTATACCATTTATCCCATGGAATTTTTCAACGGCTCCAAGCGCCTTCTGTGCATCGAAAATCCCAGGCGGCCTATCGAGCAGACCGCCCTTCTGGAGGAGATCACGCCCTTCCTGGAAAACGAGCGGAAGCGGTTCCTGGCTTATCAGAAGAACACCAGCACCGAGGAGCGTTACGCCAATCTGGCCAATGCAGAAGCCTACAGGAACGCGGTGGATTCCATGAATTCCGACACCTTAAGCTCCATGGGCGTGCTGACGGTGGAGATTCCGGATTATGTGTCCGTCAAGGCTTACCGGGGCTATGATTATCTGACCCGGGTGCTCATCGAGCTTTCCGAGATCCTGAGCGACACCTTCGGCATCGACAACATTTTCCATACGGAGGTGGCGGAGTTCATCGCCCTGTGCTCCAACATCACCTACGAGGCCTTTCTGGACTGCTGCGCAAGAGTCCGGCAGTCCGTCAACCACCGGTATCCCGGCCAGTTCCGTTTCGGCTACACCTGGTCGGAAAAGATCTTTGAAGGCAAGGATCTGGTGAAAAAGGCCCAGGACATCATGAAATGCTCCACCCCGGATCCCTCCATCCTGAAGGAGCGGATGGAGGACGCGGAAAAACGGCGGCCGGAGGAGATGCCCTCCATGCATTTCATGATCTATCTGCAGCCCAAGGTGGAGATGCGCTCCGGCAGGCTGGTGGGCGCGGAGGCCCTGGCCCGGATCACCGACGACAGCGGCGCGCTGCTGCCCCATTCCCGCATCATCGCTTCCATGGAGGAAGAGCACACGATCCAGAACCTGGATTATTTTGTCTTCGACAAGACCCTTGCCACCCTGAACAGCTGGCGGGAAAAGGGGTATCCGGCGATCCCCTTGTCCAGCAACTTTTCCAGGAATACCCTGCTGAATCCCTCCTCTCTGGCCTCCCTGCTGGTGATCCTGAGCCGGTATCCGGAGGTGCCGCAAAATCTCATGGAGATCGAGATCACGGAGACCGCAGGCAGCTTTGAGAACAACACCTTTTCCGAGATCATCCGGCAGTTCGGCAAATACGGCATCCAGTTTTCCCTGGACGATTTCGGCGCAGGCTATTCCAATCTGGGGATGCTTTCGGACCTGTCTTTCCATTCCGTGAAGCTGGACCGCAGCATGGTCAAAAACATCACTCAAAATCAGATCTCCCGCAGCGTTGTGCGGGATACCGCAAGGCTCTGCAGGGAAAACGGAATGATCTGCATTGCCGAGGGCGTGGAGACCAGAAACCAGGCGGAGATCCTGCTGGAAAACGGCTGTGACTACGCCCAGGGCTTCTATTATGGACGGCCCATGCCATTAGAAGAATTTGAAAACAGATATTTTAACGCAGAAGGAGGCTCATTATGACGCAGCAGGAAAAAAATGAAAGGGAGATGGAGCTGTTGAACCCCGCCGAGCCCTTTGTGGTGGGAATCGGCGCATCTGCAGGAGGCCTGGAGGCTCTGCAGCAGTTTTTCCGCTTCATGCCCCCCAACAGCGGCCTCAGCTTTGTGGTGATCCAGCACCTGTCGCCGGATTATAAGAGCCTCATGGCGGACATCCTGGGGAAATATACGGACATGGAGGTGCTGCAGGTGGAGGAGGGCGTTTTGGTGGAGCCCAACAAGGTTTACCTGATTCCGCCCAAGAAAAACCTCACCTTCCACGCCGGTAGGCTGCATCTGCAGGATTATATCCCGGGACATCTGAACCATCCCATCGACATCTTTTTCCATTCCCTGGCGGAGGAAAAGAAGGAATACGCCATCGCGGCGGTGCTTTCCGGCACCGGCTCCGACGGCACCAGCGGCATCAAGGCCATCAAGGAAAACGGGGGTCTCGCCATCGTCCAGAGCCCGGAGAGCGCCAAGTTCGACGGCATGCCAAAAAGCGCCATCGCCACGGGACTGGCGGATTACATCCTGCCCCCGAAGGATATCGCCGGAGAGATCCTCCATTATTCCAAGTACCGGATCATCGTGCGCCCCAGCAGGGAGGACGAGCTTCTGACGGACGAGGAGAGCCTGGCCCATATCTATGCGGTGCTGAAAAAGAACAAGGGCATCGATTTCACCCACTATAAGCGTACCACGGTGCTGCGGCGCATCGAGCGGCGCATGGTGGTCATCCACAGCACGGATCTGGCGGAGTACGCCAAGACCCTGGATTACAACCAGGAAGAGGTCAATATCCTGGTAAAGGAGATCCTCATCGGGGTGACCAATTTCTTCCGGGATCCTGCCTTTTTTGAAAAGCTGAAGATGAAGGCTCTGTATCCCATCGTCCAGAACGCCAAGGAGGACGAGCCCATCCGGGCCTGGAGCGCAGGCTGTTCCACCGGTGAGGAGGCGTATTCCATCGCCATTTTGTTCAAGGAGATCCTGGAGGAGCTGAACGTCAAGCGGGACATCAAGATCTTCGCCACGGACATCGACGTCCAGGCCATCGAGCAGGCGGGAAAGGGCGTGTTCTCCGAGAGCATCATCGACGACGTGACCCCGGAGCGGCTGGCCCGGTTCTTTACAAAGCGCAACGATCAGTACCATATCTCCAAGGAGATCCGGCGGATGATCATCTTTGCGCCCCACAACATGTTGTCGGATCCGCCCTTCGGCAAGCTGGATCTCATCAGCTGCCGGAACGTGATGATCTACTTCCAGCCGGTGCTGCAGCGGGGGCTTTTCGCCATTTTCCACACGGCGCTGAAAAACGGCGGATACCTGTTCCTGGGCAAGAGCGAGACCGCCAACGAGTATTCCGACGTGTTCAAGCCTGCCTGCAGCACGGAAAAGATCTATATCCACGACAGCACGGGCAAGACCGACGCCCTGACGGCGCCGGTGTTCAGCATCCCCAATATTCAGCCGGTGGTGTCTCCTGCGGTGAGCGCCGCAGGCCCGGACGCCCAGGAATACAAGATGGAGAGCGTCTACACCCATTTCCTGGAGCGGTATATGCCGGCATCTCTGGTGCTGAACGACGCCAATAACGTGATCCACTTTTTCGGAAACTACATCGATTATGTTTCCATTGCGCCCGGCAAGGCTTCCTTTAACCTGTTCAACATCCTGAACAAGGAGCTGAGCCTTGCGGCCTCCACCGCCCTGAACCGCTGCCGCAACGAGCATACGCCGGTGACCTATACGGGCATCGCCGTGGACACCACCGACGGACGCCGGTTCATCGACCTGAGCGTTTACCCGGTGCCCGCCCCGGACAAGATCGAAAGCGGCCTCATCGCCATGATCTTCCGGGAGAACCGCAGCGAGTATTCCAAGGAGGGCGTGACGGAGAAATACGACATCGATACCACCGCCGCCCGCCGGATCACGGACCTGGAACAGGAGCTCCAGGAGTCCCAGAACGATCTGAAAAAGACCATTGGGGAACTGGAGACGGTGAACGAGGAGCTGCAGGCGGCCAACGAGGAACTGCTGACTGCCAACGAAGAGCTCCAGAGCTCCAACGAGGAGCTGCAGTCCGTCAACGAGGAGCTTTATACCGTCAATACAGAGTACCAGCAGAAGGTGGACGAGCTGACCACCATGACCAACGATCTGTCCAACTTCCTGTCCTCCACCATGATCGGTATCCTCTTTGTGGACGGCAACCTCAATATCCGGAAGTTTACGGAGTATATCGGCAGGGAGTTCCAGCTGATGGATCAGGATATCGGCCGTTCCATCCAGATATTCGCCCACAGCTTCCCTTACGAGAAGATCGTGGAGGACGCCAGAAGCGTGCTGAAAAACCTGACTCCCATCGACCGGGAGGTCATCGCCACCAACGGCCAGTATTATACCCTGCGCATCGCGCCCTACCGCACCACGGAAAACAGCATCAAGGGGCTGGTCATCACCATCATCGACAGCCTCGAGGCGGAGTATAAGCGGAGCGAAGAGGGCAAATAAACCGGCAGGAGACTGAAAAAACCAAATCATACTAGGGGGGGGTAGAATGAAAAAACTACACTCTTACGATATGACAGGAAAAAACAGAGAGCAGACAGCAAAAGAACTTACCAGCTACTTGATGCACAAGCACTATCAGGAAAACGATATCGACGCCATCATCGATACCTTCGGCGAAAACTTTCTGTGGCTGGGGGCAGGAGAGGAGGAATTTGCAGCGGGGACCCAAAAGGTCAAGGACATTTTCCGGCAGTTCCGGGGCAAGGTGGTGAAATGCAGCATCAGCGACGAGGAGTACGAGACCGCCATGATCACCCCGGAGGTGTGCCTCTGCATGGGGCGCATGTGGGTTGCCACGGACCCGGAGACCCAGGTATTCCTCCGGGTGCATCAGCGTATCTCCACCCTGTTCAAGTGGGTGGAGGGGAAGCCATACTGCTGCCACATCCATCTGTCCAATCCGTATGTGGAGATGGTGGAGGGGGACGTGGGCTTTCCTACAAAGATGGCCCGGCAGTCTTACGACTACATGCAGTCCTTTATCGAAGAACAGAAGCGGCGTATCGACGAGCAGACGGCGGAGCTGGCCAGCATCTATAACTCGGTTCCTTGCTCCATCATCCGTCTTCTGCGCACGGAACAGGGCTGCAGGCTCCTGACCTTTAACCGGGCGCTGGCAGGGATGATCGGCGTGCAGGAAGAGGAGATCCCGAAGATGGACTGGTCCAGGGGCTTCAGCCGGATCGTGGACAAAAACAGCCAGCAGGCGCTGGAGGAGGCTCTTTTGCGGCTCCAGCGGCCAGGGGATTCCAACACCGTGGAGTATCCTCTCGTAAAGGACGATGGAGAGGTGATCTATATCAGCAGCACAAATACCTTTATCCGGACCACAAAGGAGGGGCAGGTGCTGCAGCGGCTGGCCTTTGACATCACGGAGCGGATGCATCTGGAGCAGCATCTGCGGAGGCTGGGCTTTGAGGATACCCTGACGGGTCTTTACAACCGGAACCGGTTCAATTACGACATGGCGGTGCTGGGGGCAAAGCCGCCCCGGCAGCTGGGAATCGCCAGCTTTGACATCAACGGTATGAAGCAGGTGAACGACCAGTACGGCCACAAGGCGGGAGACGAGCTTCTGGCCCGGACGGCCGCCTATATCCGGAAGGGCTTCCCAGGCAGGGGCTACCGCATCGGCGGCGATGAGTTTGTGGTGATCGATCCTGAGGCGGAGGAACTGCGGTTCCACCAGACCATCAAGGAGATCTGCACTGCCATGGAGGGCTCCGGCATCTTTATTGCGACGGGCAACTCCTGGCGGCAGGGAAACTGCAGCGCAAAGGAGCAGCTGGTGGAGGCGGACAAGCGGATGTACGCCCACAAGGCGGAGTTCTATAAGATGGCCGCAAACGACAGGCGGAAACGGTAAAAACGGAAGAAAAGCATAAAAGGCCCCGGCGGGAAGAGGTTTCTCACATCTCTTTCTGCCGGGGTT
>CALWLA010000033.1 GCA_944381405.1 uncultured Lachnospiraceae bacterium | reverse complement strand
ATACGAAGAGCACCACAAGGTCAGGATCTCCGACGAGGCCCTGTGGGCAGCGGTCAAGATGTCGGAGCGTTACATCAGCGACCGTTTCCTGCCGGACAAGGCCATCGACCTCATCGACGAGGCGGCCTCCCGCCTGCGGCTCACCGGATTCCGGGAGCCGGAGGAGCTCAAGCGCATGATGGAGCGGAACGAAAAGCTGGAAAACGACAAGGAGCAGGCCATCCGCAGCGAGGAATACGACCGGGCCTCCCGCATCAAAAAACGCCAGATCAACCTGCAGCGCCGGATCGAGGCCATGCGGGAGGAATGGCAGGAGGAGAAAAACAGTTACAGCCTGACGGTGGGAGAGGATGAGATCGCCGACGTGGTCAGCGGCTGGACCAAGATCCCGGTAAAACGCCTGACAGAGGCGGAGACCGTCCGGGTGAAAAATCTGGAGGCGATCCTCCATGAGCGGATCGTCAGTCAGGACGAGGCGGTAAAGGCCATCGCAAAGGCCATCCGCCGGGGCCGGGTAGGCATCAAGGATCCCCGGCGTCCCATCGGATCTTTCCTGTTCCTAGGCCCCACTGGCGTAGGAAAGACAGAGCTCTCCAAGGCTCTGGCAGAGGCGGTGTTCGGTTCGGAAAACGCCCTGATCCGGGTGGACATGTCGGAGTACATGGAAAAGCACAGCGTCTCCAAGATGATCGGCTCGCCTCCGGGCTATGTGGGCTTTGAGGAAGGGGGACAGCTGTCGGAAAAGGTCCGGAGGAATCCCTATTCCGTGATCCTGTTTGACGAGATCGAAAAGGCCCATCCCGACGTGTTCAATATCCTGCTGCAGGTGCTGGACGACGGCCACATCACCGACGCCCAGGGCCGCAAGGTGGATTTCAAGAACACCATTATCATCATGACCTCAAACGCAGGCGCGCAGAGCATCGTTGCGCCGAAAAAACTGGGCTTCCTCTCCAAGGAGGACGACAACCAGAACTATCTGGATATGAAAGGAAAGGTCATGGAGGAGGTCCGGCAGATGTTCAAGCCGGAATTCCTGAACCGTATCGATGAGATCATTGTGTTCCATCAGCTCACCAAGGAAAACATGGGCAAGATCGTGGACATCATGCTGGCGGACATCGAAAAACGGGTACAGCAGACCATGGAGGTAGAGATCGAGGTCAGCGACGAGGCCAAGCAGGTGCTGATCAACAAGGGATACGATGAGAAATACGGCGCAAGGCCCCTGCGCAGAGCCCTGCAAAATCTGGTGGAGGACAGCCTGGCGGAGGAGATCCTGGACGGCAAGCTGAAAAAAAGGGATCATATCCTGATCACCGCCTCGGATCCGGAGGCGAACCATCTGGAGTTTCTGCGGCTTCCCAAGCGGAAAAAAACGAAGACGGAGAAGGCTCCGGCCTCAGGCCGGAAGCGGACAAAGAAGGAACCCCAGAAAACCAGTTAACGGAGAGGGTGCATGCGTACAAACAGTAAAACGGAAACCGTGTTCTTCTGCAAGGAATGCGGCTATGAAAGCAAAAAATGGATGGGGCAGTGCCCCGCCTGTCACAGCTGGAATACCTTCTGCGAGGAGCCTGTCACGAAAACGACAGGCTCCCCTGCGTCAGGAAAGCGCAGCCTGCAGCCTGCCCAGCGTCCCGTGACCCTCCGGGAGATCGAGGCCTCCTCGGAGGAACGGTACGATACCGGCTTTTCGGAGCTTTCCAGGGTACTGGGAGGCGGCATCGTTCCCGGAAGCCTGGTGCTGGTGGGAGGCGACCCGGGCATCGGAAAGTCCACCCTGCTGTTGCAGCTGGCGGTGAATCTGGCGGAGTCCGGAAGACGGGTCATCTATATCTCCGGGGAGGAGAGCCTCCGGCAGATCCGCCTTCGGGCAGACCGCATCGGCCATACCGAGGGAGACCTGCGGTTTTTGTCCGAGACCAATGTGGAGCGGATCACGGAGCTTCTGGAAAAGGAAAAGCCGGAGCTTGCGGTGATCGACTCCATTCAGACCATGTTCTCCCAGGAGGCCCAGTCGGCCCCCGGCAGCGTGACCCAGGTGCGGGAGTGCGCCCAGGCGCTGATGTTCTGCGCCAAGCAGAACAACATCGCCACCTTTCTGGTGGGCCATGTCACCAAGGAGGGCACCGTGGCGGGCCCCAGGGTGCTGGAGCACATCGTGGATACGGTGCTGTATTTTGAGACCGGCGGCAGCGGCGCCTTCCGCATCCTCCGGAGCGCCAAGAACCGCTTCGGCTCCACCAACGAGATCGGCGTGTTTGAAATGGGCTCCGCTGGCCTGCGGGAGGTGGTAAATCCCTCGGAGCTGATGCTTTCCGGAAGACCGAAGCACGCCAGCGGAACCGTGGTGACCTGCCTGATGGAGGGTACCCGGCCCATGCTGATGGAGGTCCAGGGGCTGATCGCGGAAACAAGCCTGGGCATGCCCCGCCGTCAGGCCTACGGCATGGATTATAACCGGCTGAATCTCCTGTTGGCGGTGCTGGAAAAACGGGGCGGCCTGCCGGTGAGCCGCTGCGATGTATATGTCAACATCGCGGGAGGCATGCGGGTAGGAGAGCCTGCCCTGGACCTTGCGGTGATCGGAGCCATCCTTTCCTCCTGCCGGGATATCCCGGTGGACGAGGGCACCATCCTTTTCGGAGAGGTGGGGCTTTCCGGAGAGGTACGGGCGGTGCCCCAGGCCCAGGAGCGGATCAGGGAGGCGGAAAAGCTGGGATTCCAGCGGATGATCCTGCCCCTCCATAACCTGATGCGGCTTGAGAAGGAGGCGGCAAAAACAAAGGCGGAGCTTGTAGGCATCCGGAACATCAGGGAGCTTTACGGCCTTTTGTCCGGAAGCGAGGCCTCCGGGACCTAAAAAGCGTTTGCAAAAACCGCGGGATGTGGTAAATTATAAGCAGTTCCATCTAACCAAACAATTTCATGCAGTGGAGGTATTCAAAAATGAGATTTTTTATTGACACAGCAAATGTGGAGGAGATCCGGGAAGCCAACGATATGGGCATCATCTGCGGCGTGACCACCAATCCCTCTCTGATCGCCAAGGAGGGCAGGGATTTCAATGAGGTCATCAAGGAGATCACCTCCATCGTGGACGGCCCCATCTCCGGAGAGGTAAAGGCCACCACCACCAAGGCAGAGGATATGATCAGGGAAGGCCGGGAGATCGCGGCGATCCACCCCAACATGGTGGTAAAGATCCCCATGACCCCCGAAGGACTGAAGGCGGTAAAGGCTCTGAGCGCAGAAGGCATCAAGACCAACGTGACCCTGGTGTTCAGCGCGAACCAGGCTCTGCTGGCTGCGAGAGCGGGAGCTACCTATGTATCTCCATTCCTGGGCCGTCTGGACGATATTTCCACCAACGGAACCGATCTGATCTACGATATCGTACAGATCTTCAGCAATTATCCGGACATCGACACCCAGATCATCTGCGCTTCCACCAGAAACCCGATGCACATCACCGAGTGCGCAAAGGCCGGCGCGGATATCGCAACGGTTCCCTACAAGGTGCTGATGCAGATGTTCCATCATCCTCTGACAGACGAGGGCATTGAAAAATTCAAGAAGGATTATGAGGCAGTATTCGGAAAGTAATCCGGCCTGTCATCTTGGTGATTTATGTCAGAACAGTTAGTAGCTTTATTTACGGACACCCTTGGAGGACACCTGAGCGGAGAGCTGGTGTGTTTCATCATTTCATTATTTCCGATCCTGGAGCTGAGAGGCGGCCTTCTGGCGGCTTCTCCGGCCTTCCTGGACGTTCCCATGGGGCTGGCGCTGCCTCTCTGCATCATCGGAAATCTGCTGCCCATCCCCTTTGTGCTCCTGTTCATCGAGAAGATCCTCATCTGGATGGAGCACTGGAAGCCCACCCAGGGCGTGGCCCTGTGGCTGCGCAGAAAGGCGGAGAAAAACAAGGGCAAGATCCAGCAGTATGAATTCTGGGGACTGGTGATCTTTGTAGGGATCCCCCTTCCCGGAACCGGCGCCTGGACGGGAAGCCTGGTGGCGGCCCTCCTGCATCTGCCCCGGAAAAAGGCCTTCCTGGCCTGCACCCTGGGGGTACTGATGGCAGCGGCGATCATGACGGTGCTTTCCTACGGCATCCTGGGCGGACTCTTCGGATAATCCGAAAAGCTGCACAAAAATTGTTTTTATATTCGTACAGATTTCACAAAACAATACCGGCTCTTTTGGAGAAAAATTGTGAATTCTCTTTCTGGACAGAGGCCTCTTTCATATGATATAAATTATGGAAATAGAAGACATAAACCAGAAGCTATATCTGGCGATGCGAAGAAAGACCGCAGGTCTTAAAGGATGCAGGTTTTCTATAAGGCAGCTTTCAGTTTAGAGCAGGTGTGATCTGAAAGGAGGTGCGGATATGAAAGATATGAAGGAAATGACCATCAGGATTCCGGATGTGGAGACTGCAAAGCAGTTCTGCAGAATGGCTGGGAAGTGTCCCTTCGACATTGATGTTTTTTATAATCGCGTCGTAATCGATGCCAAGTCCATTCTGGGCGTTCTGAGCCTTGACAAGAGCAGAGAGCTGAACGTCAGGATGTACGGAGAGGATGCAGCCTTCGAGGCCCTTTGCGAAAAGCTCCATGCCCTTTGCGACAAGGTGGCTTAAGGAGTTCTGAAAGAACATGAAAAAACACCCGGCAGGGTCATAAGGATTTTATCATTTACCGCCGGGGAATGAAAGCGTTGGGAGTGTGTCAGCAGGCCATTGAAGACACATGACTGGCGCTTTTTCTTTGCGGCAAAGGGCGGATATGGAATCTGCCTGCGGAAAAAACAGAGAAAAAGAGAAAAGAGGAACAGCTATGAAATGGATCTATCTGATTGTGGCAGGGCTTCTGGAGGTGTTCTGGTCCACCTGCCTGAAATATTCTGAGGGCTTTACGGTGCTTCGGTATTCTTTGCTGACGGTTGTGGGCATGATCCTGAGCTTTGTGCTGCTGTCCCAGGCCATGAAGAGCCTTCCCCTGGGAACGGCTTACGGCATCTGGACCGGCATCGGAGCGTTGGGGGCCCTTGTGGCGGGAATCCTGCTCTTTAAGGAATCCGCTTCGCCCCAGCGGCTGTTTTTTGCCCTTTTGCTGCTCATCGGCATCATCGGCCTCAAGGCCACCTCTCCCCATTGATGGGGCGGCAGATGACGGCGCTTTTTGGGGATGATTTTCCGGAAAACGGGAACAGATCGGAAAAATAGCCGGGAATTAGCCCTTGACAAGCATTTTCCTTTCGTGTATGATAGGGACGTTGTCAGAACTGACAGCGTTATAGAGGCATCTTCCAATGGTAGGATAGCGGTCTCCAAAACCGTCAATGAGGGTTCGAATCCTTCTGCCTCTGCTTCTTTAGGGAAAGCCTGAAAGCGCAAAAAGCTTTCAGGCTTTTTTGCATAGAGGATTTGAGTTTTTGATTTCAGTGTGATAAACTACAGCTATGAAAAAATACTGTTAATATCATCAGGAGGACAGGCAGATGGAAAAATCCAAGGTTTATTTCTCAGACATGCATGCCACTGAGGACCTCAATCTTCCCCAGAAGTTTGAGCGGCTCCTGCGGAAGGCGGGCATGATGGATATCGATTTTCAGAACAAATTCGTGGCGATCAAGCTTCATTTCGGGGAGCTGGGAAATCTGGCCTTCCTGCGGCCCAACTACGCCAAGGTAGTGGCGGATCTGGTAAAGGAGGGAGGCGGAAAGCCCTTCCTGACGGACTGCAATACCCTGTATGTGGGCAGCCGTAAAAACGCCCTGGACCATCTGGATACCGCTTACTTAAATGGCTTTTCTCCGCTGCAGACCGGCTGCCAGGTGATCATCGCAGACGGCCTCAAGGGAACGGATGAGACCCTGGTCCCCATCAACCGGGAGTACATCAAGGAGGCCAAGATCGGCCACGCCATCATGGATGCGGACATCGTGATCTCCCTGTCCCACTTCAAGGGCCATGAGTCCACCGGCTTCGGCGGCGCTCTGAAAAACCTGGGTATGGGCTCCGGCTCCCGGGCGGGCAAGATGGAGCAGCACAATGCGGGCAAGCCTCATGTGGAGCAGGAGCTCTGTATCGGCTGCGGAAAGTGCAAAAAGCAGTGCGCCCATGACGCCATCACCATTGAAAACAGAAAATCCAGCATCGATCACAGCCGCTGCGTAGGCTGCGGAAGATGTATCGGAACCTGTCCCGTGGACGCGGTGGTAACGGATTTTGACGAGGCAAACGATATCCTCAACTGCAAGATCGCAGAATACACGGAGGCCGTGGTAAAGGACAGACCCTGCTTCCACATCTCCCTGGCGGTGGATATCTCCCCCAACTGCGACTGCCACAGCGAAAACGACATCCCCATCGTTCCGGATGTGGGCATGTTCGCCTCCTACGATCCGGTGGCCCTGGACCAGGCCTGCGTGGATGCGGTGAACCGGCAGGAGGTAACGGCGGGCTCCGTGCTGTCAAAGTTACCCCACCAGCACCACGATCATTTTACGGACACCCATCCGGACACCAACTGGCAGACCTGCCTGGCACATGCGGAAAAGATCGGAATCGGCACCCGGGAGTACGAGTTGATCCGGGTATAAAAAAATATAAAGGATATGAGCAGAACTTCAGGAGCAGAGACCCACAAAAAATCATGGCCGGTATTGAGAGCGTTGTTTTCCAGAACAACGCTTTTTGCCGTGTTCCTATTGGTCCAGATGGCGGTGCTGTGGATCACCTTCACCCTGCTGGGAGAAACCCTGACCTACGGCTTTTTCATCTTTTTGTCTGCGGTGGAGATCCTCTTTATCATGAATCAGGAGGGCAGCAGCTCCTTCAAGATCTCCTGGATCGTGCCCATCATCCTGTTCCCGGTTTTCGGAGCCCTGTTTTACCTTTATCTGAAGCTTCAGACCACGGTGAAAAAGATGCGCCACCGCATCGACGAGGAGGTGGAGCAGGCGGCAGACTGCCTGCAGCAGGAGGAGGCCCTGACCGCTGAGATCGAAGGGCAGCAGGACCGGCAGCTTTACGGCCTTGCAGGATACCTCTACAGGACCTGCGGCTATCCCTGCTACCGGAATACCTCCGTGGAATACTATCCCATGGGGGAGGATTTCTTCCCGGCCCTCCTGGAAGAGCTGAAAAAGGCGGAACGCTTCATCTTTATGGAGTTTTTCATCGTGGCCAAGGGAAGGATCTGGGAGGACGTGCTTGCGGTCCTTCGGGAAAAAGCCAAAGCAGGGGTGGAGGTCCGCTTCCTGTACGACGGCATGAACGAGATCAAAAACCTGCCCTTTGGCTATGAAAAGGAGCTCCAGAGCTACGGCATCGACGCCAAGATCTTTTCTCCTGTGATTCCGGCCCTGGCCTCCTATCAGAACAACCGGGACCACCGGAAGATCTGCGTCATCGACGGCCACACCGCCTTTACCGGTGGCATCAATCTGGCGGACGAATACGCCAACCTGAAACAGCGCTTCGGCCGCTGGAAGGACGTAGGCGCCATGTTCAAGGGAGAGGCGGTCAATTCCTTTACCATGATGTTCCTGGAGATGTGGAACGGCAATTACCGGGACGGAAAGCCCGAGAAGAACCGGCTTTCCTACAGGCAATATGTCTTCCGGAACTGCCGGGACTGCAGGGACGATAAAAATCCCCGGCAGGGCTATGTGATCCCCTACGGAGACAGCCCCCTGGATAAGGAAAATGTGGGAGAGAACGTATACTTGGACATCCTCTACACCGCCAGGGATTATGTGCATATCATGACCCCCTATCTGATCCTGGACGATTCCATGATCAGCGCCCTCTGCTTTGCGGCAAAGCGGGGCGTGGAGGTGAAGATCCTGTTTCCCCATATCCCGGACAAGCCCTATGCCTTCTGGCTTGGGCACTCCTACTACAAGGAGCTTTTGGAAAACGGCGTAAAGATCTACGAATACATGCCGGGCTTCGTCCACGGCAAGGCCTTTGTGGCAGATGGAAAGCGGGGGGTCATCGGCACCATCAATCTGGATTTCCGGAGCCTTTACCTGCATTTTGAAAATGCGGTGTACCTCCATGAGGTCCCGGCCATCAAGGATATGGAGGCAGATTTTGAGGCCTGCCTTCTGGAGAGCACGGAGATCGATCAGGAGGCCCTCAGGAAATTCCCCTGGTACAAGCTGTTCCTGGGAAATCTGCTGAAGATCTTCGCCCCAATGTTTTAAGGGCTTTAGGGCCAGGGCGCATAAAGAGGTCCTTTTGCCGGAAACAACCGGCAGAAGGACTTTTTGCTGCCTGTTTCTGAAGCTTTTCTTAATTTGAACGCGGGATAATCACAGGATAAACACAATTGGCGCATAAAATGAGGCCTGACTTCAAAACAAAATGAGGATAGAAGAGGTAGCTATGAAAAAAGAACTGTACAGGCTTATGACAGGCGGTGCGGCGGCCATGCTGTTTACGGCAGGGGTCTTTCCCATCATGGAGAGCCGGGCTTCCGTCACCAATGAGATCCAGGCCTTTCGCAACAACGTGATCAAACTCTGCGGCATTACGGACACGGAGGGGGATCTCACCGGAGAGGTCACCAGAGGGGAATTTGCAAAGCTTCTGGTGCTTTCCTCCTCCTATAAGGATTCCGCGGCTCAGAGCAATCTGGCGGCAGCCAACGACGTGCCTGCCTCCAACGAATACGCTCCCTATATCCGGATCGCCCTGTCCCAGGGATGGATGCGGACCTATCTGGGCGGACAGTTCAAGCCCGAGGAGCCGGTAAAGATGCAGGACGCCACAAAGGCCATCCTGACGCTTTTAGGCTATGCCGACACGGATTTCAGCGGGGATCTGGTGGCGGAGCGGCTGGCTACCTTCAACGCCCTGGAGCTCAACGAGCAGCTGGGACAGAAGGCTCAGACGGATGTGCTGACCCTCCAGGACTGCATCAATATCTTTTACAATCTGCTGAAAGCCAGCCCCAAGGAAGGCAGCGGCATCTACGGAAGCCTCTTCGACCTGACCCTGGCCTCAGACGGGGAGATCGATCCCAACGACCTGATGGAATCCAGCATGACCGGACCTCTCCTGGTGCGGAATCTGGACGAGCTCGATAAGGCGGTTCCCTTTGATCTGGAGGGCGCGAACCTTTACTTCAACGGATACTCCTCCCGGTATATGTCCTACGAATCCGCCATCCGCCAGAACGGCTGGCTGGTGATCTACTACAACGAAGGCAACCATACCGTATGGGCCTATGGCGAGGACTTCGGCGACAGCCAGTATCATGTGGTGCGGGGTTCCATCACCAAGATCTATTACGAGGCGGACAACATCGTGACCCCCTCCTCCATCGTGCTGGACGACAACACCACCTATGCCCTGGGCAGCTCCGAGGTGAAGTTCATGCTGGGCATCAACGGCGACATCGGCCTGGACGACGACGTGATCCTGATCTGCCAGACCAACGAGTATGAGGATGCAGACGGCAACACGGCCTCGGACTATACGGTGGTGGGCGTTATCAAATATCAGCGCAGCGCAGACGGCAGCACTGTGGGGACCTCCAACGTGATCTACGCGGGAGGCAGCGCTCCGGGCAGCTCCTCCGGCACCAAGGTGGTAGGCAGCAAGGATGAAGAGACCGGCGGCGCAGCAGGCGGCCAGACCGGCGGAGGAACCGGCTCCCAGGGCGCAGGCGGAACTGGGGAAGGCAGCCAGGAATAGACTTGAGGAAGAAAAACAATCCCTGAAGGAGAAACGATATGTCCGGAGAGATCAAGAACATCAAAACGGAGAGCCAGGAAACGGCCGAAAAGACCGAGAACCGGGAAACGGCTGAAAAGGCCGGGAACCGGGAAACGGCCGAAAAGACCCAAGGCCAGACGACAGGACAGAAGCCTGAGGAGGCGCAGACAGGAACAGTGGCCTCTGCAGGAGAGCCCCAGGCCAGGAAGTCGGATAAAAAGACAAAGCGGCGCAACAGGAGAAAGAAATACCTGAAATGGGTGATCCTGCTGCTCCTGCTTCTGGCAGCAGGAACGGTGGTGTTCCTTAGGATGAAAGCCGCAAAAGCAGAGGCCCAGGAGCCTCAGGTGGATTCCAAGAACATCGGGACCGTCATGCGGGGAGACGTGACCAGCGAGCTGACCTCCTCCGGCTCCCTTTCCCCAAAGGACACCTATACCATCACCTCCCTGGTGGAGGGCGAGATCATCGAAGCGGATTTTGAAGAGGGAGATCAGGTGGAAAAGGGCCAGGTGCTCTACCGCATCGACCCCTCGGATATGGACCGGGAGATCGAAAACGCGGAGAAAAACCTGGGTTACGCAAAGGACGATCTGGCAGAGGCCCAGGCGGACTATCAGAAGGCCCTCAGCGAGCTTAAAGGCGGCACCTGGTGCGCGCCGGAATCCGGTTATATCCAGGAGCTGACGCTGCAGGCAGGGGATTCCGTAGGACAGAACACGGAGCTGGGGACCCTTTACAACGATACCACCATGAAGCTGCGGCTGCCCTTTTTGTCCATCGATGCCGACGCCATCCAGGTGGGATCCCAGCTCCTGGTGACCCTGTCGGATACGGGCGAGCAGATTCCGGGACAGGTGATCGAGAAAAGCTCCATGACGGAGACCCTGACCGGCGGTACCATGGTAAAATACATCACCCTGATCGTTTCCAATCCGGGAGGCATCTCCACCACGGATACGGCTACGGCCCAGACAGGAGAGATCTATTCAGTAGCCTCCGGCACCTTCGAGGCCTATCAGTCCAAGCCCCTGCGGTACGATCTGGATGCAAACGTCAAGGTGGCCTCCGTGCTGGTGCATGAGGGAGACTATGTGACGGCGGGGACCCCCATTTTCACCATGACGGCGGATTCCTACCAGGATGCCCTGAAGCAGTATGAAAATGCGGTGGATCAGGCGGAGCAGTCTCTGGATCAGGCGGAAAACAGCCTGGAGCAGCAGCAGGAAAATCTGGAGGACTACACCATTACGGCCCCCATTTCCGGACAGGTCATCAGCAAGACCGGAAAGGTGGGGGACAAGATCACCAGAGGCTCCGATTCCGGCAGCAATTCCCTGGCCATCATCTACGACCTTTCAGAGCTGACCTTTGAAATGAGCATCGACGAGCTGGACATCAGCGACGTGGAGGTGGGCCAGGAGGTAGAGGTGGCGGCAGATGCCTTTGAGGATCAGACCTATTCGGGACATGTGACCAACGTTTCCCTGAACGGCAGCTATTCCAACGGCGTCACCACCTATCCCGTAACGGTGACCATGGATGAGATCG
This sequence comes from uncultured Lachnospiraceae bacterium, assembly GCA_944381405.1. Lineage (GTDB taxonomy): Bacteria > Bacillota > Clostridia > Lachnospirales > Lachnospiraceae > Avilachnospira. The sequence goes on along the minus strand of CALWLA010000033.1, from coordinate 918 downwards.
ACAACCTCCTGCCCAGCATGAACGTGGACGGAACCATCATCCTGGAGCGGGCGGAGGATGTGCTGTACATTCCCTCCAACGCCCTGCAGAGAGGTAACGTGGTCTACGTCCGGGATACCTCCCTGACAGAGGATCAGAAGGCTGGGGAAAGCGGCGAAAATGCCGGTGGCCCCGCCGGAGCGGCACCTACCGGAGGAGAAGCCCAGGCAGGCGGAAGCCAGCCCCGGATGCCCAGACAGTCGGATGTTCCCGAGGGCTTTACTGCAGTGCGGGTGGAAACAGGACTTGTTTCCGATGATTATGTGGAGATCGTATCCGGCCTTTCCGAGGGCCAGGAGATTTACGTCAGCGACAGCGCCGACAGCGGAACGGGCATGATGTTCGGTATGACCTTTGGCCCTGGCGGAGGCGGTCCCGGAGGCGGCGGCCCTGGCGGAGGCGGTCCCAGAAGATAAAGCGCAGCAAAGGATGAAAAGATGATCAGACTGCCTTTTATGAAAAACAAAGCGGAACATGAAGGGAATGCCGCCGGACCGGAGTCCGGCGGACCCCTCATCGACCTGCGGGACATCTACAAGATCTATTACATGGGTGACGAGGAGGTCCATGCCAACGACGGAATCAGCCTCCAGATCTGGCCCGGGGAGTTCGTGGCCATCGTGGGCAAATCCGGCTCCGGAAAATCCACTCTCATGAATATCATCGGCGCCCTGGATACCCCTACGGAAGGGGAGTACGTCCTGGGAGGCATCGACACCTCCGATATGACGGACGACGAACTGGCGGAGGTGCGGAACCGGATGATCGGCTTTATCTTCCAGCAGTACAACCTCCTGCCGAAGCTGAACATCCTGGAAAACGTGGAGCTGCCTCTGCAGTACGCCGGGGAGGACGCAGGAGAACGGAAACGCCGGGCCA
>CALWLA010000032.1 GCA_944381405.1 uncultured Lachnospiraceae bacterium | reverse complement strand
GCGCCGGCCCTTTTCGTGCCTCATTAAATCAGAAACCTCCGGGGCTTTCCTGCAGGTTTTGATAAAGGAAACGTAAAGAGCAGGTAAAGAAAGGCATCAAAAAAGCGCGGTCCTGTAAAAGTTTTCTACAAAACCGCGCGATCGTTCTTTCTGTATTTTTTTTAACAGGTACGCTGTAAGTCAGACCTCCGGCTCCATCTGGTAGGCCAGACGGTGGATCAGCTGATGGGCGGTATCCAGCTTTTTCGTATAATGTCCGTAGTCGCTGGCGATGAGTCCCATATAGATCATATCCACCACAGCCATCTGGGAGATCCGGGAAAACACGGCATCGCCGTATAAAAACTGGGCGCTGTCCGTAGCCAGAACGATATCCGCCGCCTTTGCCACCGGCGTTTCCTCGGAATTGGTCAGGGCAATGGTACAGGCCCCCTGTTTGCCTGCCTGCTGCAGGGCCCTTAAGGTCTGCACCGTCGTGCCGGTATAGGATACCGCAATGGCCGCGTCTCCAGGCCCGAAGCGGGAGGTCCCCACCGTCTGCAGGTAATAGTCCTGGCTGTAGGAAGCGTCCAGCCCCAGGAATACCAGCTTCGTTACCAGATCCATGGCGATGGCGGAGGAATTTTCTACGCCGTAAACCGCGATCCTGCGGGCAGAGCCCAGGACCCGTACCACCGCTGCCAGCCGTTTTGGAGAAATGTGCTTCAGCACCTCCCGCAGATGCCGTTCCGACGCCTTGATCACCGCCTCCGGCACCTCCTCGATGGCGGTGTCTCCCCGCAGGCAGTGCTCCCAGCAGCTTTCCTCCTGCCTCGGCCTGCGATCCGTTCCCTGACGCACCAGCTCCGTCCATAGCTCCTTGTAGCCTGCAAATCCCATGGCCTTGGCAAAACGGACCACCGTAGGCTGGCTTACCTCCGCAAGCTCCGCCGCGGTCTCCAGCTTCAGCTGGGACAGGTCTCCGTCAAAACGCAGCAAAAGATCCGCCACCTTTTTTTCTGATTTCCGGAAGCTGTCATAGTTTTTTTGTATTTCAAACAGGATGTCCTTTTCCATGCTGCCTCCCGAAGGAATGATTTCTACAAAATCCGATTTTTATTCTAAAATGGCAATGTAAAGTTTATGTAATCAAAAGAAAATCCGGATTGTTCTTTTTCCTGAACAATCCGGTTCATCTATGCCTTTGCGGCTTGATCAATTAAATTTTTTTTGGGTTTCTTTTAACCGGGACAGCGCTCTTGCGATGGCCGCCTGGGCCTCGTAGTATTCCCGGATGCTCTTTTTCTGCCGCAGCTTTTCCTCCGCCCGTTCCAGAGCTTCCCTGGCCCGGAGCTCGTCGATCTCCTCCGGACGCTCCGCATAGTCCGTCAATATGGACACCCGGTTGTTGGCGATCTGCACCAGGCCCCGGCCGATAGCCGCCCGCCGGGTCTCTCCCTCTGCCGTGGTAAACCGCAGCTCCCCCGGCACCAACGCGATGATCATGTCCTCGTGCTTCGCCAGAATCCCCTTTTCTCCATCCTCCATGGGGACCACCAGGCTTTTGCAGAGTCCGGCAAAAAACTTGTGGTCGCTGGCGATGATCTTCAGAAAAAATACTGCCATATCCCTTTACTCCTTCAGGCTTTCCGCCTTGGCCACCACATCGTCGATGGTTCCCACGTTGAAGAAGGCAGCCTCAGGATACCCGTCCATTTCTCCTTCGATGATCTTTTTAAAGCCCCGGATGGTTTCTGCCACCGGCACATATTTTCCGGGGATGCCCGTAAAGTTTTCCGCCACATGGAAGGGCTGGGACAGGAATCTCTGGATCTTTCTGGCCCGGTTCACCGTGAGCTTGTCCTCCTCGGACAGCTCCTCCATGCCAAGGATGGCGATGATATCCTGCAGCTCCTTGTACTTCTGGAGCATTTCCTGCACCCGTCTCGCCACCTCGTAATGCTCCTGGCCCACCACGTCCGGCTCCAGGATACGGGAGGTGGACTCCAGCGGATCCACCGCGGGATAAATGCCCTGCTCCACGATCTTTCTGGACAATACCGTGGTGGCGTCCAGATGAGCAAAGGTAGTGGCGGGGGCCGGGTCCGTCAGATCGTCCGCCGGCACATAAACCGCCTGCACCGAGGTGACCGATCCATTTTTCGTAGAGGCGATCCGCTCCTGCAAGGCCCCTAGCTCCGTCGCCAGGGTCGGCTGGTAGCCCACCGCAGAGGGCATCCGGCCCAAAAGGGCCGATACCTCGGAGCCGGCCTGTACGAAACGGAAGATATTGTCTATGAACAGCAGCACGTTCTGATGCTCCTCGTCCCTGAAATATTCCGCCATGGTAAGTCCCGTTTCCGCGACCCGCATTCTGGCTCCCGGCGGCTCGTTCATCTGTCCGAACACCAGGGCTGTTTTTTCCAGCACGCCGGATGCCTTCATTTCCGTCCACAGATCGTTTCCTTCTCTGGAACGCTCTCCAACGCCAGTGAAGATGGAATAACCGCCGTGCTCCGTGGCGATGTTCCTGATCAGCTCCTGAATCAGCACCGTTTTTCCTACGCCCGCGCCGCCAAAGAGTCCGATCTTTCCGCCCTTTGCATAAGGCGCCAGCAGATCGATGACCTTGATGCCGGTCTCCAGCATCTCCACCACCGGGCTCTGATCTTCAAAGCTCGGAGGATCGCGGTGAATGCACCAATGGGCTTCCTGTTCCAATGTCTCTCCGCCGTCGATGGTCTCTCCCAGAACGTTAAAGAGCCTGCCCAGGGTCTTTTCTCCCACCGGTACGGAAATACCGTTTCCGGTAGCTTCCACCTCCATGTCCTTGCTGAGGCCTTCGCTGGCAGCCAGCATAACGCATCTTACCACATGGCAGCCCACATGCTGGGCGACTTCCATCGTACACTTTTTTCCGTGATTATCTACGATCAGCGCCTCCCTGATACAAGGAAGCTCCCCGGGAAAATGCACGTCTACCACTGGTCCCTGGACTTGTACGATCTTCCCTTTATTCATCCTGCGATCTCCTCTCTACGCATTTTCTTCTTTGCCTCTTTTTTCTTTTTCTGCGCCTTTGCGCCGCCGATGATCTCCGTGATCTCCTGGGTGATGGCCGCCTGTCTCGCCCGGTTGAAGGCCACAGACAGGGATCTCAGCATCTCGTCCGCGCTGTCCGTAGCGTTTTCCATGGCGATCATCCTGGCGTTCTGCTCGCTGCAGAAGGATTCCACCAGCACGCAGTACAAAAATCCCTTGATGTAGTTCGGCACGATGGCGTCCATCACCGCCTCCGGCGTGGGCAGCATCACGAATTTCTCCATTCTGATGCCGATGGGCGGCGCCGGACCGAAGGTTTTCCGTTCCAGGGGCAAAAGCTTCACCCGCTCCACCTGGCTGGAAATGCCTGATTCCATGTTAGTGAAGATCACCCATACCTCGTCCGCTTCGCCGTGGAGGAATTTTTCCAGCAGCGTTCCGGAGATGGACCTGGCCCGGCTCATGGTTGGATTTTGTGCGGTATACCGGAAGGCCTGCTCCACCGGCTGCTTTCTGGAAAGGAAGTACTGCCTTCCCACTTCTCCGATTACATACAGTTTATTATCTCCCGGCTCCGAAAGCCACTTCTGAGCCTCCTTGAAGATGTTGTGGTTAAAGGCTCCCGCCAAGCCCTTATCGCCGCATACCACCACCAGCGCCCGTTTCTTCTGCTCTGGGGGGACCTCTTCATGGGGCGAATGGAAATAAACGCTTTTCGTTTCCGGCGGCAGATGCCGCAGGATCCTGGCGATGGCCGCCTGCAGCGCATAAAAGTAGGGCTCTGTCTGTTCCAGTTTTTTTCTGGCCTTTTTCAGCTTGGTGGAAGAGATCATATACATGGCATTCGTGATCTTTCTGGTATCCTGAATGCTCTTGATCCTGTTCTGAATCTCTTTTGTGCTTGCCATACTTACTTATTCTCCGTCAGATAGGTATCCCGGAAGGCCGCCGCCTGCTTTACGATCTCCGAAAGGAGCTCCTCCGAAAGGCTTCTCGTTTCCCGAAGCTCTGCGAAGATCTCCGGATGGTTCTGATGCATCCACGAAAGCAGCGCCTCCTGGAAGCCTTTGATCTTTCCTGCCGGTACCGGAATGAACACTTTGTGGGAAGCTGCGCAGAGGGTCACCACCTGTTCTTCCATGGACAGCGGATGTCCCAGAGGCTGCTTCAAAAGCTCCATCAGCCCCTTTCCATAGGTCAGCTGCTCCTTGGTCACGTCGTCAAGATCGGAACTGAACTGGGTGAACACCTCCATCTCCCGGTACTGGGCCAGGTCGATACGGATGCTTCCGGCAGCCTTTTTCATAGCCTTGGTCTGGGCTGCGCCGCCTACACGGGATACGGAAAGTCCCACGTTTACCGCAGGCCTCTGTCCGGCGAAAAACAGATCGTTTTCCAGGAAGATCTGTCCGTCGGTAATGGAGATCACGTTGGTGGGGATATAAGCGGAAACATCTCCCGCCTGGGTCTCGATGATCGGAAGGGCGGTGATGGAACCGCCGCCCGCTTCCTTTCTGAGACGGCTGGAGCGCTCCAAAAGCCTGGAATGCAGATAAAAGACGTCTCCCGGATAAGCCTCCCGGCCAGGGGAACGCTCCAAAAGCAGGGACAGGGCTCTGTAAGCCACCGCATGTTTGGACAGATCGTCATAAACGATCAGCACATCCTTCCCCTTGTGCATGAAGTATTCCGCCATGGCGGTGCCGGAGTAGGGCGCGATATACTGCAGCGGCGCCGGGTCTGCCGCCGATGCGGACAGGATGATGGTATAATCCATGGCGTCGCTTTTTTTCAAAGTATTTACCAGCTTGGCAATGGTGGAGGCCTTCTGGCCGATGGCCACATAGATGCAGATCACATCCTTGCCCTTCTGGTTGATGATGGTATCAGTTGCGATAGAGGTCTTTCCCGTCTGTCGGTCTCCGATGATCAGCTCCCGCTGGCCCCGTCCGATGGGGAACATGGAGTCGATGGCGAGGATGCCCGTCTCCAGAGGCACCGTTACCGGTTCCCTGTCGATGATTCCCGGCGCCGGTTCCTCCACCGGGCGGTACCCTGCGGCCTGTATCTCCCCCTGGCCGTCGATGGGCGCTCCCAAAGCGTTTATGACTCTTCCCAGGAATCCTTCTCCCACGGGAATGCCCGCCTGTTTTCCGGTACGGGCGCAGCGGCTGCCCTCCCGGATCTCCTCCTCGTTTCCAAACAGGATACAGCCGATCTCATCGGTACGGATGTCCTGGACCATGGCTTTTTCGCCGTTATCGAACTGGATGATCTCTCCGTACATGGCGTGGTCGATGCCGTCTACGTTCACGATGCCGTCACCCACATAATTGACCGTTCCGATCTCTTTGCCGGAGGCCTCCAGTTCAAAATCCTCCACCTCGCTCTTCAAGATGGAGAGCACGGTTTCCTCGCTGGCGGTCCTCCGGGCCGCCTGATCCAGCTTTTCCTTAAGCTGGGCGAGCCTTCCCGCCTCGCTCCAGTCGAATTCCTGTCCTTTCACCGAAAGCCTGAAGCCGCTTTTGAGCGCTTCATTCTTTTTCAGGATCAGATTCCGGGACTTCGCATGGAACCGTTTTTCAATGAAATGGTTAAATCCAGAGAGCTGTTCCTCTCCCGGTTCCGTTACATATTCCAGAACCGCCGTGACCGTTTCCTCCTGCTTTTCCAAAAGTCGTCTGTAGGCTCCGAAGATCTCTTTTATCTCATCAAAGCATTCCTCGCTGCAAAGCTCCTTTAAAAAGCTGCGGATCTCCGCCGGAAATACGCGGTCGATGATCTCCCCGCGCTTTCTCAGGGATTCCGCAGGGTTTTCCAGACTCTGAAAAAGCTCCGGCAGGCGGTTTAAAAGTTCTTCCGTTTCCTGCAGGGTCCCCTCAGAAATGGACAACTCCTGCAGACGGTTTGTCAAATCAACGACTTCCTGTCTCACTGCTTTCACCTGCTTTTCTTAAAAATTGATCGTAAAGCGCGGCGTCCTGTCCCGAAGCCGCCTCTCCGCCTGCCACCTTTGCGGCGGCCTCGGCCACGATACCAGAAAGCTCCCGGCCGGCTTCCTGAAGAATCCGCTGCCGTTCCTCTTCTCCCCGGCGTCTGGCCTCCAGGACTTCCTGCTGCGCCTTTTTCGAAGCCTCCGAGAGAATATGATCGTATTCCCTCTTGGCGTCCTCCTGGGCCCGGCTCAAAAGCTCCGCCCGTTCTCCGGCCACGCCGGAAAGCGCGTTCTCATACCGTGCCCGAAGGTCCTCTGCCGCTTCCTTATCCTGCCGGGCGGCAGAGCGTTCCCCTTCGATGGCCTGCCTGCGCTGCTCCAGGATCTTTTCCACCGGCGCGAACAGGAACCGTTTGATGATCCATGCCCACACCAGGATATTGATGATGGTAAACAGCAAATTGATGTCTATCCTAAGCATTTCCCCAATGCCCCCTGTTTCCTTTGCTTTAGCCGAGAAGCAGGATGATCAGAAGGGCGATAACGAAGCCGTAAATTGCCGTTGCCTCTGCCAGAGCGCATCCAAGAAGCAAAAGCTTGCTGATCTTACCCTCAGCCTCTGGCTGTCTTGCAACCGCTTCCGTTGCCTTTGAGGTGGCGATACCGATGCCGATACCAGCTCCGATACCGGTAAATACTGCGACTGCTGCTCCGATTGCGATCAATGTTGTGTTCATGATTGATGTTCTCCTTTTTTTCTAAAAATTTGTGATTCTATGATTCAAAAAAATACCTTGAAAGCGAAGCCTTTCTTTATTCCACCGCTTCTTTGATAAAGAGCCCTGTCAGGAATACGAATACATATGCCTGGATCAGTCCGTCGAAGATGTCGAAATAGGCGCTGAAGGCCACCGGCAGGATCACCGGCACCACCGCTTCCAGAAGCTTCATGACGACGAAGGCTCCCAGAACATTTCCAAAAAGCCGCATGCACAGGGACAACGGCCTTATAAAAATCTCCAGAACATTTATGGGCAGCATCACCGGCACCGGTTCCGCAAAGCTCCGCAGAAATCCCTTGAGGCCCTTTTTGTGCAGCCCGGCATATTCGATCAGGACGATGCTCATCACCGCCAGGGCGATGGTCACGTTCAGGTCCTTTGTCGGGGGTTTAAATCCTAGGATACTGATCATATTGGCAATGCCCAGATAGATCAGCACGGCCGCAAGGTAATGCACATAGGATTTCCCTTCTTCTCCCACGAAGCCGCTTACCAGGTTTTCCAGAAAGGTGACCGCTGTTTCCAGCGCAGCCTGTTTCCTGGAGATATTGAATACCCGCAGCCCCCGGGTCCACCAAAAGCATACCAGCAAGACCACTGCCATGATAATCCATGTGACCGCCACGGACTCGGCAATCTCCACCCCTCCGATAGTAAAGGCAGTTTCGCAGTTCAGCTCCTCTGCCAGCTTTTCCGCAAGATTACCCATCCTTCCCTCCTTTCCCAACGATTTTCGGCAACGGGGGCTCGCATAAATGCCAGAGCCCCTTGATGTTTCCATTTTTGCAATAGCATATTATAAAAATTTGTCTGAAATTTTTCTAATATATATTATTTACCTTTTGATAAGATTTATGTTATAATTGTGAAACTTTTACAAAATCCAACTGAATTTTTCCCGCCGGGATAGTTCAGAGTTTTACTTTTTCAGGACTTTTTTATGGAACTTCTACAACTTCGTTACTTTTTAACGGCTGCCAAGCTGCAGCATATGACCCATGCCGCCGAATCCCTTGGAATCGCCCAGCCGGCCCTTTCCCAATCCATCAAGCGGCTGGAGGAAGAGTTTTCTGTGCGGCTTTTCGACCGGACCTACCGGACCATTACCCTGACGCCGGAAGGAGCGCTGCTGGCAAAGCGTCTGCAGCCTATCCTCTCTGCCCTCGACGCGATTCCTGGAGAACTGCGGGAATTCCATGCGGAGCGGGATCATGTGATCCATTTGACCCTTGACGCCGCCTCCTCCATGATCACCAGCTGCATCATCGCCTATAAGACCCTGCATCCGGACATCAGCTTTCAGCTGTCTCAGATCACCAGAAGCAGCAGTCTGAGCGATATTTATATCTCCACGGCGCTTTCCGACGACCGCATCGCGCCGGAACAGGAAAGCATCCTGCAGGAAAATTTTTTCCTGGCGGTCCCCAGGAATTCCCGATACGCTGAGCAGGATTCCGTCAATCTACTGGATACGGTGCACGAGGGCTTCATCAGCCTTTCGGAATCCAAGCCGGTGCGCTCCATCTGCGACTATTTCTGTCTCGCAGCCGGTTTCACGCCCCATATCATTTTTGAGAGCGACAGCCTGGAGGCTGTCCGCAACCTGATCTCCGCAGGCCTTGGCATCGGCTTCTGGCCGGAATACAGCTGGGGAGAACTGCCGAAAAAGGAGGTCAAGCTCCTGCGGGTAGAAAAGGTGGACTGCCGGAGAGACATCATCGTCACCATTACGGACCAGGGCAGGGAAAAACAGGCCGTTGCGGATTTTCACGACTTTCTGCTGGAATATACCCGCGATCTTGTAAAGCGGTGATCTTTCCGAGCTTCCCGTCAGAGCCCTCCCACAGAGGGGGTTTTCGGTCAAAAAAGGAGGACTTCCCTTTCGGGAGGCCCTCCTTTCCGTTTTTCCTGCGTGTTCCTTCACCGCGCCTTTACTGCGCTTTTGCCGGTACGCAGATCATAGTGATGGCAATTCCTGCGATGGCGGCAATGGCCGTCACCGCTACGATCATTTTTCTCATTTTTCCCTCCTCCGTTTTCTCGCTAGCTATCTTTCTTAAAGCAATTTCTGATAGATCTCCCTGAGACCTGTTACAAGCCCGCCGATCGTTCCTTCCTCAAAGGGGGATTTCAGCCCCGCATTGCGGATCATATTTGTAAAGAAGTCCGAAGCCGATTCCCGGCACAGCTCCAGATACCGCTCCCAGGCCTTGTGATAATCCTGCTCCATCATGAGACGGAACTGGAAAGCATCGGTCTGGGCGATCACATAGTCGATGTAGTAAAAAGGCGAGCTGTAGATGTGATGCTGTTTCTGCCAGAAGCCTCCGGCTTCAAAGAAGCTGCATTCCGGAATATAGGAAAGATGAGGCTTGTAGGCCTTTTCCAGCTCCTTCCAGGCCGTTTTCCGTTCCGCCGGCGTCATTTCCGGATGGTCATATACGATATGCTGGAATTCATCCACCATGGACCCGTAGGGAATAAAGGTGATGGCGTCCTCCAGCTGAGACAGGAGGAATTCCTTTGCTCTGCCGCCAAAAAACTTTTCCATCCAGGGGTTTGTGAAAAATTCCATGGACATGGAGTGAGTCTCCGCCGTCTCCATGGTGATGTCTGCGTGCTCCATGATGGGATCCTTGCCGGAAATATAGCCCTGGAAGGCGTGGCCGCATTCGTGGGTCACCACGTCCACATCTCCCGCAGTCCCGTTAAAGTTCGCGAAGATAAAGGGCGCCTTGTAATCCGGAAGATAGGTCATATAGCCCCCTACCTGCTTATGAGGTCTGGAGAACACGTCGAAAAGATCCCCTTCCATCATGAAATCAAAAAATTCCTTGGTCTCCGGAGACAGCTCCCGATACATTTCCTGTCCGCTTTTCAGAATTTCCTCCGGGGTCCCCACAGGCTTCGGGGTCCCCTCGGGGAAGCTGACGCCTTCGTCGATATTGCAAAGCCTTTCAAGCCCCAGCCGCTGGCGTCTTTTCTCCCAGATCTCCTCTGCAAAGGGCACCCAGGTTTCCCGGATCTGCTTGCGGAAGCGCTCCACGTCCTCCCGCCAGTAGCTGTTCCGGTTCATACGGCAGTAACCCAGCTCCGTATAATTCGCAAAGCCCAGCTTCCTCGCCTGCTCCGTCCGGTTTTTCACCAGTTTGTCATAAAGGCTGTCCAGTTCCTCCGAAACGCTCTCAAAATAAGCGTTCACAGCCCCGGCGGCCTGCCTGCGCACCTTGCGGTCCGGGTCGTTGAGGTAAGGGGTCATCATGGACAGGTTGCAGACGTTTCCCTCCCAGTCGATCCGGGCCTTTGCCAGCAGCTTTTCATATTCCGTAGCCAGGGCGTTTTCCTCCTGCATCAGGGGAATGATCTCTTCGCTCACCGATCTGGCCGCCAGCTCGATGTTTTTAAAGGCCGGCCCTCCGATGATCTTTTCCAGCTCCGCCCGGTAAGGGGACTGGAACAAAAGCTTCTTATATTCGGTCTCCAGATTGGAAAACTCCGGCATCTCCCGGTCATAATATGCCTTTTCTTCCTCATAGAAAGCGTCTGAGGTATCGATGCTGTGGCGGATCTCCGCCAGGGTCGCCTGGGTGCGGATATGTCCCATGAGGGTATAATACCGCCTGTGGACCTCAAATTGCGCTTCCGGGCTCTCCGCCCCGGAAAAAGCCTTCATAATGTCCCGAAGCTCCGCCTTTGCCCTCTCGAAATCGATGCGGCTATAGGGAATATCCTTGAATTTCATCATGGTTCCAGTTCCTCCTTGCCAGTCCGGCCGTCCTTTGCGGACGCACTGGGCGTACTCTTTCTTCTATAAATATAATGTAAACACATATAAATGCAGACGCTTACAGGATCGTCTCCATGCCGACCTTCTGGGGCTTCAGCCCGCATCTTTCATAAAACCGCATGGCGGGCTCGTTGAGAGCCCAGACGTTCAAGGTCAGGTTATAGCAGCCCTGTTCCTTCGCAAAGGCCTTGACATATTCATAAAGAGCGCTGCCGATGTGCTGGCCCCGGCAGGCCTCATCCACGCAGAGATCGTCGATGTAAAGAGTCCTGATATCCGTCAGGATGTTGTGGTTTTTCTTCTGCTGAAAAATACAGAAAGCATAGCCCTGCACATTTCCCTTTTCATCCACTGCCACAAACACCGGACGGCTCTCGTCCTGCAGCAGTTCCCGGAACTCCTGATCCGTATATTTCTTTTCTCCGGCCTTGAACAGGTCCGGACGGCCCTTGTAATGCACCATGTTCACCTGATAAAGGAGCCTGTCGATGGCCTCCAGATCTGTTTCCTGCGCCCGTCTGATCTTCATAACTGCTGTCCTCCTGTGATGTATGCGATATCTTGCGATGTTTACGCTGGCTTGCTGCCAGGATCTTCCTTATATGATAGCCCCTAAGGGAAGTCCGGTCAAGAATTCCGCTTGTCCGACTCATACCAGGTCTCCGCCTCCCGCTTCCAGCCGTAAACCGAGGCGGGAACGGAATAGGAAGCGGCGATGCCCAGGGCGATGGCGATGGCAGTCTTCAGGGTACCGAAGCCCTCCACCATAGCCTGCTGGGGCAGATTGAAGAACAGGTAATAGGCCGTATAAAAAATCCCGCCGCCAGGCACCAGGGTAAAAATACCGGGGATCAGGAACACGATGGTAGGTGTCTTCTGCCCCACCGCGATCAGTCGGGACAGCACCGTCAGCACCAGGGCGGAAACGAAGGTAGCAAACAGCGGGATGCCGGAAAGCCAGTCTACCAGAAGATAAATGCTCCAGCCCACTGCTCCGATGAGGCCGCAGCGGATCCTGTGGGAGGCGCTTACGCTGAACAGCACGGAAAACGCCGTGGTGCCTGCAAAGGCCGCCAAAATCTGTACCAATACTTCCATCATTTACAGCACCCCTCCCGTAAAGAAATGCCAGATCTGCATGGAAAGCCCCACTCCGATGGCAACGGAGCCAGCCACCAGCAAGGCGTCCATCATGCGCAGCAATCCGGAAAGATAATCGTTTTCAATAAAATTCCGGATGGAATTGGTAATGGGAACGCCCGGCGTCAGCACGAACACCGGACCGATGATCATCAGATCCAGCTTGTCTCCAAAGCCCAGGGTAAACAGCAGACAGCAGACGGAAGCCCCCACCGCTGCCCCCAGGATATTCAGCATGATCTTGGGCAGATGCAGCGCCGGAGCGCCATAAAGCAGAAACAGCTCTAGCAAAAGCCCTGCCAGAAAAGCGCAGAGCCCGTCCCCAAAGGTTCCGTGAAACAAAATGGAAAAGCTGCCTGCGCCGATTCCCGCCGCCAGCACCTGAAGCCCCCGACCTGCTGCAGAAAGCCGTCCGATCCGGGAGAGCTCCCGGTCCGCCTCCTCCGGCCCGCAAAGACCGTCCGAGATCCGCCGGGACAGCTGATTCAGGGCCTCCAGACGGTTCAGCAGCGTCGGGGAAAAGGGCACGCAGATGATCTTGGCAGAATAAATGCCCTGCCGAGAGCAATAGGATGAAAAGATTCCGTTGGAGACCACATAGGAATGAAAATCCTGCAGTCCATAGGCCTTTGCGGCATAGCGCATGGCTCCATCCGCCCGGAAGATCTCTCCGCCGTTTTTGATGATCATCTCCCCCAGCCTGGTGATGAGGGAAAAAAGCTCCTTTTCTCCGTATTCCGGCTGTGGCTCCGAAAGACCCTTTTGTTCCTCCGCCATGCCTGTTCCTCCTGTTTTCCAAATCATTCCGGCCATTTCTTCCAACCGGTCAATGTTTTTCAACCGGTCATTCCGGCTGCTTTTTCAGATAAGTATCCATCCACTCCGTGATCTCCCGGAGTCTGCGAAGCCTGTGCCTCGGCATTCCGGAGCGGGAAAGCTCGTGGTTTTCCCCATGGAACAGGCACATCCTGGTGGTGACCCCATGGACCCTCAAGGCGCTGAACATCTGCAGCCCCTCCGCCATATAACAGCGGTAGTCCTGATCCGAATGGATAAAAAGCGTCGGGGTCTTGCAATGATCCGCATACTTCAGGGGAGACTGCCGCCAGGCCGCCTCCATGTTTTCCCAGGGATTGCCGCCGGTCTGGTCCTTGTCAAAATAATAACCGATATCGGAAGTCCCCTCCATGGAGATCCAGCTGACCACGGAACGCTGGGAAGCCGCCGCAGCAAACCGGTCCGTATGGCAGATGATCCAGTTGGTCATGAAGCCGCCGTAGCTTCCGCCGGTGACCCCCAGGCGGTTTTTATCGATCTGCGGATAGGCCTTCAGCACTTGGTCCGTAAACTCCATCACATCCTGATAATCCTCACAGCCGTACCGGCCCTGGATAAAGGAAAATGCGTCTCCCCGGCTGTCGCTGCCCCTGGGATTGCAGAAAAACACGAAATAGCCCTGGCTGGCCCAATACTGCATCTCATGGAAAAAGCAGGTGCCATAAGCGGTTTTCGGACCGCCATGGATGTCCAGGATGGCAGGCCAGGTCTTTGCCGGGTCGTACTCCATAGGCTCCAGCACCCAGCCGTCGATCTCCACCCCATCGCTGTTGGTAAAGGTCAGCGGCTTGGGCTCCGCCACATATTTTCCGGAAAGGGCCTGTTCGTTCAGACAGGTCAGCTGCAGCTCCCGGGCAGGGTCTGCGGGGCCGCTGCCGGACTCCGGCGCAAGGAGGTAAAGCTCCTGCAGCCGGTTGTCCCGCATGGCTACATACACCAGCTTTCCCTGTTTTTTATCCATGCTGTCCACAGAACCGGGCAGATCCGTCAGGTTTTCCACAATTCCATCCCATCCGATGTGGACAAGGTTGGAGCCCTTCCGCTGGGTGACGATACAGGTAAGGCCGTTTTCCTCCAGAACCGCATACTGTCCGCCGCCCAGCCGGCAGTCGGAACCGGTGCTGCTGCCAAAGGCCATATCCGGCTTGCTCAAAAACCGCAGAGCCCGGGCCTCCCTGTCATATTCGTAAACCCCATGATTTTCATTGAGCCACAGCTTGTGGTCCGTGGCCAGCACCATGATCCGGTCACTGCCGTAGCCTGCAAACTTGATCTCAAAAACGCCCTGCTCCACCAGGACCTTGCTCTCCAACGTCTCCAGATCAAGCTCCCGCAGCTCCTGCTTCTGGCTCATGACGCCCCGGAACTCCTGTCCTGCGTACAGCAGACGACTTCCGTCCTCAGACAGGCTAAAGGTCTCCACCTGATAGGAAGGACCGGTAAGGGCCTTGAGCTGTCCTGTCTTTTCCTCAAAGAGATAGAGCCTTGCCCGTTTTCCATTGGTAACGCCCTGGCCGTTTCCCCAGAAAGGAAGCTCTGTAAATACCTCGTACTCCCCTTCCTCCTTCCGTTCCTCAAGGATGCGTTCCCGTTCCTTCCGGTCCGCCTCATAAAATCCCTCCGGCAGGTTCCCGTCGTATTCCGCAAGCACCAGCCATCTGTCCCCCGGAAGCCTGCGTAGCCGCTTTACCGGAAGGGGAATCCGCATGCGCCGCTCCGCCTCTCCCCCATGGAGGGAGATCTCATAATAAACGGTCTCATAGGCTGCGGCCGCATCCTTTTTGGAATCCCGCTTTGACGAAAACAGGATGCTGTGGTCAGAAAGCCACAGGAAGGAGGTCTCATCCTTTCCTGCCGTCAGCCTGCGGCAGGGATGCTCCGGAGCCACAAGATCCACCGTCCAGATTCCACCATCGTAGCCATCCCCTGCTTCATTGCTCCTGCTGGCCACAAAGGCTGCCGCAGAGCCTGCCGGATTGAGCTTGGGCTCGGAAAGGAACTGAAAGTTGAGAAACTCATCTATCCTTATTTTTTTCATCGTTTGCTACCTCCAGATCTTCATAGCCGCTTCCATAAAAAGCGCTTCTTTTCTGGATTCATTATAGTGGCTTACGGGGTGCAAATCAAGAACAACCTCCTGCACGAATCAACTGTCCATGGGGTTGGAACAGGCCCTTCATGGAGAGCTGCAGCCGGTATAGTATTTCTGTCAATCTGATTCCTTTCGGACGCTTGTATTTTAAAAGGCCGGGTGGTATGATAGCGGTACATAGCCGTCATGCTTCCGGCTTTTGGATTCCTTTCAGCAGGAACATCTCTTTTTCCACAAGGAAAACAAGTCCTTTCATCATTTCAGAAGCAGTTCTAAAACAATTCAAAGAACCTTTCAAATTTCTAAAACGTCTGAACAACTATGTCTAAACAACAATTCCAACAACAATTCTCAATCAAATCAATGGAGGTACCACTATGGAAGAAAATCGAGCGAAACGAAAATTGTCGGAATCTGATTTCTCGCTACATAAGGACAGTGAAAACCAGCAGAAATCCCGGATGGAGGGCCTTAAGCGCCGGGTGGAAGAGGCAAGAAAGTTTAATCTTTTGAGCGACGCCTTTATGTCCGTGGCCCTGAGGGATCGGGCGGCTGCCCAGGAGGTGATCCGGGTCTTTACCGGGATCCCTGACCTTAAGATCATCTCCCTGATCACCCAGGTACGATTGCCCCGGATGGTCGCCCACGACGCCATCCTGGACGTGGTGGCGGAGGACAGCACAGGGCGGGTCTATAACATCGAAGTCCAGCGGGCAGATAACCAGGATCATGCCAGGCGGGTCCGGTACTATGAATCTATGTTGGATACCACCTGTCTGGAAAAGGGAGGAAGCTACGAAAAACTGCCGGAGCTGTATGTGATCTATCTGAGCGAAAAAGACTTGTGGAGAGGCGGAAGGACGTTGTATACTGTGGAAAAGAAGCTATCAGGAACGGATATTCCTTATGACGACGGTATACATATCACCTATGCCAATGCAGAGGTAAAGGACGGGACAGAGATCGCCCGGACGATGCAGTATTTTAAAGAATCGGATCCTATGGACCAGAGCCATGGGGCCTTATCGAAGAGAGTTCATTATTTGAAGTGCGAGGAAGGAGGATATCAGGAGATGTGTGAGGTAGCGGAGAAGATTTATA
>CALWLA010000031.1 GCA_944381405.1 uncultured Lachnospiraceae bacterium | reverse complement strand
TTCCGGCTTTTGCCTTCCTTCGGGCAGGCCCATTTCTTATATCTGTCAGAAACAGTCTTTGTTTTCTGATGGATTCTGCGATCAGAAGCAGATCTCAGTTATCTTTCATCAAATCATCAGAGCAAATCTGAGAATCAAATCTAAGGAGGTATCGCCATGGAAGAAAAACGAGTGGAACAGAAATCCCCACGGACAAAGGGGTACAGGGACAGGGAACTGCGGGCCAGGTATGAAAGGTACCGAGGGGTCCTTAAGGAACTCACGATTATGAGCGACATGTTCATGCGGAACGTGCTGAAAAAGCAGGCCTGCACGGAGTATGTGCTGCAGGTCATCATGGAGAGGAAGGACCTCAGGGTGGTGGAACAGGTGTTGCAGCAGGACTATAAGAACCTGCAGGGGAGATCGGCGATTTTGGACTGCGTGGCGCGGGACAGGGAAGGGAAGATCTTCAATGTGGAGCTGCAGCAGGGGAAGGAAGGCGCCTCCCCGAAACGGGCCAGATACCACAGCGGACTGTTGGATATGAACACGCTGAATCCCGGAGAGGAGTTTGAGGAGCTGCCGGAGAGCCATGTGATCTTCATCACGCCGGAAGATGTGCTGGGAGATGATCTCCCGATCTACCATGTGGATAGAAAGATTCGTGAGACAGGAGCGGAGTTTGGAGACGAATCCCATATCACCTATGTAAACGGAGGGAGACGAGAGGCGGATACGGAGCTGGGAAGGCTGATGGAGGATTTCCATTGCAAGGATCCGAAGGACATCCACAGCGAGATATTGGCGGAGCGCGTAAGAGAGTTAAAGGAGACCCAGGAGGGGGTGGAGTATATGTGTAAGGAAATGGATAAGATATACAGCGAGGGTGAACAGAGAGGTGAAGAGCGAGGCGAGATGAAAAAAGCCAAAGAGATGGCCCTTTCCCTGGCCGAGATGGGAATTCCCGTGGAAAAGATCGCTCAGGCAGCCAAGGTCAGCGCGCAGGTAGTAGAGGAATGGCTCTCCGGAAAAGTCAATATAGCTAAATAAACTGATTGTATAGATGCTTTCATGAGGGCGCTTATTGACGCCCTCTTTTCTTTTGTGCTAAACTATAAAGAATGCAAAAATACGAGTAGAAAGGTCTGACCGGAATGGATAAACAGGAAAAGGAGCTTCTTGCGCTGGCGCCTCAGGAGGAGCCGGCCCGTCAGTATTATTTTATCGAGGCCATCAGAAGAAAGCTTTTGGAGGAACGTCCGGCAGGAGCCCCTGGGCCCAGCTGCTGCGTCGTGACCTTTGGCTGTCAGATGAACGCCAGGGACAGCGAAAAGATCCTGGGTATCCTGCAAAAGGCAGGCTTTCAGGAAACACAGCAGGAGCAGCAGGCGGATCTGGTGCTCTTCAATACCTGTACCGTCCGGGAAAACGCCAACGAGCATCTCTATGGCAGGCTCGGCCGCCTGAAGCGCAGCAAAAAGGAGCATCCGGAGCGCATCATCGCCATCTGCGGCTGCATGATGCAGGAAGCGGACGAGGTGGAAAAGGTGCAGCAGAAATATCCCTATGTGGATCTGATCTTCGGCACCCACAACCTGTACCGTTTTGCGGAGCTTTTGTTTGAGCTTCTGATCAGGCGGGAGGAGGAAACTGCCAGAAGGGCCAGGGAACGCCGGGTGGTGGAGGTGCTGCCTGCGGCGGACCGCATCGTGGAGGAGCTGCCAAACTCCAGAAAGTACCCCTTTAAGCAGGGCGTCAATATTTCCTTTGGCTGCAACAACTTCTGCACCTACTGCATCGTTCCCTATGTCCGGGGCAGGGAGCGGAGCCGCCGTTCTGACGACATTCTTGCGGAGATCCGGCAGCTGGCCTCCGAGGGCGTTGTGGAGGTCATGCTCCTGGGACAGAACGTCAATTCCTATGGAAACGACAACCCGGAGGAGATCTCCTTTCCGGAGCTTTTGCGGAGGGTCTGCCGCATCGACGGCATACGCCGGGTGCGGTTCATGACTTCTCATCCAAAGGATCTTTCCGATGAGCTGATCCAGGTGATGGCAGAGGAGCCCAAAATCTGCAGGCATCTGCATCTGCCCATGCAGTCCGGCTCTACGGAGATCTTAAAGGCCATGAACCGGCGCTACACCAAGGAGGGGTACCTTTCCCTGGTGGAAAAGATCCGCAGCCGTATCCCTGATATGAGCCTTACCACGGATATCATCGTGGGATTCCCCGGGGAGACGGAGGAGGATTTTCAGGACACCCTGGACGTGGTGCGGAAGGCTCGGTTTGATTCCGCCTTTACTTTTATCTACTCCAAGCGTACCGGGACCCCTGCGGCGGCCATGGAAAACCAGGTGCCGGAGGATGTGGTAAAGGACCGGTTTGACCGGCTGCTGCAGACGGTAGAGGGAATCTCCAAAGAGGAAAGCGGCAGGGATACGGGAAAAACGCTGGAGGTGCTGGTGGAAGGGCCTGACGAGGGCCGGGAGGGCTGGCTGACGGGACGCCTTTCCAACAACATCCTGGTACATTTTCCGGGAGATCAGGCGCTCATCGGCAAACTGGCAATGGTAAAGCTTCTTTCTTCAAAGGGCTTTTATTATCTTGGCGAACTGGAATAGGAGACTGGCAGAAGCACTATGGCAGAAACGAAAATGTCGCCCATGATGGCGCATTACATGGAAACAAAAAAGCAGTATCCCGACTGCATCCTGTTTTACCGGCTGGGGGATTTCTATGAGATGTTCTTCGAGGATGCGAAGACGGCCGCCCAGGAGCTGGAGCTGGTGCTGACAGGGAAGGACTGCGGCCTTGAGGAACGGGCGCCCATGTGCGGCGTTCCTTTTCATGCGGCGGAAAATTATATTACAAGGCTCGTAAAAAAGGGCTACAAGGTCGCCATCGCGGAACAGATGGAGGACCCGAAGCAGGCCAAGGGTCTGGTGCGGCGGGAGGTGATCCGCATCGTCACCCCGGGCACCATCACTGCCGACGAGGCCCTGGAGGAAACGAAAAACAATTATCTGGTGAGCCTGGCTTATGTCTGCGGGGTGTACGGCATCGCGGCCCTGGACATCAGCACCGGGGATTTCTTCCTGACCCAGGTGCAGGAGCTAAAGGAGCTTTCCGACGAGATCAGCCGCTACAGCCCCTCGGAGATCATCTGCAACGACGAATTCCTGATCTCCGGAGCGGATATCGAAGCCCTCAGGCAGCGGTTCCATGCGGTGCTGAACACTGCGCCAAGGCATTATTTTGACGAGGAGCAGGACCGGCGGCTTTTAAAGGAGCACTTCAAGGCGGAGCTTTCCGGCCTTGGCCTTTCCGATTATTTTGCCGGCGTCATCGCAGCAGGCGCGGCCCTGCGGTATGTGTACGATACCCAGTTTTCTACCGTCAGCCACATCACGGACATCCATCCCTATCAGGTGGGCCAGTATATGCTGCTGGATTCCTCCACGGTGCGGAATCTGGAGCTTCTGGAGACTTTGCGGGAAAAGGAAAAGCGGGGCAGCCTCCTGTGGGTCCTGGACAAGACCAAGACCGCCATGGGGGGCAGGCTCATGCGCAGCATCATCTCCGAGCCGCTGTTATCGAAGGAGGAGATCGAAAAGCGGCAGGAAGCTGTGGAGGAGCTGAACGAGCGCTTCATCGACCGGGAGGAGATGCTGGAATATCTCAGACCCGTCTATGATCTGGAGCGGCTTCTGTCCCGCATCAGCACCCAGACCGCAAACCCCAGGGATCTTCTGGCCTTCAAGCAGTCCATCGGCATGATTCCGGCTGTAAGGCATGTGCTGGAGAGTTTTTCCGCGCCTCTTTTGCAGGAGGTGCTGGAGGGACTTGATCCCCTGCCGGAGCTTTATGACCTGCTGTCCAGGTCCATCGACGAGGACGCTCCGGTATCCCTTCGGGACGGAGGCATGATCAAGCGGGGCTTTGATCCGGAGGCGGACCGGCTTTCCGAGGCAAAGAGCCAGGGCAAGGACTGGCTTCTGGAGCTGGAGCAGCAGGAACGGGAGCGCACCGGCATCCGCACCCTCAAGATCAAGTTCAACAAGGTCTTCGGCTATTGCATCGAGGTCAGCAATTCCTTTAAGAACAACGTGCCCGAAGATTACATCCGGAAGCAGACCCTCACCACCGGAGAGCGTTATACCACCGACAAGCTGGAGGAGCTGGCCCAGACCATCCTCGGAGCAGAGGAAAAGCTGAAGGCCCTGGAATACGATCTGTTCTGCCAGGTGCGGGACCAGATCGGCGGGGAAGCGGCCCGCATCCACAGGCTCAGCAAATCCGTCGCCCTGCTGGATGTGTTATGCTCCCTTTCCGTGGTGGCGCTGCGGAACAATTACGTCCGGCCCCATATCAACGAAAAAGGCCTCATCGACATCCGGGAGGGACGGCATCCCGTGGTGGAGCTCATGCTTTCCGAGGGCCAGTTCGTTTCAAACGATACAAGGCTTGATCCGGAGGAAAACCGCATCAGCATCATCACCGGCCCCAACATGGCCGGAAAATCCACCTATATGCGCCAGGCGGCTCTGATCGTGCTCATGGCCCAGATCGGTTCCTTTGTCCCTGCGAAAAGCGCGGACATCTGTATCTGCGACCGGATCTTTACCAGAGTGGGAGCCTCCGACGATCTGGCCAGCGGTCAGTCCACCTTTATGGTGGAGATGACGGAGGTGGCCAACATCCTCAGGAACGCCACGAAGCAGAGCCTTCTGATCCTGGATGAGATCGGCCGGGGCACCTCCACCTTTGACGGCCTGTCCATCGCCTGGTCCGTGGTGGAGTACATCGCAGACCGGGAGCAGATCGGCGCCAAGACCCTGTTCGCCACCCATTATCACGAGCTGACGGAGCTGGAGGGCAAGATCCCCGGCGTGCACAATTATTGCATAGCCGTAAAGGAAAACGAGGACGATCTGGTGTTCCTGCGGAAGATCATTCCCGGCGGCGCGGACAAGTCCTACGGCATCGCTGTTGCAAAGCTGGCAGGGGTGCCCCTTCCGGTGATCGACCGGGCCAGGGAGATCTCCGAGGAGCTTTCCGACGCGGATATCACAAAGGCGGCGGCCCGCATCGGCTCCCCCAGAGAACGGGAGCATACGGGAAAGCTGCGGGTGGATATGAGCCGGGAGGAATTCAAAAAGCAGCAGGCGGTGCTTTCAGAGCTTTCCGGAAAGGACGTACAGGCCCTGACCCCCATCGAGGCTCTGCTGTTCATCAACGAGCTGCAGGAAAAGCTGAAGAACGGTCAGTAAAAGAGCCCAGCGCTGCAGGAGAGCAGCATGAAGAGGAGCAGTATGATCAATATACTCAACAGGGAAACCATAGACAAGATCGCCGCAGGAGAGGTGGTGGAACGTCCGGAAAGCGTGGTAAAGGAGCTTTTGGAAAATGCCATCGACAGCGGCGCGAATTCCGTCAGCGTGGAGATCCGGGAGGGGGGACTTTCCCTCATCCGGGTAACGGACAACGGCTGCGGCATCGAAAAGGAGGACATCCCTCTGGCTTTTCTGCGGCATGCCACCTCCAAACTGGCCAGCGCCTCGGACCTTTTGCACATCCGTACCATGGGCTTCCGGGGGGAGGCCCTGGCCTCCATCAGCGGGGTTTCCGAGGTGGAGATGATCACAAAGACAAAGACCTCCATGTTCGGCTGCCGCTACCGGATCAACGGCGGACAGGAGCAGGAGCTTACGGAGATCGGCGCGCCGGAGGGCACCACGGTGATCGTCCGGAATCTCTTTTACAACGTGCCCGCCAGAAAAAAATTCCTGAAGTCCCCGGCCACGGAGGGCGCCCGAATCGCGGACATCGTGGAAAAGACCGCCCTGTCCCATCCCGGTATCAGCTTCCGGCTCTCCATAGACGGCAGGAACCGGCTCCATACCGCAGGAAACGGACGGCTTTCTGATGTGGTTTACACCATTTATGGCCGTGAGGTGACGTCAGAGCTTCTTCCCATCGACTGGAAAGGCCCTGGAATCTCCATAACGGGGCTCATCGGAAAACCTGTCATCGCCCGGGCCAAACGGGAATTTGAGATCGCCTTTATCAACGGCAGATACATCCGTTCCCATATCATCGAGGGGGCGGTGGAGGACGCCTTCCGGCCTTATATGATGCTGCACCGGTTTCCCTTTGCCCTGCTGCAGCTGACCACGGATCCGGAGCAGGTGGACGTGAACGTCCATCCCAAAAAGCTGGAGGTCCGTTTTTCCGATACCAATGCGGTTTACCGCTCCGTCTATCAGGCGGTGACAGAGGCCCTGCAGGCTGCGGAGCTGATCACCAGCGTAAAGCTGGAGGAGGAAAAGCCCGCAGCTCCCAGCCGCGGGGTAGGAGATATCCCTGTGGCGCAGGAAGACAGGACGGAGCCCTTTGAGGTAAAACGCAGCCAGGAAGCGGCGGAGGCTGTTTCCGGCGTGCCCAAACAGAGCTTACAGGCCAGCGGCCCGGCAGAGGCTGAGGACACCTATATCAGACCGGTTTATGGAAGACCGGATTTTTTGAAAAAGGGCTCCAGAATCGCCGAGGAACCGGAACCGCCCAGACAGGAGCATCTCTTTGAAGACAGATTTCTGTCCCCTTCCTCCGTGCCTTCCTTCCGGATGATCGGACAGCTTTTTGAAACCTACTGGCTCATCGAGTTTTCTGACAAGCTGTACATCATCGACCAGCACGCAGCCCACGAAAAGGTGAACTACGAACGGACCATGCGGGCTCTGCGGGAAAAAACGCTGACCTCCCAGAACATCTTTCCCCCTATCCGCCTTAAGCTTCGGCCGCAGGAGGCGGAGCTTGTGCTCAGGAATCTTCCTCTGTTTCAGGAGCTTGGGTACGAGATGGAGGATAACGGAGACCGGGAGCTTCTGGTGCGGGCCGTTCCTGCAGATCTTTATTCCATCGCCACAAAGGAGCTTCTGACGGAGCTTCTGGACGGCCTTTCCGAGGACAGGAGCCTGCAGGCCGCGCCGGATATCCTCCGGGACCGGATCGCCAGCATGTCCTGCAAGGCGGCGGTAAAGGGAAATCATTATCTGTCCCAGGCGGAAATGGAGGCCCTTATCGGAGAGCTCCTGACCCTGGAAAATCCCTATGCCTGCCCTCATGGACGGCCCACTATCATCAGCATGAGCCGTTATGAACTGGATAAAAAGTTCAAACGGATCCTGTAAAGCCATCAAAGAACATTCAGGAGGCGCCATGGCCCAGACAGAAAAGCAGCGGCTCATCATCATCGCAGGGCCCACCGCCGTGGGAAAAAGCGGCGCGGCAGTCAGGCTTGCCAAGGAGATCGGCGGGGAGGTGATCTCCGCCGACAGCATGCAGGTCTACCGGCGAATGGACATCGGGACCGCAAAGATCACAAAGGAGGAGATGGAGGGGGTGCCCCATCATCTCATCGACGTCATAGAGCCCTTTGAGGATTACAACGTGGTCCGGTTCCAGCAGATGGCCCGGGAAGCGGTGAGGCAGGTGGCCAAAGCCGGGCATGTGCCCATCCTCTGCGGCGGCACGGGCTTTTATATCCAGGCCCTGCTTTACGACATCGATTTTACGGAGGAGGACGATCCGGAAGCTCTGGCAGCGGTGCAGGAGCGCCTGCTGCGGGAAGCGGAGGCCCGGGGGCCTGAGGCCGCTTCCTACCTCCATGACTGCCTCAGAAGGGTGGATCCTGAGGCTGCGGAAAAGATCCCCGTAAACAACCGGAAACGGGTGCTGCGGGCCCTGACCTTTTATGAGCTCCATCATCAGAAGATCTCGGAGCATAACCGGCTCCAGGAGGCCCGGAAGTCGGATTCCCCTTATGATTACCGGTTCTTCGTGCTGACGGACGACCGGGCGCGCCTTTACGAAAGGATTGACAGACGGGTGGATCTTATGCTACAACAGGGCCTTGTGCAGGAGGTAGCCGCTCTTATGGCGGAAGGGGTAAAGCCCCAGAGCACCGCCATGCAGGGCATCGGCTACCGGGAGATCTGCGCAGCCCTTTCCGGGGAGTATTCCCTTTCCGAGGCGGCAGACCGCATCAAACAGAATTCCAGACACTATGCCAAGCGGCAGCTGACCTGGTTCAAGCGGGAAAAGCAGGTGATCTGGATCGACAGAAGCAGGACAGAGGACGTTGTTTATGAAATCAGAAAATATCTATAAGGGCTTTGGCATCTGCGACGAGGTTTACGGCTACTGCAGCCGGATCGCAGAGTCCCTGAAGCCCAGATTTGAAAAGATCGACGAAATTGCAGAGTACAACCAGGCCAAGATCATCCGGGCCATGCAGGAGGCCCGGGTCTCTGAGGCCTGTCTTTTGGAGACCACAGGCTACGGCTATAACGACATCGGCAGGGACACCCTGGAGGCGGTGTATGCGGCGGCCTTCCATACGGAGGACGCTCTGGTCCGCAGCCAGATCGTCTGCGGCACCCATGCCCTGGCTACGGCGCTTTTCGGAAACACCAGGCCCGGAGACGCTGTTTTTTCTCCCGTAGGGCTTCCCTACGATACCCTCCAGGAGGTCATCGGACTTCGCCCTTCTGCGGGATCCTTGAAGGAGTACGGAGTTGATTTTTCCTATGTGGACCTGCTGCCGGAGGGCTCCTTCGACTGGGAGGGGATCCGGGCGGGGATCCGGGACAACACCAGGCTTGTGACCATCCAGCGCAGCCGGGGCTATTCCGACCGGCATTCCCTTTCCGTAGCGGAGATCGGGGAACTGATCCGGTTTATCCGGTCCATAAAGCCGGATGCGGTCATCATGGTGGATAACTGCTACGGCGAGTTCATCGAGACCATAGAGCCTACGGATGTGGGCGCGGACATGATCGTGGGATCCCTGATCAAAAACCCCGGCGGCGGCATCGCCCCGGTGGGAGGCTACATTGCCGGAACCAGGCGCTGCGTGGAAAACGCCGCAGCCCGCCTGACCGCACCGGGCCTCGGCAAGGAGGTTGGTCCCTCCCTGGGCAACAGCCGTCTCCTGTACCAGGGCTTTTTCATGGGGCCCCATGTGGCGGCCTCTGCGGAAAAGGGGGCCATCTTTGCGGCAAATATCTACGAGGGCCTCGGCTTTGACGTCACCCCGGACGGAAGAGAGCCCAGGGAGGACATCATCCAGGCCATCACCTTCCACGATCCCCAGGGGGTCATTTCCTTCTCCAAGGGCATCCAGAAGGCGGCGCCGGTGGATTCCTTCGTGACGCCGGAGCCTGCGCCCATGCCGGGCTACAGCGATCAGGTGATCATGGCGGCGGGTTGCTTCATTTCCGGCTCCTCCATCGAGCTGTCCTGCGACGGACCTCTCCGGGAGCCCTATACCGTTTATTTCCAGGGAGGACTGACCTGGTATCACAGCAAGTTCGGCGTTATGATGTCCCTGCAGCAGATGGTAGAGGACGGATTTGTACAGAAGGAGCGGCTGATCTGAGCCCGGAAGGGCTCCGGGAGCCATGCCTTTGACCTTACGATTTCATTAAAGCAGTAGGAAGTTTCTTCACACTGCTTTTATTTTGTGTTAAAATAATAAAATATGCATACATGTGCCTGGAGAGCGCCACCCAAGGATACCCCTGGGAATTCCTTTATGCCGCAAGGCTACGGCAGGATGCCGGTTCAAGGAAAGGTGGAAAGCGGCTTCCCCGCCGCAAGGGCAGAGCATGATGCAGGAAAAAAGAAAAATGAACGAGATTCCAAAGGAGCAGCGGCCTTATGAAAGATGTGAGGCCCTGGGTCCCTCGGCTTTAAGCGACGCAGAGCTTCTGGCTGTGCTTCTGCGCAGCGGAACAAAGGAAAAAAGCGCCCTCAGGCTTGCGGAGGAGGTGCTGTCTCTCCACCAGTCGGAAAACGGCCTTTTGAATCTCATGGAGTATTCCCCGGCGGATTTCAGCTCCTTAAAGGGCATCGGACGGGTCCGGTCCCTGCAGCTTCAGTGCGTGGGAGAGCTTTCCCGGCGGATCTGGAAGCAGCAGGCGGCCAAGGCCCTGGACGTGCGGAATCCCGCCACGGTGGCGGATTATTACAAGGAGGACCTGCGGCATCTGGACTACGAGTGCGCCTATCTGATGCTTCTGGATAACAGGGATCAGTTGCGCAAGAGCCTCTGCATCGCCAGAGGCACCATCCAGTGCGCCTCCGTGTCTCCGAGAGAGGTGTTCAAGGCGGCCATCGCCCACCGGGCCTCCGGGGTGATCTTCATTCACAACCACCCCAGCGGCAATCCGGCCCCCAGCAGGGACGACTGCCGGCTCACCGGGAGGCTCAGGCGGGGCGGAGAGGCCCTGGGGATCTTCCTCAGGGATCATGTGATCATCGGAGACAACTGTTATTACAGCTTTATGGAAAATAATATCCTGAATGAGGTATGAGGAAGCATGGACAATAAGGTTTCCAAATATATGCTGATCGTGCTGACGGTGCTGTGCACCGTCCTGATCGTGGTGAGCTCCATTCAGAACGGCGCGGTGGATCCCCTGCGGAACGCAGTGGGCTATGTGCTGGTGCCGGTTCAGCGGGGCGTCAATTATGTGGGAACAGGCATTTACAACCTGATCAGCGAGGGCAGGAGCTTAAGCCAGGCTGCGGCGGAAAACGAAGAGCTGCAGCGGCAGGTGGACGCTCTGACGGAGGAGAACAACCGCCTGCGGTCAGAGGAACTGGAGCTCCAGAGGCTCCGGGAGCTTTACGAGCTGGATCAGCAGTATATGCAGTATCCGAAGGTGGCCGCCAGGGTCATCGCCAAGGATTCCGAAAAATGGTTCCAGGTATTCCGCATCGACAAGGGCTCGGCGGACGGCATCGAGCCGGATATGAACGTCATCTGCGGCGGCGGCCTGCTGGGCATCGTAACGGATGTGGGGGCCAATTACGCCACGGTCCGTTCCATCATCGACGACGAATCGAGGGTATCCGCCATGTCCCAGCTTTCTGCGGAGACCTGTATCGTGGCGGGGGATCTGAAGCTCTTTGAAGAAGGGCGGCTTTTGATCTCCAACATCGACAAGAACGCCGGCATCTCCGACGGAGACGCCATCGTCACCTCCAACATCAGTACCAAGTTCCTGCCGGGCATCCTCATCGGCTATGCTTCGGATATCCAGGTGGATTCCACCCAGCTGACCAAATCCGGGACCCTGATCCCGGTGGCGGATTTCGACAACCTGCAGGAGGTTTTCGTCATCACTCAGAAAAAGACCGACATGCTCTCAGACACTGCCGAGAGCCCGGAGGAAGGAAGCGAAAGTTGAGCTTAAGGATCCGACAGACCTTAAAACGCATATTGATCTACGGGGCCCTGATCCTGCTGGCCTTTACCATACAGACGGGGATCTTTCCTCTGATCCCTGTTTTTTCCTCAGCCCCCAACCTGCTTCTGATCCTGACCTTTTCCTTTGGCTTTATCTACGGCAGCAACACGGGGATGCTCTGCGGACTATTCGCAGGGCTTCTGATGGATCTTTTTTCCGGAGGGCCCTTTGGCTTTTATTCCCTGATCCTGGTGTATATCGGGTTCTTTAACGGAATCTTCACAAAATATTACTATGATGACTTCATTACCCTGCCGCTGCTTTTGTGCGCCATCAACGAGCTGGGGTATAATTTCTACATCTACATCGCCCGCTTCCTGGTGCGGAACCGGCTGGATCTGGGCTATTATTTTGTCAACATCATGGTTCCGGAGCTGCTTTTTTCGCTGATCGTCACCCTGTTCGTCTACAGGATCTTCCTGAAGGCGAACAAGAAGCTTGACCGTATGGAGGAGAAACGGGGACAGAACGTTGCTTAGAGAACTGTTTGAGATCATAAAGGACTTTTTCATAAGGCTTTTCCAGAGTCGGCTCTTTGCGGTGGGGGTCATCCTGACCGCTCTTTTCGGCGTGCTGACGGTCCGGCTGTTCCAGCTGCAGATCGTCCGGGGAGAGGCCTATCTGGAAGACTATATCGCAGGCATCGAGGAAACGGTGGAGATCCCGGGCACCCGCGGCTGCATTTACGATACCGACGGAAATCTGCTGGCCTATAACCTGCTGAGCTACGACGTGACCATCCGGGACAACGGCGCATACGACGGGGACTACAACGCCAGAAACCTGATGCTGTACCGGCTGGCCTCCATTCTGGAATCCCATGAGGTCCCGGTGGTGTCCCAGTTTTATGTGGACCTTGCGGAAGACGGAAGCTTCGTCTATACCACATCCTCCCAGAGCGCCAAAAGGCGTTTCCTTGCAGCGGCCTACGGCGTCAATCAGGATCAGCTGACGGATGAGGAGGTGCCCTTTGATCCGGAGGAAGGGGTCTACCCCACGGGAATCTCTGCAGAGGAGCTGTTCCGCTACCTGGTGGATCAGCGTTACGAATTCACCTCCATGAAGGATGAGGAAGGGCTTCCGGTACTGCCCTCGGAGGAAACCCTGCTGGACATGACGAAGATCCTCTTTACCATGCGGCAGACCGCCTTCCAGAAATTTGAAAAGACCACCATCGCCAAGGGAATCGACGAGGTCTGCATGGCGGAGCTTCTGGAGAACCAGAGCATCCTCCAGGGGGTGGATGTAGAGGAAAACTATATCCGCCGCTACAATAACGCCAAATATTTTTCCCATATCATCGGCTATACCGGCGCGGTGCAGGATGAGCAGCAGCTGCAGGAGCTGCAGAAGACAGACCCCAGCTATACCATCAACGATACGGTAGGCGCTACCGGAATCGAAAAGACCATGGAGGCCTCTCTCCAGGGAATCAAGGGGGAGCAGGAGCTTTATGTGGACAGCTCCGGACAGATCCTGGAGGTGGTGTCTGAGACGAAACCCAAGGCGGGGGACAATATCTACCTGACCATCCAGCAGAATCTTCAGATCGGCGCTTACCATATCCTGGAACAGCAGCTGGCCAGCGTGCTGGCATCGAAGATCGTGAATCTTTCCGCGGAGGAGATCGAACCCACCACCGACGCATCCAAGATCACCATTTCCGTGGACGACGCTTATTACCAGCTCATCAACAACAATGTTCTGGACACCAGCGCTTTTTATGACGTGGATGCCGGCGCAGCGGAGCAGGCCATCGGACAGGCTTTTACCGCCCACAAGGGGGAGATGCTGGAGCAGATCCGGGCAGAGCTGCTGAATCCGGAGGCCCGCACCATGGCGGAGCTGCCCCGGGAGCTTTCCGCCTGCATGGTATACATTTACAATTATCTGTCCTCTCCGGAGGTGGGAATCATCCAGATGGACCGCATCAGCACCCAGGATGAGAACTATCTTGCCTGGCGGGAGGATACCATCAGCCTGCGGAATTATATCTATTCCGGAATCTCCGGGAACTGGATCGATACCACCAGGCTTCAGAGCCAGGATCAGCCCCTTTATACCGACGCAGATCAGCTTTACGACAGCCTCGTGGACTATATCACGGATGCGCTTTCCGATAACAGCGGCTTCGATAAGCTGTTGTACCGGCATATGATCATCGACAGGACCCAGGTCACCGGGCGGCTTTTGTGCATGGCTCTTTATGAGCAGGGAGTGCTGGAGATGAACCAGGAGCTTTACAACGGCCTTGCTGCAGGCAGCGAAGAGGATGCCTACCGATTCCTGATCGACCGGATCCTGGACATCGATATAACCCCGGCCCAGCTGGCACTGGATCCCTGTATGGGTTCCGTGGTGGTGACGGACGTCAACACCGGGGAGGTAAAGGCCCTGGTGACCTATCCGGGCTACGACAACAACCGGATCACGGATTCCAGCTATTTCAACGCCTGCCTGAACGATCTTTCCCTGCCGCTGATCAACTCGGCGACCCAGACCAACAAGGCCCCCGGTTCCACCTTTAAGCCGATCTCAGCCATCGCCGTGCTGGAGGAGCAGGCCATCTCTGCCTCCGATCTGGTGAACTGTACCGGAGAATACGAGGAAACGGATCCCCATATCAACTGCTGGATCGGGCAGCCGGGCCATGGGGAACTGACGGTGGAGGGCGCCATCGAAAATTCCTGTAACTACTGCTTTGCAGAGTACGGCCACCGGCTGGCCATGGATGGAGAAGGAAACTATTCCACCACCACCGGTACCGACAGGATCGCAAAATACGCCGCCATGTTCGGCCTGGACCGGAAGAGCGGCATTCAGATCGACGAACGGGAGCCCCACATTTCCGATGAGGACCCTGAGCGAAGCGCCTTTGGACAGGGTACCCATTCCTTCAACAATGTCCAGCTGGCCCGCTATACCACAGCCCTTGCCAATAACGGAAAGCTCTTTGACCTGACCCTTCTTCAGAAGGAGACGGATCCGGAGGGCAATGCGGTGGCGGAATTCCCCGCTCAGGAGATCGGACAGGTGGAGATCTCCGATGAAACCTGGAACGTGGTGCATGAGGGACTCCGGAAGGTGATCACCACCGGCGTAGCCAGCCGGGTATTCAGCGGCTACAATACGGTGGACATCGCCGGCAAGACAGGTACGGCAGAGGAGATGAAGACCAGGGCCAACCACGCCTTCTTTATTTCCTACGCGCCCTACGACGATCCTGAAATCGCCGTTACGGTTTCCATTCCCTTTGGATATACCTCAGGAAACGCCGCCAACGTGGCGAAGCGGGTCTACGACCTTTACTACGGCGGAACGGATTTCACCACCATTGTGAACTCCAACGCAAGGGGCATCCAGACCATCAATATTTCCGCCGGTTAAAAACCTTTCAGGTGACAACCGAAGGAAAAACGTGTATACTGATAAGGTAAACGAATGAAGATCGACTATGATATCAAATACTATAATTTCTTTCTTCTGTTCCTGATCGCGGCGCTGAACATCTGCGGAATCTTTATCGTCCGCTCCGCCTCGAACATGGACGAGGGAATCGTAACGAGGCAGATCATCGGCTCCCTGGTGGGCATATGCGTCTGCATCGTGGTGTCCTTTATCGACTACCGGAAGCTGCTGAAGTATGCGGTGCTGGTTTACGGCTTCTGCATCCTGATCCTGGCGGCGGTCCTGGCCTGGGGCGCCGTTCACAAGGGCGCAGGCCGCTGGATCGTCCTGCCGGTGATCGGACAGGTGCAGCCTGCGGAGTTCGTCAAGGTCGGTATCATCCTGTTTTTTGCGTTCTTTTACGAAAAGCATGCCGATACAGCCAAAAAGCCCCGGACCCTTTTTATGGCCTGCCTGCTGTTTGCAGTGCCGGCGCTGCTGATCCTGTTGGAGCCGAACCTGAGTACCACCATCATCCTGACGGTGATCTTTGCCTCCATCGTTTTCTGTGGCGGCCTCAGCCTGAAATGGGTGGTGGGCATCGCGGCGCTCTGCGCCCTGTTCATCGCAGGACTGCTGTACGCCGTCCAGAGCGGGCTTTCAGAGAAGATTCCTTTTCTGGCAGGCTATCAGGCCCAGCGTATCCTGGGCTTTCTGGATCCGGCCTCCAATCCGGATACCTTCCGCCAGCAGGCCAGGTCCATTCAGGCCATCGGCTCCGGCGGGCTTCTGGGAAAGGGACTTTATAATACGGATATCAGCTCCGTAAAGGCCGGAAACTTCCTCATCGAGGAGGATACGGATTTTATCTTCGCCATCATCGGCGAGGAGCTGGGTTTTCGGGGCAGCATGTTGATCTTTGCAGGCTTCGTTCTGCTGATCCTTCTGATTCTCGGGGTTGCCGCAAAGGCAAGAGATACGGGAGGAAAGCTGATTTGCGTGGGCATCGCCAAGTGGATCGGTTTCCAGACCTTTACCAACGTCGCTGTGGCGACGGGTCTGTTTCCGAACACCGGCGTGACCCTTCCGTTTTTCAGCAGGGGTGTTTCCTCTCTGTTGAGTATCTACATCGGTATGGGGATCGTGCTGAACGTTGGACTGCAGAGAAAAACTTTTAAATAGAGCAGTGCTTTCCGCAGGGGTGCGGAGAGCGAAAGGAGAAGGTTTATGAAGGTGGGCTTGATCGCACATGATTCAAAAAAGAAGCTGATGCAGAATTTCTGCATCGCTTACAGAGGAAACAAAAAAAAAAACGAGCTGTATGCCACC
>CALWLA010000030.1 GCA_944381405.1 uncultured Lachnospiraceae bacterium | reverse complement strand
ACCGGCAGGGTCTTGTGGGCGGAATCCGCGCACATGGCCGCCCCCAGCTCCAGGGGATGCCGCCAGTCCTGCAGCGGACCGGTTTCGCCCTTTTTCAAAAACCGCAGATAAGCGCCGTGGGCGTTGTCCACCAGCAGCGGTACCCCTGCCTTTTTGCACACCTCCGCCAGGGCCCCGATGTCCGGACTGCCTCCCAGGTAGTCCGGCGCAGTGATATACACCCCGATGGGAGGCTCCGTTTCCCTGCACAGGGCCTCTTGCAGCTTTTGGGGAGAGATCTCCCCGGCGCAGAGGGAATCCTCCTGTCCGGGCCACAACCATACCGGCTCCAGATCCAGGAGCCCGCAGCCCTGGAGGAAGGCCTTGTGGGCATTCCTGCCTGCAAGGATGCGGCGGGAGGCCTTTGCGGGCCTGTGCAGCAGCGCCAGATACAGCATGGCCTTGATGCACTGGGAGCTGCCCTCGGTGCTGTAAAAGGTATGGCGGCTGCCAAAAAGGGCCGTGGCGTTTTCTTCGCTTTCCGCTATGACGCCCTCCGGGGCGGACAGATCGTCCGCCCCGGAAACCTCGGTGATGTCAAAGGCCTCGCAGCCCAAGGGCCCCATTCCCTTATGACCGGGCATATGCAGCCGCAGGATGCCGCTTGCCGCATAGTCCCTGATAAAATCGCAGATGGGGATATTCATGCCGCTTATTCCTCCGCGCTTAAGGCTGCCTGCAGCATGATGGCGCACTCGATGCGCTTTTTGAAGAGCTCGCAGCCATATTCATAAACGCCCTTGATGGAGCCGGTGGCATGGAAGCTGTTGGCAGCGCAGCCGCCGGAGCAGTAGAGCCTTGCCCAGCAGTCCTTGCATTCCGGACGGGAATAAGCGTTGCAGGAGCGGAATTCCTCCTGTACCGCCGTGTTGGTGACCCCATCCCAGATATTGCCCAGGCTGTAGGCCTGCTCGCCTACGAACTGGTGGCAGGGGAACAGCTCGCCCCAGGGCGTTACCGCCATGTATTCCGTGCCGCTGCCGCAGCCGGTGATCCGCTTATAGATGCAGGGGCCGTTTTTCAGATCCAGGATGTAATGATAAAAGGTAAAGGGCCTGCCCTCCCGATGGCGGCGCAGCATCTCCTTTGCCAGGATCTCATACTGCTCATAAAGCACCGGCAGGTCCTCCCTGGTCAGAGCGCAGGGATCCGAGGGATCGCAGACCACCGGCTCCATGCTGAGCTCCGTAAAGCCAAGGTCCGCCATATGGAAGATATCGTTGGTAAAATCCGTGTTGTAATGGGTGAAGGTGCCCCGGATGTAATAGCTCTTGTCTCCCCGTTTTTCCACAAAGCGCTGGAATTTCGGCACCACCACATCATAGCTGCCACGGCCTGCATAGTCCTTGCGGAACCGGTCGTGGACCTCCTTGCGGCCGTCCAGAGACAGCACCACGTTGTGCATCTCCCGGTTGCAGAACTCCGTCACCTCGTCGTCCAGCAGCACGCCGTTGGTGGTCAGGGTAAAGCGGAAGTTCTTGCCCTTTTCCTGCTCGATACTTCTGGCATAGGCCACCAGCTGCTTTACCACCTCCCAGTTCATGAGAGGCTCGCCGCCGAAGAAATCCACCTCCAGATTCCTGCGGGTACCGGAATGGGCTACCAGGAAATCGATGGCCTGTTTTCCCACCTCGTAGGTCATAAGAGCCCGCTCCCCGTGGTATTTTCCCTGGCTGGCAAAACAATAGCTGCAGTTCAGATTGCAGGTATGGGCCACATGGAGGCAGAGGGCCTTTACCACATTGCTGCGGTTCTTGTACTCCCCAGCGATGGGCTCATAGGTATCCGGCGTGAACAGCTGGTTATGCTCCTTCAGGGCCGTCACGTCCTCAATGCAGGCCGCGATGTCCTCCCGGGTCACGTCCGCCCGGTCCGGATACTTTTCCAGGATGATGCCGGTGATCTCCTCCGGGGTGTGATCCTGGTAGAGGCCGATGATGTCATAGGCCACGTCGTCCACCAGATGCACTGCGCCGCTGCAGGTATCCAGCACGATGTTGTATCCGTTCAATTTATACTGATGATGCATGTTTTCCTCCGAATGAATGCTTGATCGACGAAAAAACGCCGCCTTTTTCGAGGCGGCGCCAAATCATTGGTTTTTTCTTACTTACGGTTCTGATTCTCGCAAGGCTGGTTCGCAACACCGCAGCTGGTCTTGCAGGCTGACTGGCAGGAGGTCTGGCACTCGCCGCATCCGCCGCTGCATACGCTTTCGCACAGATTACGAGTCTCGATGGTCTTGATTCTTTCCATGGTTTTCTCCAATCCTTTCATATGATTTCTTAGCGATACCGCTCTTGGCGGCCCTTATAATCTTATTTATCTTATAGCATGGCGGGGAAAATGTCAATGCCCAAACCGGGATCGGTTTATCTCCCGCCGCCGTTCCTGTTCACCCTTCTACAAAGGAATGGCTCATGATATAGAACTCCTCCTGACTCGGCGTCCATTTCCGTTCCTTTTTTTCCAGAGTATCGTCATAGGCAAACGCCGCTTCCTCGCTGATGGCCATGACCGGGCTGTCCTGATAGGTCCAGGCATGGCCCGCCAGAACGCCGGGCGTAAGCTCCTTTACCATCATGGCCGCCGGGTATTTTCCTCCTTCAAGGAATACGTTATGCTTCCGGCAGCTCTGAAAGCCCCGGCTCACATAGTTTGCCGGGCTGCCGAATATCACGATCGTATCATAGCCGAGCTCCAGGGCCTTCTGAAAGGAATGCTCCATGAGCTGCTTTCCATATCCCTGCCTCTGATAGGCAGGCAGCACGCTGACCGGGCCGAAGGTCAGAATCTCCTTGACCCGCCCCGCTTCGTCCGTCAGCTTTGCCTTTGTATACATGATGTTTCCGATGATCTCCCCGTCAAGCTCCAGCACAAGATCCAGCTCCGGGATAAAATCCTCGTGGTCTCTCATGATATGCACCAGATAATGCTCCACACATCCGGGAATGTATATATTATAAAAGGCTTCCCTGGTCAACGCCTCAACCCTGTCATAGTCTGATGGGTTTTCGTTTCGGATGACGATCCTTTTCCCCATTTTTACATCCTCCCGTGTCTGAATATCATATACAGAACTATTAGAAAAGTCAAATGAAGCGAACTGCGAAAAAGCCAAACCATGCCCTGGCGGATGCCGAAATCCGTCGAAAAAGCGAATTTACGGCGCAATCGCTTGCAATCATCACGCAATCGCCGTATAGTGAAGTTATCTCAATCAGCGGAGGAAAACTGCCATGTCAGACAGCGCTAAGATCAGAAATGCCGCCGAACTGGAGTTTGTCGTATTCTGCATAGAAAACATCGCGATTAGACTTGGGAAACATGCGGAAGAAATTTATCAGGCTCTGACAGAAGAAAGTAGCATTCTGGAGGATTACATCATACCGGAATATGATATCCTTCATACGCAAGGTAAGGATTACATCGTAGATGACATTATCAGCCTCATGAAAGAAAGGGGTATTCAACTATGATTTTATATCATGGCTCTTATCTGGACATCCCAAGTCCAGATTTAACGCACTCCCGTACAAACGTTGATTTTGGGCGCGGATTTTATACAACACCCATTTATGAGCAAGCGGTAAAATGGTGTGAAAAATTTAAACGCCGAGGCAAAGATGCCATCGTTTCCCGTTACCGCTTTGATGAAAAAGCTTATCAGGAACTGAAGGTTTTAATTTTTGACGCTTACTCTGAGGACTGGCTCGATTTTATTCTGAACTGCCGGACAGGACGTGATTCCAGCAGTTACGATATCGTTGTCGGCGGTGTTGCCAACGACAAAGTTTTTAATACGGTTGAACTTTATTTTGACCATCTCATCGATAAGGCAGAAGCTCTTCAGCGCCTGCGTTATGAAAAGCCGAACTTACAAATATGTTTTCGAACACAAAAGGCTCTGGACGAATACCTACATTATGAAGGGAGTGAGAAGCTTTGACCGCTAACCCCATCTTACTGCAAAAAAAATATGCCCGGATCATTGAAAAATTTTCGCAAAAAGAGAACATTTCTTTAAATGACGCGCTGGATTTCTTTTATCATTCAGAAACCTATCGCTTTATGAGTGAAGGCGTATCTGATTTTCATTGCATGAGCGATGATTATCTGACAGAGGAACTTATCTCAGAGTACAAAAAGGTTTAACTTATGACAGGAATCTTCAGATATCTGCAAAACCGAAATGAGCAGCTGAAGCAGGTCATCGCCCTCAGCATACCGGCGATCCTGGCGCAGATCAGCTCCATCGCCATGCAGTACATTGACGCCGCCATGGTGGGCAGCCTGGGTGCGCAGGCCTCCGCTTCCATCGGACTGGTATCCACCACCACCTGGCTGATGAACGGCTTTTGCATTTCCGCCGCTACGGGCTATTCCGTTCAGGCGGCTCATCTCATCGGCGCGAAAAAGGACGCAGAGGCGAAAAATGTATTCCGCCAGTCCCTGATCACCGCCCTGCTGGTGGGGCTTATCCTGATGGCCATCGGCGTTGCCATCAGCTCCCGTCTGCCCATATGGCTTGGGGGAGAGGCGGAGATCCTGCAGGACGCTTCCAGCTACTTTTTCATCTACGCCTGCGCCCTGCCTGCGGTGCAGATACGGCAGCTGACCGGCAGCATGCTGCAGTGCAGCGGCAACATGCGCACCCCCAGCATGCTGAATGCCATGATGTGCGGCTTTGACGTGATCTTTAACTGGTTCCTGATCTTCCCGCCCCACCATATCCCTGGGCTTGGGATCACCCTCCCCGGCGCGAATATGGGGGTTGCGGGAGCGGCCCTGGGAACGACCCTGGCGGAATGGGTGACCGCAAGCCTGATGCTTTATGCTGCCTGCGTCCGTTCGCCGCAGCTTCAGCTGATCCGGCAGAAGGAACAGGCCAGCTGGCGGCCCACAAGGGACTGCTCCCTGACCGCCGCCCGGATCGCTCTGCCCATGGCCTTTGAGCGCACGGTGCTTTCCGGCGCCCAGATCGCTTCCACCAAGATCGTATCTCCTTTGGGAACCATCTCCATCGCAGCAAATTCCCTGGCAGTCACGGCGGAAAGCCTGTGCTACATGCCGGGATTCGGTATCGCCACGGCAGCCACCACCTTGGTGGGCCAGAGCCTCGGGGCCAAGAACAAGGAACAGGCCCGGCAGTTCGGACGGCTTTCCGTGGGGCTTGCGGTATTTCTCATGTCCATTATGGGGGTGCTGATGTTTTTCCTTGCGCCCTTTGTATTCCGGCTGCTGACCCCGGACCCGGAGGTACAGGCCCTGGGCGTCAAAGTCCTGCGGATCGAGGCCTTTGCGGAGCCCCTTTATGCGGTTTCCATCGCCGCAGCCGGCGTCATGCGGGGCGCTGGCGACACCCTGGTTCCCAGCATCTTAAATCTGGTGAGCATGTGGGGCGTGCGGATCACTGCCGCCGCCCTGATGGCCCCGCATCTGGGCCTTACCGGCGTCTGGATCGCCATGTGCGGCGAGCTGTGCGTGCGGGGCATCCTCTTCCTGATCCGGCTGTTGCGGGAAAAGTGGCTGGAAAATGGGGTGCTGGCGCGGGAATAGTAATTTCACGCCGCATACTTTATCATCCGAACGATAAAGAAACTGTGCTTTCATTAAACCTCTGTTCCGTTCAGCCGCCACTTTGCGCTCTCGCTCTGGAGCTCTACCATGCGGCGGTAGAGGCCGCCCTGTTCCATCAGTTCCTCCGGGGTACCCTGTTGGGCTACATGACCGTCCTCCAACACCACAATATGGTCGGCCCTGGCCACAGTGCGCATCCGGTGGGCGATAACCAGCACTGTCTTGCCTCGAAGCAGACGGGAGAGGGCTGCCTGGACGGCGCTCTCGTTTTCGACATCCAAGCTGGCTGTGGCCTCATCCAACAGCACCACCGGCGCATCCTTCAGCAGGGCGCGGGCGATGGAGATCCTCTGCCGCTCACCGCCGGATAAGGTAGATCCATTTTCACCGATCACCGTCTGATAGCCCTGGGGCAGCTTTCGGATGAACTCGTCGCATTGGGCGGCCTTGGCCGCTTCCAACACCTCCTTGTCTGTGGCGCCCCGGCGGCCCAGACGGATATTTTCCATCACTGTGTCCCGAAACAGCACCACATCCTGAAACACCATGGAATAGGATCGCAAAAGGGTCTCCGGCTCCACCTTGGATACATCCGTCCCGCCAAGGGACACCTTCCCGCCGGTGACATCCCAGAACCGGGCGGCCAGCTTGCAGGCAGTGGACTTCCCGCCGCCGGAGGGGCCGATGAGGGCGGTGACCTCCCCCTGGCGCGCAGTAAAGCTCACATCGTCCAACACCTTCGCACCCTCCCTGTAGGCAAAGGAGACGTGGTCAAAAGTGATGTCGTAGCCAGCGGGGTGAAAATCCTCCGTTCCGGTCTGTACCGGCTGTTCCAGGATGGAACGCATCCGCTGGATCTGCAGCCTGGTGTTAAAGGTAGCCGCGATGTTCTGGAGCACCACGCCCAGGGGATCGTACAGTCGGGCAGCGGCGAAGAGGAAACCCAGAAAATAAAGGAAGGATATCTCACCGGCCAGCAGCAGCGTCCCACCGGTGAGCACCGTAGTGGCAAGCCCCAGGCGCAGGAAGGCCTGGGCAGAGCACACGAACACACCAGTGGCCAGTTCAGAGCGGATGGAACTGTCCTCCATGGCGGCCAGCTTTTCCTCCAGGTCGCTAAGATACCGCTCCTGCCGGTGACAGGCCTTGATGTCCCTGACAGTTTCCAGGCCCTCCTGGATACAGTCGGCCACCGCCCGTTTATTCAAAATATTTTTCGTTCCAAAGGCGTCCTGAATTTTTTTGGAACCCGCCGTCAGGGCCACCGCTACGGGCACCACCCATAGCACCGCCAGGGCCATGCGCCAGTCGCAGGCAAACATGCAAAACCCGATCACCAGAGTGGAACCGATGGAAGCGAACAGCTGGGGGACATAGTGGGAAAACATCTGATCCAGGCTGGAGCAGTCGGCAATCATGGTGGAGGTCAGGTCGCTTAAGTCTCTATTTCCAAAAAAGGACAGAGGCAGCCTGCGAAGTGTCTCTGCCAGGCTTACACGGCGGTTGGCGCTCTCCCGGTAGGTGGCGATGTAAAGAGATGCATATTGAAACCAGTGCAGGATAAACAGCAGGATCAGAACTGCCAGAGCGCATCCCACATAGATCCAGAATCCCTCCATTGGATTGCCGCCGTTCTCCAGGCAGCCCAACAGATGCTGGACTGTGAACAGAACTGCCCCGACGGGAAACATGAGAGCCAGATTGCACACAAAGCACCATATCACGGCCTTGACCAGATCCTTTGCCCCTTTTTCGCTAAGGGCGAACCAGTGTTGTAATTTTCCTGTCATACTGTTGCCTCCTCTCCAACCTTCCACTTGGCGCTGCGCTGATAGTCTGCCCACATAGCGGCGTAGATGCCGTTTTTTCGCAGCAGAGCGCTGTGGCTGCCTTGCTCCGCGATCTTCCCTTCGCTGAGAACAATGATGTCGTCTGCATTTTGTACCGTGGACAGCCGATGGGCGATCATCAGCACCGTCTTTCTGCGGGTCAGCGCCTCAAAGGCCTTCTGTATCTGATGTTCATTTTCCGGATCAGCGAAAGCGGTGGCCTCATCCAGCACAACGATGGGGGCGTCCTTCAAAATGGCCCGGGCCAGAGCAATGCGTTGCTGCTCTCCGCCGGAAAGATAAACGCCTTTGGCTCCCACCACCGTGTCCAAACCCTGAGGCAGCTTTGCCAGAATGTCGTCACACTGTGCCGCGTAAGCGGCGGCAAGCACTTCCTCCCGGGAGGCATCCGGCCGGGCGGCCCGGATGTTTTCCAGCAAGCTCTCCTTAAACAGCCGGGTATCCTGAAATACAAAGGCCACCTGCCCCATAAGGGCGGCGCTGTCCATCTCCCGCACATCCGCGCCGCCTACGGCAACGCTGCCGCTGTCTGCATCCCAGAACCGGGGAATCAGGCTGGCAGCGGTGGTCTTGCCTCCACCTGAAGGCCCCACCAGGGCCACCACCTGACCGGGCCGGACGGAAAAGCTCACATCCTCCAGTGCAGGCCGTTTTGCGCCAGGGTAGGTGAAGGTCACATGATCAAAGACTACGGAAGCGTTGACCGGTTTCTTTTGAAGCTTCGGCTCCTGCATGGGCTGTTGGCTCAGGATCTCGTCCAGCCTGCCCACTGCCTCATCAGCCTCCATCACCGCCTCGCTCATATACATGATGCGGTTGATCATCTGACCGCAGGCTGGGGCGAACAGAGCATAAAAGATCAGGTTCACCAGCGCAGTCCTCACATTCCCGCCAGAGGCAATGACCAGCGCCGCCGGAATCAGCAGGGCGAAGGCCCCATTGACGGACGTGAGAAAGCAGGTCTGGCCTGTCCGGCAGCTCATGGCGTACTGGCTGGCCAGATCGCTGTAATCCTTAATGGCGGTATAAAAGGCCTTGAAGGAATACACCGTCTGCTGGAACATCTTTACTACCGGGATTCCTCTGACATATTCCACCGCCTCGCCGCTCATGCGTTCGATCTCCTGCTGATAGCGGTGGAAAAATCCGGCGTTCCTGCCGCCCATCATCAGGCACATGGAGAGAAGCGCCAGCACCATGGTCAGCAGGCACAAAAGTCCCATCCGCCAATCAAAAAGAAACAGCATGACGATGGCGGCCAAGGGCGTCACCACCGTGGCCGCCAGGTCAGGGAGCTTGTGGGCCAGCAGATCTTCCGTCAGGCCGGCGTTGTCGTCGATGAGCTTGCGCAGCCGCCCGGACTGATTTCCGGTAAAAAAGCCTAGTGGAAGCTTCAGCACATGGGCCATGGCTGTATACCGGATGTTCCGGGCGGTGCGGAAAGCGGCGATATGGGTAGACATGAGTGCTGCAAAATACAGCAGGATACTGCCGATGGCAAACCACACGGCCATCCACCCCCAGCGGCCCAGCTCTCCGGCCCCGTCCAGACCCGGCCAGGTACCCAGCACGCTCCTGGCCACCAGCCAGACGCACAGGTACGGCACCAGTCCCAGTATCGCTGACAGCGCGGACAGGATACAACCCAGAATTGTCAGCTTCTTATATCCGCCCGCATAACCCAAGATGCAGGCGAGACTGCTCGATTTCTTTTGTTTCAAAACGATCCCTCCTTCACAAATAGTTAGTTTTTACTAACTGCCTTCCAAAAAAAGACAGGGGTCATTCCCCCATCAATTTCAGCCATCCGGCGGTGTAGAATTCCCGAAGCTGATCCACATCCCGCAGTGCCTGCTCCCGGGGCATATCGTGGACCACGATCTCGAAAATACCGCCCATCATCCCGCTGGCGATGATGTGGCACAGGGACTGGCTCAATTCCGGAATATCCCTGCCCAAACGGCGCAGCACCTCCATATACTGGAGCGTGTAATCTACCTCCACCTCCACCATGTTGTGGACAAAATGCTCATAACCGGTACCCTCTGAGCGGGTGAGAAGCAGCTTCACCGGCTCCCGGTGGGCGCAGATATAATCCACCATCCAGTGGACACAGCTGCTGGATTCCACCCCCATATGGTCAGGCTGCTGCTCCTCGGGCAGTTCAGCAAAAGCGGTCTGGGCCTCCATAAATTTCCCCATAAGGGCAGCGGCATGGGGTTCCACCAGAGCGTTGAACAGGGCCTCCTTGCTGGAGAAATATCCGTAAAAGGCTCCAGTGGTCACCCCGGCATTCTTCACGATCTGCCGCAGAGAAGCCCCCTGAAAACCCTTATCCAGGAACTCTTTCAAAGCAGCTTCCTGAATCTTTTCCAAAGTTGCGTTAGACTTTTCTTCCATAAGTAAGTGAAGCTCTCCTCATAACACTGTTATATAGCACTGTTATAATATCGCTGATGTAATCAAATGTCAAGATAGTCCCTTCAAATTCTTTCTAATGCTCTGTTTTCCTCGCAACGGCAAAAAATATATCGATTCCATCTTGACGAATTCCACACAAGCCAGTATAATCCCAATTAGTTAGTTTAAACTAACTCTTTTTAAACAAACCTGATCATGTCGCTGGTACAAAAAAGGAAACGTAACTGTCCTTCGACATGAAAACAGCCTGTGGAATATGATTTGCCCGTTTTATCGTGGAGGACGAAGCCTATGTCAGAAAACTTAGTCATCCGCCACTGTGCACCGACTTTGGCGGGTATCAAAACCGGGAGCCTGTTTTCCTGCCCCTGCCCCTGCAAGGCGGCGCTGACAAAAGAGTTGTGTCACCTGAACCGGAAGCTGGTTCCAAAGGGCATCCGCATCCTGCCGCTGAAGGTTCAAAAAGGGCGTGCGCTCATCTATGTCTACCGCCCCAATGCGCTGAAATGCGATCTTGAGGATTGCCGTTCTGAGAGACTGCTGCTGCGGTATGGTTATACGCCTGGAGATTCCAACCGGTGTGTAGTTCATCTGATCCGCCGTCTGCAATCGAATGGAGAGTTCCCCCATGAGATCGGACTGTTTCTCAGCTATCCGCCGGAAGATGTTCTGGAATTCATCCGCAATAAAGCCTGCAACCACAAATGTATCGGATGCTGGAAGGTCTATGGCGATGAACAGGCGGCCAGAAACATCTTCCGAAAATATAAGGAATGCAGCAAAATCTATTTCCAACAGTGGGAACAAGGGAAATCCATCGAACAGCTCACGGTAGCTGGTTGAAATTTCCAAATCCAAAAAAACAGAAAGGATGTAAAAGTCTTATGAGTAAAATCGCAGTTGTTTATTGGAGCGGCACCGGTAATACCGAGACTATGGCCGCAGCGGTTGTGGAAGGAGCCAGGGACAAGGGTGCCCAGACAGCCCTGTTCACCGCCTCCGATTTTTCTGCCGAACAGGTCGGCGAATATGACGCCATCGCTTTTGGCTGCCCCTCCATGGGCGCGGAGCAGCTGGAGGAAAGTGAATTTGAACCCATGTTCACCGCCTGCGAGAACCGGCTGAACAAAAAGCGCATTGCCTTGTTCGGTTCCTATGGCTGGGGCGATGGCGAATGGATGCGCAGCTGGGAGACCCGCTGCAGGGACGCCGGGGCCATCCTCGTCTGTGAAAGCGTGATCTGCAACGAGGCTCCGGATGAGGAAGCCCTGTCGGCCTGCCGTGAATTGGGCGCAGCCCTCGCCTGAAAGAACAGTTTCAAAGCAGAGATAGGCAGTGGAAAGTTTTCAACTATGGAAAAAAGAAAAATGCCACAAAAATATCCACAACAAGGCTAGAAAGCGGAACAAAAAGAGGGCGGACATCTCTGCCCGCCCTCTAAAAATCCCTTATTTATAAGGTTCCATTAGCCGAAGTATCTCTTCAGAAGTCCTGCAAATGCCTTGCCGTGTCTCGCCTCATCTCTTGCCATCTCATGAACGGTGTCATGGATCGCATCAAGGTTCAGAGCCTTTGCTCTCTTAGCCAGATCGGTCTTGCCTGCGGTTGCGCCGTTCTCTGCTGCAACGCGCATCTCCAGGTTCTTCTTGGTGCTGTCGGTCAGGACCTCGCCCAGCAGCTCTGCAAACTTTGCAGCGTGCTCAGCTTCCTCAAGAGCGGCTCTTCTCCAGTACTCGCCGATCTCCGGATA
The DNA here is from genome assembly GCA_944381405.1 of uncultured Lachnospiraceae bacterium. Classification (GTDB taxonomy): domain Bacteria; phylum Bacillota; class Clostridia; order Lachnospirales; family Lachnospiraceae; genus Avilachnospira. The sequence goes on along the minus strand of CALWLA010000030.1, from coordinate 7,550 downwards.
GCCCTCTCTGTGAGCAACTCTTGCCATTGCCAGGTACATACCTACCTCGGTGCACTCGCCCTCGAAGTTGGCTCTGAGGTCAGCCTTGATATCTTCCGGAGCGTCAGAAGCAACGCCTACAACGTGCTCTGCTGCCCAGGTCATGCCGTCCTCTTCCTGTAATTTAAATTTAGATGCCGGTGCATGGCATACCGGGCACTCTGCCGGCGGATTCTCTCCCTGTGCTACATAACCGCATACTGTGCAAACCCAAGTTTTCATTGTCGTTTTCTCCCTTTCTGAACAGTTTATAATTGATCCTGATATGTAAAATGTGCTACCACATTTACAAGCTTACTCTCCGCTTGCCTTTTTCTCTCCCTTTGCCAGGCAGTCCCGGCAGATACCGTAAAAAACAAGCTCATGGGAGTCTATCACTCCCGGCGCTTCCGCTCCTGCCTCCCGGTTCAGCTCCGGCAGACAAATGGAGGGCATGTCGTACACTCTGCCGCAGTCCCGGCAGACAAAATGATAATGATCTGAAGTATCGTAATCGAAATGGTCCGGCCCTGCAGTATAGCTGAGCTTTCTGATGTCTCCGCACTCTGAAAGCAGGTTCAGATTCCGGTATACGGTTCCGAGACTGATATTCGGAAACTGACGCCGAATCGCTTCATAGACTTCATCGGCAGTCGGATGCGACCGGTTCCCGCATAGAAACGCTCTGATCGCCTCCCTCTGTTTTGAATACTTGATCGTTTTCATAAAGTGCTCCGGCATTCTTTTTCAAAGGACTTTTGTTGCTTGATAACAGTAATCATTACTGTTATTGATATAATAGCAAAACAACTGCACTTTGTCAACTGCTTTCCTGAAACTTTTCAGATTTTATTTCCTGAACCTGTATTTTCCTTTCCCCAATCCGCTGACAGCTTCGATTAAGTCTGCTGTTTTCAATTTGTTAATCAGGTTACCTGCAGCAGTTTGTGAAATACCGATCATCTCTGCCACGTCTGTTCGCCCAAATACTGTATCATATCCTACCTGGTCAAAAATTGTATGAATTTTCATTTTTGTCGGTATCGTTACATTCAATCTGTCAATCGCAACGTCAATCGCAACCCCCATCGCAACATCAATCGCAACATCAATCGCAACTTGCTTTTCCGCGTGATAATTCAAATTAAATAATGTAACTGTGAATTGGGTACGATCCGAATAGAAAGTAGGCTCCATTCCGGCCCGGAAGTTTTCTGCACTTTCATAAGTGTCCCGAATTTTATGCAGGCCGCTGCCCTGTCGCTCCATGTATCCCAACCGTCCGAAAATATCAGCCAAAACAGGATTACGACGGGTAGAAGAAACGGTAGAAATATCTCTATCCTGAATCATTGTGCCATCCGGCATGCCGCCTGGCGAATAGATCGTCAGGCGATCATCAAACATATCAATATGGACTTCGCTGCCTAAGATCAGATAGTCCCGATGTATTAGCGCATTGACTAAACTTTCAAAAAAACTGCGCTCACAGTAATCCGGCATCTCGATTCTGGAATTTGCCGTTTTTTTCCACAGGGTCTTCATGTTCCGTTTGATAAAACCCACCCCTTCATTGAGCAACATGATCAGACTTCCAGAATATTCGGCACTGTCCAACGCATCTACCAAACCGCCGTTCTTATCCAATCCATCCCATCGAGTGCAGAACAGCCTGGAATTACGGATTGGCGAATCATCTGCCAACAGAGCTCCTGCATTTGTTAATTAGACGGCTGATCGTTTCGGCATCCGCCTGCGGATCAGACAAACCAACAATGTTTCTCTTATCGTCTATTCCAAAAAATAAGGTTCCTCCCACTCCGTTTGCAAAGGCACTGACGCTTTTCAGCCAGCTCTTGGGCTTTTTCACTTCTACGGCGGCCTTAAAATCACATTCTGTCGCTTCTGCAATCAATCTATCAATCATTCTGTATTTTCCTTGCGTTTTGATCTGTCAGCGTAAACGAAGTAGGACCATGTGGTCCCTCCTTATTCCTGATTCGGCAGCTTTACAAACCGGATGCAGTTCGGCTGATTGACTGCAACGCTGCGGTCGCTCATGATCAGCAGGGCGTTTTCATAGTCGATCTTGAAAAAGGTGATCTCGTTGGTCTGGTGGTTCGCCACCGCCAGATGCTTTCCATCCGGGAAAAAGCTGATGTCCTTGGGATAATCGCCGCTGATGGGCATGGAGGAACGATAGGTCAGAAGCCCCGTCTCCGTATCCCGGTCAAACATGGTGACCGTGTTTTCCCCTGCATTGGATACCAGCACATGCTTTCCGTCCTTGGACAGGCGGATAGCGCAGGCGGCGTTCATGCTCTCCTCGCCTCTGCCGCTGGTGGTGCCGATGGTCTGGATCTTTTCAAAGCTGGGGGCCCTGTCTCCCCCATCGTATTTGTAGACCTCGATCACGTTCTTTACTTCGTAGATCAGGTACAGGAATTTGCCGTCCGGACTGAACCGGAAAAACCGGGGCGAGGAACCCCGTTCACAGCGGATCGCATCCACCTGTACCAGGTTTTCATCGTTGGGGTGATACCGGAAGATCTTCACCTGATCGATACCGGAATCGCAGGCCATGATGTATTTGACGTCCGGCGTGAATCTGCAGCAGGTCACATGGGGCCGGAAATTCCGCTCCGCCACGCTGCCGTATCCGCTGTTATAGTATTCGTATTTGATCCTGCCTACAGATCCGTCGGGATTGATGCTCAGCACCGTCATCTTTCCGTCGTGGTATCCGGAAACGCAGATATATTTATCGTGAGGGCTGATGCTCAGATGGCAGCCCCTGAGGCCGTTGATCTTTACGCTATTGAGCCTCTGCAGCGTTCCGTTTGGCAGGATCCGGAAAGCCACCACGCCTTCATCCGCGATGGAATAGAGCCTGTCCAGAGAATGGGAATTGATCACATATGAAGAATTGTCCACCTCCACCTCGCAGCGTTCGGTAAAATGTCCTTTTTTTACGTCCACATCGTAGCAGGTGATTCCCTTTGCCTTTCCAAGATAGGAATAGGAGCCTACATACGCCATATATCTGTCTTCCATAGCCGTTCCCCCTGACGCGCCTTTTGCGCTTATAAGATAAGCACTATTTTATCACAAAATCCTTGTTTTGAAGCGGGGTATTTCTGAAAATTATGTATTTCTTTGGAAGCTTTCTCCTCAGGCTTCCTCTGCCTCCTCCCGCAGTCTCCGGAAGGCAGCGGCCACCGCTTCCCGGGAAAAGCCCTTCCGTATCAGAAAGGCGTATACCTTTCTGTACTGCTCCGGCGGCAGCCCTTCCTCCGCTTCAGCTCCCGCTCCATCGGAGGCTTCCTCCAGGAATGCGCTGCGGCCTCTTGCGCCAAGCTTTCCCAGCAGGGCCTTGTAACAGGCCTCCGTCTCATCCTCCGGCAGAAATTCCTCCAACGCCTCCCTGGCGGTTTCTGCGGGAACACCTTTTTCCAGGAGCTTTGCATAGATCTCCCGCCGGGATCGTTTCCCCTTCAGGGAGGCGATATAATTTTCCGCAAAGCGTCCGTCGTCCAGAAAACGCCGCTCCCGCAGAAAGGCGATGGCGTCCTCCACGGCTTCTTCCGGATAAAGTCCCTGCAACAGCTTCCGCCGGATCTGCTGCTCCGTTTTATCGCTGTCCTTAAGCCCCATCACCGCCCGTTTTCTGGCTCTCGGCTTCAGGATCTCCTGCAGGATCGAGGCATATTCCGCCTCTGTAAGCTCTCCGCCTTCCGTAAGCCGCAGCCTGGAGATCTCTCCGTTATAGAGGAGGAACTGACGTTCCCCATCCTCCAGGACGATCTTTTTCCGTTTTTTATCATAGGGCCTGATCTCCGAAATATACATCTTTGTTCCCTTCCTGTTTTCTTCCACTATACCATGAGCCCTTTGCCTTTTTCTACCATTTGTGCTATACTTTTTTCTACGGCCAAGCCGCCGCCGGATGGGAGATCCAAGATTTCAGCAGCCACCGGCACGCTCCTGCAGATATCTGCGAGGCATTTCAATTTTACGACAGAACACCCCATAGGGTCATAATATGCCATGAAGGCATCTGTTTTCAGAAGAAAACGTATCTGAACAGGATGTCCTTATGGTATTTTTGATTCAGGAGGTCTTTTATATGAACGAACAGACAAAAAAGCTCACCTTTTCCGGCATCTGCCTTGCCCTGTGCCTGATGCTTCCCTTTCTGACTGGCCAGATCCCTCAGATCGGCAACATGCTTTCCCCCATGCACATCCCGGTATTGCTCTGCGGTCTTTTGTGCGGGGCGCCCTATGGCGCGGCTGTGGGATTTATCGCGCCGCTGCTGCGGCATCTGATCTTCGGCATGCCTGCCATGCCCTCCTGCCTTATCATGGCCTTTGAAATGGCTGCCTATGGTCTCGCGGCAGGCGTTCTGGTAAACCGCCTCGGAAGATCCGCTTCCGGCCTTTACCTGAGCCTCATCGGTGCCATGCTTTTCGGCAGGCTCGTATGGGGCGCGGTATCCTTTGTCTTTTATGCCGCCTTCATGCAAACGCCCTTTACCATGCAGATGTTCCTGGCAGGGGCCTTTATCAACGCGCTCCCGGCCATCGTCCTGCACATCGCCATCATTCCTCCCATCGTCATGGCCCTGCGCCGCAGCCACATCGCGGCGGCTGCGTAAGGCGCTTGGGGCGGCACGGATCCATGCCCGGATACCCCCACAAATCTACGAAAGGCGGTGAAGTTTCATGCACTCCGGACCCAACCATTTTCCCCAGACCGGCGAGGCCCTGTATCCCCTGATACAGCCTTTGCTGGCAGAGCTGAAAAAGCATCCTGAGGGCTGCGTCCTTGCCATCGACGGCATGTGCGGCGCGGGAAAATCCAGCCTTTCGGAGCTGCTTTGCGGGCTCTGTCCCTGTTCCCTGGTGCGTGCGGACGATTTTTTCCTGCCGCCCCGGCTTCGGACGCCGGAAAGGCTTTCCGAGCCCGGCGGAAATATCCACTACGAGCGTTTCCTTTCGGAGGTCGTGACACCTCTGCTGGCGAAAAAACAGGCGGGCTGTCTTTTTTCCTGCCAGGGAGCCGCAGCGCAGATTCCTTTTAAGGGCTGCGGCGGACAGCGCCAAGGGTCTGGTTCCGGAGAGCCGCTGCTTTTCTACCGCCGTTTCAGCTGCCATACCATGGACTACTGCCCGGAGCCCGTGGCGGTCTATCCGGCTCCCCTGCTGATCATCGAGGGCTCCTATTGCATGCGCCGGGAATTCCGGCCCCTGTACGACCTCAGCGTTTTCCTGAAATGCAACCCGGAAACGCAAAAGCGCCGTATCCTGGAACGGAACGGCGCTGAAATGCTGGATCAATTTACTGCAAAATGGATTCCCATGGAAAACCGGTACTTTGCGGCCCAGCAGGTGGAAGAGGCCTGCAGCCTTTCCATCGCCACCGGGTGACCGGTCCGTAAAGCCCGAAAAGGATCCGCGGCCTTATGCCTCCTCTTCGAACTGATCCTTTCCTACTGAGCAAAGGGGGCATACCCAGGTATCCGGAACGTCCTCCCACTTGGTGCCCGGAGCTACTCCGTTATCCGGATCTCCTGCTGCCTCATCATATACATATCCGCAGACTGTGCATACATACTTTTTCATTTCCCTGTCTCCTTTTCTTTGATCGTTTTTTGGTTGATCTTGTATTGCTTTTCCGGCGCTCCGGCCCCTGGCATTTCACGGGACCGGCTGCCTGATTACCTTCATTATAACAGTTCCCAGGTTTTCTGCAACCGGTATTTCACATCCAAAACCTGTTTCCCGGTTCCCGCACCGCAGGCTTACGCTTGGCCGTGGGCTTCCTCGCCGTGTTCCTTCGGCAGGCACGCCTCCGGCACCGGCAGGCCCTTTTTCTGATAATAATCCAGAAGCGCCGCCTTGACGGCTTCCTCCGCCAGCACGGAACAGTGAAGCTTTACCGGCGGCAGCCCGTCAAGGGCCTCCACCACCGCCTGGTTGGTCAGCTTCAGGGCGTCCTCCACAGGCTTTCCCTTGATCATCTCCGTGGCCATGGAGCTGGTGGCGATGGCGGAGCCGCAGCCGAAGGTGTTGAATTTTACATCCTGGATGATTCCGTCCTCCACCTTGAGATAAATCTTCATGATATCGCCGCAGACCATGTTGCCTACTTCCCCGACTCCGTCTGCATTTTCGATGGTCCCCACATTGCGGGGATGCGCAAAATGATCCATTACCTTTTCACTGTATGTCATTGCCATGATATTTCCCTCCTAAACATTCCGTTATACTTCTACCGCCTTCATCCGCTGGCCTGCCTCGTCCCATACCGGAGACATGGCGCGGAGCTCTGCCACGATGCCCGGCAGCTTTTCCAGGATATGATCCACTTCCTCCTCCGTATTGGTCTCGTCCAGGCTCAGGCGCAGGGAGCCGTGAGCCAGCTCCTTCGGCACCCCGATGGCTAACAGCACATGGCTGGGTTCCAGGGAACCGGAGGTGCAGGCGGATCCGGAGGAAGCGCAGATGCCTGCGAGATCGAGCCTCAGCAGAAGGGACTCCCCTTCGATGCCCTCAAAGCAGGCGTTGAGATTTCCCGGCATCCGGTGGGTCAGGCTGCCGTTGACTCTGGTGGCCGGAATGCTCCGGATCCCCTGCAGCAGCCGGTCCCGCATATGGCTTACCCGCTGCGCGGAAGCCTCCATATTCCTGCAGGAGGCCTCCAGGGCCGCCGCCATACCAAGGATCCCCGGCAGGTTTTCCGTTCCCGCCCGCTTCCGGAACTCCTGGGCGCCGCCCTCGATCAGGTTCCGCAAAAGCACGCCGGTTCTGACATAGAGTCCTCCGACTCCCTTGGGGCCGTGAAACTTGTGTCCGGAAAAGGACATCATATCGATGGGCGCGGCACTGAGATCGATGGGCAGATGCCCTGCCGCCTGCACCGCATCCGTATGGAACAGCACGCCCTTTTCCCGGCAGATGGCTCCCAGCTCCTCCACCGGCTGAATGGTGCCGATCTCGTTGTTGGCGTACATGATGGTTACGAGAGCGGTGTCCTCCCGGATGGCTGCCCGCAGCTCCTCAGGCCGTACCAGCCCATCCTCATGCACCGGCAGATAGGTGACCTCAAAGCCCTCCTTTTCCAGTTTTTTCAGGGTATGTAAGACCGCATGGTGTTCAAAGGCCGAGGTGATCAGGTGTCGTTTCCCTTTTCGGGCCCCCGTCTCTGCCGCCGACCGGATAGCCCAGTTGTCCGACTCGCTTCCCCCGGAGGTAAAATAGATCTCCCGGGGCTTTGCTGAAAAACAGGCGGCGATCCGTTCCCTGGCGTCCCAAAGAGCCGCCTCCGCCTCCCTTCCCGCCTGATGCAGGCTGGAGGGATTGCCATAAAGGTCCGTCAGCGCCGGCATCATTGCCGCAAGGGCCTCCTGGCTGAGCTTTGTGGTTGCCGCATTGTCCGCATATACAAACATGATGTTTCTCCTTTCCCGCCGCGTTTTCCACGGCATACAGGGATACCCGCAGGGTGTTTCTCCTTTCCCGCCGCGTTTT
>CALWLA010000029.1 GCA_944381405.1 uncultured Lachnospiraceae bacterium | reverse complement strand
TTATGAGGATTTGGAACTGGTAGCATAGTCAGTGATATCCTTGAAATAAATGTGTCAACTAATCTTGACAATATCAGGGTATAAAAACAAGGAAGGCACTAAAATTCACGAGCTTTGCTATATTTCTGACATCAAAAAAGATTTTACAGAAAGCGATATTCAGGCAAGAGGTGAAAAAATCATGACGGCATTTCTTGATTATCTCGGAGAAAACGAACTTTTGAAGTAAGCTTCGTGTCTAAAAGGAAAATGGAAAACCTATGCGGAACCTACTGAAAACTACTGACTTCAACAAGCGTATTCCCAAGAATAAATCTGGCGGAATAACACATAGCTAGACGAAGCGGCGCTCCGACAGCTCGACAAAGAGATGCCGTACCCGACACATCCTTTCATCTCGACTTGCGATGGCAAAGCGCAGACGTAGATCAGGTACAAGAAGGCGGTTCATCCAACGGCAGCTGGGAAAACGGATCGCGGAACTGGAAAGAAAAATGTGCAAGGAAAAACGACTCAACCGGCAGATAGAAATCAATGCAGAGCTTAAAAACCAAGGAATGAATTTGGACGCAAAACATTGTTATATAGAAACTTTGTGGTTTTTTAATAGATGATGGAGGGGGCCATGGATATAGAAAAAGTGGCTGTCGATACAGTAAGTTTAGCCATATCAAAGTCGGATTACCTTGTTCCACATATTAACAGCGGAGACAAGGAGCCTTCTTGGGACGGAGATATTGAAGTGTATAAAAAGGCGGGGTCTACCCACTCTAAAAAGGACTTGGATACGAAGATACCAATTCAGGTAAAGGGAGAAGTTTCTACTCGCCTTCGTAAGAAGACTATCAGCTACCCAGTTCAAATCGTTGATATGCAAAACTACCTACGAATTGGTGGAACAGTCTATTTCGTTGTTTACATGGATAGCTCCGGTGAAAATACGCAGATATACTATGCGCCAATGTTGCCGTTTGAGTTAAAAAAGATTTTGAATAGATATGGCACACAGGCGACACGAAATATTCAAATGAAAATGCTTCCAAAGAATAAAGAGGAAATGACAGATGTCTTTCTTTGCTTTGCTCGTGATATGGGAAAGCAAAAAGCAGCAATAGCCTGTGAACCTGTCACAATGGAAAGCTTGGCAAAAGATGGACTGCTCAAGGAAGTATCCATTGGTTTCACGACCGTTCCAAGAAAGTATGAAACTCCATTTGAGCATCTGTTTGACCATGACACATATATCTATGCTAAACTTCCTTATGGAATCGAACTACCTGTTGAACACATTGAAAAAATAGATGTAGCTGAAACAAGAGTTAGAGCTCCGGTAACAGTAAATGGGAATTTCTTTTATTTAGAATATGGCGTGGTTTATAAAAAGGGAATTACAGAGCTTCACTTCGGAAAAAGTACAACTCTTACTCTCGAGCGAGATAAGAATCGTCAGAATTTCCATTTTGTTTTGAAGGGCACTCTCAGCGAAAGGATTAGAGATGCTGAGTTCATCATAGAGGCATTAACAGCGCGACAAATTGAGGTGGGTAGTACTATTTGCTCGCTGAAAGGCATCTCATCGTGTGATATTGAAAGATTCAATCTACTTCAACGAAAAGAGCATTTGGAATGGCTGAAAACAGTGAAAGAAATGCTGGATGCTCTTCGTGTTAAGGGTGACCTTGATTGTTCTAATCTTACTAAAGCAGATGAGCAGAATATCTTATCGCTCAAGTTTGCAATTCTTGATAAGAAAGCAGTTTCGTTGAAAGATACAGGAGAATTGTTTGGTGTATATACTATTGCCAACCTCAAAATACTGGTTTGCACATTAAAGCGTGACGATGAGAAAAAGCTCTTCAATGTATATGGTTTTAACGACGCACCGGTCTCACTAAGGGCAACTGGAGAAAACGGTGAAGAGTATCCTTCTTCCTTCTATGTGATACTTACAAAAGATTCGATATTGGAGTGCTGTAATATCGACTACGACGCAATGCTAACTCATATTAAGAGCATTCCTTTTTCGGAAAAATATTCTGGTCAGCTTGTTCAGTTACTTCTCCAACTACTATGCGCCTACGATGAAAGTAATCCACCGCGGAAGGATATTCTTGATGCAGCATTTAAACTAAGTGAGTGGTTGAAAATCAATGATCCTTACTCTGGGAAAGAAATTCTGGTGCTGAACTACTACCAAACTGTTAAACGGATGCGCCCATTTGATACATCAGAGGTACAAGAGATACTTTCTGTCACAGAAAATCATCCTGCACGCGAAGACATTTATGTGGGAGCGTATATCCTTTTAGAGAATTATGCTGCGGCTAAAATTCATTACGATATGATGCCCAGCGAAACGCAAGAAACATTCCGCAGCTTTCCAATTTTTCATCTTTGGAAGCCATAATAAAATAAGGAGAATAATTATGGACAAGCTTAAATTTGAAACTCCCGACATTACATCGGCAAACATTGAGAAAATTGTCGCCCTCTTCCCCAATTGTATTACCGAGTTGCGAGGCAAGGACGGTAAGATCAAGCGCGGGGTCAATTTTGAGATGCTGCGGCAGATGCTCTCCCCGGATGTGGTGGACGGAGACGAGTGCTATGAGTTTACCTGGGTGGGCAAAAAGGCGGCAATTGTAGAGGCCAATAAGCCTATCCGCAAGACATTGCGCCCCTGCCCGGAAGAAAGTAAAAACTGGGACACTACCGAAAACCTCTACATCGAGGGTGATAATCTGGAAGTGCTCAAGCTACTCCAGGAGGCATATTTGGGAAAGGTGAAGATGATCTATATCGATCCGCCCTATAATACCGGAAACGATTTTATATATGCGGATGATTTTATGCGCTCACAGGAAGAGGAAAACGAGCAGATGGGGATGTATGACGAGGACGAAAACCGTCTGTTTAAGAACAGCGATACCAACGGGCGGTTTCACTCTGATTGGTGCAGTATGATGTATTCACGGCTGATGTTGGCGAGAACTTTGTTAGCAGAAAACGGTGCTATTTTTATTTCCATTGACGATAATGAAGTAGATAATCTGAAGAAAATATGTGATGAGGTATTCGGTACAATAAATTCCGTAGCCACTTTCCCGTGGAGGAAGAGAACTGCTAAATCGGATGTTCCTTTCGGTGTTTCTCAGGATTATGAGTGGATTATATGTTATGCAAAATCGGAAAACTTTGTTGCAAGTGTAGAGGGGAAGGAACGAAAGTATTATGAAACACCTGACTTTTCGGGAAAGCCTTGGCGTGTACATGATCTTACTAAACAGACAACTGCAGGTGAAAGGCCTAATAGTTATTTCACGATAATTAATCCTAAAACTGGTGAAGAATATCCTGCTAACCCAAATCGAACTTGGGCAATCACCGAAGAAACCTTCCGAAGTTATTATGCCGAAGATAGGATTGTTTTTCCAGGTGACTATGATTTTCTTAACATTCAAAAACCTGTATTGCGCTACTGGAAAGAAGATGATGTAGCAAAAGCGGGAGAAAACTTCGGTAGAGTACCCGTTAGTACAAAACTTTCCGAAGATATAGGAATGTCACAGGATGGAACAAAAGAAATAACAGAGTTATTTGCTGGAAAAGTGTTTTCATTTCCTAAGCCGTCATCTCTTATAGAGTTTTTGACAAGTATTCATACAAGAAAAGATGATTTGGTTCTTGATTTCTTCTCCGGCTCCGCCACCACCGCCCACGCTGTCATGCAGCTCAATGCTGAGGACGGCGGTCACCGCAAATTCATCATGGTGCAGATACCGGAAGTTTGTGATGAAAAGAGTGAGGCCTATAAAGCGGGCTACAAAAACATCTGCGAAATTGGCAAGGAGCGCATCCGCCGTGCGGGGGAGAAAATCAAGAAGGAAAATCCGCTGACCACCCAAGACCTTGACATTGGCTTCCGCGTCCTCAAGGTGGACGAGTCCAACATGAAGGATGTCTACTATTCCGCTGATGAATACGAGCAGGGCAACCTCATGGATATGATCTCCAACATCAAGGAGGACCGCACCGACCTGGACCTGCTGTTCGGCTGCTTGCTGGATTGGGGGCTGCCTCTGTCCCTGCCCTATACATCGGAGCAGATCGACGGTTGCACCGTCCACACCTACAACGACGGGGACCTGATCGCCTGCTTCGACTCAAATGTATCGGAGAGCGTGGTCAAGGAGATTGCCAAACGTAAGCCCTTGCGTGCCGTCTTCCGCGACTCGAGCTTTGCCGACAGCCCTGCCAAAATCAATGTGTTCGAGATTTTTAAGCTCTATATGCCGGAGGATGCGGACGATATTTCCAAGCGAGTACGAGTGATTTAAGGAGGCAAGACAATGGACAAGAATCAGATCACTCCAAGGCGAAGTAATGGCATAGAAAAGGAATCGTTGGATATACTTTGCAAAAAATCAGTTGCACTTATTAAGTCTGCGAAAGCCACGGTAATACGTGAAACTAATTTTATTCAGATTCTGACATATTACATATTAGGAAAATGGATCATTGAAGTACAGCAAAGTGGGACGAACAGGGCAAAATACGGTGAAAACGTTCTGAAGGTTTTATCGGATACACTTAATAAAGAGTTTGGAAAGGGCTACTCTGTATCGAATCTGACCAATATGAGAAAATTTTATATGACTTACAAAGATCGGATATCGGAACCACTGGTTACGAAATTGATTGATGAAAAATCGCAACCGCTGGTTACGATTTCAGATGCAGATATTCCCTTTAAACTTTCATGGACGCATTACCTGATACTGATGAGGATCCAGGATAAAGATGAAAGAGATTTTTATGAGGAATTTGCAGTACGGGAAAACTGGGGAAAGAGAGAACTCAGCCGCCAATATGGAAGCTCGCTGTATGAACGACTGCTTATTGGAAAAGATAAGCAGCAGATAATGAAGCTTGCAAGAAAAGGAAGGCAGATAGAAAAACCGGAAGACCTGATAAAAGAGCCGTATGTACTTGAATTTTTAGGGATATCGGAACGCACGGATTTTTCAGAAACAGAACTTGAAAGCAGACTGATTGATCATCTGCAGGAGTTTCTATTAGAGCTGGGTACAGGCTTTACTTTTGTAGCAAGACAAAAACGATTTACTTTTGATGAAGACCATTTCCGGGTGGACTTGGTGTTTTATAACCGTTTGCTGCGCTGCTTTGTGGTGATCGACCTTAAGACTGAAAAACTGAAGCACCAGGATCTGGGTCAGATGCAGATGTATGTAAACTATTTTGACAGATATGAAAAAACAGAGTTTGAAAATCCTACGATAGGAATTTTGCTGTGCCCTCAAAAGAATGATGCCGTGGTCGAACTCACATTGCCTCCAAACTCCAATATTTACGCATCACAATATCAGTTATATCTGCCGGATAAGAAATTGCTGCAGCAGAAGTTGCAGGAATGGATTGAAGAAGAAACGGGAGGCGAAGACGAATGAAGCTGCAATTCAAGCACCAGAAATTTCAGGCGGACGCGGCAAAGGCCGTAGTGGATGTGTTCGCCGGGCAGCCATACCTCACACCCAGCTATATGATGGATCGTGGCATTAACTATCAGCAGTCTCTCACTGATGAGGATGATTTCACCGGCTGGCGCAATGAGCGTATTGTGCCGGAGTTGTCCGACAACATTGTTTTAGAGCATCTGCAAAAGATACAGCGTGCGGGTCAGATCAAGCCTTCCGAGAATTTGGAAGGGCACTATAACCTGACCATCGAGATGGAAACAGGTGTCGGCAAGACTTACACCTACATCAAGACCATGTACGAGCTGAATAAGCACTACGGTTGGAGCAAGTTCATCGTTGTGGTGCCGAGCATTGCCATCCGCGAGGGTGTGTATAAGTCCTTTCAGGTGACGCAGGAGCATTTTGCCGAGGAATACGGCAAGAAAATCCGCTTTTTCATCTATAATTCCGCTCAGCTCACTGAGATTGACCGCTTTGCCTCGGACAGCTCTATCAATGTGATGATTATCAATTCGCAGGCATTTAACGCTCGCGGCAAGGACGCGCGGCGTATTTATATGAAGCTGGACGAGTTCCGTTCCCGCCGCCCCATTGACATTATTGCCAAGACGAACCCGATCCTGATTATTGATGAGCCGCAATCGGTGGAGGGCAAACAGACGAAGGAACGGCTGAAAGAGTTTAACCCACTGCTCACGCTCCGCTACTCCGCTACCCACAAGGCAGACAGCATCTACAACATGGTCTACCGTCTGGACGCAATGGAGGCGTACAACAAGAGGCTGGTGAAGAAGATTGCCGTCAAAGGTATTACCGAATCCGGCAGCACGGCGACAGAAGGCTATGTTTACTTGGAAGGAATCAACCTATCCAAAGCCGATCCCACAGCGACTTTACAATTTGATTTCAAGGGTGCAACCGGAATCCTCAAAAAGACGAAGAAGGTCGGTATCGGCTTTAACCTCTACGATTATTCCGGCGGCCTGGATGAGTATCAGAACGGCTTTGTGGTTAAGTTCATCGACGGACGTGACAACTCGGTGGAGTTTTTGAACGGAATCAAGCTCTATGCCGGAGACGTGATTGGCAAAGTCAGCGAAGACCAGCTCCGCCGCATCCAGATTCGAGAGACCATCCTCTCGCACATTGAGCGGGAGCGTCAGCTTTTCCACAAGGGGATCAAGGTGCTGAGCCTGTTCTTCATCGACGAGGTGGCAAAGTACAAGCAGTACGATGAGGCGGGTAATCCCTATAATGGCATCTATGCCGATATGTTTGAAGAGGAATACAAGGAGATCGTCTCCAATATGCAGCGGGAGGTTAACGATGAGGATTACATCTGGTACCTCGATGCCATCTCCGCCCATGAGACCCACGCCGGGTACTTCTCCATCGACAAAAAGGGCAAGATGACCGACAGCAAGCTCAGCGATAAGAAAGCGAAGACCTCCGATGATATTGACGCTTATGATCTAATCATGAAAAACAAGGAGCTGTTGCTGGACAGGGACCCGAAGCGTTCGCCGGTGCGATTTATTTTTTCTCATTCGGCGTTGCGTGAAGGTTGGGATAACCCCAATGTGTTCCAGATCTGTACGCTAAAACAGAGCAGCAGCGAGGTCCGCAAGCGGCAGGAAGTGGGGCGCGGCCTGCGCCTGTGCGTCAATCAGGACGGCGAGCGTATGGATGCGAATGTGCTGGGAAATGATGTCCATGCGGTGAATGTGCTGACAGTCATTGCCAGCGAGAGCTATGATAGCTTTGCCAAAGGCTTACAAACCGAGCTTGCGGATGCGGTCACCGGTCGTCCTGTGGCTGTCACCGCAGACCTCTTCAAAGGCAAGGTGCTTGTGAATGCAAGGGGCGAGAGCCAGACAGTGGATGGCGAACTGGCACAGGCAATCTTTGAGGATTTGATTTTTAACGGATATGTCAAGCGAGGTGTTTTGACCGACAAATACTATACAGATAAGGCAAATGGCGAGATTAAGGTCGCCGAGGAAGTTGTGGACAGCCGCGATGCCGTTCTCAATATTCTGGATTCCGTCTATGACAGCCGTGTCATGCAGCCTGAAAACGCCCGGGATAAGAATGTAGAGTTGCAAGTCGATCTCGAAAAGCTGGCGATGCCGGCGTTCAAGGCGCTGTGGCAGCGGATCAGCCCCAAGTCAGTGTATGTGGTGGATTTTGACACGGATGAGCTTGTACAGAAGGCGATTGATGCCCTAAATCGGAACCTCCAGGTGTCCAAGGTGTTCTATAAAGTGGAAATTGGTGTGTTGGAGGAAATAAAATCACAAGAGGATTTATTAAATGGAGATTCCTTTATCCGTGATGGCGAATCACATTATGGCAGAGATCAAATCGACAGGAAAATTCGTGTCAATCATGCAGTGAAATATGACCTTGTCGGAAAGCTAGTTGGTGAAACGGGGCTTACGCGGAAAGCTGTCGTGGAAATTTTGACCGGAATTGAAAAAAACGTGTTTGATAAATTTAAGGATAACCCTGAAGAATTCATTATCAAGGCGGCGGGACTGATCAACGATGAGAAAGCAACGGCGATCATTCAGCACATTACCTACAATATGTTGGATGAAAGCTACAGCACAGAAATTTTTACTGAGCCCACCATCAAAGGAAAGTTGGATGTGAATGTCATGAAAGCAAGACGGCATTTGTATGACCATATCGTCTATGATTCTACAAATGAGAGGGAGTTTGCCTCAAAGCTGGACACGAACAAGGATGTTGCCGTATATGTAAAGTTGCCGGACAGCTTCTACATTTCAACGCCTGTCGGTCATTATAATCCGGATTGGGCAATTGCTTTTTATGAGGGAACAGTAAAGCATATTTATTTCGTCGCAGAAACTAAGGGCTCGATGCGGTCTATACAGTTACGGGATATCGAAAAAGCAAAAATCCATTGTGCCAGAGAGCATTTTAAAGCAATCAGCGGCAGTGAGGTTGTTTACGAAGTGGTGGATAGCTACCAGGCGCTGCTGGATATTGTGATGAAATAAGAATTGATGAAACAAGGACCTAATCACTCCCGCTCCCCGCTGTTCTAATCCCCCGGCTTGTGCTATAATCAACCCAAAGGGGCCAGAACCGGGGCGCGGCTTCTGGCCCGGAAAAATTGGGCCCTTGTGACCGGCAGGAAAGCGATTGGGCCTTATGGTCCGGCGGAAAAACGATTGGGCTCTGGGCCCGGCAGAAAAACTGCCAATGAATATGAATAACGGGGAGGAACTACAGTGGAAGAAAAAAGATACAGAATCGAACACGATTCCATGGGAGAGATCAAGGTCCCGGCGGACCATTACTGGGGCGCTCAGACGGAGCGCAGCTTTGAAAACTTCAAGATCGGCACGGAAAAGATGCCAAGAGAGATCATCCGGGCCTTCGCCATCCTGAAAAAATCAGCGGCGGAGGCAAACCGCAGGCTGGGAAAGCTGGACGACCGCAGGGCGGAGCTCATCCGCCAGGCCTGCGATGAGATCCTGGAAGGAAAGCTCTCGGAGGAATTCCCGCTGGTGGTATGGCAGACCGGAAGCGGCACCCAGTCCAACATGAATGTCAACGAGGTCATCGCCAACCGGGGCAACGAGATCGCAGGAGAAAAGTTGCTGCATCCAAACGACCACGTCAACATGTCCCAGAGCTCCAACGATACTTTCCCAACGGCCATGCACATTGCGGCTGCCACGGAGATTCGGGAGCGGCTTCTGCCCGCCATCCGGACCCTTTCTGACACCTTTGGCCGTCTGATGGAGGAAAATCCGGACATCATCAAAACCGGCAGGACCCATCTGCAGGATGCTACCCCCATCCGGTTTGCTCAGGAGATCAGCGGCTGGAAGGCCATGCTGGATAAATCCCAGGGCATGATCGAAGAGAGCCTCAAGGGCCTTTATGAGCTGGCTCTGGGCGGTACTGCGGTAGGAACCGGACTGAACGCCCCCAAGGGATTTGATCGGGAGGTAGCGGCGGCGGCCGCGGAGCTGACCGGGATCCCCTTTGTGACAGCGGCCAACAAGTTCCATTCCCTCACAAGCAAGGACGAGCTGGTGTTTGCCCACGGAGCCCTGAAGGCTCTGGCGGCAAATCTCATGAAGATCGCCAACGATGTGCGCTGGCTTGCAAGCGGTCCCCGTTGCGGACTGGGAGAGATCTTTATTCCGGAAAATGAACCGGGAAGCTCCATCATGCCCGGCAAGGTGAACCCCACCCAGTGCGAGGCGGTCACCATGGTGGCGGTGCAGGTCATTGCCAACGATACGGCAGTAGGCTTTGCGGCCTCCCAGGGCAATTTCGAGCTGAACGTGTTCATGCCCGTGTGCATTTACAATTTCCTCCAGTCGGTGCGGCTTCTGTCCGACGCGATGCTGTCCTTTAACAAAAACTGCGTCTCCGGCATCCGCCCCAACAAGGAAAAGATGGCGGAAAACCTGCACCGGTCCCTGATGCTGGTGACCTGCCTCAATCCGTATATCGGCTATGAAAACGCGGCAAAGACCGCAAAGAAAGCCTACCGGGAAAACATTTCCCTGAAGGAGGCCTGCGTGGCCCTGGGCTTCCTGACGCCGGAGCGTTTCGACGAGGTGTTCCGTCCGGAGCAGATGGTCTGATGAAAAAGTAACGGAGGAGGAAAAGCTCATGGAAGAAAAGAAACTTTTTTGGCTGCGGGTGACCGGGGTCTGCAGCGCGCTGATCCTGGCCTGTATGCTGGCCATCACCGTCTCCCTGCTTTCCTTCCAGCCCCGCATCAGAAGCCTGCTGATCAATCTGGATGAGATCACCATGGAGCTGAACGAAACCAGTCGGGAAGTGACGAAAACCATGCGTTCCCTCAATGAGCAGGGCCTTTCCGAGGTGTATGAGACCCTGGACAACATTCAGAAGATCGACATCGACCGGCTGAACGAATCCATCGACAGCCTCTACCGGATCATTACGCCTCTTTCCAGGCTGTTCCGGCAGGATGGCTGAACATAAAACTGCACAAAAAGATTGTATTTATTTTAGTACAATCGCCAATAGGCAAAACCCCTTTCCTATGGTATTATAAAGACAACTTAAGAAAGAACTTATAAATCTTCAAAAAACTGTCGGCAGGATAACAGCAGACAGAACATATCAGAAAAGTTTTTAAATCTTATGATTTTAAAGGTGACAGATTTAATTTTATAACTTTTAAAAATGTATTTGAAATCATTTGTCAGCTGTCGGATAGTACTTCCTTGGAAGACAAGAAGAACCATATAAGTAATTGCTTAAGGGAAAAACTGAATAGCCATGGAAACCTGATAATGGGATCCAGATGTCATTCTCAAGAGTGAATGGCATAAGAGCTTACCAAAAGGAAGGTGAGTGGGATGAAAATTATCGATCTGAGAGGAATAACGAAAGGGGTATAGTCCAATGGCACAGTGTAATTGACAGGAGCTTCTGTGAAATGTAAGAAAGTAACGGAAGCTCCTGTCATGTATTGTCCGATGAAAAAAAGAAGTGTATAATAGAACCAATGGAGCCGGAGTCCGGAGACTTCGGCTTTTTCATTTTCCGGAGGCAGCTTATGCAAACCCATCAGACAGATTTTTCCACAGGAAGCGTTTATCGGAATATTCTGGAAGTGGCGGTCCCCATGACGGTGGCCCAGTGCCTCAACCTGTTATACAACATTGTGGACCGGATGTATATCGGCAGGATCCCGGAGACCGGAAGCCTGGCCCTGACCGGGGTGGGACTTTGTTTTCCCATCATTACCCTGATCACCGCCTTTACCTATCTGTTCGGAAACGGCGGCGGCCCCTTATGCGCCATCGAGCGGGGCAGAGGCAACGAAAGGGAAGCGGAGGCGATCATGGGCAATACCTTTGTGCTGCTGCTTGCCACCGGCTTTGTGCTGATGACGGCGGGGCTTCTGTTTTATGAGCCTGTGCTTTACCTTTTCGGCGCCAGCGATACCACCCTTCCCTATGCGGAGGATTATGTCACCATTTATCTTCTGGGAACGGTCTTTGTCATGATCTCCCTGGGCATGAATCCCTTTATCAACAGCCAGGGCTATGGAAACATGGGGATGCTGACAGTGCTCATCGGCGCCGTGCTGAACATCGTCCTGGATCCGGTCTTTATTTTTGTATTTCACATGGGCGTCAAGGGAGCGGCCATCGCCACGGTCTTTTCCCAGTTCTGCTCGGCGGTCTGGGTGCTGCGGTTTCTCACCGGAAAACGGGCCAGCCTGCGGCTTACGCTCCGTTCCATGCGGGTATCCGCAAAACGCGCCCTGCGGATCGTGTCCCTGGGGGTCTCCGGCTTTATCATGGCGTTTACCAACAGCCTGGTGCAGATCGCCTGCAACGCTACCCTGCAGGTTTATGGCGGCGACATCTATGTAGGGGTCATGACGGTGCTGAACTCGGTCCGGGAGATCTTTTCCATGCCCGTATCCGGTATTTCCAACGGCGCGTCGCCGGTGATGAGCTTCAACTACGGAGAGCGGGCCTATGGAAGGGTCCGGCAGGCCATCGTTTTCGTAACGGTCTGCAGCATCGTCTATACCATGGCGGCCTGGGGCATCCTTCGGCTTTTCCCGGAGATCTTTATCCGGCTCTTTGACGGCGGAGGGACCCTTGTGGAAAAGGGCACCGAGGCCATGCACATCTATTTCTTCGGTTTTTGCTTCATGGCGCTGCAGTTTGCGGGACAGTGCGTTTTTACCGCTTTGGGGAAGGCCCGGAAGGCTACCTTTTTCTCCCTGTTCCGGAAGGTGATCATCGTGGTGCCGCTGACGATCCTTTTGCCCCGGATCGGGGGCCTGGGAGTGTACGGCGTGTTCTGGGCGGAGCCGGTGTCCAATCTGTTGGGCGGCCTGGCCTGCTACATCACCATGCTGGCGACGGTGCTGCCGGAGCTTCGGGAAACCGGCGGAAAAGGCAGGGGACAGAAGGCTGAAAATGTGCTAAAATAGCGGTATCAGAGCAAGGTCATATATCATTTGGAAAAATATGAAACGGGGAACCTATTTATGAAAAAACTTGGATTTGGACTGATGAGGCTGCCTCTTACGGATCCGGAGGACCCGAAGAGCATCGACGAAAAGCAACTGTGGGAGATGGCGGACCGGTTTTTGGCGGAGGGCTTTACTTATTTTGATACGGCTTATCCCTACCATCAGGGGTCAAGCGAGCTCGCAGTCAAAAAAATGCTGGCGGAGCGCTATCCCAGGGAAGCCTATGTACTGGCAGACAAGCTCCCGCTTTACTGCACCAACAGTCTGGAGGATTATGAGCGGGTATTTGCAGAACAGCTGGAGAAAACCGGAGCGGGATATTTCGATTATTATCTGCTGCACGCCATGGATCAGGAACGTTACGAAAAGCACGGGGCCCTGGGAGCCTTTGCATTCGTTCAGCGGCTGAAGCAGGAGGGAAAGATCAGAAACGCCGGTTTTTCCTTCCACGATACGGCGGAGGTGTTGGACCGCATCCTTTCGGAGCACCCGGAGATGGATTTCGTACAGCTGCAGATCAACTATCTGGACTGGGATTCCCAAGAGGTGCAGTCCCGGAAATGCTATGAGACCGCTGTAAAGCACGGCAAAAAGGTCATCGTTATGGAGCCGGTCAAGGGCGGCTATCTGGCGAGCCTTCCGGAAAAGGCGGCGGCGCTTTTGCAGGAGGCTGCTCCGGAACAGAGCCTGGCGGCTTGGGCGGTGCGCTTTGCGGCCAGCCTGCCCAATGTGATGATGGTGCTGAGCGGTATGAGCGATCTTCAGCAGATGGCGGACAACACCAGCTACATGAAGGAGTTCAAGCCCCTTTCCGAAAAGGAACAAAAGCTCCTTCGGGAGGCGGCGAGGATCACCGACGAAAGCATCGCGATCCCCCTGTACCGCCTGCCGGTATTGCGTGGACGGCTGCCCGGAGCACATTGCCATCCCGGACCTCTTTGCCCTTTATAACAAGCAGTATCGCTTCGGCGCTTTCCCCTCCCATAAAAGCAACTACAAGAGCCTTACGGACAGGGAAAAGGGCCACGGCAGTCCGGAGGACTGCATCGGATGCAGGCAGTGCGAGGGCCAGTGTCCCCAGCATATCGGCATCGTGGACTGGCTGAAGAAGGTAGGCGCAGAATTTACAAAAAGCTAAGGCGCAGGAGGCCGGAAACGGACGGACGCATAGTACAAAGGACGGACTGAATGAGAGAGAAAGAGAGGACGGAAAGACCAATGAACGAAGAGATGAGACGCAGTTATCCCTGCGATGAAAAGCCGGAAGGTGCTGCTGCAAGGCGGCGCTACCCCTTTGAAGAACCGAAGGCGGACTTCGGAAGGGAGCCCCATTCGGAGCCCCAGGGGCCGGAACGGCGGGGCAAAGGAAAACGGGGCGGCAATTCCGCCATGTCCGTGGTCATCAGCGGAAAGAAAAAACAGCATGCGGGGGGCTACGTTCCCCATAAGCAGGCCCCGGGACGAGAGCCGGAGGGCGTGGAGGACTTCAACCAGGAGCAGCTGCTGCGGGTTTTGCAGAACACGGAGATCGGCAGCTTCCTGGCGTTGCCGGATGGGCAGAAGGTACTGCTTCCCTTTGCAGAGCAGACGGGAAAACCGGAGATCGGGGAGATCCTTCCCGTATTCCTCTACAAGGACAAGGGCGGCCGTCTGACGGCTACCATGCGGAAGCCCCTGCTGCGGACCGGCGAGCTGGGAGCCTTAAAGGTGGCGGAGATCACCCGCATCGGCGCATTCCTGGATAACGGGGTGCCCAAGCAGCTGCTGGTACCCTTCAAGGAGCAGATCTGTACCCCCAAGCCGGGATCGGAGGCGCTGGTATATCTGTATGAGGACAAAACCGGCAGGCAGGCTGCCACCATGCGGGTGTACAAGCATCTGAGCAGCCATGCCCCCTATGAAAAGGACGACCGGGTCAAGGGCTTCGTCTATGAGATCAATCCCCAGCTGGGGGTATTTGTGGCGGTGGACGACAAATACTTTGGCCTGATCCCCAAAGCGGAGGTATTTGACCGCTACCATTATGGACAGCGGGTGGAATGCCGGGTGCTGCGGGTCCGGGAGGACGGAAAGCTGGATCTGTCTGCCAGGGAAAAGGCCTATGAGGCCATCGGAAAGGATGCGGAGGCAGTCCTTGCGGAGCTTCGGGCCCGGGGCGGCAGGCTGCCCTATGCGGACAAGGCGGAGGCGGCTCTCATCGAAGAGACCTTCCACATGTCCAAAAACCAGTTCAAACGGGCGGTAGGAAGCCTTTACAGGCAGCGTAAGATCGAGATCGACCGAAAAACGGATACGATCACGCTGCTGGAAGATCAATAAATGACGGGAGGAACAGACAATGAGTATGGTGGATGCTGTCAGAGCCGAAATGGTTCAGGCGATGAAAAACAAGGACAAGGACAGAAAGGACGCCCTGTCGGCGATGCTGACGGTGCTGAAAAACGCGGAGATCGACAAGCGGGAGCCTCTGACCGAGGAGGAAAGCTTTGCAGTGCTGAAAAAGGAAATGAAGCAGCTGCGGGAGACTTGCGATACCTGCCCGCCGGACCGGACGGATATCCGGGAGGCAACGGAAAAAAGGATCGCAGTGTTCAAGGAATTCGTACCGGCGGATATGGGCGAGGCGGAGATCAAGGCAGTGATCGAAAAGGTGCTGGCAGAGCTGGGCATCGAAACGCCTACCGCCAAGGAAAAGGGACTCATCATGAAGAACCTGATGCCGCTGGTAAAAGGCAAGGCGGACGGTAAGCTGGTGAACGAGGTGCTGCAGGGTATGATGCAGTAAGACCCCGGTGGAAGCAGAGGGGAGAAAAAGGCCTGTAACTCCAGAAAAAAGCTGATCGGCTCAGGGGTTTATAGCAAAAACGAAAAAAATGCCGGGAGCATAAGGCATGAAAGCCATACGCTCCACGGCATTTTTCTGTGCGCCTCGCGGCGCAGCTTCTTGCCGGAAATTCTTTTTGTCGGACTGACGGGAGCCAGATCACAGGTGTTTACAGATCGAATCTGCGCACCTCCTTATAGACGGGATCTTCCGCGCTTTTCCCTGCGGCGATCCTGTCCATGGTATCCCCCAGATACTTCATGATGTCCTTACGGGTGACGATGCCGATGAATTTTCCTTCGTCATCCAGCACCGGAACAAAGTTCTGGTTGAGCGCGATGCGGCTCAGATCCTCCATGTCGGACCGGACGGAAATGGGCACATAGTCCCGCCGCCGTTCGATATCCGTGATGGGGGTGTGCTCTGCTTCCCGCAGATCCAGATGGTATTTGTTCTTGATCCCCCAGAGCAAGTCGCCTTCCGTAATGGTCCCGATATACCGTCCCTCGTCGTTGAGCATGGGAATGGCAGAATAGCGTCTGTGCTCCATCTTTTCAAGTGCCTGCCGGAGCGTGTCGCTGTCCTCGATGTAGGCGCAGTCACACTTTGGCGTCAGGTAAAATAATACATTCATAAAAACGAACCCTCTGTGATTGTTTGCGTGTTAAGCTCCCCTTCATTCTCACATCAACTACTATACAGATTCTTTTTGAACGAAACATGAACAAATTAGGTAAATTCCATTATATAAAAGGGCCAATTCTAAAAAAAATATAAACTCCGAAAAAGTGCACAAAAAAGACAACCCATTTTGTGAAGAATGCGAATGTTCTCTTGTATTTCAGCGTCCCTTGATATAAAATAAACAGGATCAAGTGTATATTTTTATAAAATATGCACACAAGGGGGATAGGCTATGATTTCAAACCAGGTGCTGCAGACAACCGTGGACGGATTTCGGGAGATCGTCCACAGGGAATTGAGTGTTTATGATACGGACGGCAAGCTGTTGGCGGCAACCGCCGGCAGCCACCATGCCAGCGAGAGCGCGGTCCAGAGCCTGGCCGCTTCGGAGGAACGGTCCAAGGCCTTCGGCGGGCAGCAGCTCTATAAGGTGTATGACGAATACGAGCCGGAATATATCGCCGCGGCAGAGGGCGAGGACGAGGAAGCCCGCCTGGCGGCACGGGTCCTGGCCTTCCAGCTGGAGGGGCTGTTGGTGGCCTATAAGGAAAAATTCGACAAGGACAATTTCGTAAAGAACCTGCTTTTGGACAATCTTCTGCTGGTGGACATCTATAACCGGGCCAAAAAGCTTCATATCGACGCAGGGGCAAGGCGGGCCGTGCTGACGGTGGAGACCGGCGGAGGCGAAAGCCGGCTCCATGAGACGGTAAAGGCCCTGTTCGCCAACCGGCCCTCGGATTTCGTGACCACGGTGGACGAGAACAACGTGGTGGTGGTCCGGGAGCTCAAGCCAGAGGGCAACGGCTACGAGGAGCTGCAGCACTGCGCCGAGGATATCCGGGACGCGGCTGCAGAGACCGGTATGAAGACCCGCATCGCCTACGGCACCATCGTCTACGATCTGCGGGAGGTTTCCAAATCCTATAAGGAGGCGAAGCTGGCCCTGGATGTGGGAAAGATCTTCTATGAGGAAAAGGAGATCGTCGCCTACAACAATCTCGGCATCGGCCGGTTGATCTACCAGCTGCCCATGAATCTCTGCCGCATGTTCATCAAAGAGATCTTCGACGGCAAATCCCCGGAGGAATTTGACGAGGAGACCCTGATCACCATCCGCCAGTTTTTCGAGAACAACCTGAACGTATCCGAGACCTCCCGGAAGCTGTTCATCCACCGGAACACCCTGGTGTACAGGCTGGACAAGCTCCAGAAGACCACGGGCCTTGATCTGCGGGTCTTTGACGACGCCATTACCTTCAAGATCGCCCTGATGGTGGTGGAATACATGAACTATATGGAAAAAACTGATTATTAAAGGAAGGCTGAAGGAGTAAAGGCACAGAACATGATAAAGCTTAAGGACGTCAATAAAACCTACGATACGGGCAACAAGGCCGTGCGGGGGCTGTCCCTTGAGATCAAGGACGGCGAATTCGTGTTTATCGTTGGAAAATCCGGCTCCGGAAAATCCACCCTGTTCCGGCTCATTACCCGGGAGACCCTTCCTACGGAGGGCGAGATCGAAGTAAACGGACGGGATCTGGTGACCATGCGCCGCCGGGACATCCCGAAATTCCGCCGGACCCTGGGGGTGGTATTCCAGGATTTCCGGCTGCTGAACGACAGAAACGTATTTGAGAACATCGCCTTTGCCCAGCGGGTGATCGGCGCATCCTCCCGGGAGATCCGGGAAAACGTGCCGAAGATGCTGCAGCTGACAGGGCTTTCCTCCAAATATAAAAACCTTCCCAAGCAGCTTTCCGGCGGCGAGCAGCAGCGGGTGGCCATCGCCCGGGCGCTGATCAACCAGCCCTCCGTGATCCTGGCGGACGAGCCCACCGGAAATCTGGACGAGGTGAACACCCGGGAGATCATGAAGCTTCTGGAGGATATCAACCGCCACGGTACCACGGTGGTGGTCATCACCCATTCCAGGGAGATGGTCCGGGAAATGAACAAGCGGGTCATCACCATGGAAAAGGGCCGCATCACCAGCGACGTGCGCCCGGAGGGCTACGATCTGGAGCACGGACTTACGGGCATCAAGCCCATGCCGGTGCGGCCTGTACCTCAGAGAGCAGAGGAAACCCACAGGAGGAGGTCCCGCAGACGTGAAAATTAGTACCTTTCTTTACTGCACCAAGCAGGGATTTAAAAATATCGGGAAAAACATTCTTTTTTCCATGGCCTCTATCGCTACGGTAGCGGCCTGCATCTTTCTGTTCTGCCTGTTCTTTTCCATCATCCAGAACGTCCGGCACATCGTCGTGGAGGCGGAGACCACGGTAGGCATCACCGTGTTCTTCAATGAGGACACCACGGCGGAACAGAAGCAGCAGATCGGCGACTCCATCCAGAACCGGGGCGGCGTCAAGGAGATCCGCTATATTTCCGCAGAGGAGGCCTGGGAAACCTTCAAGGAGGACTATTTCGGCGACAGGACCGAGGAGCTGGCGGCTGCCTTTGCAGACGACAACCCCCTGGCGACATCCGACAACTATGAGGTATTTTTAAACGACATCGAAGAGCAGCAGCCCATGGTGGAATACATCCGGTCCCTGCCCGGGGTACGGGAGGTGAATTATGCCAACGCGCTGGTGTCCGCCTTAAAGGGCATGAATACGGTGATCTCGATCCTGTCTGCAGTGATCATCGGCGTGCTGTTTGCCGTATCCGTATTCCTGATCAGCAATACGATCTCCGTGGCGGCAGCCTTCCGGAAACGGGAAAACGAGATCATGAAGCTGATCGGCGCCACCAATTTCATGATCCGGGCCCCCTTTGTGGTGGAGGGTATCATCATCGGCTTTTTCGGAGCCCTGATCCCCCTTTGCGGCATGTATTTCATCTACAAGAAGGCGGCGGCCTATCTGGTGACCCAGGTGCTGGCCATGTCTCCCGGCACCTCGGCCCTGGACCTCTTCAGCCTGCTACCCATGAGGGAGATCTTCCCCCAGATGGTGGCGGTGGGCCTGATTCTGGGCGTGGGAATGGGCTTTGTGGTATCATTTTTCACCATCAGAAAGCATCTTAAGGTATAAAAGGAGGAGCGGCTTGCAGAACGGAGCGCCCAAAAGAAAACATACAAGGCTTGCGCTGCTGGTATCGGCGGCCATGCTTGCAGCGGCTCTGCCGGTTTATGCGGATAATCAGCAGAAGATAGAGGATTCCCGCCAGAAGATCGAGGAAAACAAAGAGGAGCTTTCCCGAATCGAAGGGGAAAAGGCCCAGCTGGAGGAAAAGCTCCAGGAGCTTTCGGCCCTGAAATCCGACGCGGCGGCCTATATCAGCAAGCTGGACAAGGAACTTTCAGACCTGGGAGATCAGATCACGGATCTTTCCAATCAGATGACGGCGAAAAATGCGGAGATCGAAACCACCCAGGCGGAGCTTGCGGCAGCCCAGGCCCAGGAGGCGGAGCAGTATGCCTCCATGAAGCTGCGGATCAAGTATATGTACGAGGAAGGCAACACCAATTTCCTGGATCTGCTGCTGGAGGCAGAGTCCCTTTCGGACATGCTGAACCGGGCGGAATACATCCAGAAGGTTTCGGAGTACGACCGCCGGAAGCTGGAGGAATTCGTCCAGATCCGGGAACAGATCGCAGCCACGGAGCTGAGACTTGAGCAGGAATATGCGGAGCTGGATCTTATGAAGCAGGAAACCGAGGCCAAGCAGGATTCCGTGGAGGCGCTGCAGGCGGACAAGCAGAAGGAGCTGGCCTCCTATAACGCCCAGATCGAGGATGCCAATGCGGATATCGCGGATATGCAGGCAAATATCGCAGGTATCCAGGATGCGATCCGGGCAGAGGAAAACCAGATCGCAGCCATCGAGGCGGAGATCCGGCGGCAGGAGGAGGAAGCCAAAAAGAAGGCCCAGCAGCAGGGCCAGAGCTACGAGACCAAGAGCCTGGGAAGCATCAGCTTTACCTGGCCCTGTCCCGCATCCGGCAGGATCACCTCCGCCTATGGAGGCAGGTCCTCACCTACGGAGGGTGCCTCCAGCAACCATCAGGGCATCGACATCGGAGCGCCTACAGGCTCGGCGGTGGTGGCAGCTGCCTCCGGCAGCGTGGTCATCGCCACCTATTCCGCTTCTGCGGGAAACTATGTCATGATCAACCATGGCGGCGGCGTGTATACGGTTTACATGCACATGAACTCCATCGGCGTGTCCGTGGGACAGTCTGTTTCTCAGGGACAGCAGATCGGAACCGTGGGCTCCACAGGCTATTCTACGGGACCCCATCTCCATTTTGGCATTCGGAACAACGGATCCTATATCAATCCGTCAGCTTATGTAAGTCCTTAAGGACTGTTCATAAAATGGCCATAAATAGCATTTACACTGAAATGGCTGCCGGTCTGAGGGCGGGCGGCCATTTTCATACTGAAAAACAGGGGCTTAAAGCATGAAGGACGAGAAGGAAAAAGAGCTGGAAACAGCGGAAAAAAACCAAGAGACGGCGCCGAAGATCAGGCAAAAACCGAAGCGCCTGGGGACCTTTTTCTGCGGGGCGGTCTTCGGCGTTTTGCTGAGCGCGCTGCTGTTTGTCCTGAGCACAGGCTATATCAGCATTCCATTTGTGGGCAGCATCATCCTGGGGAAAAATCCGGAGTCGGCGGTGTCCAAGACCGCCAGCCCTTCCGAGGCCCGGTCCGTGGATCTGAACTACGGAAAGATCAACCTGAAGCTCAGAACGATACAGACGATCCTGAATCAGGATTATTACTATACCATGGACGAACAGGCCATGGAGGACGGCATCTTCACGGGGCTGATGTACGGCCTGACGGAGGAGGATCCTTATGCGGCCTACTACCCTGCCAGCCTCTTTGCGGAGGAGATCAACGATAACCGGGGAAATTATTACGGCATCGGCGCCCTGATGTCCCAGGACCGGGAAACCAACGTCATGACCGTGGAGCAGGTCTACCCGGATTCTCCGGCGGAAAAGGCAGGGCTTCTGAAGGGGGATATCCTGAAAAAGGTGAACCGGGAGGATGTGACCTATATGGATCTGTCCACGGTGGTGGACGACTATGTCAAGGGAGAGGAAGGCAGCTATGTCAACCTGACGGTGGAACGGGAAGGCCAGGAGATCGAGCTGCAGATCATGCGGGGCAAGGTGACGATCCCCTCCGTATTCCCTTCCATGCTCTCCGAAGAGCAGACCGGCGGCGGGAAGATCGGATATATTTATATCAGCGGCTTTGACGAGGCTACGGTGGAGCAGTTCGAAAAGGCGGTGGAGGATCTGACCCGGCAAGGGGCCGGGGGCATCGTCATCGACCTTCGGGACAACCTGGGCGGCATCATGAACAGCGCTCTTTACATGCTGGATTATCTGCTGCCGGATCAGGACGGCACCTATTCGGATCATGAGATCGACGGCAAGGACCGGGGCAGGACCCTGGTGCTCTATACGGAGGATAAGGAGGGCAGGAATTTTGCCTATTATGCCCAGGACGGACATGAGACAGAGCTGCCTCTGGCGGTGCTGATCAATCAGAACTCCGCTTCCTCCTCGGAGATCTTTGCCGGCGTGCTGAAGGACTATCACAAGGCCCTGCTGGTGGGCACCACCACCTATGGAAAGGGCATCGTGCAGACGGAAGTC
Source organism: uncultured Lachnospiraceae bacterium (assembly GCA_944381405.1). Lineage (GTDB taxonomy): Bacteria > Bacillota > Clostridia > Lachnospirales > Lachnospiraceae > Avilachnospira. The sequence goes on along the minus strand of CALWLA010000029.1, from coordinate 3,298 downwards.
CCTCTGGCGGACGGATCTGCAGTGAAATACACCAGCGCCCAGTATTTTACCCCCAGCGGGTACGCGGTTCACGGAAAGGGTGTGGAGCCGGATCTTACGGTGGAGGCTGAGGAGGCCTTTCTGGAAGCCGGAGCGGATGCGGAAAATCCGGATCCTTCCATTGACAATCAGCTGCGGGAGGCACTGCAGGCCCTCGGCAGCCAGGCAGCTTCCGGCGAGCAGGAATGACCGGAAAAGGATAAACAGGAAAGAGCGAAAACTTCGACAAACGGGAATGATCGAAAACATTGAAAAAACTGAACGAAGAGCGGTGCTTGCAGGGGTGCAGACCGGGGACGGCGTTTCCTTTACCCGGTCCATGGAAGAACTGTGGGCTCTGGCGGAGGCCTGCGGCTATGTGCCTTCCGCCAGAGTGACCCAGCGGCTGTCCCATCCGGAAGCGGCCACCTATGTGGGAACCGGAAAGCTGGAGGAGATCCGCCAGGAGCTTTATCTGACAGAGGCAGAAACGGTGATCTTTCTGAACACCCTGACCCCCTCCCAGCTGTCCAACCTGGCCAGGGAGCTCGAAGCAGAGGTGCTGGACAAGACCGGACTGATCCTGCAGATATTCGGAGAAAGGGCCCGGACGGCGGAGGCCAGGATGCAGGTGGAGTATGCCAGGCTGGAGTACACCCTGCCAAGGCTTGCCGGTCTTCGGAAAAATCTGTCCCGGCAGGGCGGAACCGGCGGCTCCATGTCCAACAAGGGCGCAGGCGAGACCCAGCTGGAGCTGGACCGGCGGTATATCGAAAAACGCATGGCGGAGCTGCGGCGCAGGCTCGCGGCAGTGGAAAGCGGCCGGGAGACCATGCGGAAACGCAGGCGGGAAGCCAGGCTTCCGCTGGTATCCCTGGTGGGCTATACCAATGCAGGAAAATCCACCCTGCTGAACCGGCTGCTGGATACCTGCGGCTCGGAGGAAAAGAAAAAGGTGCTGGCCAAGGACCAGCTGTTTGCCACCCTGGATACCACGGTACGCCGGATCACCACAGAGGGGAACCGGGACTTTCTTCTGGCGGATACGGTAGGCTTTCTCCACGATCTGCCCCATGATCTGATCAAGGCCTTCCGCTCCACCTTTGAGGAGGCGCGGCTGTCGGATCTGCTGCTGGAGGTGGTGGACTGCTCCGAGGAAGGCTATGAGCGACAGATGGAGGTGACGGAAAAGACCCTGCGGGAGCTTTCTGCCGGGGCGATTTCGCGGATCTGTGTCATGAACAAGGCGGACAAGAGCGAATACGCAGGCAGGCTGCCGCATATTTCCGGAAACCGGATCTATCTCTCCGCAAAGGAGGGGACCGGTATTCCAGAGCTTTTGGATATGATCGAAAAAAAGCTTTTCGGGGATCTTCTGGAATGCGCGTTTCTGATTCCCTACGGGGAAGGCCGGGCGGAGCATCTTTTGCGGAGCCGGGCCGAGGTGCTGGAGACCTCCTACAGGGAGGAGGGCGTTTATATGAAATGCAGGCTGGACCGGAAACTGCTGTCAGAGGTGAAGCAGTACGCCTTGTTATAGGCGGCATAGAAAAAGAGGGTATCCAAGGTCCTGCAGGACTTTGGATACCCTCTTGATTTTTGTGTCTGGCCTGTGCCTTACTGATTTCCGCTGATCATGAAGTCCAGAAGCTTTGCAGCATCCTCTTCATCGGTGGTCTCCAGCTCCAGCTTCTCGATGTAGCCGGAGGAAAACAGCGTGGAAAGCGCCACGAACTGGGTCAGCTTGCTCTTCAGATTCAGCTTGTCTCCTTCTGCAGAGATCACATAAACGTCTCCCTGGCAGTCCTCCACAAGCTTCATGAATTTGTCGAGATCCTTGATATTGTACATTTTCATTTTCATAAATCACGCCTCCTCAAAGAACGAAAAAGGAACTTCATGGCTGAGATCAGCTGGATTACTTCTTTTTATCAGCTGCCGGCTTTCTCTTTGCGACCAGCTGCAGGTTTCCGCAGCCCGGGCAGATGAACAGATCGCAGATAATGCCTGCTGCCGGTCCCTCAGCTTTTCCATCCAGATAACAGCTGGGTACGAAAAAGGCCTTTTCCTCATTGCCGGGGGCCTTCAGCAGCCGGTAGGTTCCGCCGCAAAATGGACATTTCATAGAAAATTTCTCCTTTCGACTATTCCAAACTATTTGCCGTCTCTGCACGGCATAAAGGGATATTCACAAAATTCAATTTATTATACCACAAGGAGCCGGTAAAGGCAAAGGCTTTCATTGATCGCTGATTAGTTTTGCCTTTGCAGGCATTTTGGGGTATGATATATATGAAAGAATGTTAATATTTTGAGAAGTGGTTTTTTAGGGGGATTTTATTATGGAGAAAAAACGGATCATCACCATCAGCCGCGAATTCGGCAGCGGCGGACGTACCATCGGCCGGAAGCTGGCAGATCAGCTGGGGATTCCCTGCTATGACAGCGAGCTGATCGAACGCATCGCTATCGGAAAGGGACTCGCCGGACAGGACAGCTGGAAGTATCAGAGCGAGGTCATCCGGGACATCGTGGATCGGGGCTCCTGCGTCATCGTGGGGCGGTGCGCCGACTTTATCCTGAAGGATACGGTGGATTGCCTGACGGTATTCATCCATGCGGATCTTGCCTTCCGGGCGGACCGGATCGTCCGGGTCTACGGAGAAAGGGATACGGCGCCGGAGCAGCGGGTCAGGGAAATGGATAAACAAAGAGCCGCTTATCATCGCCGTTATACGGATCAGAAATGGGGCCAGGCTAAGGATTACCACGTCTGCCTGGACAGCGGCGTGCTGGGCATCGACAAGTGCGTGGAGATCCTGAGCAGGCTGTATTGATCGGTCAAAGCAGCTCTTTTATTTTACCGGCAAGATCTTTTCCCCGGCGATCATGGAAAGCAGTTCGATGATCAGCCGGGGTTTTTGTTTGTCTGGAAAATGGATTTCAGCTCATCACATTTTTCCGTAGTTTACAATATAGATTTCACACATTTTTCCACAAAAATCTTGCTAAAAACACACATTTTTCCGATCTGAACCTTGGCTCAGAAGAGAAACGGAGGTGAATTGTAATCCGAGAGTCCCGTTTGTAAAGCAAGCGTCCCGTTTTGTAAATGAAGCTCTGCTTTTGTAAGCAAAATTCCCGCTTTGCAAATGAGTTTCCCGTTTTGTAAGCGAATTTCCCGGATTTCCATAACTTATGAGCTATGGTATAATACGTTCAGCGGTAGATCTGCATACGCTAACCGGAGATGGACTCCCTCTCGAAATTTTTGTATTCG
>CALWLA010000028.1 GCA_944381405.1 uncultured Lachnospiraceae bacterium | reverse complement strand
TCTCCCATCTGGGCCTTTTCCCGGTTGCAGATCAGGCTGCGGAAGCTCTGGGGCTCCTCCTGGGGCCTCAGGATCACGGCTCCCATCAACACCACGTCGCCCTGCTGGTCTCCGTAATTATACATACCAAACTCGCTGTCGTAAAAGCAGGCCCGTTCCCTTCCAGAGGAAGGCAGCTGCCGCTGTTCCTGGAACGGCGCCTGTTCCGGCTCCTTTTCCTCATCCGACAGCAGCATGAACAATCCAAAACTGATCCGGCGGATCTTTCCGCCGCCCTTTCGGAACAGAAATGTATCCAGCTGCTCCTCTGCCGCTCTTTCGCTTTTGCAGGGTTTTTGAAAATACACCGGGACCCTGCTGCCCATGAGCCGCTCCAGCTCCTCATAGGGCACCACCATGGCATAACGCCTGCCCCGTCTTTTCTTTGCGGCGATCACCGCGTAATAGCTGTTTTTCTTCATACCTCCTGATGTTTCCCCTGTTCCAGATACGGCCTGAGATACCGTCCCGTATAGCTCTCCGGACAGGCGCAGACCTCCTCCGGCGTTCCCTTTGCGATAACGGTTCCGCCGCCGTCTCCCCCTTCGGGGCCGATGTCCAGAATATAATCCGCGGTTTTGATCACGTCCAGATTGTGCTCGATCACCACGATGGTATTGCCGCCCTCGCTGAGGCGGTGCAGAATGTCGATGAGCTTGTGCACGTCTGCAAAATGCAGTCCCGTGGTGGGCTCGTCCAGAATATAAATGGTCCTGCCGGTGCTGCGCTTTGACAGCTCCGTCGCCAGCTTGATGCGCTGGGCCTCTCCGCCGGAAAGCTCCGTGGAGGGCTGTCCCAGGCGGATATAGGAAAGTCCCACATCATAAAGGGTCTGTATCTTCCGGGCCACCGAGGGCACATGCCGGAAAAACTCCAGGGCCTCCTCCACCGTCATATTCAGCACATCGTAGATGGATTTTCCCTTGTATTTCACTTCCAGGGTCTCCCGGTTATAGCGCTTGCCTCCGCAGACCTCGCAGGGCACATACACATCCGGCAGGAAGTGCATTTCGATCTTGATGATACCGTCGCCGGAGCAGGCCTCGCAGCGGCCGCCCTTGACGTTAAAGGAAAACCTTCCCTTGCCATAGCCCCTGGCCTTGGCGTCGGGCGTGGCTGCAAACAGATCCCGGATGAGGTCGAAGACCCCTGTATAAGTGGCCGGGTTGGACCTCGGGGTCCTTCCGATGGGGGACTGGTCGATACAGATCACCTTGTCCAGCTGCTCCATGCCCTCGATGCCGTCGCATCTGCCCGGGATCAGCTTGGCCCGGTTCAGCTTTCTTGCCAGGGTCTTATACAGGATCTCGTTGACCAGGGAGGACTTTCCGCTGCCGGAAACCCCTGTCACGCAGGTAAATACCCCAAGGGGCACCTTTACGTCGATATGCTTCAGGTTGTTTTCCGCAGCGCCCTTGACCGTAAGCCAGCCCTTGGGCTGCCGTCTTTCTGCCGGTACGGGGATCTGCACCCGTCCGCTGAGATACTGGCCGGTGATGGAATCCGGACACTGCATGATATCCTCTGCCCTTCCCTGGGCCACCACATATCCGCCGTGCTCTCCGGCGCCGGGGCCGATATCCACGATCCAGTCCGCCGCCCGCATGGTATCCTCGTCATGCTCCACCACGATGACGGAATTTCCCAGATCCCGCAGATGCTTGAGGGTCGCCAGAAGCTTGTCGTTGTCCCGCTGATGCAGGCCGATGGAGGGCTCGTCCAGGATATAGGCGACGCCCACCAGTCCGGAACCGATCTGGGTCGCCAGCCGGATCCGCTGAGCCTCTCCGCCGGAAAGGGTGGCGGTCGCCCGGCTCAGGCTGAGATAATCCAACCCCACGTCGATGAGAAAGGTGATGCGGGCCCGGATCTCCTTCAGGATCATGTCTCCGATCTGATGCTGGAAGCTGCTCAGCTCCAGGGCGTCCATCTGGTCCCGGAAGCTCCGGATGGAGCAGTCCGTCATTTCAAAGATATTCTTGTCCCCTACCGTCACCGCCAGGGAGCTGGGCTTCAGCCGTTGGCCATGACAGGCCGGGCAGACGTCCTTCCGCATGTATTCCTCGTAGGCCGCTTTCATTTCCTGGGAATAGGATTCCCGGTAACGCCGTCTCGTATTTTCCAGAAGGCCCTCAAAGGCCACGTCGTGCACGTTGCCCCGTCCGAACTGACTCTCATAGTAAACCCGGACCTTCTGTCCCCCGGTACCGTTCAGGATCACGTCCCTGGCCCGTTCCGGAAGCTCCTCAAAGGGCACGTCCAGACTGAAATTGTATGCCTTGGACAGGGCCTCCAGCATGGCGTGGGTATAGGAGCCCTTCTGGCCGCTGGACTGCCAGCCCATCACGGAAATGGCCCCCTGGTTGAGGCTCAGGCTCTGGTCCGGGATCATCAGATCCAGGTCGAACTCCAGCTTGTAGCCAAGACCATAGCATTCCGGACAGGCGCCGTAGGGATTGTTGAAGGAAAAGGAGCGGGGCTCGATCTCCTCCACGCTGATGCCGCATTCCGGACAGGCGAAATTCTGGGAGAACATCACCGGCTCTCCCTCGATCACATCCAAGAGCAGTAGCCCGTCGGACAGATGCAGGGCGGTCTCGATGGAATCCGTCAGCCGGCCCTCGATTCCGGGTTTGATGATCAGCCGGTCCACCACGATCTCGATGTTATGCTTGAGGTTTTTGTCCAGCTTGATCTCCTCGGACAGCTCATAAAGGCTCCCGTCGATCCGGGCCCGGACATAGCCGGAGCGCCTTGCCTGCTCCAGAAGCTTTGCATGCTCGCCCTTTCTGCCCCGCACCACCGGCGCCAGCAGCTGGATCTTTGTCCGCTCCGGCAGCTTCATGATGCTGTCCACCATCTCGTCCACACTCTGGCGTTTGATCTCCCGTCCGCACTTGGGACAGTGGGGGATGCCGATGCGGGCGTAAAGAAGACGGAGATAATCGTAGATCTCCGTCACCGTTCCCACCGTGGATCTGGGGTTGTGATTCGTGCTTTTCTGATCGATGCTGATGGCCGGGGACAGGCCCTCGATGCTCTCCACCCTGGGTTTTTCCATCTGGCCCAGGAACTGACGGGCATAGCTGGAAAGGGATTCCATGTAGCGTCTCTGTCCCTCCGCATAAATGGTATCGAAGGCCAGGGAGGATTTCCCGGATCCGGAAAGTCCCGTCAGCACCACCAGCTCGTCCCTGGGGATATCCAGATCGATATTTTTTAAATTGTGCTCGGAAGCACCTCTGATTTTAATAAATTCTTTTTTCATGGTTCGTATTTTAGCATTCCTGTTCCAGCTTTTCAATAGAAGCGGTATAATAAAGAAAAGCACGATAGGACCGTTGCCGGTCCTCTGCCGCCACCGGCAGTTTCAGAAAGGAGGAGTCCCTGACCCATGGAAGAACAATTATCCCTGTTTCAGCGCCCGGAGGCCGCGCCCCTTGCGGCAAGGCTGCGTCCGGAGACGCTGGAGGAATTTGTCGGCCAGTCCCAGCTCTTGGGGGAAGGGAAGGTCCTGCGCCGTCTCATCGAAAACGATAACATTTCCTCCATGATCTTCTGGGGGCCTCCCGGCGTCGGCAAGACCACCCTGGCCCGCATCATCGCCAACCGCACCAAAGCGGCCTTCATCAATTTTTCCGCCGTCACCAGCGGCATCAAGGAGATCCGGGCGGTCATGCAGAAGGCGGAACAAAATCTCCGCTACGGAGAGCGGACCATCGTTTTCGTAGACGAGATACACCGTTTCAACAAGGCCCAGCAGGACGCCTTTCTGCCCTTTGTGGAAAAGGGCAGCATCATCCTCATCGGAGCCACCACGGAAAATCCCTCCTTTGAGGTAAACGGAGCTCTGCTGTCCCGCTGCCGGGTCTTTGTGCTCCAGAGCCTCGGAGAGGAGGATCTGGTGAAGCTTCTGACCCGGGCCCTGAGGGATCCCCGGGGCTTTGGGAACCAACAGATCCGGATCGACCCTGATCTTTTGCGGCTCATCGCCGTTTTTGCCAACGGAGACGCCCGCACGGCCCTTTCCGTCCTGGAGATGGCGGTGCTGAACGGCGATATGGAGGACGGGGTCACTACGGTCACCAAGGAGACCGTGGAGCAGTGTACCTCCAAAAAATCCCTGCTGTACGACAAGAAGGGGGAGGAGCATTACAATCTGATCTCCGCCCTGCATAAGTCCATGCGCAACTCCGATCCGGACGCCGCCGTCTACTGGCTGGCCCGGATGCTGGAGGCCGGGGAGGATCCCCTGTACATCGCCCGCAGGGTCACCCGCTTTGCCAGCGAGGACGTGGGGCTTTCCGATCCCAGAGCTCTGGAGATCGCCGTGGCCGCCTATCAGGCCTGCCATTTCATCGGCATGCCGGAGTGCTCCGTCCATCTGACGGAGGCGGTGGTCTACATGTCCCTGGCTCCGAAATCAAACGCCCTCTATATGGCCTACGAAAAGGCCAAAAAGGACGCCCTGTCCCAGCTTTCCGAGCCGGTACCCCTGGTGATCCGAAATGCTCCCACAAAACTCATGGAGGAGCTGAACTACGGCAAGGGCTACCAATATGCCCACGATACGGCGGACAAGCTCACCAATATGCAGTGCCTGCCGGATTCCCTTCTGGGACGGGAATACTACAGGCCCACGGAGCAGGGGGTGGAAGCCCGTTACAAAGAGCGGCTGCAGCAGATCAAGGAATGGAAAAAACGGCACCGGGGATAAGCTGGCGCCGTTTTCCGTTTCATCGAAAAAAAACGGAGAACCTCATCATAAGGTTCTCCGTCTGTTTCCATGCGAGCTGCTGACGGGAATCGGACCCGTGACCTCCGCACTACCAATGCGACGCACTACCGACTGTGCTACAGCAGCCTGCGCTTTTTACAAAGCCTGTATAATATAGCATAGGCTTTTGGTTCTGTCAAGATTTTCCAGGAGATTTTTCCGGCATTTTTTTACTTTTTGCCCTTCTTCCCGGAACGGATCCGCTCCTCAGGCTTCAGCTCCCAGGGAAACGCCGGTCTCCTCTGCTCCGGCATCCTCCGCCGGAGGCGTTTCCTGCAAAAGCCTGGGCAGGCCGTAGGACAGAAGCTCCGCGATGCGGTCATACCGTTCCTTCAGATAGAGCCATCCCATCAGAGCCTCCAGGCCTGTGGCCCTGCGGTAATCCGTGATCTTCTGATTTTTTGCCGCCGTAATGGTTTTGGAGTTGCGGCCCCGCCGGAAGATCATCTCCTCCTCCGGCCGCAGCTGGGGCTCCAGGATCCGGTAAAGGTCCGACTGGGCTCCGGCGTTCACCACCGCCGTCACATGCTTATGGAGCCGGTTCACCTGGCGGGAACCGTGGGCGCTCATGTACATCCTGACTGCCAGCTCGAACACCGCGTCCCCGATATAGGCCAGCGTCAGTCCCGACAGCTCGTCTGCGTCCAGGGCCCTCGCCCCAAAGGTTTTTCCGATCAGTTCAAATCCTTCCAAATGTTCTTTCTCCTTAAGCCCTCTTCCACTTGACGCCCTCACGGGTGTCCTCCAGAAGGATGCCCATATCCGTCAGCTTGTCCCGGATCTCATCTGCCTTTTTGAAATCCTTTGCCTTTCTTGCCGCCTGCCGCTCTGCGATCAGGGCCTCGATTTCTTCGTCCAGGGCCTCTTTCTTCCGTTCCGTCCGGACGCCCAGCACGCCGTCGCAGAGCTTCCGGATCACCTCCAGCAGATAGGAAACATAGGCCTTGGAGGAGGCCTCATCCGTGGTGGCGTTGGCCGTCCGCACGATCTCATATACGGCGGTGGAGGCGTTGGCCGTGTTGTTGTCGTCGTCCATAGCCTCTTCAAAATCCCGGATATAAGCCTCTACCTGCCGCTTTCCCTCCTGCTCCTTTTCGGAAAGCGCGCCCTCCGGCGCCTTTTCCAAAAGCCCGGTCAGCTTGTCCGTGCAGTTCAGGATGCGCTCATAGGAGGCCTTTGCCTGCTCCATCAGCTCCTGAGAGAAATTCAGGGGCGTCCGGTACTGGGCGCTGAGGATGAACAGCCGCAGCACCATGGGATCATACTGAGAGGTGATGTCCCTTACCGTAAAGAAATTGCCCTCGGATTTGGACATTTTTTTATTGTTGATGTTCAGAAAGCCGTTGTGCATCCAGTAATGGCAGAAGGGCTTTCCGGAAGCTCCCTCGGACTGGGCGATCTCGTTTTCATGGTGAGGGAAGATCAGATCCTCGCCGCCGGCATGGATGTCGATGGTCTCCCCGAGATATTTCTGAGACATCTCCGAGCACTCGATGTGCCAGCCGGGCCTTCCCTGGCACCAGGGGGACTCCCAGTAGGGCTCTCCTTCCTTTTTCGGCTTCCAGAGAACGAAATCGCTGGGGGATTTTTTGTTTTCCTCGCCGCTGACTTTCAGCTCTCTCAAACCGGACATCATTTCATCCATGTTTTTATGGCTCAGCTTTCCGTAATCCGGGTCGGAAGCCACGTCGAAATAAACCGTGCCGTCGGGAACTACATAGGCATGGCCGTTTTCGATCAGCTTTGCGATCATGGCGATCATTCCCTCGATCTCCTGGGTCGCCTGGGGATGCACCGTGGCGGGCTTGATGTTCATGTCCGCCATATCCCGCTTGCACTCCGCGATATAGCGCTCGGAGATCACAGAAGCGTCCACGCCTTCCTCGTTGGCTGCCTTGATGATCTTATCGTCCACGTCCGTAAAGTTGGAAACGTAATTGACCTCATAGCCTTTGTATTCCATATAGCGCCGGAAGGTATCAAACACGATCATGGGACGGGCGTTTCCGATATGAATCAGATTATAGACTGTGGGGCCGCAGACATACATCCGCACCTTGCCCTCTTCGATGGGCACAAACTCCACTTTTCTTCTCTGCATGGTATCGAATATCTTCATTCTCTGCTCCATTCCGCTGCCGGGGCCGCAAAAAACCAGGGGCTTTCGCCAGGCAGCCTCTCTTTTGTATATAATGTACCACGAGCCGCCCTTTACCGCAAGTCCGCCTTTTCCAGAAGGCAGACTGCGTGAGCCGCGATGCCCAGGCCCTCTCCCGTAAATCCAAGGCCCTCCTCCGTGGTGGCCTTGATATTCACCTGTCCCGGTTCAAGCTCCAACACCCTGGCAAGATTTGACTGCATGGCGGAGATAAAGGGCCGCAGCTTCGGCCTCTGACAGAGGATGGTGGCGTCGATGTTTTCCACCCGGTAACCGGCCTCCCGCAGCATCCTGCCTACCTCCGAAAGCAGCTTCAGGCTGTCCGCCCCCTTATAGGCCGCATCCGTATCCGGAAAATGGGTCCCGATATCCTGCAGGCCGCAGGCCCCCAGCAGCGCGTCCATCACCGCGTGGGTCAGCACGTCTGCATCGGAATGTCCTAAAAGTCCCTTTTCATAGGGGATCTCCGTTCCGCCCAGGATCAGCTTTCTTCCCTCCGTCAATCTGTGTACGTCATAGCCGTGTCCGATCCGCATGTTTTTCTTTCCTTTCCTGTTTTCTGATTCCCGCCGCTTATTTTTCGGCACCGCAGGGCCCCGGAGGCTGCTTTAAACCAGCATCCGAAGCTGCCGTTCCACACAGCGGACCTCGATGTCCGTCTGGCAGCGGCAGCTTTCCCCGTCCGCGTGAACGGCCAGGGGCCGGTCGATATGGATGTGCGCTTCCCTGCATTCAAAAAAGCGGATGCCCTTTCCGTTTTTCAGGGGTCGCCGTTTTGCCCGCAGCAGCGCCGGGATGAGCCGGAGCTTGTTCCGCATGCTCACGACGCAGATCTCCAGCTTTCCGTCCCTGGGATCCGCCTTTGGCGCAAACTGAAAGCCGCCTCCCTCGTAGGGATGGATATGTGCGGAAATAAAGATGATATGATTGAACTCTACCCGCTGGGTCCCGTCCAGAAGGATATAGCCCCTGGTGGGTCTGGTCAGCAGGAATTCCCGGATACCGGTGGCGAGATAGGCGAGCCGCCCCAGCCGCGCCCTGTTGAGGCTGTCCTTTGTCCTGGAGTCCAGAAGGTCATGGCATACCGCCGCGTCAAAGCCGATGCCGGAGCTTACCAGAAAACGCCGGTTCTTGCACTCCTCACAGCCGCAGCTTAAGACCCCATAATCCAGGGTCTCCACATAGCCTTCCAGAATGATCCGGCTGATGAGCCTCCGGAGATTGCCCGGAAGCTGCAGGCTCCTGCCCAGATCGTTGCCGGAGCCTGCCGGGATATACCCCAGCACTGCCGGACACTGGAGGCACAGCCCGTCCAGGATCTCGTTCATGGTGCCGTCTCCGCCCACCACGATGATATGCCGTTCCTCCCGGCACTGCTCCGTCAGCTCCCGGGCCCTCTGCCGGGCGTCTCCCGGAGCAGCGGTAAAGTATACCTCGTATTCCTCATGCCGTTTGTTCAGGAACTTTTTGGTATAGTTCCAGACACGAAGCCCCCGTCCGCCGCCGGCGTTAGGGTTTACGATAAAAATGTACATAAGAAAAATCCTCTCGCACTTTTCTACGAGAGGATTATATCATATTTTGCTGTTTCCGTTTATAAAAAAAGTCTAAAGTAAGGACGGGGCCCCCTTATTCTCCGGAGCGCCCCAAAAGGGGTTTTCTCCGGGAAGCACCTGCGGTTTCCACCGTGCCCTCCGGCTCATAAACAGCGCCGCAGACCACATAAGCCATAAAGGATGCCATCAGCACATCCACTATGCTGTGCTGCTTTAAGAACATGGTGGCAAGGCAGATCAGGATGCAGAGCACCAGGGAGGCCGCCCTGATCCCCTTCCGGTCCTTCAATGCCTCGGAGCGGCATACCGCGATGTGGATGCCGATGGAATTATAAACGTGGATGCTGGGCAGCACGTTGGTGGGGGTATCCACCCCGTAAAGCGCGGATACCAGTGCGCAGAACAGGTTCTTGTCCGCATCCACCGCCGGGCGGAAATCCGTTCCGTTGGGATAGATCGTGCAGATGAACAGGCTCACGAACATACCTGTAAAGAGAAACAGGGACATTTTCCGGAAAAGCGCCCGTTCCTTCCGGTAGAAAAAGAGCCAAGCTGCCGCCACATACGGGAACCACAGCAGATAGGGAATGATGAAATACTCGCAGAAAGGAATATAGTCATCCAGTCCCACATGGATGATATGGTATCTGGTTACCACATGGTTTTCCAGAAAGAAAAACCACAGCAGGTACACCGCCGTACAGGCCGCCAGCAAAAACAGATCCCTATTCTTTTTCCAGAAGCTTTCCTTCCCTTTCATCATTTCCGCCTCTTTTCCGGAGACACCGGCAAAGACTGTCAATAAAAATTTTCATAAAAAGCCCTGCATTCCTGCAGAGCTTTCCTTAGGAAGTAGCGGGAGGGGGATTTGAACCCTCGACACTACGGGTATGAACCGTATGCTCTAGCCAACTGAGCTATCCCGCCATATATGTAAACACGCAGAAGCGTGATTACCTCTTTTTCGATTAAAATGGGGCCTATAGGGCTCGAACCTATGACCCTCTGCTTGTAAGGCAGATGCTCTCCCAGCTGAGCTAAGACCCCAGTCGCCTTTCGGCTGCGCTGCCGGTTCTTCCCGCAACGCTTAGTTAGTATATAGAAAAACCGGCAGATTGTCAAGAACCTTTTTTTATTTTTTAGTTGAAACCGTAAAATTTCTGAGTGATCTTATAGCAGGTCTCCGTCAGCTTCAGGCCTGCCTTGGTCTTCATGTTCATGCCCTGTCCCAGGAAGCTGGTCCTCAGCTTCAGCCACAGGGGGAAGTTCTGGTTTTTCAGATAATCCCACAGCTCCCGCTTCTTTTCCATGTTTTCCTCGGTGCCGGAGCGTATCGCCAGGATCGAGGACACCGTCATCATGATGTTCAGATAGCTGATCATGTATTTCCGCAGCTTTGCGGGCTGCAGCTTCAGCACGTCGTAATAGCCCAGCATCAGCTTGGTCACCCTGATCTGCTGATCGATACGGCCGATCATGATCTGCTCGTTGACGGACTGGTCCTCCCTGCCGATAAAATAGCGGTAGAGATTGACGTCCATGTAATACAGCTTTTTCACATAGGGCAGCGGATAGTATACATAGATGTTGTCCACATAAAAGGTATGCTTCGGCAGCTCCAGATGGCAGCTTTTCAAAAGCTCCGTCCGGTAGATGACGCTGTGCATCAGGATGTACTGCCCCAGCATGAAAAACCTCACGTCCTTCCAGGTGAAGGGGGTGTTTTTCGGGAAGGCCGTGTGATAGGCCATGACCTTCTTGCGCTCGACGCCCTGCTTGTCGTATACGAAATTGCAGCAGAGCATGTCGATCTTTTCCGGCCCGTAAACGAACTCCTCCAGCTTGTCCAGCACCATGGGGAAGTAATTGGTATCCAGATAGTCGTCGGAATCCACCACCTTGAAATAAATACCCGTAGCGTTCCGAAGGCCGGTGTTCACCGCCTCTCCGTGACCGCCGTTTTCCTGATGGATGGCTCTTACGATGCCCGGATAATTTCTTTCATACTCCTTTGCGATGGCAAGGGTGTTGTCCTTTGTGGAGCCGTCGTCCACGATCAGGATCTCCACCCGGTCTCCGCCTGTCAGAAGGCTTTCGATACATTTTCTCATATAAGGAGCCGAATTGTAACAGGGCACCGCGATCGTCAGCAGTTTCATGATTTCCTCCTAATATCCGCAATCCTGCGGCCATGTGTTTCCTGAGATCTTAACCTTTCTATTCCTCCAGAAGGCTCCGCCACCTGTATACCGGCGGCGCTACCTTCCTGCTGATTCCCGAGATCCCCCAGGCCATCAGCAGAAGAAAACCTGCGGCACCGATCCAGCCCGCCGCCGGAAAAACCGCAAGCAGCTCCCTGCTGGTAAAGAGCCCGGACAGGTTTCCCGTCAGATTGCCGATGGCATGGAACAGCACCGCCGCCTTCAGGTTTCCGTACCGCTCATAGATCCAGGCCAGCAAAAGCCCCACCACAGAGGCGTAGATGAATTGTACCATATTGGCGTGCATGGCGCCGAACAAAAGCGCCGAGACCACCGCTGCCGGCAGGAAGGGAAGTCCCTCCCGCAGCCGCCGGTACAAAAGCCCCCGGAACAGAAGCTCCTCCACCACAGGCGCCGCCAGCACCGTATAGCACAAAGACAGCAGCAGGCTGCTGCCTGCAAGCTCCGCGTTCACCTCCACGATGGAAGGGAACATGCGGATCAGGGGCGACAGCTGCAGCAGGATGTTGAAGCCTGATGCAGCCCCCAGGGCCGTCAGCAGCAGACAGCCGGGGCACGGCACCGGTTTTCGTTCCCCTGTATCTGCCTGAAACCAGAAGCAGTCCCTCCGGTACATCCGGTAAAGCACGAAAAAGGAAGGCAGGGAGATGGCCAGCATCAGAAACAGGCCTTCGTTTTCCTGAAGAAAGCGAAGGAAGTCCGTTCCCGGAAAAGCGCCGGCAAACACCGCCAGCAAAAGGGCCCATAAAAGCTCGAAGAGCATGCCCCACAGCAGATAGACGAAGATCGGGATCAGGGCCCGCCGCAACGTCAGCAGCAGGCGCAGAAACCGTTGTCCCACCGTCAGTTTCACTTCACTTTTTTCTATGTTTTCCCCCATTCCCGGGTTCCTTTCTTAAGTCCTATCTTAGCATACTTCAATTCGTTTGAAAACTGAGTTTTACCCTGGCCGCGGTTTCCGCCATGCTCTGTCCCGTATCCATGGCCAGCTTCTGCAGGTATTTATGGGCCTCGGATTCGTTCAGGTGCTTTCTGTGCATCAAAAGGGTCTTGGCCTCCGCCAGCAGCAGAAGCTCCTCCGGGCTCCTGCCGCTCCTGCCCCGACGGCTGTTCCGCCGCTCTCTTTCCCGGCGGCGTTCAAAGCGGAGCTCCGCCTCCTCTACCCGCTGCAGGATCTCCGTTCCCGGAGCAGGCAGGTCCACGGTCTCGATGCCCTCTGGCGGCAGCGCCGGTCCCCACAGCTTTGGTGGGCACATCACCATCATGGAAAAGGCCCGAGGCAGGCTCTCGTAGAGCTCCGTACAGAGCATATCCGGCAGATGATAGCCGCAGACCAGGATCCCGCTGCCCAGCTTGTCGCAGGCCTCCAGGGCCCTGGCTCCGGACATGCAGGAACAGGCCACGGGGAAACCCGCGTGGCCCAGGAGATTCCTGATCAGATTTGCATCCTTCGGTTTATGAAAACAAACGATAAAATTTGCCAATCAACGCACCCTTTATCAATATTTGTACAGATACTCCTGTACCTCCCAGGAGCTTACCTGCCGTTTATAGCTTTCGTATTCCCGGGTCTTTGCCTCCAGGTATCTTTTGAAAAAGGTCTCTCCCAGCACCTCCCGGATGAAGGGATCCTCCCGAAAGGCTGCTATGGCCTCCCCGAAGCTTTCCGGCAGGGAGCCCAGGCTTTCGCCTTCTCCAGGCAGGTTTTCCTTTTCCCCGAGGCCGGAGATCCCTGCGGAAAGCACCAGGGCAAAGGCCAAATAGGGGTTGCAGGCAGGATCCGGGCTCCGCAGCTCGATCTTCGTATCGGAGCCGTACCTGGAAGGGATCCGCAGCAGGGAGCCCCTGTTGGTGCCTGCGGTCCAGCTGATATCCACCGGGGCGTCATAGCCGGGAACGATCCGCTTATAGGAGTTTACCAGGGGATTCAGCACCAGGCTCATGCCTCCGATATGCCGGATGATGCCGGTCATGAAACGGCGGGCGGTTTCCGATAGCCCGTGGGGATCCGTCTCATCATAGAACAGATTCCGGTCCTCCCTGTCATAGAGCGCCATGGGCAGATGCAGGCCGGAGCCGTTGACGCCCTCCTTGGGTTTCGGCATGAAGGTGGCGTGAAAGCCTGCGCGCCTTGCGATGATCTTGATCATGATCTTGGCGGTGGCCAGGGTATCCGCACAGGAAAGGCTGTCCTGTCCTTCAAAATCGATCTCATGCTGGCCCCGGGAGGTTTCATGATGGGAAGAGGCCACCGGGCAGTCCACCTCCTCCAACAGCTCCGTTATCTCATTCCTGAGGCCCTCTCCCAGATCCAGGGGAGACATGTCGAAGTAACCGGCGGATTCTTCGTTTTCCGTGGTGGGCCGTCCCTCGTCGTCGCAGTGGAACAGGAAAAATTCCAGCTCCGGACTGATGCGGAAGCGGTACCCAAGGGCCTCCGCCTTTTCCTGCGCCTGCTTCAGGATATGCCGGGGATCCCCGGAAAAGGCCTGTCCCCTGGCGTCGTATACGTCGCAGATCATCCGGGCCGTAGCTCCATCCCTGCCTCTCAGCGGGAACACCGCAAAGGTATTGATATCCGGCCGCAGGAACATGTCCTCCTCATCTCTCCGGATAAAACCCTCGATGGAGGAGCCGTCAAAAACGCACTCTCCTGCCAGGGCCCGGGCCAGCTGTCCTGCCGGCAGGTTGAAGTTCTTCGGCATGCCGTACATATCCGTAAACTGCAGCCGGATGGAACGCACGTCCTCCTCCTCAACGATCCGGAAAATATCCTCTTTTGTATAATCGTTCATGTCTCTCCCTTTCATTGATTCTGCCATGCTCTTCATGGCATAAAGGTACACCCGGAGGGTGTTTCCTTGATCCTACCGTGTTCCTCACGGCATAAAGGTACACCCGTAAGGTGTTTTTAGCAGAAAAGCCGTGAAAAGAGTTTCTCTTTTCACGGCTCCTTTCCTTCTGTCTTAAGCCGCCGGCATATCCTTAACGCAGCAGCGTATTGATGCAGGCCGCCCCGATGGGCCTGATCTTCATGATATGAGCGCTGCCTGCCCCGATGGCTCCGTCGATATAGCGGACATAGTCTTCCGCAGCCTCTGCCGGCAGGAAGGTCTGTATCACGCCTGCAAAACCGCCGCCGTTGACGCGACAGGCGCCCTTTCCCAGCTTTTTCAGATAGATCTCCGTAAGGGCCAGGGCCACCGGAATGCCCTGCTCCTCCACAGCTCCTGTCACATAGGTGTTCTGCAGATATTTCCAGGAGGAATTTCCGGAGGCCTCGATGTACCGGAGGGCCTTTTCAAAGTCATTGGCTTCCAGAGCGGCTACCGCTCCCTCCACCCGCTTGTTTTCCTCAAAGAAATGGAAGGCGCGCATCACCGCCCGGTCGCCGCAGGCCTTTCTTACCTTGGGCAGAGCTGCGATCAGCTCCTCCTCGCTGCATTCGGAAAGGGTCTCCTTTCCGAAAAAGCCTGCCACGGACTTCATTTCTCCTGGAATGGAGGAATACTCCTCGGAAAGATCCGCATGGCCCTTTCCGGTCTGTACCATGATCATGGCATATCCAGTCTTTGCAAAATCGAAATCGATCTTTTCCACAACGGGCTTCTGGGGATCCTTGAAATCCAGGGAGATCAGTCCGCCTACGGCGCAGGCCATCTGATCCATAAGGCCGGAGGCCTTTTTCCAGTATACGTTTTCTGAAAACTTTCCGATGTGGGCATAGGCCACAAGGTCGATCTTGCCATCGTTATAGAGCTCGTTGAGGATCGAGCAGATCAGCATCTCGTAGGATGCGGAGGAGCTCACGCCTGCGGAGGCAATGACGTTGGATGTGATATAGGCGTTGAAGCCGCCTACCTGATACCCGTTTTCCTGGAAGCCCCTGATCAGGCCCTTAGTGAGGTCTGAGGTTCCCGCATACCGGGAGGAGGGCTCCAGATCCCCAAGATCGATGGTGAAATCCTGATGG
Source organism: uncultured Lachnospiraceae bacterium (assembly GCA_944381405.1). Taxonomy (GTDB): domain Bacteria; phylum Bacillota; class Clostridia; order Lachnospirales; family Lachnospiraceae; genus Avilachnospira. The sequence goes on along the minus strand of CALWLA010000028.1, from coordinate 11,658 downwards.
AAGGTCTCAGAAATGATCCTGATCTGCCGGTCCTCCGTTCTTCCTGCAGCCGCCACGCAGTCCAGATCGATGCTGCCCGCCAGGATCTTGCCGTGGTTATGATCCGTATGGTTGCCGCAGACCTCGGTCCTTCCGGCGGAGGTGAACATGCAGACCTCTCCCTCTCCGAAATGCTCCCGATAGCCCTTCAGCACATTTCTGTAACGCTCCCGGCCTGTTTCCGCATCCTTGTCATAAAGCCTCTGGAACAGCTCCCGGCAGTTTGTTTCCTCCAGCAGTTTTTCATTTGCTTCGGTGTTCATCTCTTTCTCCCCCATTTTATGAAATTACATTCCCGGCGCCTGCGGGCTCTCCGCAGTGGGCGCCGTCATATCAAATCCAGGTCCGTTGCCCGCGGCGTTTTCCGCAGCGATCTCTGCTGCCTCCGCGTCCGCGGATTCGTTCATTCTGCGCATTTCCTCCTGGGCCAGGCTCTCTTCCATGGCCTGCTCCAGGCTTTCGGATTCCGCGATGCTGGCGTCTATGGAAGCCTGCAGGGCCTCCTCTGCCGCCATGCTGGCCGCCGCTTCTGCCGCCTGCCGGCTCTGCTCTGCGGCAAGGGCCGCTTCCTCTGCCCTGCGGCTTTCCTTTTCCGCTGCCCGGATGCTTTCCTTTTCCGCAGCGCTCAGGGTGGTTTCATTTTCCCGCTGCTCGATGCTGGATTCCATAAAGTTCTGGAAAGGACTCAGGGTCTCCGGCGCTGTCTGAGGGCTTGTCTCCGCTTCGGTGGAGGCGGGAAGCTCTGCTTCCGTGGTTTCCGCTTCCGTTTCCTTTTGGGCTTCTGTATTCTGAACGGAAGGGTCAGCGATCTTTTCCTCCCCGCCGCAGGCGGAAAGCAGCAGCGCCGTGCAGGCCGCCGCAAGGAAAAGCGCCTTTTTTCCTTTCACGAATCTGTCCGTTTTTCTCATAATCTCCAAATGGCTCCTCATGTTTCTGTTCCTGCCGGGCCTTCTGCTTTCTGCAAAGACCCGGATTATATTATTATATACGAAACCGGAACAATTTCAAAGCCGGAAACTGCTTCCATTTCTGCCGTTTTTCTTAATTCTTTTTGAACCCTGCGCTTTCTGCAGCAAGGCCCTCTGCCCCTGTTTCCTGCTGCAGCAGGACCGTAAGGACCAGCCTGTGGGGCAGGCACACGATGGTTTCCGTTTCGTGGGAGACAGCTCCGGTCTTTACGCAGATCCCGTCCGGGCAGTCCGCCTCGATACAGGCGATGCCTCCCTCCTTAAGCTGAAACCGGTTAAAGCCCGCTTCCATATGCCCCTGGCCTTTGGCATAAATCGTGACGTTCCCCTCCTCATCCAGGGTGCCATAGTCCTCGTCCAGAAACAAAAGCTCTCCCTCTCCCGCAAGGAGGAACTCCGCAACGGTCTTTCCATCCAGCTGGATCACCGCTCGCTTTTCCCGCTCTCCCTGGCTGCTTCCGGCTCCGCCCTTCCAGAGCCAGAAGGCCGTAAGGCAGAAAAGCGCCGCCAGGCACAGGCCCCCGCACAGCAGGAGATCGTTTTTTTTCTTCCGCTCCAAGCTCAGCCTCCGTATCCATGTTCCAGGGTAATGATGCAGTTCAGCCGGCTGTCCTTTTCCTGGACCCTGCGCCGGATGCGGGCCACCAGTTCCTTTGCCTGCTCCTCCCCGTACGCCCAGGGCAGCATCAGGTCGAACACCGCGTTCACGCCCTGGGAGCCGTGCACCAGCCTGAGATCATGATAGGAGATTCCCGGCTCCGCCTCCTCCTGCACCACCGCCTCCAGGATCCTGCGGACGTCCTTTGTCTCCGGATCCTGCAGATCCAGGGGGTCCGCATGGGTCACCAGCAAAAGCCTCAGGGATCTTTTTGCATCCAGCTCGATCCGGTCCAGCAGCACATGGGCCTCATCCAGGGTCATGGTGTTGCTGAGCTCCACGTGGATCGATGCGATGTAATTCTGAGGGCCGTAGTTGTGGACGATCAGGTCGTGGACGCCATAGACCCCCGGATAGCTCTTTACAAATTCCGTGATCTCCCGGCAGAGCTCCGGATCCATCCGTTCCCCGATGATGGGCTCCAGGGTATCCTTTGCGATCTCATAGCCCGCCTTCAGCACCAAAAGGGAAACGACCAGGCCGATGATCCCGTCGATGTTCACGCCCTTCCAGAGAAAGATTCCTAAGGACACTACCGTGGCGGAGGTGGCCAGGACATCGGACCTGGCGTCCGCCGCCGTAGCCAGCATCACCTTGGAATTGATCCGTTTTCCCAGTTTCTGATTAAAGGCGGAAAGCCACAGCTTTCCGGCGATGGAAAGCAGCAGGATCCCCAGAGACAAAAGGGAGACCTGCATCTGCTCCGGATGCAGGATCTTTTCCACGGAGCTCTTCAGCAGCATAAAGCCCACCTGTACCACCAGGAAAGCCACGATAAAGGCGGAGATGTATTCGATCCTGCCGTGGCCGAAGGGATGCTCCGCGTCCGCAGGCTTGTCCGCCATTCTGACCCCCACAAAGGATATGATGGAACTGGCTGCATCCGACAAATTGTTAAAGGCGTCCGCCATGACGGAAACCGCCCCCGCCACAAGGCCGATCACCAGCTTTGCCGCAAACAACAGCAGATTCAGGGCGATGCCCACGCCTCCCGCCAGGCTGCCATAGGCGGTGCGCACCTTCTGACTGCCAATATCCTCCGGATCCTTTACAAACCGCCGGACCAAAAATTCCGTCAACGTCCTTCCTCCTTTTCCGCCTTGCCGCAGCAGCTTCCTTCAGCCCCTTTGCCGCAGCTTTCTTCAGCTTTTCCGCCGCATTGCTTTTCATAAGCGTACCGGGGCGTTCCGTCCTCCACGAAGATGATGACCGCATAGCGGTAGCCGCAGCTCTTGATCAGGCCCTGCATGGGCAGATTGTCCTCATGGGTATCGATCCGCATCACCGGAGCGTGCTGTTCCCCATAGGCCATGCAGAAACGGGCCGCCCCCTTTCCCCGGGCCTTTTCGGAAACGGCGATCCTGTGAATGACCCCGTAGGGCCCCGGATAGGTCCAGGCGCCATCCTGGATCACCCGGTAATTGGGCTCCTCCTCCAAAAAGAAGGAAAAGACTGCCAGCGGCTCTCCCGGCTCCTGTCCGGCTGCCGGATCCTCCTCGCAGACATAAAGTCCGCCCTTTTCCATATCCCGAAGGGCGTCTTCCCTGGAAGGATAACCGTTCTGCCACTGTTTCTGATTGCCGCTTTGTCTCATGAACCGGCGGGCGCCTTCATAGATCCGCTCCACCGCCTCAAGATCCTGTTCCGTCGCTTTTCTGATCCGCATCACAAAACTCCTTATGAAAAAGCTCTGCGGATCTTACAATCCGCAGAAGCCTTTCCTTGTTTTTATTTTCGATTTTTCCGGCCCTCTGCCGCCCTGGTCCTGGGGGGGCTTTCGCCTCCCACAGGGGCTCAGGTTTCAGCCAGCCTTACTTATAGAATGCCTTAAATGCCCTGTAGGTATAGTATACATCCAGCTTTGCGGTGATCTCGAAGGGAGAATGCATGGCCAGCACCGGAACGCCAAGGTCCACGGTATCCACATCCATGTTGCCCATGAACACAGCGATGGTTCCGCCGCCGCCTTCATCTACCTTGCCAAGCTCGCCTGCCTGCCAGTATACCTTTTCCTCCTCCATCATGCGGATCACCTCGTACATGAATTCCGCGCTGGCGTCGTTGGAGCCGTTCTTGCCTCTGGCTCCCGTATACTTGGTCAGCACTGGACCGTGATTCAGGAAGCAGGAATTGCGCTTTTCGTATACGTCCGGGAAGGTGGGGTCATAGGCTGCATTCACGTCTGAGCTCAGGCACATGGACTTTCTGTACATGTCTCTGGGCTTTACGGAAAAGCCTTCGCACAGATCCGCCATGAAATGCTCCAGGGCTCTGGACTGCATGCCGGTATTTCCCGGAGAACCGGTCTCCTCCTTTTCCGTCAGCACCGTAACGGTGGTATATTCCGGCTTTTTCACATCCATGGCCGCCATCAGCGCCGTATAAGCGCAGACCCGGTCGTCCTGTCCGTAGCCGCCCACAAGGGAACGGTCAACACCCAGATCGCAGGCCTTTGCCGCCGGGACCATCTCGATCTCCGCCCGCAGGAAGTCCGCCTCGGTGATACCATAAAGGTCGTTGAGCATCTTCAGGGCATGGAGCTTGAAGGGCTCCTTCACCTCTTCCTCATCATAGGGCAGAGAGCCGATGATGATATTCAGCTCTTCTCCCTTAAGGCCCTCCTTCAGAGGACGCTCGTTCTGCCTTGCGGAAAGATGGGGAAGCAGATCGGAGATCACAAACTTCGGCTCCGTATCTCTTTCGCCGAGACTGATCTCCACCTTTTTGCCGTTTTTCAGCATCACTACGCCGTGCATGGCCAGAGGCGTCACGCCCCACTGATATTTCCGGATGCCTCCATAGTAATGGGTTTTGAAATAAGCCAGCTCGTCCTGCTCGTAAACCGGGTTGGGCTTTAAGTCGAGCCTGGGGCTGTCGATATGGGCGATGTTGAACCGGGCGCCCTGAGACAGGGGCTTTTCTCCGATGGTCGCCAGAATGACATTTTTCCCACGGTTGTTGTAATAAACCCTGTCTCCCGGCTGATAATGCTCTTCCGCATCGAATTCGGTATAACCGTTCTTTTTCAAGAGCTTGATGGCTGCGGTCACGCACTCCCGCTCCGTTTTGGCTTCGTCAAGGAATTCCTTGTAGCCCCGGCAGAATTTCTCCGCCTCCTTCATGTCCTTCGGCGCGGCCTTTGCGATGTTCGGGCATGCAAAGGTCAGCTTTTCAGACAGCTTTTCTCCGTTCGTTTTCTTCGGCATATCTGTCACCTCGTTTTATTGTTGCGCATTGTCTGCTTTGTTTTGTTATTCCGTCGCTTTCCTGCCGGACCGCCTCCTGAAAGGCCTTTCCGGCGGGCAGCTCCATTATAAAGGAAGTCCCTGCAAGAATCAACCTGAAACACCTAACTGATCAGGCTCCCCAGCTGGGGCAGGAACCGTTCCGGAAGCTCGTATATAAAAACGTCCGGCTTCCGGGTGATGGCGTCCGCCGCGCTGAACTGATACCTCTGGACGAACCAGCTTTCCGCAAACTGTCCGTTTAGGATATACTGGATGTACCAGCGGTAGGAATCGCCGCAGAAATACAGCTTTTTCGGCAGCGCCCTGGAATCCAGCGAGCGGTAGCCCGCGTAGATCTCCTCTCCGGTGGCGGAATCCGAAAAGGTATATACCTTTTCTGCCGGCCATGCGCCCTCCACCCGGTACTCCACCCGGTTATAGCTGTCGTCCAGGCCTTCAAAATCCTGCAGATCTCCCCGGGCGGTTTCTCCCGTCAGCTCATAGCTCAGCACCGGTTTCTCAGGCAGCTGATACCCCTCTCCCAGATAGGCCATCAGCCCTTCGGCGCAGGCACCGGCTCCCACAAAATTCCAATGGGAATCCGAAGCATAGTAAAGGGGCAGGCCCTTTTCCTTGGCCCGGAGCATATCCTCCTTGGCATAGTAGATCTCCAGCTCCGGAAAGTTCTCCCGCATATAGTCCAGAAACTGATCCACCCGGTTGTACTGGCGGAGAGGCGCTTTCAGCTCCTCCGGCAGATAATCCTCCCCGTAAAGGGTATCCTTGTCCGGTATGATCAGCAGCACAAGCCGTATGCCGTTCTGGGTAAGGGGCGTGTACAGCTTTTCTCCGATGACCTTTTTGTACCACCAGAGCTCCTTGCCCCGCTGAAAGGGCTTTTGCCTGTCGTAATAGGCTTCCTTGTAGAAAAGCCAGGGCTTTTCCATTCCTGCAAAGGACTGTGCGAACTGCGGCAGGGTCTCCCCGGCAAATACCGGCCGGGGCCCGGCGCAAAGCAAAAGGCCGGCCGCAAGCGCCAGGGCCGCGGCGCGAATCCCCTTTGCTTTATGCAAGATTCTTTTCAAACGCTTCAATATATTCTTCCTCTGCCTTTCCGGCATAGCTTCCTGCAAAAAACTCCTTTGCGGCCTGCTCCCGGAACAGCTTCCAGGATTCCGTCTCCTTCCTGACCTCGATGGGATAAAAGGCGATGCCGCATTTTCTGGCTGCAGACATATCTCCCGGCGCGTCGCCGATCATAATGGCCTTGGCCTTATCGTAGCCCTTTTCCAGAAGCCTTCCGATGCAGTAGTCCTTGCTGCCCGCATCCTGGGCACAGATCAGGGACACATAGGGCAGGATCCCGTTTGCCTCCCATTCCTCCCGCACCGCCTGGGGCGTGGCGGAAGATACGATCACGATATCCGCCTGTTCCTTCAAAAGCTCCAGCGCTTCCTTTACCCCGTCAAAGGCCAGCCGGTCGCTGTCCGTCAGCTGACGGATCTTGGCGTTGACGGCCTCCGACCAGCGCAGGCACTTTTTCAGCATGGGGCTGTCGGTCTTTTCGATGTACCGTTTCAGGGCCGGATTGCTCAGCTCCCGGGAATCCGTTACGAAATATGCAAGGTCCTCAAGCCCCTCTATGGGGGTGATGTGGGTGTCCACATATTTCAGGGTTTCGTAAAGACCCTTGAACCGGTTGATGCCCCGGGTCATGGAGTAAAGGCTTACCTTATTCCAGTAAAACTTTGCCTCCTCCTCCCATTTCCAAAGCTCCCATTCCTGCACCATGCTGGGGCCAAAGCAGCGGATGTGCTTGATGTCCATGGTATCCATGGCACAGCCGTCGGAATCGATGCACACCAGATACTCCTTTGTTTTTTTGAACCCGTCAAATAAATCCGGCATTCTTTCCACCTCCCTATCCTTTCTTTTCTTGTTCGTTTTCAGGACATGTCTCCTGTTGTTCTTCCTTTTTTTCTTCCAGGGATCTCAGGGCATCCCCCAGAAGCTCATTTTTTCGCTTTCCGGTCCGGTCCAGATATTGGCACCGCATCTCCTGATTTGCCGCCTCCACTTCTTCCAGGAGCTCCCTTGCGGAAAGCCGCAGGGCTCCCTGTCCCAGGATGATCAGCTGCACCAGCCGGTCAGAGGTTGCCACCGTTACGTTGTAGTCCCTGCCGATCTCCTGTACGGCCTTTGCGATATACTGATCCGCCGTCTCAGCCTGTTTCGTATATACCACGAAAATATTGTGATAGGTCTCCACCTCTGCCTGATAGCGGCCCGCCACCTTATAGGCGTCAAACACCACCAGCACCCGGCACCTGCGGTAGCCCTGATAATTGCTGAGGATGTCCAGAAGCTTGGTCCTGGCCGCATCAAAGCTCACCTCCGCCAGCTCCTTGAGCTCCTGCCAGGCGTGGATCACATTGTAGCCGTCCACCAGAAGCCAGTTTTCTCTGGGCTCCGGCAGCTGAGCTGCTGCTGCTTCCTTTTCTCTTCCGGAAGGCCCCTTGCCCTGCCCGGCTGCTCCGGTTCCTGTACGGGAGCCCTCCGGCCTGTCGAACAGCCCTCTTCCGGGCTTTCGTTTTTCCTCCTGCTTCCGGGAGCCGAAGGTGCGCTGAAAGATCTCCTCCAGCTCCTTGTCCGCCGCATAGCTGCCGTCATAACTGCTGCCGGGGCTTCCGGCCCGTCTTTCCGATTCGGCTCCAGTCTCCTCCTGCCTGCTTTCCCCTTGCCGCAGCACCGCATCCGTTCCCTGAATGTGGGCATGCTCCGGAACCTCTCTCCAGCCGACCCCATAACCCGCCCCATGGGCGCAGAAAATGGATCCTGCCGGGTGTTCCGCATCCTGCTCCGGATCGTACCCTGCCGCGGCGATGATCTCCTCCTGGTTGAGACAGGGGCCGTAGCCCTTGTAAACAAGGCTCAGCCTTCCCCGGCCTCTGGTATAGGACAAAAGCTCCCGCTGATACCCCTGGAGCCGGGAGGCGGGGGCGCTGCCCCGGATCACCGCAGTTTCTCCGGTCTGCTCCGGCGCGGAAAATTCCGCATCCATCTGCTGCAGATCCGAAAGGGCCCTGCCCAGATATTCCTTCGGCAGCTCCAGCGTCAGATCATAATAGGGCTCCAGAAGGGCGCTTTCCGCCTGCATCAGCCCCTGCCGCAGGGCCCGGAAGGCCGCCTGGCGGAAATCCCCTCCCTCCGTATGCTTTGGATGGGACCTGCCTGCGATCAGCCGGATTCCCATGTCCGTCACCGGCGCGCCGCACAGTACTCCCGGATGTTCTCCTTCTGCCAGAAGCTCCAGGATCAGCCGCTGCCAATTCAGCGAAAGCATTTCCTCGCCGCAGGCGGACGACACCTGAATACCGCTGCCCCGGGGCAGGGGCTCCAGCAGCAGATGTACCTCCGCATAGTGACGGAGGGGCTCGAAATGTCCGATCCCCACTGCCGGTTTCGTGATGGTTTCTTTATAGACGATATGCCCCTCGGAAAAATCCACGGCGATTCCGAAGCGTTCCTTGATGCGCTGCCGGAGGATCTCCGTCTGGATCTCTCCCATGAGCTTTGCTTCGATCTCGGAGAGCCCCTCGTTCCAGAAAATCCCCAGCTCCGGCTCCTCCTCGGAAAGAGTCCGAAGCTTTAAAAAGGCCTCGTGGGGGTCCGTTCCCTCCGGAAGCACGATCCGGTAGGAAAATACCGGCTCCAGCACCGGTCTTTCGGAATCCGGTTCTGCCCCCAGTCCCTGGCCTGCCTCGGTGTTTTCCAGTCCCAGCACGGCGCAGACCATGCCCGGCTCCGCCTGCTGCAGGCTCTCAAAGCTGTCTCCGGAATAAAGGCGGATCTGATCCACCTTCTCCTCGCCGATCCGCATCTTTACCGAAAGGCTGCCGCCGGTGATCTTCATATAGCTCAGCCGCTTTCCCTGAGGGTCCCTGGCGATCTTAAAGACCTTGGCCCCAAAGGCCGGGAGACGTTCGGGCTCCCGCATATAGTGGTCAAAGCCGAAGAACAGGGCTTCCAGTCCGGTAAGCTTCAGGGCCGAACCGAAATAACAGGGGAAAAGCTTCCGTTCCCGGATGAGGCCGCCGATCTCTTCCTCCGAAAGCCGTTCTGTTTCCAGGTACCGCTCCAAAAGCGCCTCGTCGCACATGGCCGCCGCCTCGCAGAACTCCCTTGGAAACTCATCCCACCGGCCAGCCTCCCGCTGTGCCGCCGTTTCCTCCCAGAGCCTGGTAAAATCCAGACAGTTTGAGCTCAGCCGCTTCTGCAGCTCCGAAAGGAGCCCTTCCCGGTCCGTTCCCTCCTGATCCATTTTGTTGACAAAGAGAAAAACCGGTATCCGGTACCGGCGCAGCAGATTCCAGAGGGTTTCCGTATGGGCCTGTACCCCGTCGGCTCCGTTGATCACCAGCACCGCATAGTCCAGCACCTGCAGGGTCCGCTCCATCTCCGCTGAGAAATCCACATGTCCCGGCGTGTCCAGAAGGGTGATGGCACAACGCTCTGTCTGAAGCTGCGCCTGCTTTGAAAAGATCGTAATGCCCCGCTGCCGCTCCAGGGGAGAGGTGTCCAGAAAGGTGTCTCCCTTGTCCACCCGGCCCATCCGCCGGATAGCGCCTCCCTGGTACAAAAGCGCCTCTGAAAGGGTGGTCTTCCCGGCATCCACATGGGCCAAAAGCCCCAGACAAATACGCTTTGGTTCTCTGTTCTGTCCGGCCTCTCCGCCCATAAAAAAGCCTCCTCCTGTACCATACTTAATTTAATCAGTATAGCACAAGAGAAGGCGCTCGTCGAGGTATCGTTTTTCTGCCTTCCTGCAATCCGCTTACGCGCAGGCGGTACCCGCTTTCTGCTGTATCTCCACGGTCCCGGTTCCCGCTTCGATGTCCCGGATGATCTCCCCCACTGCCGGAACGGTGATCCGGCTGCCCTGGAGCGGGTTTTTGATGCTGATCACCGGCGTGGTGATGGCCGCTTCCACTTCGCTTCGCTCAAAAGCCAGATCGCAGCCCTCCATTTCGCAGTTGATAAGCTTCAGTCCCTTGCAGTAGCACAGGGGCTGCGTTCCGATGATCCTGCAGTTTTCAAAAGTAACATTTTCGCAGTACCAGGCCAGATACTCGCCCTTGACGACGCTGTTTCTCACGGTGATATTTTTCGCGTGCCAGAAGGCGTCCTTGGTATCGAAGGTGCAGTTCTCAAACACAGAATCCTCGATGTACTGGAAGGAGTATTTCCCTTTCATCCGCACATTGTTAAAATGCAGATCGGCAGAGCGCATCATAAAATACTCGCTCTCGGCGTCGCAGTCCTCCATCCCGATCCCCCTGACAGACCAGCCAAATTCCGGCGAAACAATATCGCAGCCGCGCATGACGATATCGGAACACTCCCGCAGGGCTTTGATCCCGTGAAGCTTCGTATGCTCGATGGTGATGTGATCGGAATACCACAGGGCCGCCCGGCAAAGCTCCGTCATCTCTGAATCACGGATGACAAGGCCGTGGTCATGCCAGAAGGGGTAACGCAGATTGAAGAAGCTGTGCTCCACCTGCACGTCGCTGCACTCCTTAAAGGCGCTCTCGCCATCGGCGGGACCATCGAAGGAGCAGTCCTTTACCAGAATATCGCGGCTGCCGTAAAGGGCGCGCTCTGCGTCAAAGGTCTGATTCTGAATCTCTTTCATTAAGAAAACCTCCTATTCGTCAAAGGATTTCAGCAGCCGGAGCAAAAAGGGCTTTGTCAGTTCATAAATCGTACAGTCGCCTCCCTTTACCCCGGCCTGCTTCATCGCCTTCAGCTGTTTTTCCGTATGAGTCGTATAGGGATGTATCCCGAGCAAAAAGGGGAAAAAGGCAAAGAGGAATTCCTTTCTGTCCGCTTCCCGCATGGATGGAAAAAACTTTTGCAGGCACTTGCCCAATGTATCAAAGGCCGCTGCGTAGGATTTTTTGAAATCCACCAGGTTTTCCATCCGGCTGTTGACCTCCATATCGTAAATGTTCATGGACATCAGTTTCAGCATGCAGCCTCGTTTTTCCAGAATACGGGACAGAGCCTCTGCAAATGCCTCTGCGTCCATAGCCGTATTCTGCTGCAATATTTCATTCATGTCCGCAATCCACGCATCATGCTCCCGTTTCAGAAGCGCCAGAAAGATCTCTTCCTTTGTCTGAAAATAGTTATAGATGGATGTTCTGGTAAAAGAAGTCTTGTCCCCGATGTCCCTGATCGTGATGTCCTTGAAACTCATGGTTTCATAGAGAACAGCGCAGGCGTTTACAATTTCGTCTTTCCTTGCGTTCGTTAATTCTTCAGAACCTTTTGGCATAGCTTCCTCACTGTTTTTTTATCGCTATACGATTTCAAATTCACATTCTGACATCGCGTCAGCGTTCTCATCGTAGCACCATTCTGACATTGTGTCAATATGTTTTTCTATATGAAGGACTATCATATTCCTTATCCGTCACCGGCTCCAGCCACTCATTGCAGGCAGAATCGTCCGTTTCTCTTCTCCTTAATTGTAATTCGAGATTCCATACCTTGCATCTCGGATAAGTATTAAAAATGAATAGTTATAGATGAAAGAGAGAGGTATGGATTCTCTCTTACAAATACATGAGACTGACTGGATAGTTGGTCTCATTTTTGTTATGCTTTGATCTTTGGTGGCCGGAAAGGAGCCATAATGTCAAAGTTTTTATCCTATGAAGATCGCCTGATCATAGCTAAGCGCCTTCAGGAGAATGCCTCC
>CALWLA010000027.1 GCA_944381405.1 uncultured Lachnospiraceae bacterium | reverse complement strand
CTTTAAATTCTGCCCTTTATTTAAGGGCTTTTTTTGATCTTACGAGGCCTAGTTTACTACCGATAAGTAATTTTATCAACACCTTTCTGCGAAAAAAATAAACTTTTCACAAAAAAGTATGAAAAACTGCCTTTCAGAAGGGACTCTGCCTCACCTACACCCGCATTATATACTGCTTTGCGGGGTAATGTGTTACTTTTATCTTCCCGATTTCTTACGTTTTTCTTACAAAAGACTCTTGAAAATTCGAAAGATTGCCAGGTTTATACTTCAAACATCAGATCGCCGTAGCTGGGCATGGGCCAGTAGCTGCGATCCACGATCATCTCCAGCTTGTCCGCCGGGGTACGGAGATCGTCCATGACAGGCACCACTCTGGCGTGCATCTGCACCGCCCGCTCCCGCAGATCCTCGATGCTTCTCACCTCAGCCCGGACGATCTCCAGCTTTTCCAGGGCCTTCTGCATTTCGTTCACCAGCTCTGTGCACTGGCGGAGCCGTTTTTCCTCAGCGTAGCCGGACAGGACGCTTTCGCCTCCCATGAGCGCCGCCGCTCCGTGAAGGTGCTGCACGGTAGCGGAGAGATCACCGATATAGTGCATCACCGCCGGGATGATGTCTTTTCCTGCAATGTCCAGCATGGTCTTCGCCTCGATGTTCACCGCCTTGGCATAGGTTTCGTATTCCACCTCTGCTCTGGACTCCAACTCCTTTTGGGACAGCACATGGAAGCGCTCAAACATGCTGACGGATTTTTCCTCCAGCAGCGCCGGTACCGCATCCACCATGCAACTGGTGTTAGGCAGTCCCCTGCGGGCAGCCTCTTCGATCCATTCCTCGGAATAGCCGTTTCCGTTGAATACGATCCGCTTATGCTCTGCCAGAAGCTCCTTGATGATGTCATGGACCATCTGGTCAAATTCTTCCTTATTCTGTGCCTTTTCCAGCCGGTCGCAGACGTCCGCAAAGGCTTCTGCCGCGATGGTGTTCAGCACCACGTTGGGGGTGGAAGTGGAATCGGAGGAGCCCACCATGCGGAACTCGAACTTGTTGCCGGTAAATGCAAAGGGAGAGGTCCTGTTCCTGTCGGCGGTGTCCATCTCGAACTCCGGCAGGGTCCGCACGCTGGTGCGCAGCTTTTCGCCCTTTTTCGCCAGGGTGCCCGCATTGCCGGTCTCCGTCAGATGATTCAGCACGTCCTCCAGCTGCTGGCCGATGTAAACGGAAATAATGGCAGGCGGCGCCTCGTAGCCTCCCAGTCTCTGGTCGTTGCCCACGTCGGAAGCGGAATACCGCAGCAGATCCGCGTGCTTGTCCACGGCGCTCAGCATGCAGGCCAGCACCAACAGGAAGCGGATGTTTTCCTCCGGCGTATCTCCCTGGCTCATGAGGTTGATGCCGTCGTCTGTAGACAGGGACCAGTTCACATGCTTGCCGGAGCCGTTAACGCCCCGGAAGGGCTTTTCGTGGAGCAGGCACTTCATGTTGTGGCGGTTGGCCACCTTTTTCAGGGTATCCATGACCATCTGGTTCTGATCCACCGCCAGGTTGACCTGGGTGTAGATGGGGGCCAGCTCGTGCTGGGCCGGAGCCGCCTCATTGTGCTGGGTGGTAGCGGTCACGCCCAGCTTCCAGAGCTCCACATTGACCTCGTTCATAAAGGAACCGATGCGCTCCAGGATGGAACCGTAGTAATGGTCGTCCATCTCCTGGCCCTTGGGGGGCATTGCACCGAACAGGGTGCGTCCGGTGTAGATCAGGTCCTTCCGTTTCAGATATTTTGCCTTGTCCACCAGGAAATACTCCTGCTCCGGTCCCACCTGGGGGATCACCCGTCTGGAGGTGGTATTTCCGAACAGCCGCAGAAGCCGCAGGGCCTGCTCGTTCACCGCTTCCATGGAACGCAGCAGAGGCGTCTTTTTGTCCAGGGCCTCGCCGGTATAGGAGCAGAAGGCCGTGGGGATGCACAGGGTCACGCCGATGGCGTCCTCCCGCAGAAAGGCAGGGGAGGTGCAGTCCCAGGTGGTATAGCCTCTGGCCTCAAAGGTAGCCCGCAGGCCGCCTGATGGGAAGGAGGAGGCATCGGCCTCGCCCTTGATCAGCTCTTTCCCGGAGAAATGCAGGATCGCCCGTCCGTCTGTCTCCACCCCGGAAATAAAGGAATCGTGCTTTTCCGCCGTGATTCCTGTAAGAGGCTGGAACCAGTGGGTAAAATGGGTGGCGCCGTGCTCCAGCGCCCAGTTTTTCATGGCGTTCGCCACCACGTCCGCGATGCCTCTGTCCAGCTCGCTGCCGTCCTCTATGGTCTTTTTCAGCTTTTTGTATACGTCCTTCGGCAGCCGCTCCCGCATGACTTCATCGGAGAACAGGTTTTTGCCGAAATTCTCACTGATGCTGTTGCTTTTCAAATTATCCATCGTTACTCCTCCCCAGAACCTGTCTGCACATTGAATGAGCTAATTATATATACATTTTCCCGAATTGAAAAGTAAATCTTCCGGAAAATTCCCTTCTATTTCCAGTCGTTTTCCACGAAAAAAGCCTTCCGCAACCCTGCGGAAGGCCTTTTTGATCTCAGTTTTTCAGTTTATGTCCGCCTTTCGAAGACGGTCCTAAGCCTCTTTATACCGGCGGTCCGCTGGTCAGTCCCGGACGGAGATTGCCGTACTGATCATATGCGCCGCTGCCATTGCTGCTGGTGGTGCTGCCTCCTGGCGTGATGATGTTGCTGCTGCCGGAGCTGCTGCCCGGTCCGCCGGAGCTTACGCCGCCTGACACATTGGTGCCGCCGATGTTCACGGTGCCTGATCCTCCCGGACCGGAACTGGTGCCGGTGCTGCCGGAGGGACCGATGGTGGTGGAGCCGGTGTTGCTGCTGCCGGGCGCCCCGGAGGTAACGCCGCCGGTGACGATGTTGCCGGTGCTGCTGCCGGGCGCGTTGTTATTGACCGTGCCACCCGGCGCTCCGGAGGTGGTTCCCGTAGAGGATGTTCCTGTATAAGCGCCGCTCGCGTTGAAGCTGTAGTTGGTGCCGCCGATGTTGAGGGTGGTGTTGGCCGCCATCACACCGTTCTGCTGCAGATAATAGTAAACGCCGTTGATCTGGATCCAGTTATTGGCGATCATCTGGCCGTTGGTATTGAAGTAATACCAGTTGCCGTCGATCTGCTTCCATCCGGTGGCCATGATGCCATTGTTGGGATCGCAGTAATACTTGACGTTGTTGGTGTTGTCCGTAAGCCATCCGGTGAGCATCTTTCCATCGGAGGGATCCAGATAATAGTATACGCCGTTCTGCTGGTGCCATCCGGTGAGCATCTTTCCGTCGGTGCCGAAGCAGTACCAGAGATTATTGACTCTCGCCCACTGTCCGATGACCGCGCTGCCATCCTCCAGGAAATAGTACCAGGCTCCGTCGATCTGCCGCCAGCCCGTTACCATGGCGCCGCTGTCCTTCAGATAATAATACTTTGTGGTCCCGTTCTGGGTGATGTTGATCCAGCCCGTAGCCATCTGGCCGTTGGACTGCAGGTAATACCACTCTCCGCCGATCTGCTTCCAGCCGGAGGAAGCCATCACGCCGTTGTCCTCAAAATAATACCAGACGTTTCCGATCTGCTTCCAGCCCTTGACCATGTAGCCGTCCTGGCCCACATAATAATAGATATAATTGCCGTCTGAACCGGTCATCCGGAGCCAGTTGTTGTAGACAACCTGTCCGTTATTTACATAATAATACCCATTTGCGTTCTGCATCCATTCGGCCTGTGCCGTGATGGACGCCGCAGCGGCTATCCCCAGTCCCAGTACTGCACCGAGTATATGCGCTCTGTGTTTCATCCTACGCCTCCCGCTTTTTTTACTGCCCGGCCCCCTCGGACCGTTTCTCCCAGTATAACATACTCCCTTGCGAAAAGTATATATTTTTCCTTACAATTCCGAAGAGATTTTGTCCTCTTTGATCAGTTTCCTGGAATATTCCTTACAGTACCGGTACATTTTGATGGTGTAATCGGAAAAACGCACCCCAAGGGCCTCCTTGTAAACGCCCCACAGGGCCCAGAGCAGTCCCCCCAACGCCATATAGGCGTAGAACACCCGCTGTTCCTCCTCTGAGGGAGCTCTGTCCAGGTAAAAGCCCAGCAGCCGGTCTGCCGCCTCCCGGTCCATAAAGGAGTAGATGGCGCACATGGCCACGTCGATCAGCGGGTCGCTCATGCCGCAATACTCCCAGTCGATGAGCCGGATGCGATCCGGATCCCGTTCTGTTTCGGAAAGCTCCGCTCCCGGCAGAAAGATAAAATTGTCCGCCACCGGGTCGATATGGGCGATGGTCTTCCGCCTGCCGAGGCCCTGCAGCCACAGCGCCAGCCTGTGTGCGCCCCTGCGCACATCTTTATAATCTGCAAAGGGAATGGCTGCCGTTTCCCCGGCTCCCGCCGCCTCCCGGCAGAGCTTTTCATAATAGCAGATATGCTCCCAGACGTCGAAGGTATGTCCCACCGACAGCCCCGACTCGTGCAGGCCCCGCAGCTTTTTCATGCAGGCCCGCATATCCGCAGCGCTGTTTGGATCCGCATTCCGGGCGTTTTCATAATAAGCGGAGATCTTGTATCCGCTGTCCGCATCGAAATACACCAGCTCGTCCGTAAGCTGCAGAGGCCTCACGGTTTCATAGGCCTCCTTTTCTTCCTTTCTGTTGATGAGCTTTTCCGTTCCCTCTCCGGGGATGCGGCAGATATAGGAGCGCCCTTTTACGGAAAACAGCCAGGAATTGTTGGTCATCCCCGCCTTCAGGCAGCGGATCTCCCGGATCTCGGACTCCGGCACGGAAAACACCCGGCTCACCAGCTCCATGGCCTTTGACCCGGAATGGTGCCTGTAGCGGTCGTCAAATTCCCGCAGGGCCTCCACGTTTTCAAATTCGTAGATCACATTTTCCGGCTGACAGTTGATGCACATGGAGATATCCTTCCACTGCTCCATGCCGGAAAGCTTTCCGAAATAGGCCGTGCAGCGGCGCTGGGCCTGGCCGTTCAGCATCTCCATCAGCACATGCTCCCAGTAGTACTGCTCCGTTCCGGGCATTTCATAGTACCGTTTCAGCACCGGAAGGAACTGCCGGGAAAAATCCCTGGAAAAATAGGCGGGGCCATACATATACCAGCAATCCCTGCCGCCGGGGAAGGTTTCCGTGATCCTGCGGCTCTTTTTTTCAAAATGGAACACCCATTCCGCCGTGTCGCCCTCAGAATAGGCGGAGGCATACCAGGCGTCTCCCTCGTACTGATGATAGAGGTTGTCTCGAAGCCAGTTGTCGGAATTGAGGATGTAGCAGTTTTTTCCCTCCAGCACCGGAATGGCATGATACATGGTGGCCAGGGTGTTTTTGCTGGTATATTCCGGATTGTACAAAAGCTTTACCCCGAACTTGTCCGTGAGATACTCGAACTTTTCCTTCATATATCCCACCATCACCGTGATGTCCGTAACGCCCGCTTCCTGCAGCTGCCGGATCTGGCGCTCCACCATGGGCTCCCCGTAGACCTCCACCAGCCCCTTGGGGGTCTCGTAGGTGATGGGCACAAAGCGGGAGCCGAAGCCTGCGGCAAAGATCAGGGCCCGTTCCACCCGGTAGGGAGCGAGAAACTCCATTCCCTTTTCCGTCACCTGCCGGTCTCTGATCAGGCCCCTCTGCAGGCATTCCTTCCGGAGGGCGTTGACTGAGCCCAGGGAGGTCCACAGGGCCTCCGAAAGCTCTCTCTGGGTGATTCCCGGATGCTCCAGCATATTCCTTAAAAGCAGCACTTCTCTGTTCATGTTTCTTTTCTGTCGGAGGATGATCCTTCGCTTCTCCTGTTTTTTGTTCATTTCCCGATAATATATCACATTTTTGAACAAAAAGAAAGCATGCCGGGGGATTTCCTTCCCCCTGACATGCTTTCCATAATCAGCTCATTTTTTTCTTCTGTCTTGCGTCCTAGGTTTCCGCCCTTTTATTTTGCTGCGGAACCGGTAAAGCCAAAGACCTCAGCCTTTTCCTTGACGGTCTCCATGATCGCGTCGGTACCGGGCTTTAACAGCTTCCGGGGATCAAAGCCCTTGCCTTCCTTGTCCTTGCCGGCCTCGATGTATTCTCTGGTGGCCTTTGCGAAAGCCAGCTGGCACTCGGTGTTGACATTGATCTTGGATACGCCCAGGGAAATGGCCTTCTTGATCTGGTCTGCCGGAATGCCGGTGCCGCCGTGGAGCACCAGAGGCAGGTCGCCGATCTGCTCCTTTACCTTTGCCAGGGTCTCAAAGGAAAGTCCCGGCCAGTTCTCCGGATATACGCCGTGGATGTTGCCGATGCCTGCTGCCAGGAAATCCACTCCCAGCTCTGCGATCTTTCTGCACTCCTCCGGGTCTGCGCACTCTCCCATGCCTACAACGCCGTCCTCTTCGCCGCCGATGGCGCCCACCTCGGCCTCGATGGACAGTCCCTTTTCATGAGCCAGCTTTACCAGCTCCTTGGTCTTCTCGATGTTCTCGTCGATGGGAAGATGGGAGCCGTCGAACATAATGGAAGAAAAGCCTGCTTCGATGCACTTTAAGCAGCCCTCATAGCTGCCGTGGTCCAGATGCAGCGCCACCGGAACAGTGATGTTCAGGGTCTCCATCATGTTTTCCACCATAGCCGCTACGGTATTGAAGCCGCACATATATTTGCCTGCGCCCTCAGATACGCCCAGGATCACAGCGGCGTTCAGGGCCTGGCATTCAGTAAGGATGGCCTTTGTCCACTCCAGGTTGTTGATGTTGAACTGGGCGATGGCATATTTGCCCTCCAGTGCCTTTTTCAGCATCTGCGTTGCAGGAACCAATCTTGACATTTTTTATTACCTCCGGAATTGATAGTTATGAAAATCATTGTTAAGTATATCACAAACTCTCCAAAAAAGCGACTGTTCTTTCAAAGGCCGCCTTTCCGGCGAGTCCCCAGGCCTCCGTAAGAAAACCTACGGGACTTACAGGGGAGATTTACAGGCGGGCCTTAAGCTCCTGGGAAAGGGCCTCATAGCCGGGTTTTCCCAAAAGGGCGAACATGTTCTTTTTGTAGCTCTCCACGCCGGGCTGATTGAAGGGATTGACGCCCAGGATATAGCCGCTTACGCCGCAGGCGAACTCAAAGAAATAGAACAGCTGTCCCAGACATCTTGCGTCCTGGCAGGGGATATCGATCTTCATGCAGGGAACGTTGCCGTCGGTGTGGGCCAGCAGGGTTCCGTTCATGGCGGATTTGTTGACGAAATCCACGCTCTTTCCCTTCAGGTAGTTCATGCCGTCGGTGTCCACCGGCTCTTCCTTCAGCAGGATCTCCGCCGGGCTCTCCTCAATGTTCAGCACCGTCTCCATCATGATCCTGGAGCCGTCCTGAATGAACTGTCCCATGGAATGAAGATCCGTGGTAAGGTCCACTGCCGCCGGGAAGATTCCTCTCTGGTCCTTGCCCTCGGACTCGCCGTAAAGCTGCTTCCACCATTCGGATACATAGTGGCAGGAGGGCTCGTAGTTGGCCACGATCTCTACCATCTTGCCCTTTCTGTGGAGGATGTTCCGGAAGGCCGCATACTGCATGGCGTCGTTTTTCTCATAGGGCGTCTCCAGGCAGAGGCTACGCATTTCCGCTGCGCCCTGCATCAGGGCGTCGATGTCAAGGCCTGCCGCTGCGATGGGCAGAAGTCCCACTGCCGTCAGGACAGAAAACCGGCCGCCTACCTCGTCCGGTACCACGAACTCCTCGTAGCCCTCTTCGTCCGCCAGCTGCTTTAAGGCGCCCCGGGCCTTGTCAGTGGTGGCGTAGATCCGCTTTGCCGCCTCGGCCTTTCCATATTTTGCCTCCAGCTTTTCCTTCAGCACCCGGAAGGCGATGGCCGGTTCCGTGGTGGTTCCGGACTTGGAAATGATGTTGATGGAAAAATCCCGGTCTCCGATCACCTGCAGCAGATCCTGCAGGTACTTGGAGCTGATGGAATTTCCCGCAAAGAAGATCTGGGGAGCCTTCCGCTCCTTCTGATCCATCAGATTATAGAAGGAATTGGTCAGAAACTCGATGGCTGCCCGGGCGCCCAGATAGGAACCGCCGATTCCTACCACCACCAGCACCTCGGAATCCTGACGGATTTTTTCCGCCGCCTTTTTGATCCGGGCAAACTCTTCTTTATCGTACTCCACAGGAAGATCGACCCAGCCGAGATAGTCGCTGCCGGCCCCGGTTCCCTGTACCAGGGTCTCCCTGGCAGTCTCCGCCTGCGTTCTGAAATTTGCGCGCTCCTCCTCTGAAACGAACTTCAGAGCCTTTGAGCAGTCAAAACAAACATTTTTTCCCATAGTCTTCCCTCCGGATGTATATCGTTGAAAATTGGCTTTTTGTTACCACCGACAAGTATACCACCATTTGTCCTTTCTGTGT
The DNA here is from genome assembly GCA_944381405.1 of uncultured Lachnospiraceae bacterium. Taxonomy (GTDB): domain Bacteria; phylum Bacillota; class Clostridia; order Lachnospirales; family Lachnospiraceae; genus Avilachnospira. The sequence continues at coordinate 19,937 of CALWLA010000027.1, read as the reverse complement.
TATACTGAACCGGAAAATTTATCAAAACTTCCTGGAGGTTATTTTTATGTACGCTTTTATCGGAGCCATGGAGGAGGAAGTGGCCGGCATCCGGGCCGCCCTCTCTGACCCTGTTACCAGAACCATCGCCGGCCTTTCCTTTACGGAGGGGAGCTACAAGGGACACCGCTGCGTCGCCGTAAAGGCCGGCGTGGGCAAGGTGAACGCCGCCCTCTGCACCCAGGCCCTCATCGACCATTATGATGTTTCCTGCGTCATCAACACCGGCATTGCCGGAAGCCTGGATCCTGCAGTAGGCGTCGGAGACATCGTGCTCTGCACCGAAACCATCCAGCACGACGTAGACGGCGGCGCCTTCGGCTACAAGCCAGGCCAGATTCCCCAGATGGACCGTTCCGTTTTCCCCGCAGACGAAGGGCTCCGTAAGGAGGCAAGGGAGGCCGCTGCAGACCTGCCCCATAAGGTCCGCGTCCACGAAGGAATCGTGGTGACCGGGGATCAGTTCATCTGCTCCAAAGAAAAAAAAGAGGCCCTTCGGGCCCGGTTTCACGGTATGTGCTGTGAGATGGAAGGGGCAGCCATCGCCCATGTGGCATGGCTAAATCAAAAGCCCTTCCTGATCGTCCGCGCCATTTCCGACAATGCGGATAACGACGCGGAAATGGATTACACTGCCTTTGAGCGGCAAGCCATTGACAATTCCGTAGCGCTGTCCCTGTCCCTGCTCAGCCGCAGCGGCGCAAAGGTCTAACGCCGCTGCAGCCCCTGGCGGCTCTGATAATGCCGCACCACAAGGCTTAAGGTAAAGCAGATGACAAAATAGCAAAGAGCCTGGAAGGCATACAGCAGCATCATGCCCCGCACGTCGTAGATGCTGCCCATCACCACGGAGCAGTTCCGCATGAACTCCGGAATGTCCACCATCCTTAAAAAGGAGGTGTCCTTGATCACCGTGATGATCTGGGACAGAAGGGCCGGGATCACCTTGCGGAAGGTCTGGGGCCAGACGATATACAGAACGGTCTGTATAAAGGAAAAGCCCTGGGACTCCGCTGCCTCGAACTGCCCCTTGGGGATGGAATTCAGTCCTCCCCGGAAGATCTCCGCCATCACCGCCGAGGTGAAGAGGGTAATGGCAAAGACGGAAATGATGATCTTATTGCCCCGGATGGTAAAGTAGATCCAGAGGATCCAAAGAAGGTTCGGCGTGCAGCGGAAAAACTCCGTATAGGCCGAAATGATCTTTGCGAAAATGGCTGCCCTGCCGGAGGCGTAGGTCCTGATCAGCGCCAGGATGCTGCCGATGATGGTACTGCATACCACGGCGCCTATGGAGATCATCACCGTCATGCCAAGTCCCTTCATCATGAAGGAAAAATTTGACGGAGTGAAAATCTGCATGAATAAATCAGACATTGATCGAATCCCCCATCATTTTTTCTAGTTTTACCTTGGCGACAGGCTGCCGCATGGAACGAATCTCCAGATAACGGGCCAGTCTTGCCAGCGGATAGCAGATGATAAAGTACATCAGCGCCGAGCAGAAATAGGCCTGGGCGAAATAGCCCGTGGAGGAACCAAAGGAATCCGTAAAGTACATGAGATCCATTCCTGCCACCATGGCCAGCACCGAGGTGTTTTTCACCAGATTCAGGGCCTGGTTCGCCAAAGGCGGCATGATGATCTTGATGGTCTGAGGCATGATGATATAGCGCATGGTCTGCAGGTAGGAAAAGCCCTGGCTCTTGGCCGCTTCGCTCTGTCCTGCAGGAATCGCCTCGATGCCCGTCCGGATGACCTCCGCAATGTAGGCTCCATGGTAGATGCCCACGCCCATCAGTCCCAGGATGAATTTCGGGATGCGCATGCCGGTCCCTCCCAGAAGGATCGGCAGGCAGGAATAGTAGAACACCACCTGCAGCGCCAGGGGCGTATTCTGGAAAAATTCCACATACACCCGGGAAAGTGCCTTTAAGATCCTGGACCTGGTGGTGGAGAACATCCCGAAGATCATGCCGAGAACCAGGGCCAGCAGAAGTCCGCAGACCGCTGTCCGCAGGGTCATGAGGAAGCCCGGAATATAGTATTCCGGGATCGCCTCAAAAAGCGCCTGCCATCTGTTTCCATTCATTAATCCGTTTAACAAGGTTTTATCCTCTCAGCTTCGTTTTTTGCAGCGGTTATTCCACCGTCAGGCCGTTTGCCTCCATCAGCGCCGTCATTTCTCCGTTGTCCAGCATTTCCTGTACCGTGGAGTTGATCAGCTCCGCAAGCTCCGTGTTTTCCTTGTTGGAGCATACGCCGTATTCCTGCTCGCCGTATCTCACATCCAAGAACTTGTTGGAATCGTTCTTATATCCCTCCAGGATCGCCCGGTCTACGGAGAAGGCGTCGATCTGCTTTGCTGCCAGAGCCTGGGCCAGCTCCGGATAGGTTGCAAATTCCTGGAAGGTGGGCTCCACTGCAAGGCCGTTTTCCTCCTTGTAGTTTTCAAACTCCTCCTTGGAAGTAGAGGACTGAGCTACGCCGATGATCTTTCCGTCCAGATCCTCGATGGTATCGATTCCGGAATCGTTGTTCACCAGGATGCCTACCGCGTCGGTATAGTAAGCCGGTGAGAAATTATAGGTTTCCTGCCGCTCCGGAGTGATGGTGAAGGTGGCGATGACGTAATCCACCTCGCCGTTCTCCACAAGGGGGCCTCTGGTCTTTGCGTTTACTGCCTGGAATTCCACCTTATCCTGTTCCTTGGCCTCCTCCATGGAGATGCCCAGGATCTTTCCGGCGATGGCATAGGCCAGATCGTCTTCAAATCCTTCGTATTCACCTGTTGCGGTGTTCTGGAGGGAAAACTTCGGCACGTCGGCCTTTACGCCTACCTTTACAACGCCCCGCTCCTTGATGGCCTCTACGCCGGAGGCGCTGCTGCCGCCGCAGGCTCCCAGGGTCATTGCCGTCATGGCTAAGATCGCTGCCGCCGCCGTCATCTTTTTCCAGTTTCTCTTTTTCATAAGTTTTTCCTCCTTCATTTCCTTTCGGTTCTTTCGATATGCAAATTCCGTCTTTTTTTCGTTTTTCCTGTCATCTCATCAATGCAGGATCTTGCTTAAGAATTCCCTGGTGCGTTCGTGCTCCGGGTTGGTGAAGAAATGCTCCGGCGTTCCTTCCTCGATGATCTCTCCCCGGTGAACAAAGATCACCCGGTCCGCCACCTGTCTGGCAAAGCCCATCTCATGTGTGACGCAGATCATGGTGATTTTTTCCTTTGCCAGCTCCACCATGACGTTCAGCACCTCCTGTACCATTTCCGGATCCAGGGCCGAGGTGGGTTCGTCGAAGAGAATCAGCTTCTGCTTGGTGCAGAGAGCTCTGGCAATGGCTACCCGCTGCTGCTGTCCGCCGGAAAGCTGATTGGGGTAAACGTTTGCCTTTTCTTCAAGGCCTACCCGCTTCAGACAGTTCATGGCCTCCGCCTCCGCTTCCTTTTTGGAAACGTGCTGCAGCTTCATGGGAGCCAGGGTCAAATTCTCCAGCACCGTCAGATGGGGATAGAGATTGAACTGCTGGAACACCATCGCGGAGTACTTTTTCGCCATCTCCCGGTGATTTTTCCGGGTGACCTCCTTGCCGGCGATATAGATCTTTCCGCTGGTAGGCTCCTCCAGGTAATTGATGCACCGGATCAGGGTCGATTTTCCGGAGCCGGAAGGGCCGATGATCACCAGCTTTTCACCTTCCCGGACGGTCAGGTTGATATTTCTCAAAGCCTCAAAATCTCCGAAATTCTTGCAGAGATTTTCCACCTTTACCATATCTGCCATAGCGTATCCTTTCTGTATCCGGCCATAAAAAAACGGAGCTTCCCCATATAGGGAGCTCCGTTGCTCATGACCATTTTTTTTAGAATTATCGCTTATTATAAATGTTTTTCAGATATTTGTCAAGCGGTTCCGCCACGGACGCATATTTGCCTGCACTGCCAGGACGTTTCCCTCTCCCAGCAAAGGCAGCCAGAGACCTTACAGCACGATGTGAGGATGCTCCTGGATGCCGAATTTCTTCTTTGCCACATGGACGATCAGATCCGCCACCTCATCCGAAGGCATGATCGCCGCGTTGATCATCAGGTCCTGATAATGCTCGTCGTTGGCATAATAGCCCGCATACTTTTTGTGGTAGGCGTTCCTTGCCTTGTCCACGGAAAGGATCATATGCTTGGCCTCGTCGGGGCTCATGCCGTATTCGTTGATGCAGACCTCCAGCCGGTAGGCATAGGGCGCATAGATGTACACGTTCAGGTTGTTGCTCCGGTTATGCAGCAGATAATCGGCGCAGCGGCCCACGATGATACAGTTTTCCTCCTCCGCTACCTTCAGGATGATATCCTTCTGGACGGAAAAGATCATGTCCTGCATGTAGCTGTTGTCCGTTCCCAGAGGGAATTTATGCATCAGATAGTTCAGCTTTCCCCCGGCAGCCTTTTCCTCCTCATCGCTGATGGTGGAGACCGGCAGGTTCAGGGTCTTTGCCACCTGCTCCACGATGTCCCTGTCATAAAAACGGATGCCCAGCCGGTCCGCCACCTTTCTTGCGATGGCCCGTCCGTCTGAACCGAATTCTCTCTGAATTACAATGGTATAGTTATCTGCCATAAGCTGCCCCTCTCCGGACCCTGCCGGGTCCTTCTCCCTTTCGTCTCCCGGTACGGCCGGGTCCCGATACTGTTATTTTACACGAAAAAGGGACGGATTGCCACAGCTATTTTGCCGCCTCCCGGATCAGTTCCATCACCTTGGAAACGCCGTCTGTCTGGGCGCTTTGTTCCATAGCCTCCCGATAGGTCTCCCGTTTCCGGAAAAGCTCCTCCACTGCGGCAAGGAGCCGTTCCTTGGAAAGCTCCTCCTCCGGAAGCACCATGGAAAATCCCTGTTTTTCAAAGGATCTGGCATTCAGCACCTGGTCCCCCCGGCTGGCTGCGGTCCCAAGAGGAATCAGCAGATTGGGCTTCCGCAGGGCCAGAAGCTCGCAGATGGCGTTGGCTCCGGCTCTGGAGATCACAAGGTCCGCCGCGGCAAAAAGATCCTTCAGAGGCTCGTTGACGTATTCATACTGCACATAGCCCCTGGTGCCGGACAGCGATTCCTCCAGATTGCCCTTTCCGCAGATATGGATCAGATCGAACTTTGGCAAAAGCTCCGGCAGGATCTCCCGTACCGCCTGGTTGACCTTGACGGAGCCCAGGGAGCCGCCGATCACCAGGATCACCGGCTTTTCTCCGTCAAATCCTGCATAGGCCAGTCCCTCCTTGCGGGAGCCCTTTAGGATCTCCTCCCGGATGGGAGAGCCGGTGAGCACCGCTTTGTCCTTTGGCAAAAGCCTCAGAGTCTCCGGAAAGTTACAGCAGATCCTGGTGCAGGAGGACATGGAAATACGGTTTGCCAGTCCCGGCGTCATGTCCGACTCGTGGGCGATCACCGGCACATGCTGCTTTTTCGCCGCCAGCACCACCGGCACCGCCACAAAGCCTCCCTTGGAAAAGATCACATCCGGCTTGAATTTCCGGATGATCCCCACCGCCTGGAAATAACCGGCGATGACCCGGAAGGGGTCCGTAAAGTTCTTCAGATCAAAGTATCTCCGGAGCTTTCCGGAGGAAATGCCCTTGTAGTCCACCCCAGCCTTTTGGATCAGGTCCTTTTCGATTCCCTTTTTGGAACCGATATAGAGGATCTCATAGCCCTCCTCCTCAAGCTTCGGAATGAGCGCCAGATTCGGCGTCACATGGCCTGCCGTTCCGCCGCCTGTCAGTATGATTCGCTTCATAATCTCTTACCGCCTCTTGTCCTTATTTTCCCAGGGCTTTTTCTGCCTCAGCCGCTGCCTGCTTAAGGGCCTCGGTCCTGTCCGTTTTCTCCCAGGGCAGCTCGATGTCCGTTCTTCCGAAATGTCCGTAGGCCGCCGTCTGCTTATAGATGGGCCGGCGCAGGTCCATCATGCTGATCATGCCTGCCGGACGGAAATCAAAGACCTCCCGGACAGCCCTGGTAAGGGCCGCTTCGCTGACCTTGCCCGTACCGAAGGTGTCCACCATGATGGAGGTGGGATGGGCCACGCCGATGGCATAGCTCAGCTGGATCTCGCAGCGGTCCGCAAGACCTGCCGCCACGATGTTCTTCGCCGCATACCGGGCTGCGTAGCAGGCGGTGCGGTCCACCTTTGTAGGATCCTTTCCGGACAGGGCGCCGCCGCCGTGACGAGCAAATCCGCCGTAGGTATCCACGATGATCTTCCGTCCCGTAAGGCCTGAGTCGCCCTGGGGGCCGCCGATAACGAAGCGTCCGGTGGGGTTGATGAAGAACTTGGTGTTTTCATCGATCAGCTCTGCCGGAAGCACCGGATCGAACACGTACTTCCTGATATCCGCCTCGATCTGCTCGTGGGTGATCTCCGGATTATGCTGGGCGGACAGTACCACCGCCTCCAGACGTACCGGGCGATTTTCCTCGTCGTATTCCACGGTCACCTGAGACTTTCCGTCAGGCCGCAGATACCGCATGGTCCCGTCCTTTCTGACCTTGGCCAGCTGCCTGGTGAGCTTGTGGGCCAGCATAATGGGATAGGGCATCAGCTCCGGGGTCTCGTTGCAGGCGTAGCCGAACATCATTCCCTGGTCTCCGGCGCCAATCTCGTCGATCTCCGGGCTGGATGCAGTGCCCTTTGCCTCCAGAGAGCGGTCAACGCCCATGGCGATGTCGCCGGACTGCTCGTCCAGACTGACGATGACGCCGCAGGTGTCGCAGTCAAAGCCGTACTTTGCCCGGTCATAGCCGATGCCACGGACGGTCTCCCGCACGATCTTCTGAATGTCCACATAGGCGTGGGTGGTCACCTCTCCCATCACCAGCACAAGTCCCGTGGTGCAGGCGGTCTCACAGGCCACGCGGCTCATGGGATCCTGCTCCAGCATCGCGTCCAGGATCGCGTCGGAGATCTGATCGCAGATCTTGTCCGGATGTCCCTCTGTCACGCTTTCGGACGTAAACAAATGTCTTTCCTTCATATCCATCCTCCTTGCTGTAAATCTCTTCCCTGTTCAATGCAAAAAAATACCGTGTCCTTTCGAACACGGCGTTGAAGCTTTCCTTTCAACCTTGTTGTTCGAAACAAACTGCTTCGCTCAGGCGGGCACCTTCCGCTTCCGCGGGGTTGCCGTGACTTCACCGGTCCTCTGTACCTCCATCACTCTGAACAAGGGTTTTCCATATGTGCGTGGCTAACTATATCACAGCTTTCTGCTTTTGACAAGAGGCCGCCGCAGTTTCATGTATTTTTTCCGGCTGCCTGCAGGGGTCAGATTCATCACCGTGCAGAGCAGCAGCACAAAGCTCATGGTCAGCTGGCAGGCCAGGCTGAGGGGTGTGAGGAACCGGAGAAAGGCGTTGTCCGGCTCCAGGGAAAGCCGCAGGAAAAGTTCCCGGACCAACGCCTCGCGGCCTGTCTGACGGGCAGCCTCCGTAAAGGGCGCCAGCAAAGGATCCAGCACCAGAAAATAGGCGGACCAGTTCCTTCCGGTTTCAGAAAAGGGGCTCAGCAAAAGGCTTGCCACCGGCAGCCCGATGCACAGCGCCGCAGTGATGCCATAGGCTGCCGCTGCAGACCGCACCGTATTTCTGAAAAGGGAGCTGGCAAAGACCCCGATGCACAAAAGCACCGCCGCCTCCACCAGAAATACCAAAAGCATCAGCAGGATCTCGTGAACGGCGATCCCCCCGTAGATCAAGGGCAGGAGCATTGCGGGAATGCAGGAAGCCAGCAGCACGAAAATGGTCCAGGCCGCAGCCAGGAGCTTTCCTCCGATGATGCGGGAGGGCTTCAGCGGCGTGGTCAGCAGAAGATCCAGGGTCTCCATGGACCGTTCCATGCTGATGGAGCCTGCCGTCAGGGAGGGCGTTACGAACAGCAGCAGGGCAAACTCCAGAAATAGCACCAGCAGATACACTGCGAGAAAAGCCCCGTACCGGCTTTGGGCCGTCATCTGCATCCGGGAAAGGATGCCGAAGACCCCGGCAAAGGCCGCGATGAACAGCAGCAGATTGACGCCTGCCACCATAAGGGGCAGGGACAGGCCCCGGCTCTGCACCGTCATTTCTCTTTTCAAGATCGGATTATTCATACGGGATCACTCATCCTCCTCTGTTTCCTCATGGGACAAAAGGATCCGCTCCTCTCCGTGCCCCGTCAGCTGCATGAAGATCGCCTCCAGGGAGCCTTTTTCCCTGGAAAAGCTCCGCACCGGAAGGCCTGCCTCCACCATCCGCCTCAGAAGCTCCGTTTCTTTTTTCTGGCTGCCGTTATAATTGATGCGGATGTCATTGCCCCGAATGGACAGGGACCGCACCTGGGGGTCCGCCTTCAGAAAACGGATGGCCTCGGTGATCCGGGCGGACATGGTGATGACGATGGGATTCTGCTCCGTCACCAGCTTCATCACCTCCTGCAGCCGTCCTGACATCACGATGCGCCCCTGGTCGATGATACCGATGTCCGTACAGAGCTCGGCGATATCGCTTAAGATATGGGAGCTGATCAGGATCGTTTTTCCCTGTTCGGAAAGCTCTCCGATGATCTGCTTGTATTCAAACCGGGTCCTGGGATCAAGCCCTGAGGTGGGCTCGTCCAGAATCAGAATCTTGGGGTCATGGATCAGGGCCCTGGCCAGGGACAGCTTCTGCTTCATGCCCCGGGACAGGGCGTCTACAAAAAAGTCCTCCCGGTCAGAAAGATCCACATAGGAAAGGAGCTTTTCGATCCGTTTTCTCGCCTTGAGCCCCTCCATATGATAGCAGGAGGCAAAAAACTCCATGTATTCCGACACCTTCAGGTTGTTGTATACCCCGAAGCTGTCGGGCACATAGCCGATGCGTTTTTTCAGACGCCGGTTGTCCGCTCCGGCTTCCATCCCGTCGATGGTGACGGTGCCCTCGTCGGGGCACAGGATCCCCGCCATGATCTTGATGGCTGTAGTCTTGCCTGCGCCGTTGGGGCCCACGAAGCCATACAGCGCCCCGTCCTCGATGGACAGATCCAGTCCGTCCAGGGCACAGAGGCGGCCGTAAAACTTTTTGACATGTTCCATCTGAAGCATTACTTTTCCACCCCCGTAACTGTCGGTACCGGAAGGAACATGAGATTTCCCTCCGCAGAGTTTTCATCCGGCACATACCGCACCGTAATGGTATTGGCAGGAGAAAGATAAGGAAGGATCTCCTCTTCCGCCCATCTGCTCTTGCTGCTGCTGATCATATCGTAGGCGCTGGTCCCGTAATTATAAAAGGCAAGGGTCCCCCGGAAGGGAATCAGGCTCTGTCCGCTTTCCTCCATCTTTCCGGAAAAACCTTCGGAAAGGCTGTTGAGCTTAAAGGAGGTCACCCGCAGGTCGTTGCCAAGGGAATATTCCAGGATCACGGAGGCGGTCCCTCCCGTGGTATTGCTTCCTGCTTCATAGGCCCCTGAGATCACCTTGGGCTCGCTGGACAGAGCGGAACGGTAGACCTCCTCCCCCTGCCGGTAATCCACCGGGACGGATTCGATCAGAAGCGTCGTTCCGTGACTTTCCATGGAGCTGCCTGCGATGCCGGAAACGGCCTTCCGGTCCGTCGAAAGAAAGGCCACCAGCCTTGCGCCGCTGTAATAGCTGCTGAGGGATTCTTCCATGTAATAGGATAAGAGCCGGGTCCGGGCCAGGGCTTTTACATATGCGCTGCTGCCCTGGGACAGCCGGTCGAGGCCGGTGATATACTCTGCCGTCAGCTTCTGGGAATTGGTGGGACCATAAACCGCCGTATAGCCGGAAAGATCCTTGGTCTCCCCCGCATCCAGGGTCCCGATGGAGACGATCCTGCCGTACATCAGGAGGGTTACCGCCTCCAGATCCTCCTCTCCCCGGTTGGTGACGGTGCCGCTGAGGGAATCGTCAAAATAATGGATGTCCAGCTCCACCTGATCCGTTTCCTGCTCTGCGCTTTTGTAGAGCTCAAATACCTGTCCGGAAAAGGGCGTCAGTCCGTTTCCCAACACGGTCTTCCCCTCCGGGCCGGAACGGATGACGATCCCGCCGCCTGTTTCCGCAGCCCATTCTCCCTGTTCCGCTCCTTCCTGCGCCAGCACCGGCTGGATCAGATAGTCTTCCGAAAGCGCCAGGCGGAAGGGTTCCTTCCTGGGGGTGGAAATGTTCAAAAACTCTGTTTCCAGCTCCTTTCCATCCGCATGCTCCAGGATGGAGGCGTATTCGATAAAAGGTCCGTCAAACCGGGTGCCGAGACCTGCCAGCCAGACTACCGCAGCCGTTGCGCTGGAGATCAGCAGCACGGAAAAGGGGTAGTAGATACCAAGGCCCTTCTGCCGGAGGAACCAAAAGGCGCCGGGGCCTGCCAGCAGCACATAAACCGCCGCGATGGCCAGGTATGCCGTCATGTTCGGATTCCGTTCCGGGTCTCCCAGGGCCACCAGCTCCCGGATCGCCTCGTAATCGTTGCTGCCGCTGCGGGCTGAAGAAAGCTGCTTCAGCCTGGCGCTGCCAAAAAGGGCCTGCAGAAGGTCGTCGGCATAGGCCGGGTGTTCTCCGCAGAACCGCCGGATATCGCAAAGGTCATAGGCAGTGATGCCGATGGTCCCGCTGCCTACGGAAAGATTGGTCAGGATCGCCAGTTCATCGGACTGCAGGGCCTGAATACCCTCAGGGACATACACCTGGCAGACAGAAAGCTCCAGCATGGCGCCATCCGGCCCGTCGGTGCTGTAACGGATCCCCATATTGACCATCTGGGTCTCCGCCGGAGAGATCTCCAGGCCCGGAAGATGCTCTGAAAGCTCCCCCAAAGGCTCCGGGCTGTCTCCGGTGCCCAGAAGCAGCATGCCGCCTCCCAGCACCCAGTCGTAGATCATCTGCAGGGCGTCTTCAGAAAGCCGGCCCATATTGTAGTTGCTGATCACCATCAGATCCAGCTGGGACAGCCCTTCCTCCGTCTCCGGGAAATCCGCCGGATTCAGGGATACCGTCCTGGTCCTGAGCTCAGAGTTGGCAACGCTGATCCCCCTCAGATAGGAAAGCTCCTGGGGGGTATTGCTGAGGATCCCGATCAAAAGCTCGTTTTCACTGCCCTGTACATGGAAGGGGCGGCGGCTTTCCGCCAGCAGCCTTCCTCCGGTATCATAAAGCTGCAGAAGCGCCTCCTGGGCCGCCCCTGTCACGGAGATCACCGCATTTACCTGGGTGGTTTTTCCTGCCAGGGCGTTCACCTCGTACTCATAGCGCATGTCCACGTTTCCGCTTTCCGGAATGGACAGGCTGAGGACGCCGGAAAGGTCCTGCTCCGTGCCGTTTTCGATCTCCAGGGTCACCGGCAGAAAGCGGCCTGATTTGGCAGTGTTCTGGTATCCGTACCGCAGATCCAGCTCGATGCCCTCCAGAGGCCCTTCCACCGTTACCTGCACCCTCTGCCCCTCCCGGGACTCCGTTTCCCCGGCAGCCGCCGTAGCCGTTTCCGCCGCCGCAGCCGTTCCCGCCGCCGCTGCGGCGGTTGCCCCCAGGGCCTTTCCTGCCGGAAGCAGCAGAAGCATCAGAAAAAAGGCGCATAAAAGCGCCTGAATGCTCCGGGAGACCGCGATACCCTTCTCCTCCGCTCTATTCTTTTCCATTACAACGTCCTGCTGCATACGGCAGTCCTCCTTCCAAGGCGCCTTTATGCCCTTACAAAATTTTCCGCATTTTTATCAAAATGGATCTTCAGGCGCACGCTGAAAACGGTGCCGGAAAGATCGGAGCTTACGGAAATGCTGCCCCCGTGCATCTGGGCGATGTCCTTTGCGATGGCGAGCCCCAGACCGGTGCCTCCGGTCTGGGTAGACCGGGACTGGTCCACCCGGTAAAACTTGTTGAAGATCAGAGGCAGATCCTTTTCCGGGATCACATAGCCGTAGTTGATGACCTTTACCTCCACCACATCGTTTTCTTCCTCTGCATTAATCCGCACCGTTACCCGTTTGCCGTCCGCCCCGTATTTGATGGCGTTTCCGATGAGGTTTTCAAACAGCCTTGCCAGAAGGTTGCCGTCTGCGGCGATCTCCAGCATGGGCACATTGGAGCGCAGCTCATAGGACAGCCCCTTTTCCACAAAGCTGGGATAGGATTCCTCCAGCAGCTGGGACAAAAGCTTTACGATATCCACATAGCTGACCTTCATGGTGATCTTTCCATAGCTGAGCTTTGTAAAGCTGAAGAGGTCCGCGATCAACTGCTCCAGACGCCTGGACTTGTTGTAAGCGATCTCCAGATACTTCTGCTGCATTTCCGGAGACAGCTGTACCCGGTTCTTGCCGGAAAGAAGCTCCAGATAACCGATGATGGAGGTCAGGGGCGTCCGCAGATCGTGGGCGATGTTGGTGATGAGGTCGGTTTTGGACTGCTCCGACTCCCGCTCAATGTTCAGAAGCTCCCGCAGCTCCACGGTCATCTTGTTGATGTTTTCCGCCATCTCTGAAAACTCATCGTCTCCTTTGACCTCGATCTTTGTTTCCAGATTGCCTGCAGCGATGGCGGAGATCCCCTCCGCCAGCCTGCTGATATATCCGATGGACCGTCTCTGCAGCAGATAAAAGGCAAGGGCAAAGATACCCATGCCGCTGAGCAGATACAAAAAAACGGAGGCTGAGCTGTGACTGCCGGAGGCCTCCGTAAGCGGCACACCGGAAAGCAAGGCAAAAAGCCTGCCCATATTGAATATAAGCAGGCCTTCCAGGATGCAGGTGATAAACGCCGCAATGATAATGCTTAAGATAAAATGCGTCCGGTAACGCCTTGTAACATCATTTTTCAATCTTGTATCCGACTCCCCATACCGTTGATATGATCTTGTCCTGCCGCTGGTCCTCTTTCATCTTGCCCCGCAGCCGCCGGATATGCACCATCACGGTGTTGTTGGCCTCGTAGACCTTTTCGTTCCATACCCGCTCAAAGATCTCGTCGGTGGAAAACACCTTGCCGGGATTGGAAGCCAGCAGATACAGGATATCGAACTCGATGGGCGTCAGCTTGATCTCCTCATCGTCGATGGTCACCTTATGGTTGTCTTTATTGATGGAAAGTCCCCGGATGCTGATCTCGTTGGTTTCCTGTCCGCCGCCGGCCTTGTTGTTGGGATTGAGCTGGGTATACCGGCGCAGCTGGGATTTTACCCGGGCCGTCAGCTCCAGGGGATTGAAGGGCTTTGTGACATAGTCGTCGGCCCCGGTTCCAAGACCCATGATCTTGTCCAGATCCGAGCTTTTAGCGGACAGCATGATGATGGGGATGTTGCTGGTCTCTCTGATCTTTTTGCACATCTGGATGCCGTCCATGCCGGGCATCATGATGTCCAGCAGCACCAGATGGATCTCTTCCTCCTGCAGGATGCGGAGTCCCTCCTCCGCGTCCTGGGCCTTGAATACCCGGTATCCGTCAGAAACCAGATATATTTCCACCAGATCGGCGATTTCCTTTTCGTCGTCAACCACGAGTATATTGATATCAGCCATAAAGACCTCCTTAATGCCCTTTCCGGAAAGAGCGGCTTTCTTACAATACGTTTGCAGAAAGGAAAAGCTTTCAGCCTTATTCCTCTCTGGACTCCATGGGGATAAAGATGCGGGTCAGTTTCGGATCCTTTTCCTGCTCCACTGCCCTGGCTGCCTCCACCGCCTCTTCCATAAAGGCGATCTGGGAGGAAAGCTTCCGTTTACCCCGCAGGTCCGGCTTTTCATAAGTGCCCTCCGGGGTCAGCTCATGGGCCTTCAGATTGTCCGCAAGCTGTACATCCAGCACATGCTGTACCTTCTGTTTGTTTTCCTCCGACAGCACCGGGAACACGATCTCCACCCGCTTGTCCAGATTCCTGGGCATCCAGTCCGCCGAACCCATGTAGTAGAGAGGCTCTCCGCCGTTTTCAAAGCGGGTGATCCGGGCATGCTCCAGATAACGTCCCACGATGGAGCGGACGCGAATGGTTTCGCTGACCCCGGGAATGCCGGTCCTCAGACAGCAGATGCCCCGGACGATCAGGTCGATGGGGACCCCTGCCGCAGAAGCCTCATAGAGGGCGGCGATCACTTCCCGGTCGCAGAGGGAATTCATCTTTGCCACGATGCCGGAGGGCTTTCCCGCCCTGGCATTTTCCGTTTCCCGTTTGATCCTTGCCAGGAGCCACTTCCGCAGCCACAGGGGCGCGCAAAGCAGCTCGTTCCAGCTTTCCGGTTCGGAATATCCGGAAAGCATATTGAACACGGCGGTAGCGTCCTCGCCGATGCGGGGATCCGCCGTAAAGATACCGCAGTCCGTATAGAGCTTTGCGGTGGAATCGTTGTAGTTTCCGGTTCCCAGATGCACATACCGGCGGATGCCTTCCTCCTCGTGCCGCACCACCAGGGTGATCTTGGAGTGGGTCTTCAGGCCCAGCAGGCCATAGATCACATGGCAGCCCGCTTTCTCCAGGCGTTTTGCCCAGATGATATTGTTTTCCTCATCAAAGCGGGCCTTCAGCTCCACCAGCACGGAAACCTGCTTGCCGTTGGCAGCCGCTTCCTCCAACGCCGCGATGATGGGCGAGGTGGAGCTTACCCGGTAAAGGGTCTGCTTGATGGCCAGCACCTGAGGATCCCTGGCGGCGGTCTGGACAAAGTTCACCACCGGATCAAAGGTTTCATAGGGATGGTGCAGGAAGATATCCCGCTGCCGGATATTCGCAAAGATATCCTGATCGTTCATCAGCTCCGGCACCGGCTGAGGCGTGTATTTCGGATCCTTCAGCTCTTCAAAGCCGGAAAGCCCGTACATCTTCATCAGGAAGGTGAGATCCAGGGGACCCCCGATATGATAGATGTCCTCGTTGGAGATCTCCAGCTCCTCCTTCAGGATCCTGATCAGCTTTTTGTCCGCCTTGTCCTCGATCTCCAGACGGATCACCTCTCCCCGGCGGCGTTTCTTCAGCTGCTTGCTGATCTCCTCCAGAAGATCCTGGGCTTCCTCTTCGTCCAAGGTAAAATCCGCATTCCGCATGATGCGGAAGGGGGACATGCACAGCACCTCATAATTGGAAAAGAGCCTGTAAAGATTCTGTTCTATAACGGTTTCCAGAAGGATCACCGCCCGCTCCGGGTGATCCCCGGTTTTCTGCCGGGGCGGCAGCTCGATGATACGGGGCAGGACGGAGGGCACCTGTACCATGGCGAACTCCGGTCCCTCTCCATGAGCCTTGTCCAGCTTTTTTGGTTTTACCAGCGCCGCAATGTTCAGGGTCTTGTTCAGCACCAGGGGGAAAGGTCTGGAGGAATCATAGGCCATGGGCGTCAGCACCGGATAGACGTTTTCCATAAAATACCGGTTCAGGAAATCCACTTCCTTTTCGGAAAGCTCTTCATAGGAGGAGACCACCTCCAGGCCGTTTTCCCGAAGATCCCGCAGCAGCATCCTCTGGTAGGTGGAATACTGCTGATCCACCATTTCGTGGGTCTTTTTCTGGATCGCCGCAAGCTGCTCCTCCGGCGTCATGCCGGCGATATCCCGTTTTTCATAGCCGGCGTGGATCATATCCTTGATGGAAGCCACCCGCACCATGAAAAACTCGTCCAGATTGGAGGAGGTGATGCTTAGAAACTTCAGCCGTTCAAACAGCAGATTCCTGCGGTCCCTGGCCTCCTCCAGGATCCGTTCGTTGAAATCCAGCCAGGAAAGCTCTCTGTTATAATAGTATTTCGGATCGTTAAAATTTACCATATTCCCACTCCTTTGTGTCCTATGACCTGATGCTGCTGCCTGCTTCTCCTTTTAGATCTTTCGTTTCTGCCGGAGCACAGGCTTTAATCCGAATATCTCCTCAAAAAATCCGCCCCGTTCCTCGATGGAGAGCCGTTCCAGGGTCAGATCCCCTTCATATCCCGTGGAGATCACCAGGGTGTTGGTCTTCTCCTCCACCTTGACCCGGATGTCCTCCAGCCTGCCTCTGTGGCTGCGGTCCAGGGCATTGGCCAGCCGCAGAAGGGCCGTCAGCTTTACCATACGCACTGGCGCACCGCTCTGCTCTGCCCCCTCATAGTCGAATTCTGTGTTATGGTAGCGCACCGCCCCTGCAATCAGCTTTCGTTCCGCATGGGAGATGCCGATGAGCTCCGTGGCCATAATGACGTGATAGCTCGCCTCGGTGCCGTTCTTGATGCTGATGAATTTGCCGCAGGTATGCAGGATCGCTGCGATCTGCAGCAGCATGCGGTCGGTCTTCGTAAGGCCGTTGAGCTTTTTCGTCGCGTCAAAAAGGCTCAGGACATATTTTTCCACCATGGCTGCATGTTCCGTATTGCAGCGGTAGCGCTTGGCCATATTTCTGGCCTCCGCCACGATATCGTTTTCAAAGTCATGCTTCAGCCGCACCAGCTTCTGTTTTTCCGCATATTCCGCCGCAATGCCGTCGCAGAACCGGGTCCCCGGAAAATAAACCTGCCTGCACCCCAGCCGCTCGATGAGCCGCTCGAATACCAGCACCGTCACCAGCATCAGACGGATGTACTCCCGGCCGCCGGATACGGTTTCCTCCAGGGTGTGCATGTCCGTCTTCCGGAATTTCCGGAAAGCCTCCAGCACTTCCTCTGCAGGCATGGCCTGTCCGGTGAGCTTCGGACCGCCTGCCTCGGCGATCACCAAGGGGATATTTTCCCCGATCCCCACCAGATTTTCCACCTCCCGGTTCTTCAGGTACAGCTTGCGGTAATTTCCCAGCTCCACATCCGCGATCTCCCGGATATGTTCCTTCATCTGCTCATCCGTAAAGCGCATATCCCGCAGGCTGTTCAAAAGCCGCACCGCTCCCAGGGGGATATTTTCCGTGGAAACCAGGGACCCCTTATCAAACAGGGAAAACTGAACGGAGGCATAACCGGAATCCACGATAATGGTCCCGGTATTGATGGTCTCCTCAAAGGAACGGTCCTGGATTGCCAAGGCCTTGTAGTTGATATAGCGCTGCTCCGAGTTGGAGATGATCTGTACCACAAGTCCGGTCCTTACCTTGATCTGATCCAGAACGATGGGGGCGTTGGAGGCCTCCCGCAGGGCCATGGTGGCATAAGCCTTGCTGGCAGTCACCTTATAGCCTTTCATGATGGTCTGGAATTCCTTCAGGGTCTTGCACAGCGCTTCGATATATTCGTAGGAAAGATGTCCCTTCCGGATCGTGTCCCTTCCCAGGGGAAGCATCGCCGTCACCCGGTCGATCAGTCGGATGCCCTTCTGGGGCCCGATCTCGTAAATACACAGCTCCTGTTCGATGCTGCCGATTCTAATCGCTCCAAACACTTCGTAAGCCATCCTGCCGCTCCTTTCTGCCGTTTTCCGGCACGCCAACGCTCCCCGCCGGGGAGCTGTTTCTTACATTTCCACTTCCGGATGCGCGGCCTGCATCTCCCGCAGCATCCTTTCGATCTCGCCTCTCATATAGAGGGCGGACCTTTTCCGGTATTCCTCCGGAAGCTCCGCGATCCGGCAGGGCTTTCCAAAGCGGATCACCACCGTTGCCGGCCGGATAAAGGGAATATGCTTTTCAAAGACCGATGCAGAGCCCAGCTCTGCCATTGGAAGGATCAGGCACTTTGCCTTTTCCGCGATCTTCATGCTGCCCTCTTTATATTCCAATAGGGAAAATCCGTCCTCGTTCCGGTTCCGGGTGCCCTCCGGATAGATCACCAGGGAATTGCCCTTTTTGATCTCTCCGATGGCCTCCAGGATGGTCTTAAGCCCCGCCTTCAGATCTTTTCTGTCCAGGAACAGGCAGCCGATGTTCAGCATCCAAAGATTCAAAAGGGGATACCGGAGCATTTCCTTTTTGGCGATATAGCCTGTTTTCCGCTTCATCACCGTATAGGTGGTGACGATGTCAAAATAGGATCTGTGGTTGCCCACAAAGAGCACCGGCTCCTCCTCCGGAATGTTTTCCGCCCCTTCCACCACGAGCCTCGTGCCGGAAATGAAGAGGATGACCCGAAACACCGTCTGGACGATGATCCGGCAGTGCCGGTCCTTCGCTTCTGGATTCTTCTTTCCCAACAGCCACTCAAAAATCAAAACCGGGATGCTCAGAATGAGAAATCCCACCACACATATCGCTACCAGCAAAAATCTAATCATGTTTCTGTCTGCTATATCTCTTTCTTCTTATATTAAAGCACATCCGAAAAATGGGGACGCAGTTTTGTAAAGAGCTTCAGCCCCAGGTAGAACAGAAACAGGGCCACGGCCCAGAAATAGATCGTGTTCATGGGGCGCTCAAAAAACCAGTTTCCGGTCAGCATGCTGTCCCGGTAGCCGGCCACGATATAATAAAAGGGATTGATCTTGAAGATCAGTCCGATCTGATCCGCGTATTGAGGGAACCGCTCCTGAAACATCCCCTCCCAGTACATGATGGGAGCCAGCCACATGCCGAACTGCAGGGCGATGCTGACGATCTGGGCCATGTCCTTGAAAAACACGTTGACCGAGGAGGTAATGTACCCGATGCCCAGAGCCAGCACCATGGCGGCAAAGCTGTAATACAGCACCTGTATCCAGGTGACCTTGGGTTCATAGCCTGTGATCAGGAACATGACAAACATGATCACCAGAAAGCAGGCATGCACAAACAGGGCGGAGATCGCCTTGATGATGGGCAGAAGCTCCACCGGAAATACCACCTTTTTCACAAGATAATGATATTCCTGCAGATTGTTGGTAATGCCTGTCAGGGCGTCCTGAAAGAAAAACCAGGGGATGATGGCGGGCACCAGCCACAGCACATAGGGGGTGTCCGGAACCGGCGGCGTGGATTTAAAGCCCAGCTGGAAGATGCAGAAATAGATCAGCACCGTTACGATGGGCTGGACGAACATCCACACGATTCCGAAATAAGACCCTACGAAGCGCTTGCGGAAGTCTGCCTTCGCCAGGGACAGGATCATCTTCTTTTTTTCGAATATCTGTTTCGCCAGATTGGTCAGTATATGCATGAGGCCGCGTCCTATCTGTCAAAGCGGAAGGTCTCGGAAAGTCCGCCCCACTTCTGATCCTTTTCCGACATGATCAGCTCCATACCCTCGGGGATCGGCCATTCCACACCGATCTCCGGATCGTTGTAGATGAGTCCTCCCTCGTCCCCCGGATGATAGAAATCCGTGCACTTATAGGCGAACTCCGCCACATCCGACAGCACCAGAAAGCCGTGGGCAAAGCCCTCGGGGATATAGAATTGCTTTTTGTTTTCCTCGCTGAGCATCACGCCGTACCACTTGCCGTAGGTGGCGCTGTGGGTGCGCAGATCCACCGCCACGTCAAAGACGCAGCCCCGGATCGCCCGCACCAGCTTGCCCTGGGGATGCTCCTTCTGATAATGCAGGCCCCGCAGGACCCCCTTCTGGGAGCAGGACTGGTTGTCCTGAACAAATACCATGTCGAGCCCCGCCTCCCTGAAATCGTTCTGGTTGTAGGTCTCCATAAAATAACCTCTGGCATCCTCAAATACCGTCGGTTCGATCACATAAAGTCCTTCTATCTTCTGTCCGGACACCTCGCAGGGCGTCACCTTGATCTTTCCCATTTTCAAGCCTCTTTTCCTGTTCTTTTTTTCTTCCGGCCTCTTACAACAGGAACCGCGACACCACTGTTACCCAAAGGGTCGCGGCCAATGCTGCGGCCGGTATGCTTACCCATAGATGATACCATAGAAGCCGGGGCCTTGCAAGATTCCCCCCTTTTGTTTCCGCCCCTTCCTGTTCCGGGGAGGGCTTTTCCTTTCCAGGCCTCCGCAGGGCAAAAAAGAGGTAAAAAAGGAACATCAGGGGAATGAAATACCTGCCCTGGACCCCTGCAATCTCCCTGGCTCCCG
>CALWLA010000026.1 GCA_944381405.1 uncultured Lachnospiraceae bacterium | reverse complement strand
CCATCCATCTGTGCAGCGCCGGTGATCATGTTCTTAACGTAGTCAGCGTGGCCCGGGCAGTCAACGTGAGCGTAGTGACGCTTGTTGGTCTCGTACTCAACGTGAGCGGTAGAGATGGTGATACCTCTCTCTCTCTCCTCCGGAGCCTTATCGATATTCTCGAATGCAACTGCCTCACCAGTGCCAAGTCTGTCATGCAGGGTCTTGGTAATAGCAGCCGTAAGGGT
This sequence comes from uncultured Lachnospiraceae bacterium, assembly GCA_944381405.1. GTDB lineage: Bacteria > Bacillota > Clostridia > Lachnospirales > Lachnospiraceae > Avilachnospira. Next base: position 28,635 of record CALWLA010000026.1, on the reverse strand, counting down.
TGTTTTACCATGGTCTACGTGGCCGATGGTACCAATGTTACAATGCGGTTTTGTTCTGTTAAAATGTTCCTTTGCCATTTCAGCTTTCCTCCTTGAATCAAATCCTTAAAAGATTGAATTGGTTATGGTTTTTTCAGCTTATCCCATTATATGCGATTAGCACCTAATTTTCAAGCTTTTTATATCGGGGCCGGATTACTTGCCCTTCTTCTCGTTGAGAACCTTTTCCTGCACGTTCTTCGGAACCTGCTCATAGTGATCGAAGAACATGGAATAGTTACCGCGGCCCTGGGTCTTGGAACGGAGGTCGGTGGAGTAACCGAACATCTCTGCCAGCGGCACATAGGATCTTACGATCTTTCCGCCGCCAAGGTCGTCCATTCCCTCGATACGTCCGCGGCGGGAGTTGATGTCGCCGATAACGTCGCCCATGTATTCCTCCGGCATGGTGACCTCAACCTTCATGATGGGCTCCAGAAGCACCGGAGCGCCCTTCTGCATAGCGTCCTTCAGAGCGAGGGATCCGGAGATATGGAATGCCATTTCTGAGGAGTCGACTTCGTGGTAAGAACCGTCGTAGCAGTTCGCATGGATGCCCAGTACCGGGAAGCCGCCCAGGGTTCCGGACTTCATAGCCTCCTGGATACCTTCGTCGATGGCCGGGATGTACTCCTTCGGGATCGCGCCGCCCACGACGGTGGACTCGAACTTGTAGGTCTCCTCGCCGTTTGCGTCCATGGGCTCGAACTTCACCTTACAATGTCCGTACTGTCCCTTACCGCCTGACTGCTTGATGTACTTGGACTCTACATCCACCGGCTTGGTAATGGTCTCCTTATAAGCAACCTGCGGAGCGCCTACATTTGCCTCTACGTTGAACTCACGCAGCAGTCTGTCTACAATGATCTCCAGATGCAGCTCGCCCATTCCGGAAATGATGGTCTGGCCGGTTTCCGGATCGGTCTTTGCCCGGAAGGTGGGATCCTCTTCTGCAAGCTTTGCAAGGGCCTCGCCCATCTTGCCCTGAGAAGCCTTGGTCTTGGGCTCGATGGCAACGTCGATAACCGGCTCCGGGAACTCCATGGACTCCAGGATAACCGGATGCTGCTCGTCGCAGATGGTATCGCCGGTACCGGTAAACTTGAAGCCTACCGCTGCAGCGATATCTCCGGAGTAGCACTTATCCAGCTCGTGACGCTTGTTAGCGTGCATCTGCAGGATACGTCCGACTCTTTCCTTCTTGTTCTTGGTTGCGTTCAGTACATAGGAACCGGAGTTTACGGTTCCGGAGTATACTCTGAAATATGCCAGCTTACCTACGAAGGGGTCTGTCATGATCTTGAATGCCAGAGCGGAGAAGGGCTCCTCGTCAGAAGAATGACGAACTACCGGGTTTCCGTCCTCATCCACGCCCTCGATGGGCGGAATGTCGATGGGTGAAGGCATGAAGTCGATGATGGCGTCAAGAAGCTTCTGTACGCCCTTGTTTCTGTAAGCGGAGCCACAGCATACCGGAATGGCGGTGCACTCGCAGCAGCCCTTTCTCAGAGCCTTCTTCAGGGACTCGATGTCCGGCTCCTCGCCGTCCAGGTACATCATCATGAGATCGTCATCCAGCTCGCAGATCTTCTCTACAAGCTCGGTATGATAGAGCTCAGCGTCTTCCTTCATCTCTCCGAGATCATCGGTGACGGTGATGTCGTCGCCCTTGTCATCGTTGTAGATGTAAGCCTTCATCTCGAACAGATCGATGATACCCTTGAAGCTGTCCTCCTTGCCGATGGGCAGCTGGGTGATGATGGCGTTCTTGCCAAGACGGGTACGGATCTGATCCACTGCACCGTAGAAGTTCGCGCCCAGGATATCCATCTTGTTGATGAATGCCATACGGGGAACGTTATAGGTGTCAGCCTGTCTCCATACGTTCTCGGACTGGGGCTCAACGCCGCCCTTTGCACAGAACACGCCCACTGCGCCGTCCAGCACGCGCAGGGAACGCTCAACCTCTACCGTGAAGTCAACGTGGCCCGGAGTGTCGATGATGTTGATACGGTGCTCCAGCTGCGTCGGATCCGGCTGGGAGAATTTATGTCTTGTCCAGTGGCAGGTGGTCGCTGCAGAGGTAATGGTGATACCTCTCTCCTGCTCCTGTTCCATCCAGTCCATGGTCGCAGTACCCTCATGGGTGTCACCGATTTTGTAGTTTACACCCGTATAGTACAGGATACGCTCGGTCAACGTCGTCTTGCCGGCGTCGATGTGCGCCATGATACCGATGTTACGGGTTCTCTCTAATGGATACTCTCTTCCCATTTTATCCTCCTTTGAGGCCTGTTAGAAACGGTAGTGAGCAAACGCCTTGTTCGCCTCTGCCATCTTGTGCATTTCTTCCTTCTTCTTTACGGAAGCGCCGGTGTTGTTGGCTGCATCCATGATCTCGTTGGCAAGTCTTTCCTTCTGGGTCTTCTCGCCTCTCTTGCGGGAGAAGGTGGTGATCCAGCGAAGGCCTAAAGCCTGTCTTCTTTCCGGCTTAACCTCGATGGGCACCTGATAGGTAGCTCCGCCGACACGCTTTGCCTTTACTTCGAGGACGGGCATGATGTTGTTCATGGCTTCCTCAAAGACCTCAAGTGCATCCTTGCCGGTCTTTTCGGCAACCTCTTCGAATGCACCGTAAACAATCTTCTGGGCAACGCCGCGCTTTCCATCAAGCATGATCTGATTGATGAGCTTGGTAACTACCTTGTTACCGTAAATCGGGTCAGCCAGTACGTCTCTCTTTTGAGTATGTCCTTTACGTGGCACAATACTTCCCTCCTTAATTATTTTACATTAGATCACAGGTACTCTCAGATTTGAGACTGATATGTCAAAACCAAATCAATATCACAAATCCGAATGTGAATACTTCTTTTTCCGGTCAGTGCTCCTGCCGGACGGAATTACTTCTTTTCCTTCGGCTTCTTTGCGCCGTACTTGGAACGAGCCTGCTTGCGGTTCGCTACGCCGGCGGTATCAAGGGTTCCTCTGATGATGTGGTAACGGGTACCGGGAAGATCCTTAACACGTCCGCCGCGGATCAGAACAACGCTGTGCTCCTGAAGGTTGTGGCCCTCTCCCGGAATGTAGCTGGTTACTTCGATTCCGTTTGAAAGACGTACTCTGGCGATCTTACGAAGCGCGGAATTCGGCTTCTTCGGCGTCGCTGTCTTTACAGCTGTGCACACACCTCTCTTCTGGGGTGAGGATTCATTGGTCGGTCTCTTCTTAAGAGAGTTGAATCCCTTCTGGAGTGCCGGTGCTGTGGACTTCTTGACAGAAGTCTGTCTACCCTTTCTTACCAACTGGTTAAATGTTGGCATTCTGTTCACCTCCTCTGATATTGATTGGTTCTTTTGGTAATTTACGAATGGCGCATGTCCGAAGACACGCGCCATTGTATTTTATGCTTTTCCCTGTTTTTTGTCAAGCATATCTTTGCAGAAACCCTTCTGCTTCCATAAATATACAGCGTTCCCAGGGAATTTATTCGGTTTCTTCCGGCTGCTCAGGCAGTTCCGGGGCAAAAGCCTCCTCTGCCGTCTCTGCTGCCTCCGGCTGTTCCAGGATCATCTCCTGCTCCGGGAAAGTCTCTGTTTCCGGCGCCTCTTCCCCAGGAAGCTTCGCGCCCTCCTCAGGCGCTTCCTCTCCTTCGGAAAGGCCGATCATGCTCCTGCGCAGCTGCGCCTGCTCTGCCTCTTCGTCGGTGCTCAGGCGGATCTCGTTGTAGGTCTTGAGACCGGTTCCGGCAGGGATCAGCTTACCGATGATGACGTTCTCCTTCAGGCCGTTCAGGTGGTCTACCTTGCCGTTGATGGCTGCTTCCGTAAGGACCTTGGTGGTCTCCTGGAAGGAGGCTGCGGACATGAAGGAATCCGTTGCCAGGGATGCCTTGGTGATACCCAGCATCACAGCCTTGCCTTCTGCAGGCTGCTTGTCCTCGGCCATAAGCTGCTCGTTCACCTCGTTGAACTCCAGAACATCCACGGAGGTTCCCGGCAGGAAGTTGGAATCTCCCGCTTCCTCTACCCGGATCTTCTTCAGCATCTGGCGAACGATCATTTCCACGTGCTTGTCGTTGATCTCAACACCCTGCAGGCGGTAAACCCTCTGTACCTCCCGCAGCATGTAGTTCTGCACTGCGGTAACGCCCTTGATGCGCAGCAGGTCGTGGGGGTTCACGGAGCCTTCGGTGATCTCGTCGCCGGCTTCGATCACGTCGCCGTCCTGGACCTTGATACGGGATCCGTAGGGGATCAGGTAGGTCTTGGATGCGCCGGTCTCCTCGTCGTTGATGATGATCTCCCGCTTCTTCTTGGTATCCTTGAAGGTGACCCGTCCCGGGATCTCGCTGATGATGGCAAGTCCCTTGGGCTTCCGGGCCTCGAACAGCTCCTCGACACGGGGAAGACCCTGGGTGATATCCTGGTTCGTCGCAACGCCGCCGGTGTGGAAGTTACGCATGGTCAGCTGGGTACCCGGCTCACCGATGGATTGTGCCGCGATGATACCTACGGACTCGCCTACCTGTACCGGCATTGCGGTCGCCATGTTGGCGCCATAGCACTTCGCGCAGACGCCCACCTTGGATTTGCAGGTCAGGACCGTCCTGATGCGGACGCTGTCCCTGCCCATCTTCTCCAGGGCTGCCACCACCTTGGCTGCCTTCTGGGAGTCGCACATGTGGTTAGCCTTGATGATGATCTCCTTGGTGTCGGGATCGATGATGGTCTCGGCAATATATCTGCCGGTCAGACGCTCCTGCAGCTCCTCGATGGTCTCGTGGCCATCCTTGAAGGCCTTGATCTCCATGTAGGGGATCTCGTCCTTTCCTTCGCAGCAGTCGGTCTCCCGGATGATCATATCCTGGGAAACATCTACCAGTCTTCTGGTGAGGTAACCGGAGTCTGCGGTACGCAGCGCCGTATCAGAAAGTCCCTTTCTGGCTCCGTGGGCGGAAATGAAGTACTCCAGGATATCCAGACCCTCACGGAAGTTGGACTTGATGGGAAGCTCGATGGTGTGTCCGGTGGTATCCGCCATGAGTCCGCGCATACCCGCAAGCTGCTTGATCTGCTTGTCGGAACCACGGGCTCCGGAATCCGCCATCATCTTCAGGTTGTTGTAGGCTCCAAGGCCTGCCAGCAGCTCTCTGGTCAGCTCGTCGTCCGTCGCCTTCCAGGTATCGATGACTTCCTTGTAACGCTCTTCCTCGGTAATAAGACCTCTTGCCTTGTCTCTGGCGATGCGGTCTACGGTCTTCTGGGCTTCCTCCAGCAGGTGCTGCTTGTTCTCCGGCACCACCATGTCCGAAATGGATACGGTCATGGAGGCTCTGGTGGAATACTTGTAACCGATGGCCTTGATGTTGTCCAGGGTCACTGCCGTCTGGGTAGCGCCGTGGATGTGCATGACCTTTTCGAGGATCTTCTTCAGCTCGCCCTTTTTCACCAGGAAATCGATCTCCGGAAGCAGGGCGTTCTCCGGCTTCGTGCGGTCCACAAAGCCCAGATCCTGGGGGATGATCTCGTTGAAGATCAGACGGCCTACCGTGGTCTCCACGATGCCGGTAAGCTCCGTGCCGTCCTCCAGCTTCTTGTGAACTCTGGTCTTTACCTTGGAATGCAGGGTAACCTCCTGATTCTCATAGGCAAGGATCGCTTCGTTGACGCTCTTGAAAATGGAGCCCTCTCCCTTTGCGCCAGGCCGCTCCTGGGTCAGATAGTAGATACCCAGGACCATATCCTGTGAAGGCACTGCCACCACGCCTCCGTCGGAGGGCTTCAGCAGGTTGTTGGGGGAGAGCAGCATGAAGCGGCACTCCGCCTGGGCCTCTACGGAAAGGGGCAGATGGACTGCCATCTGGTCTCCGTCGAAGTCGGCGTTGAAGGCGGTACATACCAGAGGATGCAGCTTGATGGCCTTACCCTCTACCAGGATCGGCTCGAAGGCCTGAATGCCCAGTCTGTGCAGCGTGGGGGCGCGGTTCAGCATCACGGGATGCTCCTTGATCACGTCCTCCAGCACATCCCATACCCCGGGCTCCAGACGCTCCACCATCTTCTTGGCTGCCTTGATGTTGTGAGCGGTGCCGTTCTGTACCAGCTCCTTCATGACGAAGGGCTTGAACAGCTCGATGGCCATTTCCTTGGGCAGGCCGCACTGATAGATCTTCAGCTCCGGTCCCACCACGATAACGGAACGGCCGGAATAGTCAACACGCTTTCCCAGCAGGTTCTGGCGGAAACGTCCCTGCTTGCCCTTCAGCATATCGGAAAGGGACTTGAGGGCACGGTTTCCGGGACCCGTTACCGGGCGGCCTCTGCGGCCGTTGTCGATCAGGGCGTCCACAGCCTCCTGCAGCATGCGCTTTTCGTTCCGGATGATGATCTCCGGAGCGCCCAGCTCCAGAAGGCGCTCCAGACGGTTGTTACGGTTGATGATTCTTCTGTAAAGGTCGTTCAGGTCGGAGGTGGCAAAACGGCCGCCGTCCAGCTGGACCATGGGACGGATATCCGGCGGGATCACCGGGATCACCGTCAGGATCATCCACTCCGGCTTGTTGCCGGACTGGCGGAAGGCTTCTACCACTTCCAGACGCTTTACGATGCGCGCCCGCTTCTGTCCGCTGGAATCCTTCAGCTCCGCGGTCAGCTCCTCTGCTTCCTTGTCCAGGTCGATGGCCCGAAGCAGTTCCTGCACCGCCTCGGCGCCCATGCCTACGCGGAAAGCGTCTGCTCCGTATTTCTCCACCTCGTCCCGGTATTCCTTCTCGGAAAGCACCTGCTTATAGGAAAGGGCGGTGTTTCCGGGATCCAGCACGATATAGGAAGCGAAATAGAGGACCTTCTCCAGCACTCTGGGAGAAATGTCCAGGATCAGTCCCATGCGGGACGGGATGCCCTTGAAATACCAGATGTGGGAAACCGGCGCCGCCAGGCTGATATGTCCCAGGCGCTCGCGTCTGACGGAGGACTTAGTCACCTCCACGCCGCAGCGGTCGCAGACCACGCCCTTGAAACGGATCTTCTTATACTTTCCGCAGTGGCACTCCCAGTCCTTGGTGGGGCCGAAGATGCGCTCGCAGAACAGGCCGTCCTTTTCCGGCTTCAGGGTCCTGTAGTTGATGGTCTCCGGCTTCTTCACCTCGCCGTGGGACCATTCCAGTATTCTTTCAGGAGATGCAAGGCCTATTTTGATTGCATCAAATGTCATAGGTTCATAGGTATTCTGCTGCATTTGTGGCATAGTTCCTTTATTCCTCCCTTATTCCTCTGTATCGGCATCAAAAGCGTCGGATCCGTCCTCAGCCTCGTATACGGACGTCTCCTCAAAGAGTCCGCCCTCTTCGTCCTCCTCCGATACATCTTCCTCTATGTTCTCAAGGTCGCCTGCTTCGTTAAACTCCTGCTTCGTATAGCCGTAGCTTCCAAAGCGCTCCCTGTCGTTGTCGCGGTATCTGCGGTCGCCCTCCAGCAGTCTGTGAAGGTTCATGTCCGTATCGTCAAGGTTTTCCTTGAGCTCTACCTCGGTGCCGTCATCCTTCAGGACTCTTACATCCAGGGCCAGGGACTGCAGCTCCTTCAGGAGTACCTTGAAGGACTCCGGAACGCCCGGCTTGGGAATGTTCTCGCCCTTGATGATGGCCTCGTAGGTCTTGACACGGCCGATGACATCGTCGGACTTCATGGTCAGGATCTCCTGCAGGGTATAGGATGCGCCATAAGCCTCCAGAGCCCATACCTCCATCTCTCCGAAACGCTGTCCGCCGAACTGGGCCTTGCCGCCCAGCGGCTGCTGGGTCACCAGAGAGTAGGGGCCGGTGGAACGGGCATGGATCTTATCGTCTACCAGGTGATGCAGCTTCAGATAGTGCATGTGTCCCACGGCTACCGGAGAATCGAAGAACTCGCCGGTGCGTCCGTCTCTCAGGCGGACCTTTCCGTCGCGGCTGATGGGCACGCCCTTCCAGAGGGCTCTGTGCTCCAGATGGCTGCCGAGATATTCCATCACGTCAGGCTTCAGCACGTCCTTGTATTTCTCCTGGAAGTCCTCCCAGGTTCCGTTGACATAATCGTTGGCCATTTCCAGGCAGTCCTGGATGTCATGCTCGTTTGCGCCTTCGAAGATCGGCGTGGAAACGTTAAAGCCAAGGGCCTTCGCCGCAAGGCTCAGATGCAGCTCCAGCACCTGTCCGATGTTCATTCGGGAAGGTACGCCAAGGGGGTTCAGCACGATGTCCAGCGGACGTCCGTTGGGCAGATAGGGCATATCCTCCACCGGAAGCACCCTGGAAACCACACCCTTGTTTCCGTGACGGCCTGCCATCTTGTCGCCGACGCCGATCTTACGCTTCTGGGCGATATAGATGCGAACGGATTCGCTTACGCCCGGAGACAGCTCGTCGGAATTTTCTCTGGTAAATACCTTGGTGTCCACCACGATGCCGTAAGCGCCGTGGGGCACCTTCAGGGAGGTGTCCCGCACCTCTCTGGCCTTTTCGCCGAAGATGGCCCGCAGCAGGCGCTCTTCCGGCGTCAGCTCCGTTTCTCCCTTGGGGGTCACCTTGCCCACCAGGATGTCTCCGGCTCTGACCTCTGCGCCGATCCGGATGATACCCCGGTCGTCCAGGTCCTTCAGGGCCTCCTCGCCTACGCCCGGAACGTCTCTTGTGATCTCCTCCGGTCCCAGCTTGGTGTCCCTGGCCTCGCACTCATATTCTTCCATATGGATGGATGTATATACATCGTCCTGCACGAGTCTTTCAGACAGCAGGACAGCGTCCTCGTAGTTGTAGCCCTCCCAGGTCATGAAACCGATGAGGGGGTTCTTGCCCAGAGCGATCTCTCCGTTGGAGGTGGAGGGACCGTCGGCGATCACCTCGCCCTTCTGCACCCTGTCTCCTGAGAACACGATGGGTCTCTGGTTGTAGCAGTTGGACTGGTTGGACCGCAGGAACTTGGTAAGGCGGTAAATGTCCTCCTCGCCGCTGTCGGTCTTTACAACGATGCGGTTGGAGGAAACAGAGGTCACTACGCCGTCATTTTTTGCGATGACGCAGACGCCGGAGTCCACCGCCACCTTGTCGTCGATACCGGTACCTACTACTGCGGCTTCCGTCTTGAGAAGCGGTACCGCCTGACGCTGCATGTTGGAACCCATCAGGGCACGGGTAGGGTCGTCGTTCTCCAGGAAGGGGATCATGGAGGTCGCCACCGACAGAAGCATCTTCGGGGAAACGTCCATCAGATCGATGTCCTTCTTGTCGAAGCTGGTGGTCTCCTCCCGGAAACGTCCGGATACATGGCGGTTCATGAAGTGTCCTTCCTCGTCCAGAGGCTCGTTTGCCTGGGCAACCTTGAAGTTGTCCTCCTCATCCGCCGTGATATAAATGATCTGATCCGTTACCACAGGGTTTTCCGGATCCGTCTTTTTGTCCACCACCCTGTAAGGCGCTTCGATAAAGCCGTACTCGTTGATACGGGCATAGGAAGCCAGGGAGTTGATCAGGCCGATGTTGGGACCCTCGGGGGTCTCGATGGGACACATGCGGCCGTAATGGGTATAATGTACGTCCCGGACCTCGAAACCTGCCCGGTCTCTGGAAAGTCCGCCGGGGCCAAGGGCCGAAAGACGGCGCTTATGGGTCAGCTCGGACAGCGGGTTGTTCTGGTCCATGAACTGTGACAGCTGGGAGGAACCGAAAAATTCCTTGACTGCCGCCGTCACAGGCTTGATATTGATCAGGGACTGGGGAGTGATCTCGTCGATATCCTGGGTGCTCATACGCTCCCGTACCACTCTTTCCATACGGGAAAGGCCGATGCGGTACTGGTTCTGAAGCAGCTCGCCCACCGCACGGATACGGCGGTTGCCCAGATGGTCGATATCGTCGCTGTTTCCGATTCCCTCCTCCAGGTGCATGTTGTAGTTGATGGAGGTAAGGATGTCCTCCTTGGTAATGTGCTTCGGCACCAGCTCGTGGATGTTCTTCCGGATGGCTGCCTTAAGGGCTTCCTCATCACCGGTTCCCACTTCCTCCAGCACGGACATCAGGGCCGGATAGTACACCAGCTCGTGTACGCCGGCTTCCTTGGGATCGAAGTTCACATAGCAGGACAGATCCACCATCATATTGGAAAGGATCTTGACCTTTCTGCCCTCTCCGTTCTCGCCGTCCGCCTTGGTGCTCTTTACGAACACATAGGGGATGCCTGCATTCTGGATGCGGTCGCAGCTTTCCTTGGTCAGGGTCTCCCCGGCCTTTGCCAGGATCTCGCCGGTGCTGCCGTCCACCACGTCCTCCGCCAGGATCTTTCCATCCAGGCGGCTGCGGAAGGCCAGCTTTTTGTTGAACTTATAACGACCAACCTTTGCCAGATCGTATCTTCTGGGGTCGAAGAACATGCTGTTCAGAAGGCTCTGGGCAGAATCTACCGACAGGGGCTCGCCGGGACGGATCTTCTTGTAGAGCTCCAACAGGCCGTCCTGGTAATTGTCGGAGGTATCCTTGGCGAAGGTGTCAAGAAGCTTCGGTTCCTCGCCGAAAAGGTCCGTGATCTCCTTGTTGGTTCCGATGCCCAGGGCACGGATCAGCACCGTTACCGGCACCTTTCTGGTCCTGTCCACCCGGACCCAGAACACGTTGTTGGAATCCGTCTCGTACTCCAGCCATGCGCCGCGGTTGGGAATCACGGTGCAGGAGTAAAGCTCCTTACCGATCTTGTCGTGGCCGATTTCATAATAAATGCCCGGGCTGCGGACCAGCTGAGAAACGATGACACGCTCTGCGCCGTTGATGACGAAGGATCCCGTATCGGTCATCAGAGGAAGATCGCCCATGAATATCTCGTGCTCGTTGATCTCATCCTTATCCTTATTGATAAGTCTGACCTTTACCTTGAGCGGAGCAGCATAAGTCGCATCACGTTCCTTGCATTCCTCGATGCTGTACTTTACTTCATTGCGACAGAGATTAAAATCCACGAACTCGAGGCTCAGATGGCCTGCAAAGTCCGCGATCGGCGAGATATCATCAAACACTTCTTTCAGTCCGTCAGTCAGGAACCAATTGTAAGAGTTCTTCTGAATCTCAATTAAGTTCGGCATTTCCAGAACCTGCTTCGCTTCTGAAAAGCTCATCCTCAAGCCCTTTCCGGCTTTTACGGAATGCATTCTGCTCTTATCCATTGATATTCTCCACCTCTGTATTTTGTATTTTACTCCAGCAAAAGGGCAGTTAAGCCCACGATGCCATAATAATGTACCTTATAGACTAGCACACCGGTTTCAAGGTGTCAAGAATAAATTTATTGCTTTTTTTCTCCGAAAATGATATACTATGGACAATTATGCGCTGGAGGTATTGAAAACATGCATGCTTACATGAATATCCCGCTGGCATTCAGCTGGCATACCCTGTTCAATGTGCTTGCGGTGATCCTGGTAGTGCTCCTGGTTCTGCTAGCCGTTCTGTATTTTGCAGGACGGAAGCTGGAGGGAAAACAGGTACAGTCCCAGAAGATGATCGAGGCCTCGTCCCAGACGGTTTCCATGCTGATCATCGACAAAAAGAAGATGAAGCTTACGGAAACCAACCTGCCGAAGGCGGTCTTTGAACAGACCCCGAAGTACCTTCGCTGGAACAAGTTCCCGGTGGTCAAGGCAAAGGTAGGTCCGAAGATCATGACCCTGATCGCCGACGGAAAGGTCTTCAAGCAGCTGCCGGTCAAGGCGGAGTGCAAGGTGAAGGTCAGCGGCATCTACATCACGGAGATCGTAAAGGGCGCCGTTTTCACCGAAAAGGAGATGGAAAAAGGCCAAGGAAAAGGAAGCGAAAGCTGCCGAGAAGGAAGCCCGGAAAAACGCCAAGGCTCTGAAGTAAGCCGGTTCAAAAAATAACAGCGTCTGCCGAAAGCAGGCGCTGTTTTTCTGTTTCAGTTTACTGGTACCGCTTCATGCCGTTTTCGATGAGCTTCTGCACCAGTTCTTTTTTGGGAACTCCGGCAGCCTCCCAGAGCATGGGATACATGCTGATGGAGGTAAAGCCCGGCATGGTATTGATCTCGTTGAAGATGACCTCCCCGCTGTCCGTTACGAAAAAGTCCACTCTGGAAAGGCCATAGCCGTCCACCGCGTTGAAGATCCGGCAGGCGTCCTCCCGTATCTTTTCCGCTGCTCCCTCCGGAAGCTCCGGGTCCACCACGGTCTGGGAGTCCGGATTGTTGTATTTCGCATCGTAATCGTAGAACTCCGCAGCCGCCAGGATCTCCCCCACCCCGGAGGCTCTGGTTTCGCTTCCGCTGCCAAAGACTGCGCATTCCACCTCGTGGCCCCGGATAAACTCCTCCACCAGGATCTTGGAATCCACGGAGGCTGCCAGCCGGAGGCCGGAGGCCAGCTGCGCCGCGTTCACCGCTTTGGAAACGCCGCAGGAGGAACCTGCGTTGGAGGGCTTGATGAATACGGGATAAGAAAGCTCCCGTTCCACCTCTGCGATCACCTGCCCCATGTCCTGCAGCTCATAGTCGTGAATCCCTACGAACTTTGCCTGACGGATGCCCAGCCGGTCCACGATGATCTTGGTAAAGAACTTATCCATGGAAACCGCAGAGGCCAGCACGCCGCAGCCCACATAGGGGATCCTGGCCATCTCCAAAAGTCCCTGGATGGTCCCATCCTCTCCCAGTTTTCCGTGGAGCACAGGCCATACCACATCCAGATGCACGTCAGTCACCTCTCCATCCGGTTCCGTGATGATGACGCACTGCTTTCCCGCGTCGGGGCTGATCTCCGCGCTGATCTCTGAATCGACCCAGCTGCCGTCCTTGATGGCTTCCAGCTTTTCCGTGTTCAGCCATCTGCCGTCCTTGGTGATGCCGATGGGAATGATATTCCAAAGGGATCTGTCGATCAGGCTGATGACGGTGCAGGCGGACTTGCAGGACACCTCGTGTTCCGTGGACTGGCCGCCAAAAATCACTGCAATATTTTTTTTCATGATGCTTCCTCTTCTTTCTCTCCGTTACCTCTCGGTAGTGTCTTTCGCCGGGCTGCCGTCCGGGCGTTACCGACATTATAGGCCATCCCGCAGGTCCCTGCAAGGTCTTTCCGCTGTCCTTTTCCTTCCGTAAGTCTTCTTAATAATTTCTTTCGAATTTATTTAAAATCACTTCAAACACTTTCTCATAACCTATGCTATACTATAGCCATAATAAATGACACAGAAATATCACTTTCATCCTTTAAATCCTACAAACAAGTTCGAGGAAAGGCTTCCATAGAGGGAGGCCTTTCTTTTTTCTGCCCCGCCGATAGGCCCCTCTCTGTCTATATGCTCCTGTCAGGCCTCACCTCGCCTCCCACCCACTGCACAACCCCTCTCTTTGCATCAAAAAAGCTGCCCGAAGGCAGCCTTTTATCATTTTTATTTGCCGTTGATCTTGGTCTGGGGCTCTGCCGGAGCGGCAGTCTGCTTTTCGATCTCAGCGATAGCGCCCTTTACCATGGGGATGCGGCAGTTCTTGTTGCCGAACTCCACGATGACCATGTCGTCGGTAATGTCGATGATCTGTCCGTAAAATCCGCTGGTGGTCCTTACATAATCACCGATGGCCATGGAAGCCAGCATAGCCTGCTGTTTTTTCTGCTCCTTTTTCTGGGGCCTGATGCCGATAAAGTAGAAAATTCCGAAAATAAATACGAAATAGATGATAATTGTTACGATTCCTCCTGCGCCTTCCATTCAACGCGTCCTCCCTGTTTTCTTATTTTTCAGCTTCCCGCGGGATCACACAGCCCCGCCGGTCATGGAAGCCGTCATCTCTCTGCGGTATTCCTCAAAGCGGCCCTCTCGGATCGCCGCCCTGATGTCCTCCATCATTTTATTATAAAAGTACAAATTATGCAAGGTGCAAAGCCGCAAGCCCAGCATTTCCCCCGCCTTCAGCAGATGCCGGATATAGGCCCTGGAGTAATGCCTGCAGGCCGGGCAGCCGCAGCCCTCCTCGATGGGGCGATGATCCAGCTCATACTGCTTGTTCAGCATATTCAGCTTTCCATGCCTGGTGTAAACGTGTCCGTGGCGGCCGTTGCGGCTGGGATACACGCAGTCGAAGAAGTCCACGCCTCTGGCCACCGCCTCGATGATATTGAGAGGCGTACCCACTCCCATCAGATAGGTGGGCTTGTGCCGGGGCAGGTGGGGCACCACCGCATCCAGCACCCGGTACATCTCCTCATGGCTTTCCCCTACTGCCAGGCCTCCCACGGCATAGCCGTCCAGGTCCAGGGCAGAGATCTCATCCGCCTGGGCGCAGCGCACGTCCTCCAGGATACCGCCCTGGTTGATGCCAAAAAGCAGCTGCTCCCGGTTGATGGTATCGGGCAGGCTGTTGAGCCGTTCCATCTCCGCCTTGCACCGCCTGAGCCACCGGGTGGTCCTGGCCACCGACTGCTCGATGTAGCTTCTGTCCGCCAGGGCCGGCGGGCATTCGTCAAAGGCCATGGCGATGGTGGAGCCCAGATTGGACTGGATCTGCATGCTCTCCTCTGGACCCATGAAGATCTTGTGACCATCGATATGGGAGCTGAACCAGACCCCCTCCTCCCGGATCTTTCTTAAGGAGGTCAGGGAAAATACCTGAAACCCGCCGGAGTCCGTCAAGATGGGCCTGTCCCAGTTCATGAATTTATGCAGGCCGCCGAATTCCCGGATCAACCGGTCTCCGGTGCGCACATGCAGGTGATAGGTGTTGGAAAGCTCCACCTGGCAGCCGATCTCCCGGAGATCCATGGTGGATACGGCGCCTTTGATGGCGCCCACCGTTCCCACGTTCATAAATACCGGGGTTTCGATCACCCCATGGACGGTTTCCATATGAGCGGATTTTGCCCGCCCCTCTTCTGCTACGATCTGATATTTCATGCCTTTTTCTTTTCCGTCTCAGGATTACTTTTTCTTTTTGCCCTTCCGGGTCTCTTCCGGCGCTTCCTTTTTCCGGCTCAGCCGGTTCATATCATACCAAAGGGGACCGGTAACGCAAACGGAAGAATATGCGCCTGCCACAATGCCTACCATCAGCGGCAACGCGAACTCCCGGATGGAGGATACGCCTACCACATACAGGCACAGCACCATGATAAAGGTGGTGAGAGACGTATTCACGCTTCGGGACAGGGTCTCCGTGATGGAGCGGTTTACGATGGCCTTCCGTTCCTCTCCGGGATAAAGCTTCAGATTTTCCCGGATACGGTCGAAGATCACGATGGTGGCGTTGATGGAATAACCCACGATGGTCAAAACGCAGGCGATAAAGGTAGAACCCACCGCCCATTTGAACACCGCATAGCAGGTCACCACCACCATCACGTCGTGGCACAGGGCCAGCACCGCAGAGGATGCAAACCGGATATCCTTGAAGCGGAACCAGATATAGAGCAGGATGAGCACTGCAGCTGCTGCCGTAGCCACCACTGCGTCCCGCTTCATCTCTCCGGAAACTGCGCCGGAGATATTTTCCGCCGTGATCTTTTCCTTGTCCACGTCAAAATTGTCTGCCAGGGCCTGATTCAGCTCCTCGCGCTGATCCGCATCCAGGGACAGGGTCTTGATGATGACCTCGTTGGTGCCCGCCACCTTCTGGGTCTGGGGCGCCTGATCTCCCGTGGCCTCCGTCACCACCGGAACCACCTCTGTAGAGATCTGATCCAGGCTCATGTCCTCGTTAAAGGTAACGTTGGTGGAGGTACCGCCCTTGAAATCCAGGCCATAGTTGAACATATCCCCGGTATTGACCTTGTTTACGCCCATGAACGCCAGGCCGCAAACAATGATCAGAAGGGAGATGGCATAGCAGATCTTCCTCTTTCCCACAAAATCCAGGGCCTTTTCCACAGGCTTTTTGATGCCGTACATGGCAGGGCTCTGGCAGCCCAGTCCGTAAAGGGCCTGCATCAGCCATCTGGTGATGAACAGAGCCGTAAACATGGACAGCACGATACCAAGGGCCAGGGTCTGAGCAAAGCCCTTTACCGTACCGGAGCCCAGGAAATACAGCACTGCCGCCGCGATCAGAGTGGTGACGTTGCCGTCCACAATGGCGGACAGCGCCTTGTGGAAGCCCGACTCAATGGCCTCCCGGACGCTTCTTCCGGTTCCCAGCTCCTCCTTGATGCGGGTAAAGATAATGACGTTGGCATCCACCGCCATACCGATGGAAAGCACGATACCTGCCACGCCGGGCAGGGTCAGGGTCACCTCAAAGGCAACCAGCAGGATCAGCATCAGGCCCACATACATGCTGAGGGCAACGGATGCAGCCACGCCTGCCACCCGGTAAACGGCGATCATCAGCAGCACCACCAGCACAAAGCCGATGACGCCGGCCTGCAGGGAAGTGTCGATGGCCTGCTGTCCCAGCTTTGCGCCCACCACATTGGATCTGACCTCCTGAAGCTCCAGCTTCAGGGCGCCCAGACGGATGGTGGAGGCAAGGTTGTTGGCCTCCTCATAGGTAAATCCGCCAGTAATGGAGCACTGGCCGCCGGTAATGGCCTCGTTGACCATGGGGGCGGAAACGATCTCGTTATCGTAAACGATGGCCAGAGGCTTTCCCACGTTCCGCTCCGTCACCTCTGCAAAGGTCTGGGCTCCCTCATCCGTAAAGGTGATTCCCACCTCATACTCATCTGCAGCGCCGTTGGTTCCTTCGATCAGCCCCACCTGGGCCTGCTTTACCTGGGTACCGTCCAGCACCACATTGTCGAAGCCGGTGATGTTTCCTTCCTCGTCATAGCCAGCCTCGCAGAACTGCAGGGAACCGGGCTTGCCCAGTTCCTCCAGAATCTCGTTGGCGTCAGAGACGCCCGGAATGTCGATATTGATGCGGTTGCTGCCCTCCTGGTAGACCTCCGCCTCGCTGGAATATCCCTCTGCACGCTTCTGCAGCTTGTAGATGGTGTCGTCCATATCCTGCTGGGAGGGGTTTTCCTCCACCGCCTGATAGGTGATGCTGACGCCGCCGTCCAGATCCAGGCCCAGCTTGATGTCCGCCATATTCATGGCTCCCATCACGCAGAAGGCCGCCGTTGCAGCGATAATCAGCAAAAGCTTCAGCAGGCTTTTGCCCTTTGTTTCTTCCTTCATAACTTTTTCTCTCCTTACAAGCAAACAGAGCCAAAGAGGATCTTTCATCCCTCGGGCCCTGTTTATTTACAGCCCGCGCAGACTTCCCTCTGCGCTTTAACCAGGCTATGATACCATATAACCTTCCTGAATTCAATCCCGCCGGAAGGGATTTGCCAGACGGGGCAGCTCCCGGCAAAGCGCCGCCGCTCCCGCCAGGATCCCTCCTGCAAAGATGGCGGCGTCTCCCAGATTGATCACCATCTTCTTCAGGTAGCCCTTTTTGATGCTCAGATAATCCACCACATAGCCCCGGACCATCCGGTCATACAGATTGGACATGGCGCCTCCCAGCACGATGGAAAGGCCCATGGCCTCCACCGTTTTTCCCTTGCCGGAAAGCATCTCAAACAAACGGCCTCCCAGCGCCGCCGCAGAGATCGCAGGCAAAAGCTGTACCATTTCCCGGTCCTCCTGCATGGCCCCCATCAAAAGCCCTTTGTTGTGGCATTTTTCATAGCGGGCTGCGCCGCCGGTCCCCGGCACATCCCGGGGAAAGGTATCCGCCGCCTGCCGCTCGATGCTGGCTTTCAACAGTTGATCTGCCGTAAACACTGCGGCTCCGGCTCCCAGCACCGTCATCAGCTTCCATTTTTTTCTTGTCTTCATTCCGTCACATCCCTTTCTCCTGCCGCCCGCACCACTGCATAGGGCGTGCCCCCGGTGTCGCAAAGGGCGATCACCTGTCCTCCGGCTTCATCCCTGCCTGCCTGAAGCTGCAGCAGATCCCCCAGCACTGCCTGATGCCTGTATTCCGCCTGCAGCTCTGCCGGATAGCGGATCCCTGCCGCATCCAGCGCTACATCCACATACTGGGCGTTGTTCATATGATGATTGGTATCCAAATGATGCCGCTGTACCTCCAGGCTGCCCAGAGGGACAAGCTCCTTGGGAAGCCGGATCTTCCGTTTCATTTCTCCCATATGCAGGTCCGGCAGCACCTTGCCTTCATTGGAGGCCATATAGGGTTCCGAATGAATCTTGGGCGGTTTCAAAAGAGTCCCTTTTTCCGTGTCGCAGAGGATCCAGATGGAATCCGCCCGCACGGCAAAACCGCCCTTTTCATCCTGCATGAAGAAATGCCGGTATCCGTAGATTCCCTGAAAGCCGTGGGCATAGGTGCCGATGGTAACGGTATCCCCCAGGACCGGATACCGGTCTATGAGGATCCTCCAGGAATTCAGGAACCAGGCGCAGCCCTGCTCCGCATACCAACGGATCCCCATGCCCAGAGACTCCGACTGGAAGGTGGAGCAGTCCTGGAAATAATTGATGATCCCCAGAGGGGAAAGCCGTCCGTTTTCATCGGTTTCCGAATATCTGATCCTGCTGTTGAAGGTATACATAGGTTGTTTTTCTCCTGAATCAAAGCAAGGCGCATGCAACGATCTGCATGCGCCGGCTGATTTTTGCTTTCTTATCTGACCTTTGCCATTCCGTTGAGGATGCTTGCGAAGCTGTCAGCAGAGTTCTTGGTGTAAAGCTCCATCACATAGTTGGTGCCCTCTACCTGTCTCAGGTAGGTGGAGTAATTGATGGTCTTGTTGATGGGGATCTTGTGGGTCCTGTCGATCTGCTTGAAGGTATAACCGCCAAGCTCCTTATCTCCTACAAGCTTCACAGCCGTAGCGCCGCTCTCCATTGCGCCGGGTTTGGAATGCTTCAGATACTCGGTCACAAAGGCGTCGAAGCTGGTGTTGCCTGCGGTATAGAGATCCAGCGGATAATACTGAACGCTGATCTCGCCCTCGTCGTTGGTGGCAACAAAGTCCATATTGCTGTTGCCGTCTCCTGCCTCCACGTTTACAAAACCGGTGAGGGTCATGGTGAAGTTCGCCCACTCGTTGGTCACGGTCTTGGAGGTGGTTCCGGTAACGGTCGACATACCGAAATCAACGGAAGCTGAATCCGGATCTGCGCCCTTGGAGTCTACCTTTACGGTTTTATTTTCGGATACGGTATTCGTTCCGCCTGTAACGGTCCCTGTTCCGGTGCCAGCTGCCGGAGTGGTGTCGGATGCGGACGTTGCGCCGGATGCCTCTTCCCTGTTGAGGAAGGTCTCGGAAGCGGTGTAGTAAACATCGTTCTCGTTGCCCTTTACCACATTGCCGGAGGCGTCCACATAGATGCCGTTTCCGTCTACCTTATCGTCGCCGATGGAGCCGTTGATCACCATCCAGCCGTCCTTGTCAAAGTAATAGCACTGGATGCTGCCGTCCTGGTTCTTGATCCAATGCCAGGTATTTGCCAGGCACTGCTTTCCGTCGGGAGATACCGCGAACCACCAGGAGCTGACGGTCTGTCCCTCCTCGTTGGTCCAAACGGATCCCTTTGCACGATCTGCGCTGCCATCGCACCACTGACCATATCCCTGATTTGCTGCAAAAGCGGTAAATGCGCCGCCTGCCGTCAAAGCGCCCAAAAGCGCCAGCATTGCTACCTTCTTGGAATTCTTCATGTATGACCTCCTCTTTCCCTGTTCCCCGATGGATGTTCTATTTCTTATTCTCATGCTTTTCCTTTTTGCATCTGCCTTCATAAAAGAAAGCTGCCCTGGGAGTCTTCCTCCCGGACAGCTATTATCATATCACAGAACCCCCTGCAGTTCTTGAATATTCTCTTAAGTTTTATTAACGTCCGCTGACGGTTTTTTAACTTTTTTCCGCAGGCCTTTCCGGCTCATGCCAGCTCAGCCTGTGAAGCTTTCCCTTCCGCTCCATATCCGGGAAGCCCTGCTGCCGCAAGGCCTCGTACAGGATGATGCCCACGGAGTTGGCCAGATTCAGGGACCGGATGTCTCCCCACATGGGAATGCGGATGCAGGTCTCCGGATGCTCCACCAGTATCTCCTCCGGAATACCCCTGGATTCGTTCCCGAACATGATAAAGCAGTCCGGCTCATAACGCACCTCTGTATAGATCTGCTCTGCCTTTGTAGTAGCATAATAGATCTTCGCCCCGGGATTTCTGGCAAGAAAATCCTCGTAGTCCAGATATTCCGAAAGCTTTACCTTGGGCCAGTAATCCATCCCTGCCCGGCGCACCTCCTTTTCGTTGATCCGGAAGCCATAGGGCCGGATCAGGTGCAGCGGCGTTTCCGTAGCCACGCAGGTCCTTCCGATATTTCCGGTATTCAGGGCGATCCCCGGCTCATGCAGCACGATATTGACCATGGTCTTTCCGCTCCTTTATTTCTGCAGCAGGCTGCAGATCCTGTCCACCGTCTCTTCCGAAAGGTCCGGATACAGCGGCAGCGTCAGCACGCTTTCTGAAAAACGCTTTGCCACCGGCGTTTCCCTTTCGTCGCAGAACTCCCGGTAGCAGGCATAGGCGTTGGCGCAGGGGTAAAAATATTTCCGGGGGAATATCCCTTCTGCGCAGAGGCTGTCGAAGACTTCATCCCGGCGGGCCTTTCCCCCCTCCAGAAGCACCGGCAGATAAGCGTGATTGGAGCTTGCATCCTGCCGCGGGGAAAGGAAACGGATTCCCTTTGCTCCCGCCAGATTCCCGCGATACCGTTCTGTCAGGCGGCCGCGGGCTGCGATCCAGCCGTCCACATATTTCAGGTTGCAGATGCCCATGGCAGCGCAGAATTCATTCATTTTCCCGTTTCCGCCCACCAGCTCCACGCTTTCCTTTCCGGTAATGCCGAAATTCTTCAGCCGGTAAAGCAGCCCCTCGAGAAAATCGTTTTCCGGGTTTCCCCAGGTCACCGCGCCCCCTTCGATGGTATGAAAGACCTTGGTGGCATGGAAGCTGAACATGGAAGCGTCTCCCAGATTTCCTACCCCCAGTTTTTCCTCCCGGCCCTCCGGCGTTTTCCTGCAGATGGTCTCCCCAAAAGCATGGGCTGCATCATAGATCACTTTAAGGCCATGCTCCTTTGCCACCCGGTCGATGGCCTCATAGGCGCAGATATTTCCATAAACATGTACCGGCAGGATCGCCGCGGTATCCTTTGTGATGAGGGCCTCCAGCTTTTCCGGATCCAGGGTCCCGTCCTCCTCCCGGATATCGCAGAACACCGGCCTGAGTCCGTTTCTGACAATGGCATGCACGGTAGAAGCAAAGGTAAAGGGGGTGGTGATCACCTCCCCCCGGAGCCCAAAGGCCTGAATGACCATTTCCAGAGCCGTATGGCCGTTGACAAACAGCTCCAGCCCCCTGACTCCCAGTTTTTCCTTAAGCCCTGCCTTAAGCTCCTCATGGAATTCTCCCATGTTGGTCAGCCACCGGCTTTCAAAAATGCGCCGGACCAGGGCCTCATACTCCTCCACAGGAGGCATGGAAGCCCGGGTCACCAGCACCGGCGTTTCTTCCGTTTTTCTGTTTTCAGAAATTCCGTCCATGATCATCTGCCTCATAAGCCCTTACAGGCTGTTTTCCAGTTTTTTTGTGATCTCCGCAAGCTCATCGTCCGTCACGCCGTCCAGGGTACCGTTGGACCGGAGAATGTCCCAGATCTCGATCTGGCCTTCGATCATCTCCGGATCCCGGGGCCTCCTGGCCATTCTGCGGCGGCGCCGCCGCCGTTCCTCTCTGGCTGCCTTTTCTCTGGCCAGCGCCGTTCCTTCTTCGGAGGCTTCCTCTTCCAGAGTTCCCTCCAGATACGGTTCTCCTTCCTCCTCCAACGCTTCCGGAACATCCATGCCCGCTTCCTCTAACAGTTCTTCCGGCTGAGGTTCCTCTGGAGGGGTGATCTCCCGGATCTCCACCTTTCGTTCCTCCGGCTCCGGGCTTCTGGGAACGATCTCCTCCGGAAGCCGCTGCTGGCCGTCCTCTTCCTCAAGAGGCTCCTCGTCCCAGGGGACCGTGTCCTCATCAAAGTCAGGCTCAGGGGCCGTTTCTTCTTCCGGTTTCTCGGGCTCCGCCTCAGTTTCCTCCGGTTTTTCTTCTTCCGGTCCCTCGGCGGCCGGCTGTTCTTCCGGCTCTGCCTCTGCGGGCTCCGATACTTCTTCTGGCTCCGGCTCGACCTCGGCATCCTCAGGTGCGGAGACATCTTCTGATCCGGGAGTTTCTTCCTTTGATTCCTCCGTTTCAGGAGCGGTCGCCTCAGACGCAGCCATCTCCGGCACAGGTGCAGCTGCTTCTACATCTTGCGCTTCCGCAGGGGCAACTTCCTCGGAGCGCTTCTGCGCCTGTTCTGAGACCGGCTTTTCCTCCGGCGCAGGTGCGGCTGCATCTGCTGCTTCCGCCGCGGCCTCCGGCAGCTGTTTCCTCTTTTTCCGGTACAGCAACATGCAGAGCCTGTGATAAGCCTCCGCTTTCTTTTTCTTTAACAGCGCGTGGGCGATCCGGTTTTTCAGGCCCAGGGGATCCGTCTGCTCCAGAAGCTTCTGCAGATCCTCCCGCTGGCAGAGCTGCCGGATATTTTCCAGAAGCTTTTCCTCCGGATAATTGGTCTTATAATACTGCCATCCCGCATAGCCGCAGATATTGAACAGCATCCGGTTGTTCATGCCGTTTATGACCTCGTCCGTCACATCCCGCCCATCCAGCAGGGCGTCGCAGGCCCGCAGCACGGCAAAGCTGGTCTCTACGGCGTTTTCATGGAACCGGGATACCAGGCTTTCCCCATCCTTGTGCTGAGTATAGTTCAGGAAGGGCCGCTTCAGAACGGCGATCTCCCGGCAATATCTGAGATAGGTCAGGGAAAACCACAGATCCTCGTTGATCTGCATGGCAGGATCATAGAAGATCTCATGCTCCCGGATAAGGTCCAGGCGGTAAAGCTTATTGTTCTGATTGTTCAGAAGCTGCCGGTCATAAAGGGGCAGCAGCACCGTATTCAAAAGCTCCGCCAGATCCCCCTCAAAATCCTCCGCAAGCTGCCGGACCTCTTTGCGCTTATCCTCCTCATAGACCATACGGAAGCCGCAGATGCAAAGCTGCGCATCCGCCGCTGCCGCCGCGTCGTGCATGGCCTTCAGCATCTCCGGATCGATATAATCATCCGCGTCCAGGGTCACGAGCCAGACCCCCTCCGCAGCCTTGATGCCCGCATTTCTGGCAGCGGCCACGCCGCTGTTTTCCTGATGGATCACCCGGATATTTCCGTGTTCCTTTTGATATGTATCAAGAATACTGCCGGTCTGGTCCGTCGATCCGTCGTCCACCGCAATGATCTCCGTATTGGACCAGGTCTGGGCCAATGCGGAATCCAGGCATCTTCCGATGGTCTTCTCACAGTTGAAGGCCGGGATCACAATACTGATTTTTTCTTCCTGACACATGTTGCAAACCTCAAAAATTTATTCCAAAAACAAACGGGTCTCCAGGAGCACAAGCCCCTGAAACAGGCGGACCAGCCCCTGGCGGAATGCTCCGATGCCAAACCAGGTCCTGTAATAATGGCGTTCCGATGCCTGCCTGAGGCGCTGCCGGGCCGCCGCGTCATGCTGGCGGGAAATGGTTCCGGCGCCGCCGTGGGTATAGCAGGCGTCCGTCACCAGGAAGGTCTTGCTGTCATGCTCCCGCAGCTTCTGGGCCAGCACGTTTTCCTCGCAGTAAAGGAACATCTCCTCGTCATAACCGCCGCAGGCCATAAATCTGCCTGCATCCACCATCAGCAAGGAGCCGTGCACCACATCCACCGGCACCCTGTTTTTTCCCAGGAACCAGCTGTCGGGATAATTCAACCCCTTGCGGAAGATCCGGCGCAGCAATGGTCCGGAATTGGCAAGCTCTTCCCAGAAGCTCCGCAGAGGCCAGGCTGAAGCCTGATAGTCCGGCGTTCCATCGGCCCGCTCAAGGACCGCTGCCGCCACCGCCGTTTCATCGTCTTCCTCAAAGCACGCCGCCAGCTTCCTGACGCAGTCCTCGGAAAAGGACGCATCCGGATTGGCGATCAGAACAAGCTCCGCGCCGGCGATCTCATAGGCATACTGCACCCCCAGATTGTTGCCGCTGCCATAACCGCCGTTTCGCTCTGCCTGCACCAGCATGTACCGGTGAAACTGTTCCGGCTCGTCCTCCTCCTGGTCCTCCTCCAGCAGCCTCCGGTTCATCTCCCGCAGCCACTGCCGCAGGCGTTCTGCGCTGCCGTCCGTGGAGGCGTTGTCCACCACGATCACCGTTTCAATGCTTTCATACTCCGCGATCCGTCGGACCGCGTCGGCGGTCTCATCGGAATCATTATAGTTTAATATCACCGCAGCAATCTTCATCGTTTCAAATTTCCTGTTTTGAAAGAGGCCGAAGCCTCGGTATTACTTTTTTCCTTTCAAACATCCGGCTGACCGCTTTTCTTACCGGCGGCAGCCAGAGGGTGGCAAGATTCATAAGATGATAAGCCTGCATGGCAGCCTCTCTGCCCTCCGTCAGAGGCATGCCGGCAAAGGCCGATAGATCCAGCCATTTCTGGAAGCGCTTCCGGTAGGGATTGCGGTTGCCCCTGATCCAGGGCCGCTCCGCCCCCATGAAATGGATGACCGCAGGCTGCCGTTTCGCCGCCTCGAAGGCCTCCCTGCTTCCGGCGCAGTGCACATAGGCAGGGCACAGCTTCACCAGCGTTTCGTACCGGAAATACCTGTAGTTTGTGAAAAAGTTGTACTCTACGGGCAGCGGGCCGATGCTTTCTGCCATCACATGATTGATGGCATCCTGATCGCCGCAGAAAAGCCGTTCTCCGTTCTCCCGGTAAAACCGCAGCAGCCTTTCTCCCGCCTGATGCTTCCTCCATTTGACGAGGTCCACCATAAGCACCCCGGAGTTTATGTAAAAGCCTGTTTTCTCCGGAATCTCCAGCTGCTTCAGGATGGACGGGTAGATCGTAGGCTCCATGACGCCCCAAAGGGCCGGTCCTTCCGGTTCCTCGATTCCAGCCTCCGGCGCTTTCCTCTGGAACAGAGGCCAAAGGCTTTTTTCCACAAGGGTATCGCAGTCCAGATAAAGCACCCGCTCCACCGTCTCCGGCAAAAGCTCACCGATGAAAAACCGCCCCAGCATGCTGATGTCATAGCTGCCGGTATCGATGGTTCCCCCCAACCGCCGGGAAAGCCCGGACAGCTGATAAAAGGACAGCTGAAACCCGGAGGCATGCTCCCTGCCCGCAGCCCGGCAGGCAAGGGCAGCATTTTCCTGTAGCCGCCTGCAGCCCTCCTGAGAGATCCCGTTGGCGATCACATGAACGTGAAGGGGTCCCTCAGAAAGATTGTTTGCGATCAGAGAAAACATGCTGACCCCGAGATAGGGGACATAGGCCTCGTTGGAAGCGTAGCAGACGTCCATGCTTAGATCTCAGCGCCCAGCTCCTGCCGGCACAGGCCGAAGGCAGAGGCGATCACCTTGTCCATATCGTAATACTTGTACTCTCCCAGTCTTCCGCCGAAGATCACCTTGCCCTCTTCCTCAGCCTTTTTGGCGTATTTCTGATACAGGGCCTGGTTTTTCTCGTCGTTCACCGGATAATAGGGCTCCATGCCCTGCTGCCAGTCGCTGGGATATTCCCTGGTGATCACGGTCTTTTCCTGGGTGCCGAACTCAAAATGCTTGTGCTCGATGATACGGGTATAGGGGGTCTCCCGGTCCGTATAGTTCACCACCGCATTGCCCTGATAATCCGGCATGTCCAGAAGCTCTGTTTCAAACCGCAGGCTCCGATAGGACAGTTCTCCCTCGCTGTAGCCATAGTAGGCGTCGATGGGGCCTGTATAGATGATCTTGTCCGCCAGGGCGGAAAGCTCCTCCCGATGCTCCAGGAAATCGCAGGAAAGCCGCACGTCGCAGCCGGCAAAGAGCTGATCGATGATCACGTTGTAGCCTCCCTCCGGAATGCCCTGGTACTTGTCATTGAAATAATTGTTGTCGTAGATATAGCGCACCGGAAGCCGCTTGATGATGAATGCCGGAAGCTCTTTGCAATCCCGGCCCCACTGTTTCTCCGTATAGCCCTTCACCAGCTTGCGGTAAATGTCCTCTCCCACAAGGCTGATGGCCTGCTCCTCCAGATTTTGAGGTTCGCCGGTGACAGCCGTCCGCTGGCTTTCGATCTTTTTCCGGGCCTCCTCCGGCGTTACGACGCCCCACATCTTATTGAAGGTATTCATGTTGAAGGGCATGTTGTAGATCTCCCCGTGATAATTGGCAATGGGAGAATTGGTGTACCGATTGAACTCGCAGAGGCTGTTGACGAACTCCCACACCTTTTTGTCAGAGGTATGGAAGATATGGGCGCCATATTTGTGCACATGGATCCCCGCCACGTCCTCACAGTAAACGTTTCCCCCAAGGTGGCTGCGTTTCTCCACCACAAGGCAGCTCTTCCCCGCCTTTTTTGCAAACCAGGCGAATACGCCGTTATACAGTCCTGCTCCTACCAGCAGATAATCATAATGCTTCTCCATTTGCTACTCTCCTTGTTCCTTCTTATAAAACAGTCGGTTCACCGCGCTGAAAAGTCCCCGGATGGAAGCCTTCATGGTATTGGAGCTGCGCCCCACGCCAAAGGCGATCCTTCCATCCTCCTGATTTAAAAGCTGCACATATGCCACCGCCTCTGCAGAAGAGCCGGAGGTCAGCGCGTGCTCCGTATAATCCATGATCCGCATCTGCACCCCGAGGGTCTCCTCCAGGGCCGCCTGGGCCGCATCCAGAGGACCGGTTCCAATGCCCCGGGCCTGCACCAGTTTTCCGTGATTGAAATAGCTGAGCCGCACCAGGGTCTGTCGCTCCCCATGGTCAAAGGCCGTGTCTACAATGCTGATGCTCTCAAAATGCACCGGCTCCTTTGCATTGATATAGTTCTCCACAAAGGCCTCGTAGATCTCCTCCGGCTGGATCTCTCCCCGCTGCTCGCTGATGCCCTGAATGATGTTGGCAAATTCCCGGTGCATCGCCTTCGGCAGCCGGTAGCCGAAAAAGCTCTCCAGCACAAAGGCCACGCCGCCCTTTCCGGACTGGGAATTGATGCGCACGATGGGCTCGTAGGTCCTGCCGATATCCGCAGGATCGATGGGCAGATAGGGTACCTCCCATATTTCGGAGCCATTTTTTTTCATGGCCCGAAGGCCCTTGTTGATGGCATCCTGGTGGGAGCCGGAAAAGGCGGTAAATACCAGCTTTCCGGCGTAGGGATACCGCTCCGGCACCTGCATCTTGGTGCAGCTCTCATAAACGGACTGGATCCAGGGCTCATCCTCCAGGGCAAGTCCCGGATCGATTCCCTGGGAGAACATGTTGTAGGCGGCGGTCAGGATATCTGCGTTGCCTGTCCGCTCGCCGTTTCCGAAAAGGGTCCCCTCCACCCGCTCTGCGCCTGCCAGGAGGGCCAGCTCCGTGGCTGCCACTCCGGTTCCCCGGTCGTTGTGGGGATGAACGCTCAGGGTAAAGCTGTCCCGGTCCCTGAGATGGGTACCCATCCACTCGATCATATCCGCATAAACGTTTGGCGTATGGCCCTCCACCGTAGCCGGAAGGTTGATGATCATCCGGTTATGGGGGCCCGGCTGCCAGATATCCTTTACCGCCTCGCAGATATCCAGGGCAAATTTCATGTCCGCTCCGGTAAAGCTTTCCGCCGTATACTCCAGGATAAATTCTCCCGGAAATTCCCGTTCCCACCTGAGCTTCTGCACCAGCTTGGCGGCGTTCAGGGCGATATGCTTGACTGCGCCCTGATCCTTATGGAATACCACATCCCGCTGCAGGGTGGAGATGGAATTATAAATATTGAAGATCACCCTGGGGATATCCTCGATGGCCTCATAGGTCTTCAGGATCTGCTCCTCCCGGCACTGGGTGATCACCTGGATGTAAACGTCGTCAGGAATCAGCTTTCTGGCCACCAGCTGCCGCACAAAGTCGAACTCCACCTGGGAGGCCGCCGGAAATCCTACCTCGATCTCCTTAAAGCCGATCCTGCAGAGCATCTGGAAAAATTCGATCTTTTCCTCGATGTTCATAGGCTCCACCAGGGCCTGATTTCCGTCCCGCAGATCCACGGAACACCAGACCGGCGCATGCTCGATCCGTTTCGAGGGCCAGGTCCTTTCCGGAAACTCCAGCACAGGGGAAGCCTTATATCTTTTATAATTCAGCACTGTTTCTGCTCCTTATTCCAGAACAAGCCCTTCCTGTTCCATCACTGCAATGATGCCGTCCACACAGCGCTCGCAGTCCTCGGAGGTCTGGGCCTCTGCCATCACCCGGATCAGGGGCTCCGTTCCGGACTCCCGCAGCAGTACCCGTCCGCTGTCTCCCAGGGACTGCTCTGCTGCCCTGACCGCTTCCTGCACCGCCTGATTTTCAGCCGC
Source organism: uncultured Lachnospiraceae bacterium (assembly GCA_944381405.1). Lineage (GTDB taxonomy): Bacteria > Bacillota > Clostridia > Lachnospirales > Lachnospiraceae > Avilachnospira. Next base: position 159 of record CALWLA010000026.1, on the reverse strand, counting down.
AGCCGTTTTGTCTGCCACTCTGACGTTTTTCAGACACTGGGGATACATGGGGCATTCCTCCACCAGCTTTGACAGGGCGGTCTTCCGCTCCAACATCACGTCCCTCACCTTGAGGGAGGTCAGGATGCCGTCTCCGGTGGTGGAAAAAAAAAAAAAAAT
>CALWLA010000025.1 GCA_944381405.1 uncultured Lachnospiraceae bacterium | reverse complement strand
GGAAACGGTAAAAACGGAAGAAAAGCATAAAAGGCCCCGGCGGGAAGAGGTTTCTCACATCTCTTTCTGCCGGGGTTCTTTGCAGCTGGTTTTCCAGGGCTTAGCTTATGGAAGCCTCGTCCGGCGCTTCCGCCGGGAGTTCTGCCGGGCCCTCCTTCATCCGCTGATCGATATAATCCGGAACCGCCTCCCGGTCGATGCCCAGGGCCACCGCCAGCTCGCCGAAAAGCTGGTTTTCCGCCTGGCGCATGTATTTCTGATCCACCTGGCCTACCCGTTTTCCCCGGGCGATGGCGTCGCCCTTTTTTTTATAGACGGACATGGTCAGCTGAATGAGGTCTTTGCAGCTGTGGGAGCTGGCAGCTGCCTTGTAATGCTCCCGCAGATCCTGCAGGTTTTGGGTATAATAGGGATCCGCCTTGAGCTTTGGAATGAGGCTGATCAGCTCTTCCGCTTCCCTGCGGCTGATGACCGGCCGCATAAAAGCCTTTGGGGGATCCGCAGGCGTGTAGATGGTCCCGCCTCCGAAGAGGGGATGCAGAATATAATACAGACGGCCCTTCGGCATGCAGGAAAGGGCAGGACAGTTTTCCGACGCCGTCAGCTCCATAACCTGGCAGACGCCGGCATTTTCGTAGACGATGAGATCGCCAACCTGATACATAGACACCTTCTTTCTTTGCAGATTTTACTTATGTCAACTATATTTTAACACTTTTTCTGATTTCAGGTAAGGAAAAACTGGGGAAAAGCCCGGCGCTTTTTCTTTACAGACGCAGGGGAAACGGGTAAAATAAGGGATGACTTTCAAAAAAGGGGACAAACCATGCAGAATAAAAACAATGACTACGGCAACCGGAAATTTTCCTATTCCATCAGGGCCCTGGCGGGGGTCTATCTGCTTTATCTCACCTATGACGCCGTCACCGGCGCAGGAGAAAAGACCGGGCCGGTGTTGCTTTTTGCCCTGCTCTTTGCAGTCTGCGGCGTGCTGCTGATCGTAAACGGCACCATGGGCTTAAGCCGCCTGGAAAAACAGAGCCGGGAGGCCCTGCGAAAGCAGCAGGAGGCGGAAGCACAGGAGCCGGAGACAACGATAGCTCAGCCGGTGAATGGGGACACCCCAGCGGAAACGGACACCCAGGCGGAAGGAGACGCCCAGGCGAAGGCAGAGGGAAAGCCCCAGCCCGGCTCCATCGCGGAACGCCTAAAGGCGGCGGAGGAACGAAGGGCCCTGGGACCGGAGGCCGGAGAGGAATAAAGGGCGTTTACGATTTTCTGAACTTTTCGTGAACTGTATGTACTTTTCAATTTGCCTTTGATAGAGTGTAGACATGAGACGAAAATTACTGACAGCAGGATTGAGCTTGATATTGGCAGTCGCACAGGTGACCGGAGCCCTGGGGGCCCAGACCATCGGGCCGGGTTATGTGAATCTGGCTCCATCGGATCCCTATTCCATCTACCAGTGGGGCTTCAAAAACGACGGAGGCCTGAGCCTGAACATTTCCGATCTGCGGCAGGACAGCTATGAGGAGCTTTATCAGAGCTATGTGGAAGGGAACCCTTCCGCCCGCATCGGCGTGCCGCCACGCACCGTGGAGCCCGGGGATTGTGAAAACCGGGAGGTCAAGGCGGTGGAGGGCATGGACATGAACGTGGCCGAGGCCTTTTCCCTGTATCAGATGGGGCAGCCGGAGACCGGAGCAGAGCAGCGCCGGGACGTGGTGGTGGCCATCATCGACACCGGCGTTGATACGGAGCATCCGGAGCTTGTGAACGCTCTTTGGACCAACGAGGACGAGATCCCCGGGGACGGCATCGATAACGACGGCAACGGCTATGTGGACGACGTTCACGGCTACAATTTCTTTGACCACTCAAGCCGCATCCGGGACAACAAGATCTCGGACCTTCATGGCACCCATGCGGCAGGCACCATTGCGGCGGCCTACGGAAACGGCGGCATCACGGGCCTGACGGACAACGCCCATGTGAAGATCATGGTGCTGAAGGCCCTGGGCAGGGACGGCTCCGGCGGAGAGGAAGCGGTCACGGAGGCCATCCGTTATGCGGAGGCCAACGGGGCGGATATCGTAAACCTCAGCATCGGAACCATGCGGTATATGCCCGCACTGGAGCAGACCATCGCCAATTCTTCCATGCTTTTTGTGGTGGCGGCAGGCAACGGAGACGCCAGCGGCGTGGGCTACGATACGGACCAGAACCCGGTCTATCCGGCCTGCTATGCCTCGGAAAACGTGATCTCCGTGGCCAATCTGATGTTTGACGGCAATCTGGACATAAGCTCCAATTATGGGGTGGAGAGCGTGGACATCGCGGCTCCCGGCAGCTACGTCCTGAGCACTGCGCCGGGGGGCGGCTTCCGGTTCCTGACGGGCACCTCCATGGCGGCCCCCATGGTGACGGGCGTCTGCGCCATGGTGTATTCCTACAGGACGGATCTGGGGCTGCTGAAGGTGCGGGAGGCGGTGCTTTCCACTGCAAGAAAGCTGGACAGCCTTACGGGGAAGGTTGCCACCGGCGGTATTCCGGATCTTTATGCGGCCATGCAGTATGAGCTGCCGGAGGCGGCCAAGGCCGGAACCGGACAATAGGCCCGGGTCGGAACCGGACAATAGGCTCAGCCGGAAACTGGATAAAAAGATCATGGGGCCCTGCCCTGGAGCAGGGCCTGTCATAAGACATAAGAAAAACGAAACAGGGGGTTATGAAACATGAGAAACTGTGTGAAGGCAGCGGCAGCAGGGCTCTGCATGGCGCTGTTATGTACATTTCCGGCGCTGGCGGACAAGCTGGACAGCAGCAAGGCCGTGCCGGTCAATCTGGAGCTGGACAGCTCCGGAGAGGCGTCCTGGACCAATGGCGACGCGGAACCGGCAGAGGAATACAGCGTGGAGCTGTGGCGGCTCACGAACGGAGAGTGGAAGCGCTACAAGAGCAAGAAGACCGATGAGGACAGCTGTTATTTCAGCGTCTCCCGCAGCGGCTACTATAAGATTCGGGTCCGGGCGTATTTCTATGACGACACTTATTCCGAGTGGGCGGAGATGGGGGACCGTCAGTTCATCGACGAGGAGGATACGGACAGCGGTTCCTCCGGCGTGCCGGACGACTGGGGCTGGGTCTACAGCCCGGGACCGGGATATGATTCCTACGGCGTGCCCATTACGCCGGGCACCGCAAAGCCTCTGCAGAACTATAACCAGGCGCCGGGCTACGGCAGCCAGTCCCCCTCCGGCGCAGGCTGGGTCCAGGGAGCAAAGGGCTGGTGGTACAGATACCAGAACGGCTCCTATCCTGCAAACCGCTGGGAGCATATCAACGGCAGATGGTATTATTTTGACCAGGAGGGCTACATGCAGACCGGATGGGTCTGGTATGCCAACAACTGGTACCTGTGCCTGCCGGACGGCCAGATGGCCACGGGGTGGCGCAACGTCAATGAAAAATGGTATTATCTCAACGAAAGCGGCGTGATGCTGACGGGCTATCAGATGATCGATGGAAAGATGTACTATCTGGACGCCACAGGCGCCCGGGTGCAGAACGGATATTCTCCCGACGGTCACCGTTTTGATGAAAATGGCGTCATGGTCAGCTGATTTTTGGGATTCTTTGACTGTCAAAGGAAATGGCAACGGTCAAAACAGATAAAAATTGAAAAAATATTTGGTAAAATTAACGTTTTACACGAGGTAAAAGGTTAATTTGCACAGAAAAAGCCGGTTCCCTTTTCTCAGGGAAACGGCTTTTTGCTATTTTGGACAAAAAAAGGAAAAAAAAGGCAGAATGACAAAATCCTGACGGGGAATTTTGTGCTTTGTGCCCTTTGTTTTCAGGCCTGTTGGGATTATACTGACAATCAGCAGAATGATTCATAAACTATAAAACAAGGAGAGACGCAATATGGCAACAGTAAAGTTAGAGCATGTATATAAGAAGTATCCCAACGGCTTTGAGGCTGTCAAGGATTTCAATCTGGATATCGAGGACAAGGAGTTCATCATCTTCGTCGGTCCCTCCGGCTGCGGTAAGTCCACCACCCTGCGTATGATCGCAGGCCTTGAGGACATCAGCAGCGGCGATCTTTTTATCGACGACAAGCGCATGAACGATGTGGAGCCCAAGGACAGGGATATCGCCATGGTATTCCAGAACTACGCGCTGTATCCCCATATGACGGTTTATGAGAACATGGCCTTCGGCCTGAAGATCCGCAAGGTTCCCAAGGCGGAGATCGATCAGAAGGTACATGAGGCAGCCCGGATCCTGGATCTGGAGCATCTTCTGGACAGAAAGCCCAAGGCGCTTTCCGGCGGCCAGAGACAGCGTGTTGCCATGGGACGTGCTATCGTCAGAAGCCCCAAGGTATTCCTGATGGACGAGCCGCTGTCCAACCTGGACGCAAAGCTCCGTGGACAGATGCGTATCGAGATCTCCAAGCTGCATCAGAGACTGGGCACCACCATGATCTACGTTACCCATGACCAGACCGAGGCTATGACCCTTGGTACCCGTATCGTGGTTATGAAGGACGGCGTGATCCAGCAGGTGGACACTCCACAGAACCTTTACGACAACCCGGGCAACAAGTTCGTGGCAGGCTTCATCGGTGCGCCCCAGATGAACATGGTGGATACCAACGTTGTGGAAAAGGACGGCGGCGTTTACATGGAGTTCTGCGGACAGAGCATCCGTCTGTCTGACAAGCGGGCAGCCATCCTCAAGGAAAAGGGCTATATCGGCAAGAAGCTGACCCTGGGCATCCGTCCTGAGGATCTTCACGATGAGACCGATCTGGACAGAGCGGACAAGAACGCCTGCATCCAGGCCACCATCCGCGTATACGAGATGCTGGGCGCAGAGTCCAACCTGTATTTCGATATGGACAACGCCACCTGGACCGCAAGAGTCAATCCTTCCGTAAAGGTTAAGCCGGGCGATGTGGTAAAGCTGTATATGGATACCACAAAGCTGCACGCCTTCGACGTGGATACCGAGCTGGCAGTTTTCAACTAAATCCGATCACGAAAACGGACTGTTCATTTATGTAAGACCAGGAGACAGGCGGAGCGATTTCCGCTTGTCTCTTTTTGTGTTTTGCGGTAAACTTACAAGAGGGATATTTTCCGAAAAGAGAAGGAAAAAGCCGCAGGGGCGGCAATCCGATCTGTGCCGGAAACGGGCGCAGGAGAAAAGGGGGTATTATGATTTCCAATAATACATTGAAGGCAACCCTTGAGGGGATCAAGACCATCGCCAAGATCGAACTGGCGCTGTTCAATCCGGACGGTACCAGGATCACCGCCACGGACAGCATTTCCGAGCGGGACGAGGAGCGGGCTCAGGATTTTGCTCTTTCCGATGCGGATTCCCAGAGCTTCGGGGAGACTTATTTCATTAAGATACGGGACAAAAACAGCCTGGTTTATATGCTTTCCGCCACCGGGGCAGGGGATGAGACCCTGACCTATCTGCGCCTTGCGGCCTTCCAGCTGCAGACCATGGTGAACTCCGACAAGGATCGTTTCGACAAGGACAACTTTCTGAAGAACGTGATCCTGGACAATCTCCTGTATGTGGACATCCTGGATCGGGCGAAAAAGTTCCATATCGAAAACGAGCAGCGCAGGCTGGTGTACCTGATCGAGATCCGGGACGACAGCGATAACGCCATCATGGAGATCCTGCGGCCTCTTTACGGCGAGAGCACCGGCGGCTTCCTGTTCAAGGTGGACGAGCAGCATATCGTTTATGTGCGGAATCTGGCGGAGGGCGAGGGCCGGGAGGCCTGCGAGGACACCGCCAGGAGCATCCTGGACGTGGTCAACACCGAGGGCATGCAGAAGTGCCATGTGGCTTACGGAAATCAGGTTTCGGAGCTGCGGGAGCTGTCCCGTTCCTACAAGGAGGCGGGGCTTGCCATGGAGGTAGGCAAGATCTTCCAGAGCGAAAGCGACATCACCGCCTACGACAAGCTGGGCATCGGCAGGCTGATCTATCAGCTTCCCGTCACCCTCTGCAGGATGTTCCTGAACGAGGTATTTTCCAATGCAAAGCCGGAGGATCTGGATGAGGAGACCCTCCAGACCGTGCGGCAGTTCTTTACGGACTCTCTGAATATTTCCGAGGCCTCCAGAAATCTGTACATTCACAGGAATACCCTGGTGTACAGGCTGGACAAGCTCCAGAAGATGCTGGGGCTCAACATCCGCAATTTTGAGGACGCCATGACCCTGAAGCTGGCCCTGATGGTGGATGAATATATGCGGTATATCGAAAAGGACTTCAAATAAATGCTTGAACGGATATTCCAGTATGACAACGCCTTCTGGCGTTTTATGGGAAGGCTGGGAGACTTCCTGATCCTGAATCTGCTGTTTTTCCTGTGCTGCATCCCTCTGGTGACGGCAGGGGTGGGGCTTTGCGCCATGTTTTACGTCATGTACAAGATTATCGAGCATGAAAACAGCGGGACCCTCCGGAACTTCTGGCACAGCTTCCGGCAGAACCTCCTGCAGGGACTGATCCTGACGGTGGTGCTGCTGATTCTGGGCTGGTTCCTGTGGTACATCATCGCTGCGGTGATGTTTTCCGCCGCGGCAAAGGAGACCCAGGGCGCGGCCTTTTATCTGGCGGCGGGAGGCTGCGGCTTTCTGCTATTCCTGTACCTGGTCCTGCTGCTGTATGTATTTCCGCTCCAGGCCAGATTTTACAACCGGGTGCCGGTGACGCTTCTGAACGCCCTGGTCTTTGGCATCCGCAACCTGCCCAGGACCCTTCTGATGCTCTGCGCGGACGGAGCGCTGTTTCTGATCACGGCGGCCAGCGTCATCTATGCGCCGCGGGTGTCCATCATCCCGATCCTGTTTGCGCTGCCTCTTGGGGTCTGGTGCAACGCTAGGATCCTCAGCAGGGTGCTGCAGCTTACCCCTGGCAAGGGCGATCAGCCGGTATCCGACGACGAAAAGCAGCGGGCGGCAGAGGAAACACCTTAAGAGAATAACACGGGAGCGTCCCATTGGCAGGGCGCTCTTTTCTATACAGACAGGAGCGCCGCAAGGCGGCATACCTGGATGCCGTGAAAAACACGGCAAGAAGGAGGTTATTATTTATGGAGTATACAGAGGCAAAGCGGATCGGCAGGAAGACCCTGCGGGACGCCATGACGAAAAAGGAGTATCCTTACGTCAGGGCCTTGGATGAGCTGTTGGAAAATCAGGAGACCGCAGGCAGCAGCCGGGTGGGGGTCGTGGAGATTCCCCTGTCCCTGGTGGTGGGCACCAGGACCAGAGGCCGGGCGGAAAGCTTTGCCCGGGATTTCATGCCGATCCTTTCCGAGCAGTCGGAGTTTGCCATGAAATGGGAGCAGCTCTACAACGCCCAGATGGAGGAAGGGATCCGGGATCCCATCAAGGCCTTTGAGTATCAGGGCCGTTTTTATGTCCAGGAGGGAAACAAGCGGGTCAGCGTGCTGAAATATGTGGGGGCTCAGGATATCCTGGCGGAGGTGACAAGGCTGTATCCGGCCTTTTCCGACGAGGAGGACGCCCGGGTTTACGGGGAATACGTCCAGTTCAACAGCGCCACCCATCTCTTCGGCCTGCTGTTTGAAAAACCGGGCGAATACGAAAAGACTGCGGCCCTCTTCGGGGAAAACCTGGAGGGGGAATGGCCGGAGGAAAAGCGGGTGCTGCTGCGGGCCGCCTTCCGCAGGTTCAAGCATCTGTACCAGAAGGACAAGCCTGATGCGGAGGCAGAGGCTCTTTCCGGGGCATTCCTCCGGTATGGCCAGATCTTCGGGGTGGAGAGCCTGACGGCAGGAAGCGACGGGGACATCCGGGAAAACATGGAAAAGGCAATGGCGGAGCTGGAGCTTGCCACCCGCAGCCACAGGGTCGCTCTGATTGAGCAGCCCCGGCAGATGGAGATGGAGCCCCACCGGGACCGGCCAAGCCTGTTCGAACTGCTGTTTTCCGTGCTGGGACAGGACAAGCGCCTGAAGATCGCGTTCCTGAACGAAAAGACGCCGGAAACCTCCCGCTGGACCTACGGACATGCCCTGGGCTGGCGGGCCCTTTCCGATAAATACGGCGACGAGGTGGAGATCTCCGTCTACAATGGCTGCGATACGGAGGAGCTAACCCAGAAGGCGCTGGATCAGGCCATTGCCGAAGGGTCCCAGATCATTTTTACCACGGCGGGACAGATGCAGCCCCAGGTGGTAAAGGCGGCTCTGGACTATCCGAAGATCAAGTTCCTGAACTGCTCCGTCAACGCCTCCTTCCGCTCCATGCGCACCTATTACGCCCGGATGTACGAGGCAAAATTCGTGCTGGGCACCATCGCTGCAGCCATGTCCGAGGAGGATACCATCGGTTATGTGGCGGATTATCCGGTTTACGGCGCGGTGGCCAGCATCAACGCCTTTGCCATCGGCGCGCAGATGATCAATCCCAGGGCCCGGATCCGTCTGAAATGGTCCAGCCTCCGGGAGGACAGCTGGCTTTCGGAGTTTCAGCAGGAGGGAGTCCGGGTGATCTCCGGACCGGATATGAAGGTACCGGCAGAGGAGGAAGGGCTCTTCGGTCTCTTCCGGCTGCCTGAGGGGGACGGCAGGGCGGAAAATCTGGCCATGCCGCTTCTGGACTGGGGCCGGTATTACGAGCTTTTGGTGGCCTCGGTGCTGGAGGGCAGCTTTAACGCCAAGGAGCTTACCGGCAGCGGACAGGCGGTGAATTATTATTTCGGCATGTCCGCAGGGGTGGTGGACGTGATCTGCGCCAACCGCCTGCCCTACGCCACCAAAAAGCTGGCGGAGGTCCTGCGCAGCGAGATCCTGTACGGAGACATCAGTCCCTTCTACGGGGAGATCCATACCAAGGCGGGAAAGCTGAAGGAGCAGGACAGCCGGCCCCTGAGCTATTACGACATCGTGAACATGGATTGGCTGAACGAAAACATCGAAGGAAATATCCCGGATATTTCCGAATTCAAGGAGGACGCCCGCCGCTTTATCGAGGCCCTGGGCGTAAAGGAGCAGGAAGCATGAAGGTATTGATCGTAGGGGATGTGGAATCAAAGGCGCTTTACGACTGCTATGAGAAGTCCCGGCTTCAGGACGTGGACCTGATCCTGTCCTGCGGGGACCTGGATCCGGAATATCTGGAGTTTCTGGTGACCATGGGTCATGCGCCCTTGCTGTATGTCATGGGGAATCACGACGACAAGTACATCCGCAGGCCGCCCCAGGGCTGTATCTGTGTGGAGGAAAAGATCTACAACTACAAGGGCCTGCGGGTAGGAGGCCTGGGAGGCTCCGTGCGGTACAAGCAGGAAGGGGTCAATCAATATAAGGAAGAGGAGCAGCGGAAGCGGGTGCAGCGCCTCCGGCGGCAGATCACGCGCTATAACGGCATCGATCTGCTGCTGACCCACGCGCCTGCCAGAGGCCTGGGGGATGCGGAGGATCCGCCCCACCGGGGCTTCCAGTGCTTTTATGAGATCCTGGACATCTATAAGCCCGGCTATTTCATCCACGGCCACCAGCATCTGAACTATGGGGGCGGCCTTCGGGAGCAGAAGTATCAGGACACCCGGGTCATCAACGGCTATGAGTCCTTCCGGCTGGACATCGATCCCTCCGAATATCCTTCGGAATATCAGAATACCGGATCTCTGATCTTTGATCTTTATAATATGTGGAAATACAAGGAGTAAAGCCATGAATGTATTTGATATCATCGGTCCCATCATGATCGGCCCCTCCAGCTCCCATACCGCGGGGGCGGTGCGTCTGGGCCGGGTGGCCAACAAGGTAATGAACAATGAAAAGCCGGTGGAGGTAAAGATCGAGCTCTCCGGCTCCTTTGCCCACACCTACAAGGGCCACGGAACGGACCGGGCCCTGATGGCGGGGATCATGGGCTATCACAGCTATTCGGAGGAGATCCGGGACGCCCTGCAGATCGCAAAGGACCGGGGAATCCATTATGAATTCATTCCCACGGATATCCCGGGGGCCCATCCCAACACGGCCCGGATGCACATCAAGGGAGAGCACGGTACCACCTGCGTGGTGGAGGGGGCCAGCATCGGCGGCGGAAACATCCGGGTGGATTACCTCAACGGCATGCGGGTGGATTTTACGGGAGAACGGAACACGATCCTGGTGATGCACTACGACAAGCCCGGCCTCATCGCCGCAGTCACCAATCTGATGGCGGAGAAATACCGGGATGTGAACATCGGAAACTTCAGGCTCTCGAGACCTGTCAAGGGCGGAGAGGCGGTCATGACCATCGAGATCGACGGCATGCCGCCCAAGGGCATGATCGAAGATATGAGACAGATCAAGGACGTGACCAACGTGATTCTGATCAGAGCGATTTAAGGGAAAGAGGAGACAAAGCCTATGCTGACATATCAATCCATCGCCGAACTGATCGAAGCGGCAGAAAAGGAAGGGGAAAAGCTCAGCCGTCTGGTGCTGCGGGACCAGGCGGAGCAGATGGAGCTTTCAGAGGAGGAGCTTTACAAGCGGATGGAGGAAAGCTTTGACGTCATGTGCGAGGCGGTGCGGAAGGGCCAGGACAAAAACCAGCGCTCCACCTCCGGCCTCACCGGGGGAGAGGGCTACAAGATGAAGCGCTATTCCGAGGAAACCGACGGCGGATTAAGCGGAAGCTTTATGACCCGGGCCATGAGCCGGGCCCTGGCGGTATCCGGCTGCAACGCCTCCATGGGCAGGATCGTGGCGACCCCCACGGCGGGAAGCTGCGGCATCATGCCCGGCTGCCTGGTATCCCTTTATGAGGACCGGGGCTTTTCCAAAAAAGAGATCGTCATGTCCATGTTTACGGCGGCGGCCTTTGGCATGGTCATCGCTCACAGGGCCTGCATCGCAGGAGCTCAGGGAGGCTGTCAGGCGGAGTGCGGCAGCGCCTCCGGCATGGTGGCGGCTTCCATGGTGGAGCTTTCCGGCGGCACGCCGAAGCAGTGCGCGGATGCCTGCGCCATCGCCATCGGCAACCAGCTGGGGCTGGTATGCGATCCCGTGGCGGGCCTGGTGGAGATCCCCTGCATCAAGCGGAACGTTTCCGGCATCATGATCGCTTTTTCCGCGGCGGACATGGCCCTTTCCGGCATCGCCTCGGAGATCCCCGTGGATGAGTGCATCGATTCCATGGGAGAGGTAGGGCGTTCCCTGCCGGCCTCCCTGCGGGAGACGGCTCTGGGGGGCCTGGCCTCCACGCCCACGGGCATCCGGCTGAAGGAACAGGTCTTCGGCAAGCAGGAAGCGGGAAACTAAGGGCCGGGCGTTTTAGTGCCTGCGCCTGCGGGCTCCGGGCGTTTTAGTGCTTGCGCTTGCAGGCTATTTGAGATAAGATATGGATTACACCCAAAATACGGGACTGCGGCAGCAGAAAAATACTGGAACAAAGAGGAATGGTTTGATGGGAGTATATGAGGAACTGATTGAACGGGGTCTTTTGGCCCAGGTGACGGATGAGGAGCAGATCAAGGAGCTGGTAAATGCCGGAAAGGCGACCTTTTACATCGGCTTCGACCCCACGGCGGACAGCCTGCATGTGGGACATTTCATGGCTCTTTGCCTGATGAAGCGCCTGCAGATGGCGGGCAACAAGCCCATCGCCCTGGTGGGCGGCGGCACCGGCATGATCGGAGATCCTTCCGGCCGGACGGATATGCGCCAGATGATGACAAAGGAAACCATCGACCACAACTGCGAGTGCTTCCGCAGGCAGATGGAGCGTTTCATCCATTTCGGGACCGGCGAGAGCGATGCGGTGATGGTGAACAACGGAGACTGGCTTCTGGGTCTCAACTATGTGGAATTTCTGAGAGAGGTGGGTCCTCATTTCTCCGTCAACAACATGCTGCGGGCAAGATGCTATGAGCAGCGCATGGAGAGAGGCCTTTCCTTCCTGGAGTTCAACTACATGATCATGCAGGCCTATGATTTCTACCGCCTGTATCAGGACTACGGCTGCAACATGCAGTTCGGCGGCGACGATCAGTGGTCCAACATGCTGGCAGGCACGGAGCTGATCCGGAAAAAGCTGGGCAAGGACGCCCACGCCATGACCATCACCCTGCTGCTGAACTCCGAGGGCAAGAAGATGGGCAAGACCGCTTCCGGCGCGGTATGGCTGGATCCGGCCAAGACGAGCCCCTACGATTTCTATCAGTACTGGAGAAACATCGACGACGCAGACGTCATCAAGTGCCTGAAGATGCTGACCTTCCTGCCTCTGGAGGAGATCCGCGAAATGGAGACCTGGGAGGGGGCTCAGCTGAACCGGGCCAAGGAGATCCTGGCCAAAGAGCTCTGCGCTCTGGTACACGGTCAGGAGGAGGCGGAAAAGGCAGAGGCTGCCGCAAAGGCGGTATTCTCCGGCGCTGCCTCTGAAAACATGCCCACCTGCGAGCTTTCCGAGGCGGATCTTACGGAGGGGACCATCGACATCGTCAGCATCCTGGTAAAGGCAAAGCTCTGCGGCTCCAGGGGAGACGCCAGAAGGAACGTGGAGCAGGGCGGCGTCACCGTTTCCGAGGAAAAGGTGACGGACAGCCACAGGACCTATGACAAGGATGCGCTTTCCGGCGAGGGCCTGATCGTGAAGCGGGGAAAGAAGAACTTTGTTCGGGTGGTATACTGCGGTTAAGGGAAAATGTAAGAATTCCGTAAGGTAATCTACTGTCTACCGTCAGAATTGTATGTTAAAATATAGCCAAATGAAGAAGGAAGGGCGAGATCCCTTCCTTCCTGTATCAGGCAAAGTAGTGAATACTTAGCTAATCAGATAACTAAGAGGACTATTTTGAAAAAAAGATTTTTTTGGAGACGTGTTGCTGCTGCGGCAATGTGTATGGCGGCGGCATGGTCGCTGACGGCTTTTGCGGATTCCACGGTACGGAGCCGGGAAAACAAACTGGCTCAGGAACAGCGGAAGTTCCCCTTTGAGGTGGTGCTCAGCGAGGAGACCTGCGAAAGAAAGTGTTACGCCGGCTTTGGCAAGAAATACGCCAACGGCTATGCCATTACCCCTTATACGGAGTTTGAGATCCGGTCGGCGGATCCTTCCGCGGACGCTGCAAACCTGCGGATCGACATCGACGTGGTTTACCAGAGCGGAGACAGCGGCAGCAAGACCGACAAGGTGCTTACCTACGAAACCGGAGACATCACCGCCGACGACGGCAGCACCTATGCGTTCTTTACGGAGCGGAATCTGGAAAATCTGGAGGAAAGAGGCAATCTTTACTCCGACTCCCAGAAGAGCCTGCGGATGACCCTGACCTATGAGGCAGGCGGAAACAAGACGGAGAAACGCTATTATCAGGTCTGCGAGGACGAGGATCTGGCCTATTATCTCGAGAGCGCAGATGTTGCGGAGATGGCAGAGCTGGAACCGGCTCCGGCGGTCATTTACAACAACTAAATAAGAATCAAAAGCAATCAAATCAGGAAAACCAAAGCCTCCCGCCTTCTGAAAGGAACGCCGGGAGGCTTTTTTCCGGCCCGGCGGGAGCGGATTTTCAAAAAATTTCCGCGGGCCTGAAAGGTCCGGCCCGTTCCCTGCGTATGATAGGTGTAAGCGAAGCAGAAAGACCTTATGAGAAAATAAAAAGAAACGGAGATATATTTATGAGACAGAGAACAGCAGCATTTTTCCTTACCGGCGCATTTCTGGCAGCGGCGGCAGTCAGCACCGGAGCCTTCGGCAGCGGCGAGAGAGCCTATGGCGCGGAGCAGGTGCAGGTCATCAACAACACCACCCCCTCCAATCCCGGTCCGGGAGCGACCCTGGAACGGTTTCCGGCGGAAGAGAGCGCTGCGGAGGACCGTTATGTAGACGAACAGCCGGTGCGGTGGAACGGAACCATCGCTTCAGTGGATGCGGAAAACGGATATATTCTGCTGAACGGCCAGGAGGGCCAGGATCAGCTTTCCCAGCTGCGGGTCAGCGTGGGACAGGGCGTTCCGGTGATCGACGCGGTAAGCGGCATGCCGGTACAGCTTTCGGAGCTTCAGGAGGGGGAGCCGGTATATGCCTGGATCTCCCAGATGATGACCATGAGCATCCCTGCTCAGTCGCCCCTGCAGGCTATGGTGGTGAACCTGCCTGAGGACGCAGCTGCGCCCCAGTATGTGGTGATCAAATCCGTGGAAGCGGATGGAAACGGAAACTATACCTTTACGGATCAGGAGGGAGCCAGATGGACGGCCAGGGAGGACAGCACCTCCGTCACCCCTTATCTGACCCGTCAGATGATTCTGCTGCAGGGCATAGAGGAAGGCATGAAGTGCATGATCTGGCCCGGTCAGGTGATGGGAGCCAGCATGCCTCCGGTATATTCCGCAGAAAAGATCATGGTGTTCAATTTCTAAAAGAGGCATCTGCAGGAAATACGAAAACAGAAATCCGCAGGAATAATAAGAGATCCGCAGGAAAATGCGGAGCGCAAGTCCCCTGTCTTTCCAAAGGCAGGGGATTTTTTTGGCTCCAAGGGGGCTTGAGCGCCTGTCGGGAAAAGGAGAAGGAGGAAAATTTGTGCCCCTAAATCGAAAAAATTGTTGACAGGAACACTTTAACATGCTAATATGCTACCATAAAAAAGTAAAGAAAGCCGAAAGAAAGGGGACCTGGAACAGCAGGCGCAGGAACCGGCGGCAGGAGAGGAGCAGGATTATGAAAAAGACAGCGTTATGGATCATGATGGCAATGGCAGCAACGGCGATGACGGCGGGCTGTGGAAATAACAATGCTGAGGCTCAAAAGGAGACTACCACCGCAAAAGCGCAGGAGAGCGGGGCGGCAGAGGCTTCCTCCGAGGCGGAGGGGGAAGCAGAGGCCCTAGAGGCCGGAACGGAGGCGGGCGCTGGCGGCACCCTCATCGTAGGCTTTGACCAGGAATTCCCACCCATGGGATTTATCGGGGAAGACGGAGAATACACCGGCTTTGATCTGGAGCTTGCCCAGGAGGTGGCAAAGCGCCTGGGACTCAGCTATCAGCCTCAGCCCATCGCCTGGGACGCCAAGGACATGGAGCTGGAAAGCGGCAACATCGACTGTATCTGGAACGGCTTTACCATGACGGGACGGGAGGAGGACTATACCTGGTCCGATCCCTATATGGAAAATTCTCAGGTATTCGTGGTGAGAGCCGACTCCGGCATCACCTCTGCGGCGGACCTGGCAGGCAAGATCGTCGAGGTACAGATCGACTCCTCGGGACAGAAGGCCCTGGAGGCGGATCCGGAACTTTCCGGAAGCTTCGGCCAGCTGATCACCACGCCGGATTACAACACGGCCTTTATGGACCTGGAGCAGGGCGCAGTGGACGCCATCTGCATGGACATCATCGTGGCAGGCTATCAGATCGCAGAGCGGGATGCGGACATGGTGATCCTGGATGAAGCCCTGGCCAAGGAGGAATACGGCATCGGCTTCAAGAAGGGCAATACGGAGCTTCGGGATCAGGTGAATGATACTCTGATCGAGATGGCGGAGGACGGGACCCTGGCGGAGATCAGTACCAAGTGGTTCTCCGAGGACATCACCACCATCGGAAAATAAACGCCCTGAAAAAAACAGAGGATAATATCCCTAAAAAACAGAGAATCATCTCTCTGAAAAAAGATGTTTGGATAAAGAGGATCGAAAGATATGTCGCTTTTACAGATCGTTGCAGAATTATGGCAGAGCTTTGGGGTCACCCTCCAGATCTTTCTGGTGACCCTGATCCTGTCCCTGCCCCTGGGGCTTCTGGTATCCTTTGGCAGGATGTCGGGAAATCCCCTGTTGAGATATCCCGTCAGCGCCTATATTTCCGTGATGCGGGGCACGCCCCTGATGCTGCAGCTGATCGTGGTCTATTTCGGACCCTATTATCTCTTCGGGATCTCCTTTGGCCCGGCATACCGCATGACGGCGGTGTTCATCGCCTTTGCAGTGAACTATGCGGCTTATTTTGCGGAGATCTTCCGGAGCGGCATTCAGTCCATGCCAAAGGGACAGTATGAGGCGGCCAGGCTGCTGGGCTATTCCAGAAGCCAGACCTTCTTTTACATCATCCTGCCCCAGGTGATCAAACGGATCCTGCCCTCCATCACCAATGAGGTGATCACCCTGGTGAAGGATACGGCCTTTGCCTTTACCCTGTCGGTGATGGAGATGTTCACAAAGGCCAAGGCCCTGGCGGCAGGCCAGACCAGCATCCTGCCCCTGTTCGTGGCGGGAGCCTTCTATTACATTTTCAATTATGCGGTGGCTTATCTGTTTGCCTACGGGGAAAAGAAGCTTGACTATTATCAATAAAAAGGGCATAGCCGGGGACACCGGCAGACATCAGTAAAAACGGCGCGGCCGGGGATACCGGAAGGCAGCTGAAAGGATCGGAAAATGAAGGTTTTGGAAATCAGAAATGCGGAAAAAAGCTTTGATGGAACTCCGGTGCTCCGGGACGTTTCTCTTTCTGTAGAGGCGGGGGAGATCCTTTCCATCATCGGTCCCTCCGGCTCCGGAAAATCCACCCTGCTGCGCTGCGCCACAGGCCTGGAAAAACTGGACAAAGGCAGCGTGTCCTTTCAGGGACGCTTCGGCATGGTGTTTCAGCAGTTCAACCTGTTTCCCCACTGGACGGTGCTGCGGAATGTGACGGACGCGGTGATCCGGGTACAGAAACGGCCCAGGGAGGAGGCCCTGCAGGAAGGCCGGGCCCTGTTGGCAAGGATCGGGCTGGCGGACAAGGAACAGGCTTATCCCTGCCAGCTTTCCGGCGGACAGCAGCAGCGGGTGGCCATCGCCAGAGCCCTGGCCCAGAATCCGGACCTCCTTTTTTTCGACGAACCTACCTCGGCGCTGGATCCGGAGCTGACACAGGAGGTGCTGCGGGTCATCCGGTCCTTAAAGGAGCTGCGCATCGCCATGGTGATCGTCACCCACGAGATGGCCTTTGCCCGGGAGGTTTCTGACCGGGTCATCTTTATGGCCGACGGAAGGATCCAGGAGGAGGGGACGCCGGAGACGGTCTTCGCTTCCGAAAATCAGCGCATGCGGGCTTTCCTCAGTCAGTTTTAAAGGCGAAGAAACTTGTGCTTTTTCGCTTCTGCGCATATAATAGGTAGGGTAACGAAAGGAAGAACTGACAGAAGGACAAGGAGCTTTTACATGCGCTTATACATCATCAGACATGGCGAGACAGCCTGGAACAGAGAAAGGCGGCTGCAGGGACAGACGGATATTCCCTTGAACGCCTTTGGAGAAAAACTGGCAGAAGAAACGGGAAGGGGGCTTTCAGAGGTCCCCTTTGATTTGTGTATCGCAAGCCCTCTTACCAGAACGAGGCAGACGGCCCTGCAGGTGCTCAGGGAAAACCGGGCCTTTCTGAACAGGAAGGGAAGGGCGGAGCTTTCTGATTTCTGCTCTGCGGAAGACTTCCGGCGGGAGGCGGCAGAGGAGCTTGCAGCGGGAAAGGATCCCTGGGACCTGGGATTTCCGCTTTTGACGGACAAAAGGATCATCGAGATCGATTTCGGAATCTGGGAGGGCCTGGGCTGCGGTCCCAAAAACATGGAGATCCCGGAGGAAAGCTTCCGGGAGTTTTTCCAGGATCCGGAAAAGGTGCAGATGCCAAAGGGCGGGGAGACCGCCGCACAGGTAAAAAAACGCACTGGAGCATTTCTGCAGGAGCTTTCCCAGGATCCGCTGCTGCGGGATAAGACCATCCTCATCGCTTCCCACGGCTTTGCGGTGCGGGCCATGCTGAATCCCTTCTATGAGCATCCGGAGGATTTCTGGCAGGGGCATCCCCCCTATAACTGCGCGGTAAACCTGCTGGAGACGGACGGACAGGGCAGGCTGCGGCTTACTGACAGGGACCGGCTTTATTATGATCCCAGCCTTGCTGCGAACTTTTATGGAGGAACGGAATGATACAGCTGATTTTTCTAACGCTGCTGACAGGCGTCGGGGGACTTTTTCTGGGGGCTGTGCTGGGCGTGAATTTCGGCGGGCGCTCCAGCCAGTCGGAGGCGATCCTGCTGAGCTTTTCTGCAGGGACCATGATCGCTCTGGTCTGCTTCGAGCTGCTCCATGAGGCCATGGAAACCGGCATAAGCCTGCCGGCCATCGCCTTTTCCACCTTGCTTGGAGCCGGGATCGTCACCTTTCTGGATTATATCGTGGACAAGCGCTCCGGCCACAGCCACGATTTTATCACCTGTCAGGACTGCGACGAGGAATTCATCCACGACGAAAACCACGAGCATTGCAGCCATGAAGAGGAACACCACCAACATCATGGCCACGACCATCCGCAGCTGCCGGAGACCGGGGCGGAGGCCGGGGAGCACTGCGGCCATGGGCACCATCATAAAAAGACCTCCCACCTGCAGCTGTTTGTGGCGGGTATCGTCATGGCGGCGGGGGTCGCCATCCACAACCTGCCGGAGGGCATGACCATCGGCGCACTGTATGCGGGAGAGGGCAGCGTGTTTACCGGCGCGCTGGGCATGCTCCTGTTCAGCATCATCCTCCACAACATCCCTGAGGGCATGGCCATCTCCGTGCCCCTTCTGACGGGAGGCATGAACAAATGGAAGGCCTGCGGCGTAGCGGCCTTGAGCGGCGTGCCTACGATCCTGGGAGCCCTTCTGGGCTACGGCCTTGGGGATATGGGAGCGCTGGGGCTGGCCCTGAGCCTTTCCTTTGCGGCAGGGACCCTGATGTATGTGATCTTCGGGGAGGTGCTGCCCCAGTCCATCAACCTCTACTGTTCCAGAAAAACCGCCTTTGCGGCCATCGCCGGAGTGGCGGTGGGGATGCTGATCCTGGCGGGCCATGTTCACGTCCATTAAAGGTCCCGGTTTCCGTTGCAAAAACATCGGGGATTGTATATAATCTATGGGAATTGCAAAGCAGGGGCACCCTCCGGGTGCGTCTTTTGTGCGTAAAGGGAACAGTAAAATCAAAGCAATGAAAGGAAGAAAACTATGATCTCTACCGCTAACTTGACGTTCCGCGTCGGTAAGAAGGCTCTGTTCGAGGATGTGAACATCAAATTTACCGAGGGGAACTGTTATGGTCTGATCGGTGCCAACGGCGCCGGCAAATCGACCTTTTTAAAGATCCTGTCCGGACAGCTTGAGCCCACCAGCGGCGAGGTGGTTATTTCCAAAAATCAGCGCCTTTCTTTCCTGGAGCAGGACCATTTCAAATACGATGAGTTTACGGTGCTGGATACGGTCATCATGGGCAACCAGCGGCTGTATGACATCATGAAGGAAAAGGAAGCCATTTATATGAAGGAGGATTTCTCCGACGAGGACGGCATCCGGGCCGCGGAGCTGGAAGCGGAGTTCGGAGAAATGAACGGCTGGGACGCGGAGTCGGACGCTGCGGTACTGCTGGAGGGCCTCGGAGTCGGCGTGGAGAATCACGGCAAAATGATGAAGGATATGCCGGGTCCCATCAAGGTGAAGGTGCTGCTGGCAAAGGCCCTGTTCGGAAACCCGGACATTTTGCTTCTGGACGAGCCCACCAATCATCTGGATCTGGACGCCATTGCCTGGCTGGAGGAGTTTTTGATCAATTTTGACAACACGGTGATCACCGTTTCCCACGACCGGTATTTCCTGAACAAGGTCTGCACCGCCATCGCGGACATCGACTACGGAAAGATCCAGCTGTATGCAGGAAACTACGATTTCTGGGTGGAGTCCTCTCAGCTGATGATCCGGCAGATGAAGGAGGCGAACCGCAAAAAGGAGGAGCAGATCAAGGAGCTGAAGGAATTCATCGCCCGTTTCTCCGCCAACGCCTCCAAGTCCAGACAGGCTACCTCCAGAAAAAAGGCTCTGGAAAAGATCGAGCTGGAGGAGATCAAGCCCTCCAGCCGGAAATATCCCTACATCGACTTCCGGCCTGACCGGGAGATCGGAAACGAGGTGCTTACGGTGGAGCATCTCTCCAAGACCATCGACGGGGTGAAGGTGCTGGACGACCTGAGCTTTATCCTGGGACGGGAGGACAAGGTGGCCCTGGTAGGCCCCAACGAGCTGGCAAAGACTACTCTGTTCAAGATCCTGGCGGGAGAGATGGAGCCGGACAGCGGAAGCTACAAATGGGGCGTTACCACCTCCCAGGCTTATTTTCCCAAGGACAGCACCAGGGAATTCCAGTCCGAGGACACCATCTACGAGTGGCTGATGCAGTACAGCCCCGTGAAGGACGTGACCTATGTGAGAGGCTTCCTGGGCCGGATGCTCTTTGCGGGAGACGACGGCATGAAGAAGGTGAATGTGCTTTCCGGAGGCGAGCGGGTGCGCTGCCTGCTGTCCAAGATGATGATCAGCGGCGCCAACGTCCTGATGCTGGACGAGCCTACGGACCATCTGGACATGGAATCCATCTCTTCCTTGAACAACGCCATGATGAAGTTCCCCGGCGTGCTGATCTTCTCCTCCAGAGACCATCAGGTGGTGGAGACCACGGCCAACCGGATCATGGAGATCAGAAACGGAAAGCTCATCGACAAGATGACCACCTACGACGAATATCTTGCAGGGGACGAGGAAGCCAGAAAGAGCTTTACCTTTACCCTGTCTGCGGATGAGGCGGGAGATAACTAAAACCTCTGGGGAAAGGAAAACTGGGTGTTATGAGAAATGCTGGCGTTTTGCTGCCGGTGTTTTCCCTGCCGGGAAAATACGGCATCGGAACCATGGGAAAGGAAGCCTACCGTTTTGCGGACAAGCTGAAGCGGGCAGGACAGAGCCTGTGGCAGATCCTGCCTCTGGGGCCTACGGGCTATGGGGATTCCCCTTATCAGTCCTTTTCCACCTTTGCGGGAAATCCCTATTTCATAGATCTGGAGGCTTTTCCGGAGGATATCCTGAAAAAGAAAGACCTTTTGGCGGCGGAGTCCGGGGAGGACCCGGAGCATATCGATTACGGGAAGCTCTATACTTCCCGTTTTGCCCTTTTGTATCAGGTCTATCAGGTGGACAATTATCTGGGACTGGAGCAGCGGTATCCTGATTTTTCCGCCTTTTGCAGGGAACAGGAGGACTGGCTTTGGGATTACGGCCTGTTTATGGCCCTGAAGGAGGCCCATGACGGAGCGCCCTGGTATGACTGGGAGCCGGAGCTTCGGAACCGCAGGGAGGAAGCGCTTTCCCAAAGCCGGGAAAAGCTGGGGGACCGGATCCGGTTTTATTGCTGGCTGCAGTATCATTTTGAAAAGCAGTGGAAGGCCTTAAAGGACTATGTCAACAGCCGGGGGATCCGGCTCATCGGAGACCTGCCCATTTATGTGGCCCTGGATTCCGCTGACGCCTGGGCCCATCCGGAGCTGTTCCAGATGGACGAAAGCCGCAGGCCCAGCTGGGTGGCAGGGGTGCCGCCGGACGCTTTTTCCGCCACGGGACAGCTGTGGGGCAACCCGGTCTACGACTGGGACCGGCACCGGCAGCAGGGCTACGGCTGGTGGATCCGCCGGATCCGCCGGATGCTGCAGCTGGTGGACGTGATGCGCATCGACCATTTCAGAGGCTTTGAATCCTACTACTGCGTTCCTGCGGGAGACGAGACCGCGGAGCGGGGCGTCTGGAAAAAAGGCCCCGGCATGGAGCTCTTCCGGGCGCTGCGGCAGCAGCTGGGAGAACTGCCCATCATTGCGGAGGATCTGGGATTTCTCACGGATGCGGTGCGGCAGCTGCTTTCCGACAGCGGCTATCCGGGGATGAAGGTGCTGGAATTCGCCTTCAACGCAAAGGAGGAATCCGATTATCTGCCCCACAGATGGCCGAAAAACTGCGTGGCCTATACCGGGACCCATGATAACCAGACCCTGAAGGCCTGGTTTGAGGAGCTTTCCGAGGAGGACCGGGCCTTTGCCCTGGATTATCTCGGACTTCTGGGACGCAGCCCAGGGGAGTGGAACGAATATGCCATCCGCATGGCCTTTGCCAGCGGAGCGGATACGGTGATCGTGCCCTTCCAGGACTGGAAGGGGCTGGGGAGAGAGGCCCGGATCAACGAACCCTCCACGGTGGGAGGCAATTGGAGCTGGCGGATGCAGCCGGAGGCCTTTGACGAAGAACTGATCGAGAAAATGCGCCACCTGACCCGGCTTTACGGAAGGCAGGCCCCCTCCCAGAGGGCGGAAAAGGCTTAAACCCGCCGACGCAGGAAGCGGACAGGCGGGAAAGCCGGGCAGGAACGGCAGGAAAAAGAAAGGAAACAGAGGGATGAAAAAACTGATCTCCTGGAATGTAAACGGCCTCAGGGCAGCCATGCAGAAGGGCTTTGGGGAGTTTTTCGCTTCTTCCGGCGCCGACGCCTTCTGCCTGCAGGAGACCAAGCTGCAGGAGGGACAGATCGACTTTGCCCCGGAGGGCTATTACGGCTACTGGGATTATGCGGAAAAAAAGGGCTATTCCGGAACCGCTATTTTTGTAAAGGAAAAACCTCTTTCCGTCCGGTACGGACTCGGCATGGAGGAGCATGACCGGGAGGGGCGGTCCATCTGCCTGGAATACCCGGAGTATTATCTGCTGACGGTTTATGTGCCCAACTCCCAGAACGAGCTGCAGCGCCTGCCCTACCGCATGGAGTGGGAGGACGCCTGGCGGGAGTATGTCAAATCCCTGGACAGGGAGAAGCCGGTGATCTACTGCGGCGATCTGAACGTGGCCCATGAGCCCATCGATCTGAAAAACGACAAGACGAACCACCACAACGCAGGCTTTACCGACGAGGAGCGGGCAAAATTTTCCCAGCTGCTTTCCGCAGGATTTACGGATACTTTCCGGTACCTTTATCCCGACCGGGAGGAATACAGCTGGTGGTCCTACCGCATGAACGCCCGGGCAAAGAACGTGGGGTGGCGCATCGATTATTTCATCGTTTCCGACAGCCTGCGGGATCGGATCCGGGAGGCGAAGATCTATACGGAGATCCTGGGCTCCGACCATGCGCCGGTGGGCCTTACCATCGATCTTTAAAAACAAAGTCTTTCAGATATGAGAACAAAGCCGGTTCTGTTATGTACAGTTTCCGGCTTTTATGATATACTATTCCTATAAATTTCGCTGAAATGAGGGGGATTTATGTGGAATTTGACTGTGGAGACGGGAGAGAGCCCGTGCCCCTTTGGATATACCTTTGATGAAAACACAGGCGTGTTTTATTTTTGCGCAGCAAAAAGCTGCCGGGAACTGACCTTGAATCTATATGCAGACGGCCGGCTTGCGGAAAGCTTTCCTTTTCCCGGGGAGGACCGGGTGGGGGACGTCTTTCGGATGGGACTTTTTCTCCCGCTGGGGGAGAAGTCCTATTCCTATACCTATTCGGCAGACGGCGTAGAATTTTCAGATCCCTATGGCCGCGTCCTCTGCGGCAGGGAGGTCTGGGGAAAAAGGCCGAAGGGCGTCTTGCGGACGGCCCTTGTGGAGACAGGGAAACGGAACCGGGAGACGGAGTGCCAGGAGGTGGAGGTCCGTAAGACAGGGGCAACCCCTGAAGCAGCGGAAGCCTCCAAGGAAACAACAGCCTCCAATGAATTGATGGCCCCCAGGGAAGCTGCGCCGGAGATTCCCTATGAGGACAGCCTGATCTACCGGCTCCATGTGAGGGGCTTTACCATGGACCGTTCCTCCGGCCTCGAGGCCGGGAAGCGAGGCACCTTTGAGGGCGTGATGGAAAAGATCCCCTATCTGAAGGAACTGGGGGTCACCACAGTGGAGCTGCTCCCTGTATATGAATTTGAAGAGCTGCAGGCGGAAGGAGAGGCGGCTTCTCTGCCGCCGGGAAGCCTCAGCTGGAACAAAACGCCCGGGTATCTGACAGGCCTTGCGCCTGCGGAGCGTGTCAAGACGGCAGGAGGGAGGGAGCGAGGCCTTTCCCCTGGAAAACAGGAAAAAAAGATCAATTACTGGGGCTTTACGCCCCTGGCAGGCCGGTTTGCCGTGAAGCAGGCCTATGGAGGCGAAGCGGGACTCCGGCGGCTGATCCAGGCCCTTCACCGGGAGGGGATGGAGCTTGTGGCGGATCTTTATTTTGACGGCAGCGAGCCGGTGGGGTATGTGCTGGATGTGCTCCATGCTTGGGCCTTCCGTTATGGAGCGGACGGGCTGCATCTCATCGGGCAGATTCCCGAAAGAGCGGTGCTGACGGATCCTTATCTCGCAGGCAAGAAGCTCTGGATGGAGGAATTGCCGGAGGAGGCCCTGAAGACACCTGTCGGAATACAGCCTGGGGCCGGCCGGCCGGCAGGGCCGGGAAGGCCAGCGGAAAAGGCCGGAAAAACCGGGGGCCTTGAAAAAAAGACCCTGGCGGTTTACAACACCGGATTTCAGAACGATATGCGCCGTTTCCTGAAGGGAGACGAGGGGCTTTTGTATACGGCGGCGGACCGGCTGGGGTGTAACCCGGCGGGGGCTGCCCGGATCAATTTCATGGCCAACACCGACGGCTTTACCCTCTCGGATATGCTGTCCTATAACCGCAGGCACAACGAGGCCAACGGGGAACAGAACCAGGACGGTACCGAGGAAAACTACAGCTGGAACTGCGGCGAGGAGGGACCCAGCCGGAAAAAGGCGGTGCAGGAGCTTCGGCTTCGGCTCTGGAAGAACGCGGTGCTCATGACCCTTTTTGCCAGGGGAACGCCCCTGATCTGTGCCGGGGATGAAATGGGGCACAGCAAAAAGGGCAACAACAATTCCTGGTGCCAGGACAACCGGACGGAATGGCTGGACTGGAAGGACCTGGAGAAGCGCCGGGAGCAGCTGGCGTTTTTCAGGTATGCGGCAGCCCTGAGAAGGGAGCACCCGGTACTCCGGATGCCCCGGGGCGCAAGCTATACGGATTATCTGTCAAAGGGCCTGCCGGACGTATCCCTTCACGGGGAAAGCGCCTGGAAGCTGGAGCCGGAGAACGGCGGGCGGCAGCTGGCCTTTCTCTGCTACGGCGCCTATGCCGAGGGCAGCGACGACAGCTTTTATATCGGCTATAACATGCATTGGGAGCCTCATGACTTTGCCCTGCCGGCCCTGCCGGAGGGAACGCCCTGGGAGCTTTTGATCGATACCTCGGAGCCTTTTACGGAAAAAGGCCCCCGGGAGCTTCCGGATCAGCGCATGATCCGGATCCCGCCCCGGACGGCGGTGGTCCTGATCGGGCGCAGCCGGGAGGAAAAAAGAAATAAAAAGGGGGAAGGACATGAACGATAAGCTTTATCATATGATAAACTGGGGAGATGTGGAGGAGATCGAGTTTGCGGAGTCCCAGAAGCCCAAGGAGATCCTGGGGCTTCATCAGGCGGAAAAGGGCAGTCTCCTGCAGGTATTTCTGCCGCATGCGGTGGAGATCGCCGTGGTGAAGGACGACGGGAAAAAGCCGGTTTCCATGGAACGGGGAGACGAGGAGGGCTTTTTCGCCCTGTGGCTCCCGGAAAAGGACTATGATTATCAGCTGGACGTGACCTTCGACAACGGCTTCAGGGCCAAGATGGAGGACCCCTACAACCCGAAATTCCACAGCGTTTTTGAAGAAAACGATTACAGAAAGTTTTCCGAAGGCATCGCCTACGATCTGTACCGGAAGCTGGGAGCCCATCCCATGAACATGGAAGGAGTAGACGGCGTGAATTTCGCCGTGTTCGCGCCGGAGGCGGCCCGGGTCAGCGTCGTGGGAGATTTCAACCAGTGGGACGGCCGCAGGCACCAGATGGAGCGGGACGACCTGTCCGGTATTTTTGAGCTGTTCATTCCCGGGATGCAGCCCGGCGACCTTTATAAATTTGAGATCCGGCCGAAGCACGGGGATCCGATCCTGAAGGCGGATCCCTATGCCTTCTACAGCGAGCTCAGGCCTGCGACGGCTTCCATCGTCTGGGATTTCTCCCAGTACAAATGGGAGGATGCAGATTGGATGAAGCAGCGGGAGCAGAAGGATATGAAAAAGCAGCCCATGAGCATTTATGAGCTGCATCTGGGCTCCTGGAAGCAGCGTGCCGTGGCTGTCAATGAGGACGGCAGCGAGATCAACGGCTCTCAGTTCTATAATTACCGGGAGCTGGCCCAGGAAATCGCGGCTTATGTGAAGGAAATGGGATATACCCACATCGAGCTGATGCCGGTGATGGAGCATCCCTACGATGGCTCCTGGGGCTATCAGGTGACGGGGTATTTTGCCCCCACCAGCCGTTACGGAACGCCGGAGGACTTCATGTATTTCATGAACTACATGCACCAGCAGGGCATCGGCGTGATCCTGGACTGGGTTCCCGCCCATTTCCCGAAGGATGCCTTCGGACTGGCCAATTTCGACGGCTCCCATGTATATGAGCACAGGGATCCCAGAAAGGGGGAGCATCCTCATTGGGGGACCCTGATCTTCAATTACGGAAAGCCTCAGGTATCCAATTTCCTGATCACCAGCGCCATGTACTGGGCGGAGGTGTATCATGCGGACGGCATCCGCTTTGACGCGGTGGCCTCCATGCTGTACCTGGACTATGGCCGCAACGAGGGAGAATGGGTACCCAATATCTACGGCGGCAATGAAAATCTGGAAGCCATCGAATTTTTGAAGCACCTGAATTCCATGATGCACAAGCGGAATCCAGGGGTGCTGATGATCGCCGAGGAATCCACCGCCTGGCCCCAGATCACCGGAAAGGTGGAGGATGGGGGACTGGGCTTCGACCTGAAATGGAACATGGGCTTCATGAACGATTTCCTGCATTTCATGCAGACGGATCCCTATTTCCGGAAGGATAACTACGGGGCTCTGACCTTCTCTATGTTCTATAATTACAGCGAGAACTTTATCCTGGTGTTCTCCCACGACGAGGTGGTGCACCTGAAGGGCTCCATGCTGGGAAAGATGCCTTCCTCCGACTTTGAGGAAAAGGCCAGAAACCTCCGGGCGGCCTATGGTTATTTCTATGGCCATCCGGACAAAAAGCTGCTGTTCATGGGACAGGAGTTCGCCCAGAACGACGAGTGGCAGGAGTGCATGTCCCTGGAATGGGATCTGCTGCAGTATCCCCTGCACAAAAACATGCAGAACTATGTCAAGGCCCTGAACCATCTGTATCAGGAAAGCCCCGCCCTCTGGAAGGAGGACTACGATCCCGCAGGCTTTGAGTGGATCAACTGCTCCTACCATGAATATTCCATGGTGCTGTTCCTGCGGAAGACGGAAAACCCGGAGGAGACCCTGCTGTTCATCAGCAACTTCGACAACATGGAGCATAAAAAGTTCCGGGTAGGCGTTCCCTTCTATGGAAGCTACAAGGAGATCCTCAATTCCGAAAGCGCCGAGTACGGCGGAAGCGGCAAGGGCAACCCCAGAGCGGTTCGGGCGAAAAAGCTGCGGTGGGACGACAAGAAATATTCCATCGAGGTGAACATTCCGCCTATGTGCACTCTGGTATTCAAGTGCACGCCGGAGGAGGAAAAGGAAGCGCCCAAAAAGACCGTGGTAAAGAAAGGCGCTGCCGGAGCCGGGGCAGAGGCCATGAAAAAAGCCGCCCGGAAACGGACGGCGGAGGAGAAGCCCGGAAAGCCGGTACAGAAAAAGGCGCCAATGCGCACCAGCAGCCACGCGAAAAGCAGCGCAAGAAAGCCCCGGATCACCTAAAGGCCGGCGGCCGAAAAACTTCAAGAGACAAAATAAGCCCCGGAGGGTCGTCCTCCGGGGTTTTGTGATATCGGATCCTTGTTTTGAGATAGGACTTAAGAGGCTTATTCCTCTTCAGCAGCAGCGCTGTCTGCGTCCTCCTCAGCAGCGGCGCCGTCCGTTTCCTCTTCCGGGGTGTTCAGAGCGCCGGTGTAATCCGTGGAGGCGGAGATGGTGCCGCTCATGGCGTTGCCCACCATGTCCTCCGCATGGATCTGGATGCTGTCGGTGTAAAGGGGAATCACCACCAGGCCGGTCTCCCGGTCATAGCTTGTGGGGCGTACCTCCTTGGTGCCGTCGTAAATGCCGTAGATACTGTCGAAGTTCACGCCGGACTGGCTATCGGTAATGACAAAGCTCAGGTCGCCGCCGGAGATGTCGCAGTCCCCCTCATTGATGGCGGGAGGCGTTGCGTCCAGGACGCTGACATCGGCGTAGTTGGAGGCCTCCATGCCGTTGAGGGAGGTGGCCGCCACATAGAAGGTTCCGTTCATGTTGACGGTGGCGGTGTAGGAGGAACCGTTTTTCTCAAAGGGAACATCCACAGACTCGATGTTTGCAGTCAGGGATTTCAGGGGCAGCAGGGATTTTACCGTAAACTGCACCTGGGTGGTGCGGTAATCGTTTGTATCCGCCACCTGGATCTCCACCTTGGGGCCTGCGGTCACCAACAGAAGGATGAGGCCGTTGACTGCCACATAGGGCAGCAGGCAGAATAACAGAAAATGCTTCAGCTTGTTGGAAAACCGGTTGTTCTGTATCCGCATGCCGTAGGCGTCGTACAAAAGCTGCGGTTTTTCCTTTTTCTTGGGTCTATAATTGGATCGCATAGTTATCCTCGTGGTTTTTCAATTTTTGCAGCGAAGGCCGCCCAAAAGGTACCGCGCATGCTTTCGCAGCCTGAATCAGCATTTAGTTTATCAAAAAAAGCCCTGCCTTTCAAGAACAGCAATCAAAATTTAATATATGAATCAGGGAATCGTAATGATTTTGCATAATTCCGGAAGTATGTTAAAATAGGCGGCAGAGAATTCTGAAAAGTACCTCAGGAAGGAATGGACATGGAAGAAAACATGGATCTTTTTTCATATATGAGGCAGCAGTCCCAAAGGTCGGAGTCTCCTCTGGCAAGCAGGCTGCGGCCGGAGACGCTGGAGGAGGTGGTGGGACAGGAGCATATCATCGGCAAGGACAAGCTCCTGTACCGGGCCATCAAGGCGGACCAGCTGGGCTCCATCATTTTTTACGGGCCGCCGGGAACGGGCAAGACCACCCTGGCCCAGGTGATCGCCAATACCACCAGGGCGGAGTTCCATCAGCTGAATGCCGCAGCCTGCGGAAAAAAGGAGATGGAGGAGGTGGTGGCAAAGGCCAAGGACAACCTGGGCATGTACGGGCGGAAAACGATCCTGTTCATCGACGAGATACATCGCTTCAACAAGGCGCAGCAGGATTATCTGCTGCCCTATGTGGAGGACGGGACCGTGACCCTCATCGGCGCTACCACGGAAAATCCCTATTTTGAGGTCAACCGGGCCCTTTTGTCCCGAAGCCGCCTCTTTGAGCTGAAGCCGCTTACCAGAGAGGACGTGCTGAAGCTGATCCACCGTGCGGTGACGGATCCGAAAAAGGGCATGGGCATGTACGGGGCGGAGATCGACGAGGATGCGGCGGCTTTTCTGGCGGACGTTTCCGAGGGAGACGCCCGGGCGGCGCTGAACGCCGTGGAGCTGGGAGTGCTCACCACGGAACGGAACGAGGCGGGGAAGATCCGCCTGACCCTGGAAACGGTGCAGGAATGTATCCAGCGCCGGGCGGTGGGCTATGATAAGAACGGCGACAGCCATTACGATACCATTTCCGCCTTTATCAAGAGCATGCGGGGCTCGGACCCGGATGCGGCGGTCTACTATCTGGCCCGGATGCTGCAGGCAGGGGAGGATATCCGTTTTATCGCAAGGCGCATCATGATCTGCGCCTCGGAGGATGTGGGAAACGCGGACCCCATGGCCCTCTGTGTGGCGGTGAACGCCTCCCTGGCAGTGGAACGGGTGGGGATGCCGGAGGCAAGGATCATATTGTCCCAGGCAGCCAGCTATGTAGCCTGCGCGCCCAAGTCCAACGCGGCCTGCGCCGCCATAGAGGAGGCCTGGAAGACCGTGGAGGAAACGGGCCATCCGCCGGTGCCCGTCTGGCTGCAGGATGCCCATTATGCGGGGCATGAGGAGCTTGGAAAGGGAATCGGCTACAAATATCCCCACGATTACCCCATGAACTATGTGGAGCAGCAGTATCTGCCGGATGCCCTCGC
>CALWLA010000024.1 GCA_944381405.1 uncultured Lachnospiraceae bacterium | reverse complement strand
CCCAACTCCAAATAATTGTTCATTATTTGGAGTTCAAAGTCATTGAACATTCCTTTTGAACTTACATGCTGCCGTCCCGCTTCAGCACCGCCAGAACGGTTTTGAACAGGATCTTGATGTCCAGGCCCATGCTCCAGTTTGTAATGTACTCTGTATCCAGCCGCACCACATCCTCGAA
The DNA here is from genome assembly GCA_944381405.1 of uncultured Lachnospiraceae bacterium. GTDB lineage: Bacteria > Bacillota > Clostridia > Lachnospirales > Lachnospiraceae > Avilachnospira. The sequence goes on along the minus strand of CALWLA010000024.1, from coordinate 31,349 downwards.
GTCCGTGATATTGCTGCGGCCGCTGGTCTGCCACATGCCGGTGATGCCTGGCTTGATGGCCAGCCGCGCCCGGTGATGCAGCTCGTATTTCTCCCACTCGTCCAGCGTCGGCGGCCTGGTGCCTACCAGGGACATGTCCCCCTTCAGCACGTTAAAGAACTGGGGGAACTCGTCCAGGCTGGTGGACCGGATGAAATTTCCGATGCCCGTTTTGTGGGTGCCGTCCGGCAGGATCTCGTTTCCGATGATCCGCGGGTCGAAGTCCAGCTTGAACATCATGCCGTCCTTGCTGCGGTTCTGAGCCATAAGCTCCTTTTTCCGTTCCTCTGCATCCATGTACATGCTTCGGAATTTGTATATCCGGAACTTCTTACCGTTTTTTCCTACCCGCACCTGGGTGAAAAAGATGGGTCCCGGCGATTTGATGTAGATCGCTGGCGCTACGAACAGGAAGATGATTCCCGTCAGGATGCAGCCTACGATACCTCCTGCGATGTCCATGCAGCGTTTGAAGAACAGCTGCCTTGCGGTGGCGTAATTCAGGGTGGAGGTCAGCACCGTGTAGTCCCCGATCTTTTCCAGGATCTGCTTGTTTCCAAGGAACTCCGTGGACAGATCCAGGCTCACATGGATGGTCACGCCGGTTTCCGCAAGCTTTTTGGCCAGTTCCCTGGGAAAGGCTGCGTTCTGCCGGAATACCAGGATCACCTCGTCCACCCATTCCCGGCACACAAAGTCCGTTACCGTCTCTGCGTCCGCCACCACCGGAACGCCTTCCATATAGGTGCCGCAGAGATTTTTATCCAAAACCGCTACCCCTGCAAAGGTGAAGCGCTCGTAATTGTTCTTTTTCAGCCGCCGCACCGCTGAGGGTCCGGTGTGTTCGTTGGTGATGATAAGCAGGGATCGTTTTCCAACGCCCTTGGTGCTCTGCTGCAGCCGGTATTTCCACAGGCACCTGGCCAGGTAGGTCAGGATGCCGTAGATCAGGCCCATGGAGAAAAAGGATATCCTGGAATAGGCTGATCCTCCATGGATGGCGAACAGGTATCCCGCCGCCACCAGCTCCACTAGTATCACATGCTTGACGGAGGTGGCAAATTCCTGATACAGCCCCCGCCGCAGCACCCCCTTGAAGGATTCAAAGAAGAAGATCACCAAGAGGTCCGCCACGGCCAGGAATACCGCCATATCCCGATAGCTTTCGTTGGCATAGGGATTTTGCGTTCCGTGCCGCAATATGTAAGACAGTACAAAAGCGATCTGCAGGCAGATGAGATCCAGGAGAATAAAGTCTCCGTGCTTCAGCCACCCGTTTGTGCTTTTCCGGTACATGGTTTCTGGCTCCTTGCGATTACATTGTTACAGCCGCCCCTTGTGCGGCCACCTGTCCCTTTGGGGGATCAGGATTTTTTTCCATACTGACGCCACAGGCGTTCAGCGATCAGCAGCAGGATTCCCGCTCCCAGCATGGCCGCCGGGATCAGCATGCCCTGAAACAACACGCTTTGCCTGAAAATGGAGATGGAACCCAGTCCTGCCGGGGCCGCGCCCTCTCCAGACGGCAGCAGATACTGCGTAAGGATATAGGCGGCCGAAAGCAGGCCTCCGATGATAAAACCAATTCCTGTATAATGAACACCCCTATACAGATAGTGCTGGATGAAGAAAAGCAGGAGGATGGCGCACACCGCTGCCAGAGCGGAGAGCTGAAGGATCAGCTCGCTCTCGGAGAAAAACTGTGTCCGTTCTTCATTCCAGCTTCGGATATCGGGGTGATCGATTTCCATAGCAAGATTTTTTTCCAGCGAGGACAGCATGTTTTCGAAGCCCAGCTCCGCTTCCTCGCTCAATGTGATCTGATTTTCCGTAAGATATTGACGGACCGGCTCCTCAATCTTTTCGTGGATGCTTTCCTCGAAAAATCCCGCCCGGTCCTCTGTCAGGGTTTTCTTTCGCAGTTCGAAATAGTACCATTCCCGCAGGCCCTGATCCTCGTTAATGACGTCCTCCGGAACTGAAATGGCTGACAGAAACAGCCCCAGCTCCTGTTCAAATTTGCTGTACTGCTCCTCGTAATACTCAGAGCTTGCCACCGCCTCGCTCATGACGTTCTGGGAGTAAACCGCATACCGGAAATAAAACACCGCTGCCATGGTGAAAAGTCCTGCTGCCAGAACCAGTACCAGAAGCCAGTCCACAACATGCCGTTTTTTGTTTTTGTCCTTCGTATGATGATGGTGGTGATGGTGATGATGTTCCTGGGGCATCGCCGGTATCTCCCCTCCCTGTTGTCCTTAAGCTCTTAGCTGTGCTTTTTGTGCCGGTGATGGAACAGGCCGAAAAACAGGCTCAGTCCCGCTCCTGCCGCCGCACCAACCAGGCTCATGATAGAAACCGTCTGCATGGCCCTCGCCGGATAAACCGCCTCCGGAAGCAGGCTTCCTGCCTCCATTGCTGCGGAGTCCTCCTGGGGCGCATTCATAGCCGCCTCCAGCGCCAGTACGATGGGAGAAGGCTCGGTTTCCGCCTCCGTCACCGGTTCTGTTTCCGGAACCGTTTCCGTGACTGCTGCCTCCTGGCCGCCTGCCACCTCTGGGCTCTCCGCCGCCTGTGCCGTTGGGTTCGGCGCTGCCTGGGCTGCCTCTCCCGTTCCTGCCGCTGCCGCACCGCCGCCGGTGTTGTCCGCCGTGGCTGTGGGGTTTGGGGCCGCCGGTGCTTCGGTTTCGTTAACATTAGAACTGCTTCCGGAATTTCCTCCGGAAGCAGCTCCACCTACGGGAATCAGATATCCCTCATCAATCCCCTGCTGAATACTTCCAAACATCTGATTGATCGCCTTCTGCTTCTGTTCGTCCGTGCAGTCGATGCTGGGATCGTCCAGATAAGCTCTGGCGGACTGTCGATATTCAGGTGCAACCTGATACAAGACGCCGTTATATTCTCTTGTGCTGTTGATGATCGCCAGCAGCTCCGCTTCGTTTCCGTTGATGGCCGCATAAGCGTCCATCCCGGAAACGAATAGGGAGCCGCACAGGAGACCACCCGCAATCAACGCTTTTGGTTTCATGAGGGTACCTTATCCTCTGTGAGTTTAGATCGTTACAAACATGTTGATGGTAGTACCATCGTTAAGCTCAACGGTAACGCTTCTGTTCTTGAATGTTTCCTTTGCCTGTGCAAGAGACATATTACCGAGAATATCTCTAGCCCTTTCAGCAAGCTCATCAACGGAACCAGCAGTTACGTTGTTCAGAGTGATGGAAGTAACCTGATCTGCAACGCCAGATTCGTTTACAGCTGCACCAACAACATCGATCAGATTAGCTGCAGGAGCGCTGTTGTCCACTACGCCCGCAGCATTAACCTGTACGTTAACCTTGTTGCCGGAAGCAGTACCAACGTTTACGCTTGCACCATTAGCTGCTGCGCTCATAGCTGCCTCATTGTTTCTGAGAGTGGTCTGAACCTCTCTAGCCTCTGCGCTCGGAGCCGGCATGCTGGTGCTGCTGCCGCCGCCTGAAGAAGATCCGCCGCCGCCGCTAACGGTGCTTGCGGTGGTTGCTGCGCCGGTGGTGCTGTAGGTTGCATAGCTTACTCCGGTGGGAGTGGTGGTGCAGTGACCGTTTGCGTCAAAGGTGTAGGTTACGCCGTTGATGGTCTGGGTGCCGGTAGCCATTACGCCGTCAGCGCCGAAGTAGTAGTAGTTGCCGTCAACGCTTGCCCAACCGTTCTTTACAACGTTACCAAGGTTGCTGCCCTGCTGACCGAAGTACCAATTGCCGTTCCAATTGATCCAGTTGTAGGAGCAGAGACCGTCAAGGTTGATGTAGTACTGACCGTTCTCGGTCGTTACCCACTGATCCCTGACAGCAACGCCGTTCTCGAGCCACTGCCAGTTGTTGTTTCCAAGATTATTCCACTGTGCCATTGCCGGAACAGCCATGGAAACGGAAAGCGCAGCAGCAGCTACAGCTACTGTGAGTTTCTTGTTCATATCCTTTTCCTCCTGATTTTTACGCTGTCCGGTTTACCGGATGAGCGTTTTTTATTTGATTCTGCCTTGCGGCAGGACCATTCTTATTTGTAATAGCCATCGTACTTGCCGTAGTATTTTCCGTAGTAGTAGGAGCCGTAATAGCTGCCCTTCTGCATGGGAACCTTGTTCAGTACGATGCCCAGGATCTTGACGCCCGTTCTGGCCAGCTGCTGCTTGGTCTTGTTGAGCATCTTGTATCCGATGTTGCCGCTTTCGATGACCATGATGGCGCCGTCGCACAGGCGGGCGATGATGGCCGCGTCGATAACGGAGCCCAGGGGGGCGGTGTCAATGACCACCATGTCGTAGTTGTCTCTGCCATGCTGGATGAGGTCCTCGAAGACGCTCTCCTCAAAGAGCTCCGTGGGGTTGGGGGCATAGGGCCCGGCAAACACCACGTCCAGGTTTGCCTCGTTGGTATGGTAGATGCACTCCTCCATGGTCTTCTGTCCCGAAAGGTACTGGGACAGGCCAAAGGTTTCATGGTCCGGCTTCATCCGCTGGACCAGTACGGATTTTCTGATATCCGCGTCGATATATAAGGTCTTCTTGCCCATCTGGGCAAAGGAACATGCTGTTTTCCAGGAGATCACTGACTTTCCTTCGTTGGGTACGGTGGATGTCAGCATGATCACCTTGAGTCCGCTTCCGGAGAACTGGATGTTGGTCCGGAGGGTCTTGATGGCTTCCTCCACCCGGACGTCGTTATCCTCCGGCAGCTGCAGTCTGACTGTCTCCATTATGATGCTTTTCCTCCTTTGGATTCCTTTTTGTCGTCGCCGCCGTCCTTGTCCTTGGCATGCTGTCCGTGCTGTCCGTGGGGCTTGCTGTTTCTGTTGATCTCAGGAACCACAGCCAGTACCGGTACGCCCAGATACTTCACTGCGTCGTCCTCTGTGTTGACAGAGTCGTTGAGCACAACGTTCACGGTAATGATGCCCATGATCAGCAGGATGCCCAGTACGCCGCCGATGACGGTGTTCCGGCCCACATGGGGGCTGGTCTTGTAGATCGGTACTTCACCGGTCTCCACGATCTTCGGAGGATCCAGCTCCATGATCTCTGCGATATATTCAGATGCACAGGATGCGATCTCGTCCGTGATGGTCTTTGCCATCACCGGATCGTTGTCATCCACGGAAATGTTCAGGATACGGGTATCCGCCGGGTTGTCGATGGTGATTTTTTCTTCCAGGTCCTTGTAATCCATATCCAGGCCCAGGTTTTCGATCACCTGCTCCATAACGCTGCGGCTGGTAATGAGTTCCTTGTAGTCCTGGGTCAGCTGGGAGCCGATCTGCAGGTCCGCAAGGCTGGTCAGCGTGGTTTCCTTCGTCAGCACATACAGCATCGAGGTGGATGTGTACACCGGCTGCAGCACCACCTTGGAAAATACGCCGAAGAGTCCGGCGCAGATGATGCCCGAAAGAAGAATCAGTAAGATTTTCTGTTTGAATTCGTAAAAGAGCTGCCGGAGGTCGATCTCGATCTCGTCGTCGTCCTGGCGCTCGATGTTTTCCAAAAGCTGAAGTTCCTGCTCAGTATGCTTTTCTTTCATGTCCTGTAATCCTTATTGTCCGTATTATTTGGCGTAGCCTGCGGTGGAAGTTCCTCAAGCTCTCTCTCCGGAAAGCATGGCCTCCGGGTTTTCCAAAAGCATCTCCGAAAGCTGCTCCTCCGGGATATGCTTTTCCAGCCATGCGGCCGCCGCCTCATGGGATGGGCTCCGTTTGCCTAGGTTGTGGGCGTCGCTTCCGAAGAAATCCACATGCCCGTTCTGCACCTCTCTGCGGCACCAGGCGGTTTCCTGGTCCGTAAAAATGCCGGAAAGCAGACCTCCATGTCCTGCGATGGAATTGAAATTCATCTGCAGGCTGGCGCCCTGTTCTCTGATCTCCTCGATGCGTTCCTGCCCTTCCCGGCTGTCGTGGAAACAGCGGTACCGCTCATAGTGGGCCAGCACCGGCAGATATCCTGCCTGCACCACCCGGCGGACAGCCCGCTCGATGGTCTGATAGGCGGTGTCCGGATAAAACTCGATCAGCATGGAACGGCTTCCTGCAAGGCACAGGGCCTCTCCGTCCCGTACCGCCTCCACCGCTTCGTCAAACCAGAGGATCTCGTTCCCGAGATAAAGCTCAAGGCCGATCCTGGCTTCCGAAACAGCCTCCCGGAGACGTTCAAAGCGTTTCTGGAGCTCTCCCTGCTGATACCGGTTTCTTCCATAATAAAAATGAGGCGTCAGAATGACTGCCTTTGCGCCTTCCTGCTCAGAGATCCTGAGCATGGCAATGGAGGTTTCGGTACTGTCCGAGCCATCGTCCACTGCCGGAAGCATATGTGAATGTATGTCGATATAGCTTCTGATCTGCATCGTCTGGCTCATTTTATGCGCCTAACTGCGCACCACCCCCCCCTTGATAATCAATTCTAACCCCCTCTACCTTTTATGTCAAGCCTTTTCAGAACACAATTATACAGGTATTTGCACAGATTATCGTACACTAAAACCTTTGTTTATTATACCCCCGTTTCGCATAAACTTCCATACCCCTTTATTTTTCTTTGTACCCGCGGTACAAGGACATTTTTTGACTGTTTTCGGGATATTTTTGCGATATTTTCCATAGAACGCGAAAAGGCCGCCCCAGGGGGCGGCCAGCGCATTTGATCTTATTCAGTTTTCATTTGCCCGCGCCTTCCAGGCACGATTTTTCAGGAAATGGCCTTTGCAGCGGCTTTCTGCGTCTTTTTTCTGCCTGCCTCTTCCCATTTTCCTTCCCGGTGCAGCTCCTGGTAGCGGGCATAAGCCTTTGCCATCATTTCCTTTTCGTTGGCAAAGCGTAACAAGTGGATGGCTTCGTGGTACTTATAGAAGCCGCTGTCCTTGAAGTATTCCTCGGACTGGGGCTTGGAGTAATAGGAGCGGGCCCGCATCAGATACCAGTGCACGTCCTTTTCCACCTTGTCCTCCGGCACCAGGAAGGAATAGGTGCTTTTGCCAACGTATTCGACGATCTCCGCATCGGCTCCACTCTCCTCCTTCACCTCCCGCAGCGCCGTCTGGGGATAGGTTTCTCCCGGCTCTACCGTTCCCTTCGGCAGGACCCAGCCTTCATACCGGTTCTTGTAGTTCTTATACAACAGCAAAATTTTTCCGCGGAAGATGACCACACCTCCGCAGCTTACCGCTTCGATCATTGCGATACCTCTTTTCGTTATCAATCTGTATTAGTATAGTATATTTCCCTACATCTTGACAACCGGTATTTGCAATCCGATTTTTACAGATCATGATCCGACTTCAGCAATATCACGCTACCTTTAAGTAATCCAAAACAGAAAGATCCTGCAACAGCTTCTTTGCGTCATTTACGATCTTTTCCAAACGTTCTGCCACTTCATCAGTATAAAAGATTTCTCCGCACTGTTCGCATTCTTCACACGGAACGTTTTTGATCACAATGACAGAACCGTTATAATTCACAACATGTGTCGTTGTACTCTGTTTTACTGTATCGCATTTGCAAAGCATACACATATTTAACGCCCCTTTCTTGTCTTTAAATCATTTTCAAATTTCTCAGTATTAGGATAATACACCGTCAATAAATGCCTTTTTTCAAGCGGCGCTTACAATACCGACACCGGGCAGTACCAGGAATCTCTGTTATAAGGAACCAGCTCGTCGCTCATGCACAGAATGATGCCCGGCTCTACCTGTAGTTTAAACTGGGAAAGGGCTGAAAAATTCTTATCCGGCTTTTGGGGCATCTTCCCCTTCTTGATCTCCACCGGATACAGCTTATCTCCTTCCACAAACAGCAGGTCGATCTCCTTTTTATCGACGTCCCGATAATAGAACAGATCTACCGGCCTGCCGGCATTAAAATAGCTTTTGACGATCTCCGATACCGCATAGGTTTCAAAAAAAGCGCCGTCCATCGCGCCATTTTCCAGCGTTTCCGCATTAGGCCACCGGCAAAGATAAGCCGCAAGTCCCGTATCCATAAAATAAAATTTCGGCGTCTTGACCAGGCGTTTCGTAATGTTGGAATAATACGGGCGCAGAATGAAGATGATCCCTGAACGCTCCAGGATCGTCACCCAGGATTTTGCAGTCGGCGCCGACACCCCTACCGCGCTGGCGATCTCATCGTACTTGAGCTCCTGCCCTGTCCTGGCGGCCATAAATACCAGAAAGTCATAAAACTCGTTCAGCTTTCCTACCTGTCCCAGATCCTTGATGTCCCGTTCGATGTAGGTGTTGATATAATCCATATAAAAACGGTCCCGTTCCATATCCGTGGACCTCAGCTTTGGCATGCCTCCCCGAAAAATCTCTTCATATATCTGATGGATATCTTTTTTGCGGCTATGGTGCAGCCTTTCTCTGATGGAATTCAGATCCGGGCGGAACAATGCCGCAGGCCGTTCCTCGATCTCCGCCGCAGATAAACTGGACATATCAAAGATAGCGATCCGGCCCGCCAGGGATTCGGACACGCCCTGCATCATCTGAAACTTCTGGGAACCGGTCAGCCAGAACATACCGCTGTTATCCTCTCCCTTCAGCGCCTTTTCATCGACGATGCGTTTCATCTCCAGAAGGATGGAGGGAACGCGCTGAAACTCGTCGATCAGCAAGGGATATCCATAGGTTTCAAAAAAAAGCGCCGGATCATTGGCTGCTAGCCTGCGGGCATTCCCGTCATCCAGCGTCACATACCGGCGCTCCGGCTCTTTGATATGGTTCAGCATCGTGGATTTTCCCACCTGCCGCTGCCCGCATACCATAACCACCGGATAATAGCGGGATGCCTTTAACACCTGTTCCTCCAAATGCCTCCTGATATACATAAATCTCCCCTTTAAAAATCCGAGTAAAATAAAGTCTCACTTTATTTTACTCGGATTTTGTTTTCTCGTCAACCCTGCTGCAACAGCCACGCATCCATCACTGCCCGGGCTACCGGAGCCGCGGTGCTGCCGCCGCTCTTTCCGTCCTCCGCCAGCACGCAGACCGCGATGCTGCAGCCGTTGTACTCCGCAAAGGCGCTGCACCAGGCGTGGGTCTTCATGCCCTCCTGGCTCTGGTATTCCGCGGAACCGGTTTTGGCGTAGGCTTCATAGGCCGCGTCCCGGAAGGCGGAACCGGTGCCCTCCGTCACGGTCTTTCGCATCATCTGCCGCAGAAGCTCCGTGTCCTCCTGGGAAAACAGCCGTCCGAACCTTTGGGGATGGAAGCTGCGGAAGGTCTCCCCGCCGCCGTTTTCCAGATGATCCAGGATCATGGGCTGCATCAGCTCTCCGTCCTTTGCCAGGGCCGATACCAACAGCAGGCTGTGGAGGGGGCTCATGGTAGTCTCCCCCTGCCCGATGGCGGTCTGCTCCCGCACAAAGAGAGAGTCCGTTTCCGAAAGCCGGAATCGGCTTTTGGTGTAGGGCAGGCTGTAGGGCAGTTCTTTATTGAACAGCAGGGACTCCGCAAGGCTCTGGAAGCCCGAAACGGACAGCTCTCCGCCGATCTGGGCAAAGGCTCCGTTGCAGGAGTTGGCAAAGGCCTGCTCCAGGCTCTGCTCCCCGTGGGCCTCTCCGCCGTAGCAGCGGATGGTGTTTCCCTCGCTGTCGGTATAGCTTCCGGTACAGTTAAAACGGAAGCTCTGCCAGCTGTCCGGATTTTCATGGATATAGGCCAGCACCGTCAGGATCTTGAAGGTGGAGCCCGGCGGATAAGCGCCCTGGGCCGCCCTGTTCAGAAGCTGCCCCTGATCGTTGTCCGGATCCGTCAGGCTGTCCCAGTCTGCTGCGATGGTGTTGGGGTCAAAGGAGGGCTTTGAAACCATGCAGAGGATTCTGCCCGTCTCCGGGTCCATGGCCATCACTGCGCCCCGCCGGTCTCCCAGGGCCTCGGAGGCGGTCTGCTGCAGCTCGCTGTCAATGGTGAGCCATAGATCGTCTCCCACGGATTTCTGTCCCGTAAGGTCGTTCAGGGTCCGCTCCAGGATGTTCACATGGGAGCTCAGCAGATAGAAATTCCCTAGGGATTCCACGCCGGTCTTTCCCTTCTGCATATAGCCGGTCACAGGCGCAAAAAGCGATCCATAGGGGTATACCCTGGTTTCAGTTCCTTCCTGGTCCCTGTCTGTCCGGGCCAGGGTCTGCCCGTCGGCGGACACGATCTCTCCCCGCACCACCCGTTCTGCCATGAGATCGACTCTTGGGTTATAGGTGTTGCCGATCACAAGGGGCGCTTCCAATATCACAAAGTACAGAAGCCAGGCGATCAGGCCGATGAATACGGCGCAGACGCCGTAGGTGATGGCCAGAATAGGGCGGTTCTGCAGCCGTCTTCCGTTCCGGCTTTCCTGACGTCCCTTCCGCTTAGTCCTCATCATTCCACTCCTCCTGTTCCGGATCTTCCTCCTCCGGATAAACTTCCTCCAGGTCCGCTGCATCCTCCGGCTCTGTTCTGCCGGTGTACGGACCGGCAGGCTCCGCCTCCGCATCCTTCATCATGATGATGTGCATGCCCTCAAATACCATGAACAGCAGAAAGGAGCTGATCACCGAGCTGCCGCCGTAGGCCACAAAGGGCAGGGTCACGCCGGTGGAGGGGATGAATTTCGTCACGCCTCCAATGGTCAGGAACACCTGGAAGATATAGGTGACCCCCAGGCCCACTGCCACCAGCCTGTAAAACAGCATATCCATGTAGTAGGCCGTCAGCATCATCTGCAGAAAACAGCCCAGGCAGATCAGGATCAGGCAGATGGCGGTGATGGCCCCCATCTCCTCGGAAATGGCGGAAAAGATAAAGTCCTTTTCCACGATGGGGATCCGGTTGGGCATCCCTTGCCCCAACCCCATGCCCACCAGGCCGCCGGTACCGATGGCAAAAAGGGAATGGGCGATCTGATAACCGGTATTGGTAATGTCGCTCCAGGGGTCCCGCCAGGCTGCCACTCTGGTCCGTACATGGGAAAAGAGCTGATAGGCCACGGCTCCCGCCCCGGCGAACATGCCGCCTCCCGCCAGCACATAGGCGGCCCGGCCCGTAGCCGCGTACAGCATGGCCACATAGGCCGCAAAAAACATCAGGGCCGTGCCCAGGTCCCGGCAGGCCACGAGAAGCAGCACATGCAGCGCCGCGATGCCGGAGGTCAGACAGATATTTTTAAAATCCAGGGAATGATACAGCATGCTTGCTGTAAAAAACACAAAGGACAGCTTGACAAATTCCGAGGGCTGGAAGGAAAATCCCCCCAGCTCGATGGCCATCTTCGCCCCGTAACTGACGGAGCCTGCCGCAAGCACCAGCATCAGGAGCCCCAGTCCCAGGATCATGTACAGCCAGCGCCAGCCTACGATGGCCAGCACCCGGTCCATGATCAGGGGCACCAGGGCGGACAGCGCCGCTCCCAGCAGCACCAGCAGGAACTGGCGCATGGCCATGTCCATGTCGAGCCTTGTGAGCATCACCATGCCAAGGGCCAGGAACATGCAGATGTTGTTCAAAAGGAGCCTGGACACCTTCCGGTAAATCAGCCCCATGAGCCTTGGATAGATCAGGAAAAACAAAAGCTGCGCCCCGTAAAAGACCAGGAGCTGCAGGTCCCATAGCTGGAAATACAATACGGAGAACGCAATAAAATGCAAAAGCAGCAGGATCCTCTGCTGCCATGCGCAATAGTCCTCCTTGGCCTCCGCCTCTGCCGCCGTAAAATACCGGAAATTGCAGAAGGTATACATCGCCATAAGCAGGACGATCAGATATTTGCTGATTTCAACATAAACTGTGATCATCGTTTATTCCACACCCCGTCTGAAATGTCCCCGGGTAAATTCATTCTCATGAAAGATACGTTTCCCCGCCATGATTTCTTTCACCTCCCGGGCATTTTCCGTGGTAAATTCATACCGGAGGCTCTGTACCCCAAGGCCCGCCAGCTCCTTTTCGAGATCGTAAAGCACCAGCGGCCGGGCGTTCAGGATCGTATTGTAGCAGAAGGTGCAGTTGTTTTTCACCGGAAGAAACGCCCCGGTCCGGTCCTCCAGTTTCATAAGGCACATGTGCCTGTCGCAGCCTTTTATGGTCCTGCGGATGCACTGGGCGCTGACCATCATGGGGATGCGGCCGTACACCACCAGCTCGTTTTGCCGGCAGCCGTCTGCCAAAGCATGGGGCTCCGACTCTCCGCTCTGCGCCCTCGGACCCGTTCCTTCTCCCTGCAAAAGAGCCTTGAGCTCCCGGCAGTTAAGCTCCAGAGGCAGGGTCTCCCAAAGCTCCGGCGCTTTCTTCAGGCACAGTTCAAACACCGCATTCAGAAGCGCCCTGGCCTGCCGGTTCCAGCCATACATGGTATAGTCAAACACAAGGGCCGGAAGCGCCGTCTCCTGCAACGCCCCCTCCAGCCATTTTTCCGAGATCCAGGAAAGCTCCTCCAGGCTCCGCAAAAGCCAGGCGTCAAAGCCTGCTCCGAAAAACGCGCCGGAATGCTCCTCCAGCCAGTCCGCCGCCTGCTTTCGGAAAATATGGGGAAGCCGCAGGCCCGTAGCCTTCCCCACCTCGTGGGCCGCCTTTACAAAGGGAGCCCAGTCCTCAGGCGGTATATAGCCGCAGTCGATGTAGATCAGGTCCGCCCTGGTATCAAGCAATGCCAGCGCCTGTTCCCTGGTCTCTGCTGCTGCCCGCAAGTATGCACGCCGTAAGTCCATCTGCCGCCTTTCTCCTCAGTTCGTTGATCTCCCGGATGGGGAAGAACACCTCTCCCTCCCTCCGGATGGTAATGGTATCTGCCGTAAAATCCGTATTGCCCAGCTTCAACAGGCTTTCCCGGATCCGTTCCTCTGAAAGAGGCTGCCGCTCTGCCTCCAGGACCTTTTGTTCTCCGCTGTCCGCCTGAAAGCTCTGGTCTATCCCCCGGTACCGGCAGCGCATGGTCAGTCTGGCAGGCTCTCCGGGAACGAATTCCCCGTAAAGCTCCACCGGAAGCCGCAGGGGCTGTTCCAGATATCGTTTCCGGATCGGGGCAAGCCTGGCCTCCTCCGGAATGCGGCTTTCCTTTTCGGAAAGGGCGATCATGTCCCTTCCGTTCTGCCGCCACAGATAGCCGTCGGTGCTACCGCCCCGGTCAAAGACCTCCCGCAGAAGCGCCTCGTCTTCCGGATCGATCTGTTCCGGCATCCCCTGATCCAGGTATTTCCGGTAGGCTGCCGTCACCGCCGCCACATAGAGGGGAGATTTCATGCGGCCCTCGATCTTAAGGGAAGTCACCCCGGCCTCCGTCATGGCCTTAAGGTCCGGCAGAGTGTTGAAATCCTTCATGGACAGCACATAGACCGGCTCTTTTGTGCAGCGCTTCCCCTGTTCGTCATATACCCTATAGGGCAGGCGGCAGGGTCCCGCGCAGCGGCCCCGGTTGCCGGAACGGCCTCCGATCACGGAGCTCATGAGACACTGGCCGCTGTAGCAGTAGCACATGGCCCCATGGATAAAGCTTTCGATCTCAATATCCACATGCTCATGGATATCCCGGATCTCTGCAAGGGAAAGCTCCCTGGCCGTCACGATGCGGGTGACCCCCAGCCTCCGCAGAAGCTCCGCCGAATGGCGGCCTGTCACCGTCATCTGGGTGCTGGCATGAATCGCCAGATCCGGAAAATGCTGCCGCAGGAACATAAGGACTCCCAGGTCCTGAACGATCACCGCATCCAGCCCCGCCTTATAATAAGGAAGAAGATAGGAAAAAAGCTCCTCCATCTCCCGTTCCTTCATCAGGGTGTTCAGGGTCATGTAGACCTTTACGTCCCGCAGATGGCAGTAACGGATCGCTTCCAGAAGCATATCCTCGGAGGAGCTTTCCGCATAGGCTCTGGCTGAAAAAAGCGGGCCTCCCATATAGACCGCGTCGGCGCCGGCATTTACCGCCGCCTTTGCCGCCTCAAGAGAGCCCGCCGGAGCCAGAAGCTCAGGTTGTCTGACGGCGTGTTTCATGCCTTGCCTTAAGCTCCTCGTATTTTTTCTTCCATTCGTCGCAGCGCTCCCCCAGCTTTTCCTGCTGCTTAAGCGCCGCCTCCAGCTTCATCTGGGTGCTGACCATGTCGTGCTTCACCGCGTAAAGCTCCCGCTCCTTTTCTTCCATTTCCTCGCTGAGCCGCTCAAAGGCTTCCTTTTCCTTGAAATAGGCGTCTGCGATATTCAGATTCAGCAGAAGCTCCCGGTACTCCTCTTCCATGCGCTTATAGCCCGGAATGGTCCGCACCTCCTGCAGCTTTTCATTGACAAACTGGGCGACCTTCTGGATGTAATCCGTCTTTTCCTCGCCGCTGATGGCATATACCTTGCCGTCGATCAGGACTTCCGTCTGGTTTTCCTTTTTCATAAGAGAATCTCCTTATCCCGCCGTGTTCCTCACGGCATATAGGTATCCCCGCGGGGGCTCCCTTTTTCCTGCCATGTTTTTCATGGCTTACAGGTATCCCCGCAGGGGGCTCCTTATAGTTTCAGGGACTGCTGTCCCTCCATTTCCTGTTTTCTCCGGTCCTCCTCCCGGCCCTTTTCCGAAAGCAGTGCTTCAAGCCCCAAGTGCCGGTAGGCGTTTTCCGTGGCGATCCGGCCCCTCGGGGTCCGCTGGATGAGACCGTTCATGAGAAGATAGGGCTCATACACGTCCTCGATGGTCCCGGCGTCCTCCCCCAGAGCTGCGGAGAGGGTTTCCAGGCCCACCGGGCCGCCGCCGAATTTTTCAATGATGGTCAGCAGGATGCTGCGGTCGTTCTGGTCCAGCCCCAGCCGGTCCACGTCCAGGATGTCCAGGGCGAACTCCGCAACCTCCCGGGTGATGCGCCCGTCATACTTTACCTGGGCGAAATCCCGCACCCGCTTCAGAAGCCGGTTGGCAAGCCGCGGGGTGCCCCGGCTCCGCAGAGCGATGCGGTAGGCCCCTTCCTCGTCGATCTCCACCTCCAGCACCTTTGCGGAGCGCTTCACGATGGTGGAAAGCTCCTGCGGCGTATAAAACTCCATCTTCTGCACCATGCCGAACCGGTCCCGCAGGGGCGCTGTCAGAAGGCCCGCTCTGGTGGTGGCTCCCACCAGGGTAAAATGGGGCAGATCCAGCCGGATGCTCCTGGCGCTGGCTTCCTTTCCCAGCATGATGTCGATGGCAAAATCCTCCATGGCCGGGTACAGCACCTCCTCCACCTGCCGGTTCAGCCGGTGAATCTCGTCGATGAAAAGCACGTCTCCCTCCTGGAGGTTGTTGAGGATGGCCGCCATCTCTCCCGGCTTTTCGATGGCCGGTCCGCTGGTGACCTTCATGTTGACCCCCATTTCATTGGCGATGATGCCCGCCAGGGTGGTCTTTCCAAGGCCCGGAGGCCCGTAGAAAAGCACATGGTCCAGAGCCTCTCCCCGGCTTTTGGCTGCGGCGATGTAGACCTTCATCATTTCCCGGATTTTTTCCTGTCCGATGTAGCTGTCCAGGGTCTGGGGCCGCAGGCTGGTCTCTATGCGCTTGTCCTCCTCCGTCACATCCGTATTGATGATTCGTCTGCTCATTTATCTGATACTCCTTAAAAAGCTGGCTAGTGCCTCGTTGCGGTTCGTTTCCAGGTAGGCAAAGCCCGCCTCCCGTTTTCTCACCGGCACCGGCAGCGGCAGCTCGATGAGGGTCCCGTCGTGGAGCTCCTTTAACACGAACTCCCGGATGACAGCGGAGACCCCCAGGCCGATCTTCGCAAAATCGATCAGCAGATCCATATTGGAAAGCTCCAGGATCTGCCGGGGCACGATGCCCTGTTCCTTGAAATATTCGTCGATGTGCCGTCTGGTATTGTTTTCCTTATCCAAAAGCATCAGGTTGGCGGTCTCAAAGGGATCCGCGTCCTCCCCTTCCAGCTCCCGCAGATGCCGCAGGTAATCCGGCGTGCAGACAAAGATGTCCTCTACGTCCATGATATGAATGAATTTCATACCATGCTTGAACCGGGACAGCACCACCGCCCCCACGTCCAGCCGGTGATTTTCGATCTTCTGGATGGTTTTCGCCGTGGCCTGGTTCTCGATGGTGATCTTCATGTGGGGATTTTCCTTCAGGTATTCCTTCAGATAGGGTACCAGCAGGTATTTGCACAGGGTAGTGGAAGATCCGATCTTCAGATGGCCGATATGGAATTCCCGGATGCGCCGAAGCTCCGTCTCTCCCTGTTCGATGGAATCAAAGGCCTCCCGCACATGCTCAAAGAGCACCTCTCCCTCCGCCGTCAGATGGACGCCCCGGGAGTTCCGGTGAAAAAGCTTCACGCCGATCTGCTCCTCCAGCTTCACGATGGATTTGGAGATGGCGGGCTGGCTGATCTGCAGCGTCTTTCCGGCCTTGGAAATGTTCCCGGCCTTTGCCACTTCATAGAATACCTTATAGGATGAAAGCGCCTGTTCCATAAACGGATCCCCCTTCCCGCCTTTTATAACGTGACTTTATAATTTGCAGGCTGATTTATGATGATTTATCATAACAAATCCCCTTTTTAAAAGCAATCCCTTCTTGCCCTCTTTTTTTCCGCCCGCTGTTTTCCGGAGAGGCTTTCCAGGACCTTTCCGGTGTAAGTCTTAAGCCGCTCCTCCTCGGAAAGCAGGCTGTCGCTGTAGGCTGCATAGCAGTCCCTGCCTTTGTATTCCTCATAAAATACCGGAGAAAATACCGCCGCCGGTTCCGGCAGGAACAGACCGTTTTTCTTCTGATAACAGGTCCTGGCGGTGGCGGCCCTCCTGGCCTTTTTCTCCACAAACTCTCCAACGGACCGGTGCACCGCATAGTCCTCCGCCGGAAGGTAGTAATAGTTTTTATAATCCGGGAAAAAGTATTTCAGCTCTCCCTCCCGCAGGGATACCGCCAGATTGAGCTCTCTTCCCTCAGCGCCGCTGCCTGCGCAGAGGCAGTAGGGTCCGTCGCAGAGATCGAGCTCCCTGGGGAGCCCTTCATACAGGGAAAAGGACAGGTCCATCACCTGGCCGCCTCCTGCCGGAGCTTTCAGAAGCTGCGCCCGGCTCAGGGCGTACTGCCCCTGAAACAGGCTGTCATAGGCCAGCAGGCCGCAGATCATGGGGAGATTGGTCATATCCTCCTCGTTGTGCAGAAGCAGGGTCTGCTGCAGCCTCTGGCACAGCGCCAGATTTTGCTCCGTATATTCGCAGCTTGCGGGATCCAGATTTTTCAGCCGCAGGTATTCCTCATATACATAGATCAGCTCTCCGCCGGAAAAACGGTCCTCCCTCTGGATGCCGAAAAATCGCTCCACAGTCTTCAGCCTGCAGTTTTCCAGACCCAGAAGCTCCTTGTAGGGCTTGACCTTCTTGAAAAGATCCAGGCTCAGGATTCCAGTCAGGTCCCAGGAGATCCGGTACTGGGCGGCAAGCCTCTGGAGAAAGGGGATGTCAAAGGTATCTCCGTTAAAGTGCAGCAGGAAAAGGCTGTGGCTGTGGCTGCGGCCCTCCTGCTGCCGGATCAGCTGTTTTTTCCTGGACAGCAGCCCGAAAAAGGCCGAAAGCATCTCTTCTTCATCCCAGAGGCTGTCCGCAAACCACTGGCAAAGCCGCCAGCTGCCCTGCTCCCAGTATAGGGCTCCGATGAGGTAAAGCCCTGCCTTGGCGGCGGAAAGCCCGGTGGTCTCGATGTCAAAAAAGACGATGCGCTCCAGAGGCGCCAGACGGCTCAGGTCATAGGCCGGAGCGATATTCAGTTTTTTTTCGATGGTCAGCATGTTTTTCTCTCTTCATAGCGGTTCAGCACTTCGTTTACCGTATACACCGTCACAAAGGCCTCCGGATCGATGCGGTACAGCCGGTTAATGAGCTTTGCGTAGCTCGCCCGGTCCAGGATCGTGATGATCTCCGTCCGTTTCTTCCGGTCATAGGCGCCTTCGGATTCGTAAAGGGTCGCGCCGCAGTGCATCTCCCGCAGCAGAAAGGACAGCACCGCCTCCGGTCTTCTGGAAATGATGCAGACCCGCTTTCTGGCATGAAAGCCCAGGATGAAATGATCCAGGATCAGCCCGTTCAGATAGGTGCCCAGAAGGCTCAGGAACACGATCTTGCTGTCGTATACCAGGGCGGAGCTTAAGGCCGCGCAGATGCCTGCGGCGGAGATGGCCTGTCCCAGGTCGATATGCAGGTACTTGTTCAGGAACTTGGCGATGATGTCCAGGCCCCCGGAGGAGGCGTTCAGGTTAAAGAGGATCGCCATTCCAAGGCTCACCACAAACACATAGCCGATCATATCCAGGAAGGGATCCCCGGTAAGAGACTGCTGATTCGGAAACAGTCTCTCGAAGATTCCGAGGAACACCGGCAGGAGGACAGAGGTATATATGGTCTTTCCGCCGAATTCCCTGCCGATGGTGACAAAGCCGAAGATCAGCAGCACCACGTTCAGGATCATGGTCAGGGCTGAAACGCTCAGGGGAACAAAATTCGTCAGCACGATCACAAGGCCGGAGATACTTCCCACCGTCACATGGCTGGGCACCATAAAGAAATAAATGGCCGCGGCCGCGATCAGGGTCCCCAGGGTGATCATCACATATTCCCGGAACAATAAGGTCTTTTCCTTCATGATTTTATTTCCTCTTTTTCGTTTTTATCGTGTCATCAGGGATTGCAAAATTCCTCTACCTGGCCTGCTTCTGGGCCTCGATGCGCTCCGCCAGATCGTTGAGATAGACCCAGCGGTCCATTTTCTCGGAAAGCTTTTGCGCTGTTTCCTCCTTTTGGGAAAGGAGCTCCGAAAGCTTCGCGGAATTGGTGGCGTTTTCCGCCATTTCCCGGTCCAGCTGTGCGGCCCGTTCTTCCAGCCCTGCGATCTCTTCGTCGATGGTTTCGTACTCCCGCTGCTCCTGATAGGTGAATTTCAGCTTTTGGGGCATATCCTTTTTCCATGATTTTCCGGAAGATGGCGTTCCTTCCTTCCCCTGGGCTTTTCCCGCGCCCTGGGTCTTTGGTTCCCGGGCTGCATTTCCCGCGCCCTGCGCTGCTTCCCACTTCCGTTTTTCCTCATAGTCGCTGTAGCCGCCCTCATACTGGCGGATCAGTCCATCTCCTTCAAAGGAAAAAATCTTGTCGCAGACCGTATCCAGAAAATACCGGTCGTGGGAGACTGCGATCACGATCCCGGAAAAGCTCTGGAGATAATCCTCCAGGATCGTCAGGGTGGGGATGTCCAGATCGTTGGTGGGCTCATCCAGAAGCAGCACGTTGCAGCCGGAGGCCAGCACCGACAGCAGGTACAGCCTGCGCCGCTCCCCGCCGGAGAGCTTGCCGATGGGCGCGTACTGCAGATTGGCATCAAAGAGGAAGTTTTCCAGAAGGGAGGAAGCGCTGATCACGCCCTCACTGGTGGGGATGTATTCCGCGATGTCCCGGATGTGGTCGATGACCCGCTGGGCGGGGTCCATATGCTCCGAGGTCTGGGCGAAATAACCGATCCGGATGGTCTCTCCCCGTTCGATGGAACCGGAATCCGGCTGAAGTTCTCCCGCAATGAGCTTCATCAGGGTCGTCTTTCCGCAGCCGTTTTCGCCTACGATGCCGATTCGCTGGTTTTTCAGCGCGATATAGCTGAAGTCGTCGATCAGCTGCTTGCCGCCAAGGGCTTTTGTCACATGCTTGAGCTCGATGGTCTTTTTTCCCATACGGCTCCCCAGGGGATCCATTTCCACGGTCCTGGTCTCTTCCGGACCCTTGTGGTTTTTCAGGTCCTCCAACCGGTCCAGCCTTGCCCGCTGCTTGGTGCTTCTGGCCCGGCAGCCTCGTTTTGCCCATTCCAGCTCCATCCGCAGGATGCTTTTCCGTTTTCTTTCCGAAGCCAGCTCCATTTCCTCCCGTTCCGCCTTCAGGGTCAGGAAACGGGAATAATTGCCTTCGTAGCCGTAGAGCTTTCCCCGGTCCAGCTCCAGGATGTAATTGGTCACCCGGTCCAGGAAATACCTGTCATGGGTCACCATGATCAGCACGCCCTTGTATTTTCTCAGATAGTCCTCCAGCCACTCCGTCATCTCATGGTCCAGATGGTTGGTGGGTTCGTCCAGAAGCAGCAGGTCGCAGGGCTCCAGGAGGGCTTTTGCCAGGGCAGCCCGCTTCTGCATGCCGCCGGAAAGCTGCTCCAAAGGAGCCTCCTGGTCTGTGATGCCAAGGCGGTTCAGCATCCGCCTGGCCTGACTCAGAAGCGCCGGATCTGCCCCCGTGGACTGGCCCAGCACATAGGACAGGGCCGTGGCCCCGGCAGGAAATCTGGGCTGCTGGGGCAGATAGCGGAGCCTTGTGCCGCCCCGCATGGTGATCTGCCCCGCGTCCGGCTCCTCCTCCCCTGCCAGCACCCGCAGAAGGGAGCTTTTCCCCATGCCGTTGATGCCGATGACGCCGATCTTTTCCCCTTCCTGGATGCCCCAGGAAATGTCGTCAAAAATCTTTTTTTCTCCGTAGGTTTTGCTGATATGTTCGATGTTCAGAATGTTCATGTACACCTCCGAACCGGCCTGAGACGGTTCGCATTTTTCTTTCGTTTTCGATAGGAACGTCTTCACCAAATTCATTTTCATTTCAAAGAGGGATAGATTCTCCGAATACAAAAATTTCGAGAGGGAGTTCCTCTCCGCTTAGGGTATGCAACTCTATCGCTGAACGTATTATAACATATCCCTTTGTTAGTGAAAATCCGGGAAATTAGCTTACCGGTGACTGGGTGGGGCATCGGGAATGCCACATTCAGCCGGACTGGCTGCTCATCTACCGGATTGAGGACGAAACGAAAATGCTCTAAGTGACTGCTTCACTAATCATGACAAAAAACATGATTACGAAGTCACTTAGAGCATACATCTCCAGTGGATACTTTTTGTTTTCTCTAAATAAGCTATTCCTGCGATATTCTTGATATCATATTCTTGATATCATATTCTTAAAAAAACTCCAGCACCTTTTCTCCGATGGGACCGTTGGAGGCCAGGATATCCCTGGTTGTCCGGATATCCACAGGCTCTCCCAGCCAGTCCGTTACCCTGCCCCCTGCCTCCTGCACCAACAGCAGTCCGGCCGCATAATCCCAGCAGTGCAGGCCCCGTTCAAAAAACGCCTCCGTGCGGCCGGCCGCCACATAGGCCAGCTCCAGAGCGGCGGAGCCCAGCCTGCGGATATCCGAGCAGGCGAGGAACAGCTCTTGAAAGATCCGGAAGTTTTCCTCTGCAAGTTCATGGCGGTAGGGGCTGGTTCCGACGGATATGAGACTCCTCTCCATGGCCCTTTCCTCGCTGACCTTAAGCCTTCTTCCATTCAGAAAGGCGCCTTTTCCCTTTTCCGCAGAAAAAACCTCTCCGGTATAGGGCTGATAGACGATGCCCAGCCGCAGCTCTCCCTGGTCAAACAACGCGAGGGAAAGGGTGCTGTGCTGAAAATCGTGAATCAGGTTGGTAGTGCCGTCCACTGGATCCAGAATCCAGACTGGACGTTCAAAATCGATCTCCTGATTGTCCTTTTCCTCTCCCAGAAGCTGCGCCTCGGGATATTTTTCCTCAAGAATCTGTCTCAGAGTCTCCTGGACCCGAAAATCCACCGCCGTCACAAAATCCGCCAGGCCCTTTTCCCGGACCTCTCCCGCCCCGGTCCTGTCCAAAAACAGGGGCCTCAGGCTTTTTATCAATTCGATCAGTTCTTCAAGCCGAACATTCATTTTTCATTCCCTCTTCCGTTTCATAATCCCAGGCCACGGTTCCGTTTCGGAATACCGAAATGCTGCATGCCCTGTGGGGCCTGAGCCCTTCTGTAAAGGGCGGCACCTCCGGACAATCGGTAAACAGAAGCTCTGCCCCGCTGCCCTGCAGCATAGACAGCACCTCCGGACAGGCGCTTTCGTAACGGCGGTCGCTGGAGGCACAGATCACCGCCAGAGACGGCCTGATTCGTCTCAGCAACGGCTCCGTCAGGCTGTTGCGCTGCCCGTGATGCCCTGCCTTCCAGATGTCTGCTTTGATGGAAGCCTGTTCCTCCGGAGGATAACCGGAAGCCTCCGTATCGCCGGGAAGCAGGATGTCCACCTGTTTTCCTTCCCCCGGGTTCCCTGCTCCACACCGGAGCATCAGGCACAGGCTGGTGCCGTTCATGTGCCGGTCGACCTCCGAAAGTACGTCCCTTCCTCCCTGCTCCAACAACCTCCAGAAGCGTTGCAGCTGTTCTGTAAGGGGATCCTTAAGAGGCCCCAGCACCTTTAAGGTCGTTCCCTCTGGCATCGGCACCCTGTCTCCCAAAGAAAGCTGCCGGGTTCTGCCGCCCATTTTACGTACCCGGGCGTCGAAGTCCCGATAAGCTTTCAGAGCGGCCGCCATCTTCCTTAAGGATTCCCTGTCCCCCGCTTCCTGGGCCAGGATCTCCGCCCCCGTCAGCATTTTGGAAAGCTCCAATGGATAGGGCGTATAGAAGTTCCGGGGCAGAAGGCTGTCTGGAAGGGCCATGAGCCCGCAGGTATGATCCTCGTGGATATGGGTGTTGATCACCGCGTCCAGGTGGCTGATGCCATGCAGCTGCAGATATTCCGCCACGGGGATCCGGCCGGTCTTTCCCTGGACGTACTCCTGTTCCTCACCGCTGCCGCCGTCTATCAGCAGATAGAACCATTCTTCCCGCTTGTCAGAAACCGGGGCCGCTATCAGAATAGCGTCCCCGTTTCCAACATTGATAAATGTGATTTGTAAAAGAAGTTCCTCTTTCCTCATGACTGCACTGCCCTCTTGATGTATACCGCAGAAAGGATCAGGACAAAAACGGTCATGACAATGGCACAGGCGCTGGCAAACCCGAAGTCCAGGGTCTTAATGCCATAGGTATACATATATTGTGTAATGGTGCTGGTGGTATTGGCAGGTCCGCCGCCTGTCAGGATATTCACCTTTTCGAAGAGGCGGAAGGTGTCGATGGTTCTGAGCATGGCGCACAGGGCCAGCCCTCCCGTGATGTTCGGCAGCGTAACATGCCAGAAGCTCTGGAAATACCCGGCGCCGTCGATGGCCGCCGCCTCATACTGGCTGTCCGGCACGCCCTGGAGGCATGCGTAAAGCAGCAGGAAAGCGAAGGGGGTGTTCTGCCAGATATCGATCACAAGGATGGTTCCAAAGGCTGTGTTGGGGTCACGGAACCAGTTGAACACTGGCAGCCCGATGGTCTGCAGTAGCTGATTGGCGATGCCGTAATTCGGAGAAAGCATCATCCGCCAGATCAGCGCTACCGTAACCGCAGGCAGCAGATAGGGAAGCAGGATCAGCACCCGAAGCAGCTTCTGTCGCTTCTTCAGGCTTCTGACATAAAGGGCCAGAAGGAGTCCCAGAAAGACTTCAGAAACCACAGCCAGCACCGTAAACAGCACCGTATTGAATACAGCCTGCCGGAAATAAACGTTTTCAAAAAGCTTTACGTAGTTTTCGAGTGCAATAAAGGGATGGATACCCTTCAGGTAATTATAGTCCGTAAAGCTGTATACAATGGTAAAGATCACCGGATAGACCGTCATGATCAGCAGGATCAGCATGGTCGGAGCAGTCATTCCAAAGATGAACCGGCCGTTTCCTTTCCCAATCATTGCTTTTTCTTTCATGAGACTCTCCTCTTTTTTTGTTCCTGCGGCCTGCAGTTACTGCTGCATCAGCTCCTCAAGCTGGGTCTGAGCGTCTGCAAGGCCCTCGTCCACAGTCTTTACGCCTGCCATGATGTTACCCATTTCCGTTCCAAGGATATTGGTGAAGTCCGTCCACTCCTCGATGGCCGGACGGTAAACGCCCTGATCAAGCGCATCGCAGACGATGGAAAGATGCGGGTACTCTGCCAGGATCTCCTCGTTCTGCAGGCAGCTGTAACGGCAGGGTACGCCGCCATTGGCGATGCTGGCCAGCTGAACCTCAGGATCCATCACATACTGCAGCAGTTCCAGAGCCAGATCCGGATGAGGCGCATTTGCCGGGATGCCGATGGTCCAGGTGCCGTACTCGGAGGTATTGAAGCTCTCTGCGCCCTCCGATCTCATACCGGGGCTTACCATGTAGTCTGCTGCGCTGTCTGCGCTGGGAACATACCAGCCGGGCCAGCCGATGGCAAGGGTTGCAGAACCATTGTCCACTGCAGCCGTTACGTCATCCTTGGACATGGCTGCTCCGGTTCCGATAAGCTCCATGTAATAATTCATGGCGTCCTTGAACTCCTGCGTGTTTACCGTAGGCTGATTATTGTCGTCTACGACCCAGCCGCCGCAGGCCAGAAGGATAGGCAGGAAATCAGAAACGATGTTGTCGCCGGTGTCGCCTCTGTAGGCGAATCCGTTGACGCCGGATGCCTTTGCCGCCTGAGCCACTGCCAGCATGTCGTCCAGGGTCTGGATGTCCTCCGGCTGATAACCGGCTGCCTCTACGTTGGCCTTGTTGTACAGCATGACCGTCACATTTCCGAAGTAGGGAGCCAGGTAAATATCCTCGCCTACCTTGCAGATCTCCGTGGTGTTGGGGATGATATCCTCGTCAAAGGAATAGCCCATATCGGAAAGATTTGCCAGAACGCCGTTGGTGGTGAATTCTGCCATCCAGCTTCCGTCCACCATACACAGGTCATAGGTTCCCACCTCGTTTACAGCGTCCAGGGCGATTCCTGTGTGCAGGTCATCAAAGGACATATCCAGCACTTCGATCTCCACATTGTGCTCTGCCTCGAACTCCGGCAGGCTTGCCTTCAGTACATCGCCGTAGCTGCCGCCTCTCAGAATAAGGGTCATCTTGGTAGTTTCCCCCTCTGCTGCGCCGCCCGAAGAAGCATCCGCCGCTGCCTGGCTGGTTTCGCCCGTGCTGCCGCCGCAGGCGGTCAGAGATGCCAGCATGGCTGCAGAAAGAGCCGCTGCCACCAGTCTTTTCTTTTTCATATTCATAACATACTCCTCCATTTTCTTTTTCATATGTATTTGTAAAACAGCTTGTATTCCTTGCTCCGCTGTTTTTTTCTTTTTTGCTTCCCGCAGCTTATTCCTTGACCGCGCCGCTGGAAAGTCCGCTGATCAGATAGTTCTGAGCGAAAATGACGAAAAGCAAGATCGGCAGGAAGGAGGTCAGGCCCCCGGCAGAAACCAGGCCGAAGTTTGTCACATTATCCTCGGTATTCAGAACCGACAGCATCAGAGGGATCGTATAGTTTTCCGGGGAACGGGTCAGAATAACGCTGTAGGTATATTCGTTCCATGCATACATGAAGGACAGCATTGCCACGGCGGCGATGCCGGGCAGCACCAGTGGAAGGACGATCTTCCAGAACAGCTGCCATTCCGTTGCGCCGTCGATCTTGGCGCTTTCCTCCACCTCTCCCGGAAGGTCCTGGAAGAAGGTGATCATAAACCAGATGATCAGGGGAATGTTGATCAGGATACAGGCCAGGATGATGGGCAGCCGGGTTCCGATGATCCCCAGCTTGGTAAACAGGGTATAGAGAGGAATGACAAAGGCCACCGGCGGGAGCACCCGCACCAGCAGGATCCATTTGGTCATGGTCTTCTTCAAGCCGAAGTGGAAACGGGCCCTGGCCAGAATGTATGCGGTACAGAGTCCCGTAGCCAGAGAAAGCACCAGAGAAATGGTGGAATTGATCAGGCTGTTTTTCAGCGCCACATCAAATCCCTCTTCTGTAAACAGCTTGATAAAATGCTCCAGCGTGATGCTGCCAGGAATCAGCGAGATCCTGCCGGACATTTCCGACATTGGGCGGATAGACATCAGGATCAGCCAGTAAATAGGAAACAGAACCAGAAATATGATCAGGACGCCCACGATTCCCTTCAGGGCCGTCATCAAATAGCTTTTTTTCATCATGTACACCTCGGCTTTTCTTTCCCTGCAAATTACCATAGGGGGTTGCTTCATTATTTTTGCGAGCAAATTGTACACGAACTTTGTAAAGACTGTGTTTTTAACGAGTAAAAAAAATGTAGGAATTCTGTAAAGCGCCGGCGGTTTATTTCAAAAATTGATAATTTAAAGTAAATTTTCCGTAAAAAGGAGTCCACATTGTATAAAATTGAACACAAAAAGACCAGCCTTTTCGACTGGTCTTGATCGCAGCGCCACAAGGATTCGAACCTTGAAATGACGGAGTCAGAGTCCGTTGCCTTACCATTTGGCGATGGCGCTATATCCTGCGCCGGCGGCTTCCCACCGGCGACTATGATATGATAGTACATATCGAAAAGAAAGTCAAGTGCTTTTTTATCCTCTCGACACAATTTTCAGATAATGCACCGGCTTCATGGCCTCGATCTCCTCGAACATCTTGGAGATGTCTCCCGTGCCCTCTCCCACCTCGGTGCTGATGGTGAGGGTCGCCACGTTGTTCACCGGAATGGACTGGTGGATGGTCAGGATATTAGCCTTATACTGGGCCACCACGGAAAGCACGGCTGCCAGGTAGCCCGGAGAATCGTCCATCTGGATAAAAAAGGTGATGGTCCGTCCATTGGCCGTGTCGTGGAAGGGAAAAATATCGTCCTTGTACTTGTAAAAGGAGCTGCGGCTGATGCCCACCCGTTCCGCGGCCTCCTGAATGGAGATGTTCCGCTGGGAGTCCAGCAGCTTTTTCGCCTCCACCACCTTCAGCAAAACCTCCGGCAGTGCCTTTTCCTTTACCACATAGTACTTTGATTTGTATTCCATCCGTCCCCTCCTTTCCTCGCGGTCTCCTGTCCTTCGGGCGATCCGATGGCCTTTGTTTTCTTTATCCGCTGTCCTGGACGCGTTTTTCTTTATTCGCTGTCCTGGACCCGTCTGTCCGGCTTGCCCAGCTGCACCCATTTCAGATATGCGCTGATGAAGTTGTCGATATCGCCGTCCAGCACAGCCTGGGCATTTCCGGTCTCCTCTCCGGTCCGCACGTCCTTTACCATGGTATAGGGCTGCAGCACATAGCTGCGGATCTGGCTGCCCCAGGCGATGTCCTTTACATCTCCCCGGATGTCGGAGAGCTTTTCAGCGTGGGCCTGCTGCTGCAGCATGTAGAGCTTGGACTTCAGCATCTGCATGGCCTTGTCCTTGTTCATGAACTGGCTCCGTTCCTCCTGGCAGGCGCACACGATACCCGTGGGAATATGGGTGATACGCACTGCGGAAGAGGTCTTGTTGATATGCTGTCCGCCTGCGCCTGAGGACCGGTAGGTATCGATCTTCAGATCAGAGGGATCGATCTCGATCTCGATGTCCTCGTCCAGCTCCGGCATCACGTCGCAGGACACAAAGGAGGTCTGGCGCTTGTTCTGGGCGTTGAAGGGAGAGATCCGCACAAAGCGGTGGACTCCCGCCTCGGACTTCAGAAGGCCGTAGGCGTTTTCTCCCTCCACGGAGAAGGTAACGCTCTTGATGCCCGCTTCCTCGCCGTCCTGATAGTCCAGCACCTTGACCTTAAAGCCTTCCTTTTCACACCATCTGGTGTACATGCGGTACAGGATGCTGTTGAAGTCCATGGCCTCTGTTCCGCCGGCTCCGGCGGAAAGGGATACGGTGGCGTTCAGATGGTCGTACTCGCCGGACAGGAGCAGGGAGATACGGGTCCTTTCCAGATCCGTGCTGAACTTCTTCATCATATCCTTTACTTCGGATACGATGCTCTTATCCTCTTCCTCCTCTCCCATCTCGATGAGGGTCTGGATATCCTCGTACTGACGCTGCAGGGACTGGTAGGACTCCACCTGTCCCTTGGTGGTCTTGAGCTCCTTGACGATCTTGGTGGATTCCTTGGCGTCGTCCCAGAAGCCCGGCTCCTCCATCTGCTTTTCCATCTCCAGGATGCGCTGCTGTTTCCCTTCCAGATCCAGGGAATCCCGCACCTCCTCCAGAGGCTTTTCCAGATTTTTCAGTTCGTATTTATACTGTTCTAATTCTACCATAAACTCTTTTTCCTTTCATAATCGAATAAATGCATTTTCAATCAGGGCTGCAAAACGTATTTATCAACTATGAAGGTCCTCAGTCTGCCGGTACGGAAAAATCGATGGGCTCTCCCGGCTTTGCATTCCGGCCGTGGCACTGCTTGAATTTCTTTCCGCTGCCGCAGGGGCAGGGGTCGTTGGGGTAGATCTTCTGCACGGTGCGCTGCTTGGGCGCCTGAGCCACGCTGTCGTCCCGGTTGGTTCCCGTTACCTTTGCCGCCGGCTCCCGCTCCAGCTTCTGCTGTACCTGCAGATGATAGAGGATCCGTACCGTTTCCTCCCGGATGGCTGCGCTCATGTCGTCGAACATCTCGTAGCCCGCCATCTTATATTCCACAAGGGGATTCTTCTGGCCGTAGGCCATAAGGCCGATGCCCTCCCGCAGCTGGGTCATATCGTCGATGTGGTTCATCCACTTGTTGTCGATCACCTTCAGCAGGACCACCCGCTCCAGCTCCCGCATCTGCTCCGGATCCGGGAACATGGCTTCCTTTTCCTCATACAGCTTGATGGCGTTTTCCTTCAGAAGCTGCTTCAGCTCGTCCCTGCGCATGTGGTCGAACTGGTCCTCCGTAAGCTGGAAGGGACGCAAGGGGATGATGGGCAGCAGCAGGTTGTTGAGGCCTGATACATCCCAGTCCTTGGGGGTTGCATCCTCGGAAATGGACATATCCACCGCGTTTTCGATGATGTCCTGAATGTATTTGATGATCACTTCCCGCATGTTGACGCCGTCCAGCACCTTCCGGCGCTCCTCGTAGACGATGTCTCTCTGCTCGTTGTTCACCTCGTCGTACTTCAGCAGCTGTTCGCGGATGCTGAAGTTGTTGCCCTCGATCTTTTTCTGAGCGCCCTCGATGGCTTTGGAAAGCATCTTGTGGTTGATCTGCTCTCCTTCCTCGACGCCCAGCCTGTCGAACATGGTCATCAGGTTGTCCGCACCGAAAAGCCGCAGCAGATCGTCCTCCAGGGACAGGTAGAAACGGGATTCGCCCGGGTCTCCCTGACGTCCGGAACGGCCCCGCAGCTGATTGTCGATACGGCGGGACTCGTGGCGCTCCGTGCCGATGATCTTGAGGCCGCCCAGGGCCTTTGCCTCATCGTCCAGCTTGATATCCGTACCACGGCCTGCCATGTTGGTGGCGATGGTGACTGCTCCATGGCGTCCTGCCTGGGCCACGATCTCTGCCTCCAGCTCGTGGAACTTGGCGTTCAGCACCTTGTGGGGGATGCCCCGGCGGTGCAGCATGCCGGACAGAAGCTCCGACACCTCGATGGTGATGGTACCCACCAGGACGGGCTGTCCCTTTTTGTAGGCCTCTTCCACCGCATCGCAGACTGCGTTGTATTTTTCCTTTTTCGTTTTGAAGACCGCGTCTTCCAGATCCTTACGCTGTACCGGCCTGTTGGTGGGGATGACGATAACGTCCATGCCGTAGATGTTGCGGAACTCCTTTTCCTCCGTCTGGGCGGTACCGGTCATACCGGACTTCTTTGCGAATTTGTTGAAGAAGTTCTGGAAGGTGATGGTGGCCAGGGTCTTTGATTCTCTCTTGACCTTGACGTGCTCCTTCGCCTCGATGGCCTGATGCAGGCCGTCGCTGTAGCGGCGTCCCGGCATGATGCGGCCCGTGAACTCGTCTACGATCAGGATCTCGTCGTCCTTTACCACATAGTCCTTGTCCCGGTGCATCAGGTTGTTGGCCCGCAGCGCCAAGATGATGTTGTGCTGAATCTCCAGGTTCTGGGGATCCGCCAGGTTTTCGATATGGAAGAATTTCTCCACCTTATCGACGCCCTGCTCCGTCAGGTTGACGGTCTTTTCTTTTTCGTCGACGATAAAGTCGCCTGTCTCCTCGATCTCTTCGCCCATGATGGCGTTGAGCTTGGAGAACTCCGCAGAGGCTTCGCCCCGCTCCAGCTGCTTTGCCAGGATATCGCAGGCCTCGTAGAGCTTGGTGCTCTTGCCGGACTGGCCGGAAATGATCAGAGGGGTACGGGCCTCGTCGATGAGGACAGAGTCCACCTCGTCGATGATGGCATACTCCAGGCCCCTGAGCACCAGCTGCTCCTTATAGATCGCCATGTTGTCACGCAGGTAGTCAAAGCCCAGCTCATTGTTGGTCACATAGGTGATATCGCAGGCATAGGCAGCCTTACGCTCCTGGGAGTTCATGCTGTTCAGCACCACGCCTACCGTAAGGCCCAGGAATTCATGTACCCGGCCCATCCACTCCGCGTCACGTTTTGCCAGATAGTCGTTGACGGTAACGATATGTACGCCCTTTCCGGTCAGGGCATTGAGATATGCCGGACAGGTGGACACAAGGGTCTTTCCTTCACCGGTCTTCATCTCGGCGATACGGCCCTGGTGCAGCACCACGCCGCCGATCAACTGTACCCGGAAGTGCTCCATGCCCAATACTCTCTTTGCGGCCTCCCGCACGGTGGCAAAGGCCTCCGGCAGGATGTCGTCCAGGGTCTTGCCCTCTGCCAGCTCATTTTTGAATTTCTGGGTCTGGGCCTTCAGCTCCTCGTCAGACATGGCCGCCATCCGGTCCCGCATTCCCTCGATCCGATCAACGATGGGATAGATTCTCTTCAGCTCCCGTTCGCTGTGGGTTCCAAAAACCTTTTCTACAAAACTTGCCATTTATAACTCCTCGTTTCCCTTCCGAAGCGCCTTTTTTCAGCGCCGGATCTGGTATATAAAATGCCATTTAAACTAAGTAATCATAACACTAAGTCCCTTTTTAGGCAAGGAAGTTCTCCAGAATTCAGAAAATGTTAACAAATGCGGGCCTCCGGCTTTTGACCGAAGACCCGCAGGCTTCTTTCAATTATTTTCTTCCGCTTATTTTCCGGTTATTCATATACCTTATTCGTAGACCCTGTCTTTATGGATGCGGCCCACCACTTTTCCGGTGGAAAAGATCTCCGTCTGCCGCCCCAGCATCCGGGTACCGGAAAGCCGGTACAGGTTATATCCCCGGGTTTCGGAAAATTCCACGGTGCCGTCCCTGAGGCTTTCCCCGCAGAAGGAAAGGCAGGCTGCCGTATGGTAGAGCGCTTCCCCGATACGGCCCTCGAACTGATGGTGGGTATGGCCGGTAAGGATCAGGAACACACTGCTTTCGGAAAGCAGCCGGAGAACCGCCTCCGCTCCTGGAAGGGCGGGCACCTCCGCCTGTCCCGGAAGCAGATGGTGATGGGTCATGAAGATCAGCGGCCGTCCCGCCTCCTGCCGGAGGGTCTCCTTAAGCCACCGGAGCCTTGCTTCGTCCAGCTGGCCGTTGGAATTTCCCTGGAGGCTTGAATCAAAG
>CALWLA010000023.1 GCA_944381405.1 uncultured Lachnospiraceae bacterium | reverse complement strand
CACTACGCTCACGTTGACTGCCCGGGCCACGCTGACTACGTTAAGAACATGATCACCGGCGCTGCACAGATGGATGGCGCTATCCTCGTAGTAGCAGCTACCGACGGTGTTATGGCTCAGACCAGAGAGCACATCCTGCTTGCTCGTCAGGTAGGCGTTCCCTACATCGTTGTATTCATGAACAAGTGCGACATGGTTGACGATCCGGAGCTTCTTGAGCTGGTTGAGATGGAGATCAGAGAGCTGCTGAACGAGTACGAGTTCCCGGGCGATGACATTCCGGTTATCCAGGGTTCCGCTCTGAAGGCTCTTGAGGATCCCTCCAGCGAGTGGGGCGACAAGGTTCTGGAGCTCATGGATGCTGTAGACAACTACATTCCGGATCCGGTTCGTGACACCGATAAGCCGTTCCTGATGCCTGTCGAGGACGTATTCACCATTACCGGTCGTGGTACCGTTGCTACCGGCCGTGTAGAGCGTGGTACCCTTCACCTGAACGATGAAGTTGAGATCGTTGGTATCAAGGAAGAGACCAGAAAGACCGTTGTAACCGGTATCGAGATGTTCCGTAAGCTTCTTGACGAGGCTCAGGCCGGCGACAACATCGGCGCTCTGCTTCGTGGTATCAACAGAACCGACATCGAAAGAGGTCAGGTTCTCTGCAAGCCCGGCAGCGTTACCTGCCACAAGAAGTTCAAGGCTCAGGTTTACGTTCTGACCAAGGACGAGGGCGGACGTCACACTCCGTTCTTCAACAACTACAGACCCCAGTTCTACTTCAGAACCACCGACGTTACCGGCGTTTGCGTACTTCCGGCTGGTACCGAGATGTGCATGCCTGGCGACAACGTTGAGATGGAAGTTGATCTGATCCATCCCGTAGCTATGGAGAAGGGCCTTCGTTTCGCTATCCGTGAGGGTGGCCGTACGGTAGGTTCCGGCCGTGTTACCGAGATCGTGGAGTAATCCTGACGGTACAGACTGACTTTATGTAATGAAAGCATCCTGCAGATTTCTGCAGGGTGCTTTTTTGTCAGGAAGATCGCGCGCCAGCCGCGGGGTGCCATTGTGGGCCGGTTGGCGCATATCTTGGGATGGAAGCATACATTTACCTTAAATCGCAGCCCCTTTTCTTGTCATTTTCCGCGGCGGATAGTATGATTTTCTCATCAAACAGACACAGGAGCTTCAGGGATGATGAACAGAGACAGGAAGACACAGGAAGGATCAGAGGAAGGCATCGACCGGCAGATCGAAGCCATACTGGAGGGCGCGGATGCCCCAAAGACCGGAAAAGGAAGCAGGCGCATCGGAAAAAAGCTGCGGCGGGGGATTCTGCTGCTGGCTGTACTGGCCGTTCTGCTGGCCGCCGGACTGCGGTTTTTTGCAAAGGGGGACGGGGCCCTGCCCCTGGCAGAAACAGGAGAGCTGCGGCGGGGGACCATTACCGAGAGCCTGACGGTGACAGGACCCGTGGAGGGGACTGACAGCGTGGACGTGACCTCCAGTCTTCATGCAAAGATCCTGGAGCTGAACGTCAGGGAGGGAGACCGGGTGGAGGCCGGAGTGACGGTGCTGGCCCGGCTGGATACCGCGGATCTGGAAAAGGAGATCCAGGTCTCCGAGGGAAACTACGACCTGGCGGTGGCGCAGCGGGATGAAAAGGTCCAGGCGGATACGGAAAGCTACCGGAAGGCCCTTCAGGCTCTCCGGACAGCGGAGGCAGACTATAACCGGCAGGCGGCTCTTGCCCAGAGCGGAGACGTGGCCCTGGTGGAGCTGGAAAAGGCCGCAGACGCCCTGGAGGAGGCGAGACAGACAGTTTCCTCCTTCCGTGTACAGGGAGGGAAGGTGCTTCCGGAGGAATCCATGGAGATCCAGATCCGGAATGCGGAGCTGGCGCTGCAGCAGACAAAGGAACGGCTGGAGGATGCGGTGATCCTGGCCCCCATCTCCGGTACGGTGACCAGGGTCAATACCAAGGTGGGGCAGTTCGCAGATGATATCGAGGATAACAAGCCCATGATCACCATCGAAAATCTGGATTCCCTTCAGATGGAGATCAAGGTCAGCGAGTACAGCATCGGCAAGGTGAAGCCGGGACAGCCGGTGACCATTACGGCGGATATCCTGGGAGAAGGAAATTCCGTTGCGGGAACCGTTCTTAGCATCAGTCCCACCGGAGAAGAAAAAGGCGGCGGCTCCACAGAGCGGGTGATTCCTACGAAAATCGGCATTCTGGAGGATTCCGCCCTGATCGCAGGCATTACCGCCAAGGCCCGGATCGCCCTGGACCAGGCGGAGGACGTCTGGGTGGTGCCCATTTCCGCCATAGGGGATGATGGCAGCGGCCAGGCCTCCATGGAGTTTGTGGAGCAGGATAGCCAGGGGAGGAGTCTTTTGCGGATCGTTCCGGTGCGGACAGGATTGGAAAGCGACCTGGAGGCGGAGATCCTGGGGCCTGTCAGGGAGGCGGATGCGGGATTTTTCCAGGAGGGACAGCCGTATCTCACCACCTATCAGACGGAGCTGGGGGAGGGCGCAGCCATCAGGACCCAGGAAAGCACCGTGGCCCAAGAGTCCCGGACAACGGGGGTGCATGATGAGGCCGCCTCCGGCGCAGAAGCCTCCCAGGCTGAGACGGAAACTTCTCAGGCGGAGGCAGAGGAAGGAGCGGAAGGATGATCAGGCTTCCCGGAAAAAGAAAAGAAACGGCCGTACCGGCGGATACCGGCGGCAGGGAGTCGGAGGAGCTGATCCGTCTGGAAAACCTGGTAAAGATCTATGACACAGGCGCTCTGCGGGTCCTGGGACTCAATAAGATCAACCTGACGATCCGCCGGGGAGAATTTGTAGCCATCATGGGCCATTCCGGCTCCGGCAAATCCACCCTGATGAACATCCTGGGATGCCTGGACCGGCCTACCCTGGGGCAGTATTATCTGGAGGGGCAGGACGTGGCAGGGCTTAAGCCGGACGAGCTTTCCGCCATCCGGAACCGGAAGATCGGGTTTGTCTTCCAGTCCTTCAACCTCATCAGCCGCATGTCGGTGGAGAAAAACGTGGAGGTGCCCATGACCTATGCACGGGTAAAGCCCGCGGAGCGAAAGCGCCGGGCCCTCAGGCTTCTGGAGCAGGTGGGGCTTTTGTCCCGGGTATCCCATGAGCCCAACGAGCTTTCCGGCGGCCAGCGGCAGCGGGTGGCCATTGCCCGGGCCCTGGCCAACGACCCGCCGCTGCTTTTGGCGGACGAGCCTACGGGCAATCTGGATTCCCAGGCTTCGGTAGAGATCATGGAGCTCTTTGCCCGTCTCCATGAAAGCGGCGTTACGGTGGTGGTGGTCACCCACGAGGACAACATCGCCGCCTATACCCACCGGATCATCACCTTTCAGGACGGAAGGATCCTGTCGGACCGGCAGAACGAGCACCCCACTCCGGTCTCCAGCCAACAGGGCCTTCTGCACCGGCTGACCTGACGGGCCCGGGCCCCGAGGCCGCAGGGAGCTGCAAAACGAGAAGCCTGAGCGACAGAAAACCGGGAAAAGAGATTACGAAGCGGCAGGAAGCTGCAAAAAAGAGATACAGAAGAGGAAAGATATGCTGATCGAAAACATGAAAATGGCCCTGGCGGCTTTGAGAGCCAACAAGCTCCGTTCCTTCCTGACCATGCTGGGCATCATCATCGGCATCGGCTCCGTCATCGCCATCACTTCCATCGGAGATACCATGCGGCGGATGTTTGCGGATATCTATAAGGACATCGGCGTCACCCAGGGCTATCTTTACATCGGCTACTGGGTCGAAGACGTACGGGACAGCGACTATTTTACCATGGAGGAGCTTGAGACCTATAAGGAGCTTTTCCCAGGGGAGCTGGCCTATGTGGATGCGGGAGCATCCCTGTCAGGGACCGTGGAAACAAAGCTTCAGAAAAAGAAATTCAACTTTACCGGCATCGACTATAACTATATCGACGTCCAGCCGGTGACAGTGAAATATGGCAGATACCTCCGGGAGAGCGACGTGCTGGCCAGAAAACCCAACTGCGTCATGGAGGCCTCCGCCGCAAAGGAGCTTTACGGAACGGAAAATGCGGTGGGCAGGACCTTCCGCATAGACGTTTACGGTACCATGACGGAATTCAATGTGGTGGGGGTCTATGAAAAGGAGATGTCCGCTTTTCAGCGGCTGATGATGGGAAGCAACAGCGGGACCGGAGAGGCCCTGATTCCCTGGACCCTGCTGACCTGGCCCAACGACAGCATTTATCAGTGCCATTATTTTGCGGATCCATCCATGGATGAGCAGCAGCTGAAAGACTTTAACCAACGGTTCCAGGCCTATGTGGCGGGTACCAAGGGACGGAACCCGGAGGATTTTTACCTGGTGAGCGCCCAGAGCGAGATGGGACAGGTGGATACCATGCTGGGCGGCATTTCCGCGGCGGTAGGCGGCATTGCGGCCATTTCCCTGCTGGTGGGCGGCATCGGTATCATGAACATCATGCTGGTGTCCGTGACGGAGCGGACCCGGGAGATCGGCACCCGGAAGGCCCTGGGGGCCACCACCGGGGATATCATGATCCAGTTCCTTACGGAATCCGCCGTGCTTTCCGCAGTGGGCGGCATCATCGGCGTCACCCTGGCGACGGCGCTGGTGAGCGCCGGAGGCGCAGCCTTTTCCCTGCCGGTAGTGATCCGGCCCTCGGTGGTGCTTCTGGCAGTGGGCTTTTCCGCCCTGGTGGGGATCTTTTTCGGGATCTATCCTGCCAGAAAGGCGGCAGACCGGGACCCCATCATCGCATTGCGCTACGAATGATTACTTTTTCAGGTACAATAGGAGGCTTCCCCTTGCGGGGAGGCCTTTTCATATGTTAAAATGTAAAACTGCACAGACATATGTAGATTTTCTACAGGGAACATTCCGTAGAAATCCTACAAACAAACAAAACCTGAAAAAATGGGGGTAGACAGGGGTATCAATATGAGTATCAGCGATCTGTCAAATTTGTTTCAGTTCATCGGCGGCCTCGGTATGTTCCTTTATGGAATGGAGGTCATGTCCAACGGCATGCAGAAGGCGGCCGGCGGAAAAATGAGCAGCTTCCTGGGAGCTGTGACCAACCGGCGCATCATGGGCGTTCTGGTGGGAACCCTGGTAACGGCTGTGATCCAGTCCTCTTCCGCAACCACCGTCATGGTGGTGGGCTTCGTGAATGCGGGAATCCTTAACCTGGTACAGGCCACCGGCGTCATCATGGGCGCCAACATCGGTACCACCATCACCGCATGGCTGGTATCCCTGACCCAGCTGGGGGATGCGGTAGAGCTCTTTAAGCCTGATTTCTTTGCACCGCTGCTCCTGGGCATCGGCGTATTCTACATCCTGTTCAATACCAAGAAAAAGGACGCCCTCTGGGCGGAGATCCTCATCGGTATCGGCCTTCTGTTCATCGGCCTGAACTTTATGTTCGTGTCCATCCAGCCCTACAGTCAGATGCCGGTATTTTCCAACATGTTCTTGACCCTGGGCAGGAATCCCCTTCTGGGCATACTGGTGGGCGCAGTGGTGACAGGTATCATCCAGTCCTCCTCCGCCTCCGTATCCATCCTGCAGTCCCTGGCCATGACAGGCGCGGTGACCAAATCGGCGGCGGTGTTCATCACCCTGGGACAGAACATCGGTACCTGCGTAACGGCACTGATCTCTGCAGCCGGCGCAAACCGGACTGCAAAGCGGGCGGCGGTGATTCACCTGAGCTTCAACGTCATCGGCGCGGTGATCTTCGGTATCGGCGCCATGATCCTCTTTACCGCCATGCCGGAATTTGCCCATTCTCCCATCAACCTGGTGGAGATCTCTATATTCCATACCTTCTTTAACGTGACCAACACCCTGATCCTGTTCCCCTTTGCCAACAAGCTGGTGGAGCTTTCCGGCCTCATCGTGCGGGAAAAGGAAGAGGCCTTTGCCTTCGATACTTACCAGAAGCCGGCGCAAGAAATGGCAAAGCGCATGGATTTCCGTCTGATGCGGACCCCGGCCCTTGCCCTGCAGGAAGCGGATAAGGAAGTGGTGGCCATGGGAGAGATGGTGCTTTCCTCCCTGCGTTCCTCCATGCGAGCCATTGTGGAAAAGGACAAGAAGCTTTCCGCAGAGGTGGAATACAACGAGGAGACCATCGACCAGATGGAGAGCATCCTGACAAAATATCTGATCAAGGTCAACAACCTGGAGCTGACGGAAAAACAGAAGGAGCACGTCAACAACCTGTTCTATACCATCAGCGATTTCGAGCGGGTGGGAGACCATGCCAACAACCTGGCGGAGACCGCGGACTATATGGTGGAAAACCATATCTCCTTCTCCGGCACCGGCCTTTCCGATATCCAGCGGGTATTTGAAAAGTCCCTGGATTCCTTTGAAAACGCCCTGCGGGCCCGGGAAAACGGTTCCCTTACCAACGTACAGGCCTGCACCACCGACGAGGACGAGGTGGACGTGCTGAACGAGGAACTGCGGGAAAAGCACATCGAGCGGCTTTCTAGCGGCCAGTGCGCGCCTCAGGCAGGCGTGGTGTTCCTGGACATCCTCACCAATCTGGAGCGTGTCAGCGACCATGCGGTAAACGTAGCGGGCTACGTCAAGAACGAAGCCTGATCTTAACAGGAAGGCCCTCGGGCCTTCCTGTTGTCGTATACAGAAAACCGCGCCATGGCCGCAGGCGGGATATTTTCTCCGGCCTGACAGAAGTTTAACAATAATATCTTGCAAAAAATCCGGAAAGAGGGTATTATATATTGTAGCCTTTTAAGGATAAACAAGTTCATGTATGAGGAGGAACAAAACATGGCAGTGAAAGTTGCAATCAACGGTTTTGGACGTATCGGACGTCTGGCATTCCGTCAGATGTTCGAGGCTGAGGGTACGGATATCGTAGCGATCAACGATCTGACGGACCCGAAAATGCTCGCGAACTTATTGAAATATGATTCTTCACAGGGACGATATGCCCTCTGCGACAAGGTATCCGCAGGAGAGGACAGCATCACTGTTGACGGAAAGACCATCAAGATCTACAAGGAGCCGGACGCTTCCAAGCTCCCCTGGGGCGAGCTGGGCGTAGACGTTGTACTGGAGTGCACCGGATTCTACTGCTCCAAGGCAAAGGCACAGGCGCACATCGACGCTGGCGCAAAGAAGGTCGTTATCTCCGCTCCGGCAGGCAATGATCTTCCCACCATCGTTTACAACGTAAACCACGAGACCCTGACTGCAGAGGACAACATCATCTCCGCTGCATCCTGCACCACCAACTGCCTTGCACCCATGGCAAAGGCTCTGAACGATTTCGCACCGATCCAGTCCGGTATCATGGCTACCATCCACGCATACACCGGCGACCAGATGGTTCTGGACGGACCCCACAGAAAGGGCGACCTCAGAAGAGCAAGAGCTGCTGCTGTCAATATTGTTCCTAACTCAACCGGCGCTGCAAAGGCAATCGGCCTCGTTATCCCGGAGCTGAACGGCAAGCTCATCGGCGCTGCTCAGAGAGTACCGGTACCCACAGGCTCCACCACCCTTCTGTTCGCAGTTGTAAAGGGCAACGGCAAGGAGATCACCGTTGACACCATCAACGCTGCCATGAAGGCTGCTTCCGAGAAGATGCCGGAGACCTACGGCTACAACGAGGATATGATCGTATCCTCCGATGTGATCGGCATGACCTACGGTTCTCTCTTCGATGCTACCCAGACCATGGTGACCAAGGTAGCTGACGACCTCTATGAGGTTCAGGTAGTTTCCTGGTATGACAACGAGAACTCCTATACCTCTCAGATGGTAAGGACCATCAAGTACTTCGAGAAGTTCGTAAAGTAATCGAAGGAAGTCAAAAACAACAAAGAGCGTAAATGCGGCTCGGCCTGCGGGCCGGGCCGTTTTTCTGACAGAAGGGGAAGACCGGGCGTACCGGCATGCCCCGAATAAAAGCAAAGAGGTAAAAACATGGCAAAGCTGAATAAGAAGACAGTTGACGATATCAATGTAAAGGGAAAAAGAGTCCTGGTAAGATGCGATTTCAACGTGCCCCTGAAGGAGGGCAAGATCACCGATGAAAACCGTATCGTGGCAGCCCTTCCCACCATCAAAAAGCTCATCGGAGACGGAGGACGGGTGATCCTCTGCTCCCATCTGGGCAAGCCCAAGGGAGAGCCGAAGCCGGAGCTTTCTCTGGCGCCGGTAGCCGTAAGGCTTTCCGAGCTTCTGGGACAGCCGGTAAAGTTTGCCGCTGATCCGGAGGTAGTAGGCCCCAACGCAAAAGCGGCCGTAGCTGCCATGCAGGACGGCGACGTGGTGCTCCTGGAGAACACCCGCTACCGCAAGGAGGAGACCAAGAACGAGGACAATTTCTCAGAGGAGCTGGCTTCCCTGGCAGAGGTTTATGTGGACGACGCCTTCGGAACCGCTCACAGAGCGCATTGCTCCAATGTAGGCGTAACCAAATTCGTAAAGGAATCAGCAGTGGGATACCTTATGGAAAAGGAGATCAACTTCCTGGGCAACGCCGTTGAAAACCCGGAGAGACCCTTCGTGGCCATTCTCGGCGGCGCAAAGGTGGCAGACAAGCTGAACGTGATCTCCAACCTGCTGGAGAAGTGCGACACCCTCATCATCGGCGGCGGCATGGCATTTACCTTCCTGAAGGCAAAGGGCTATCAGGTAGGAACCTCCCTGGTGGACGATACCAAGATCGACTACTGTAAGGAAATGATGGAAAAG
Organism: uncultured Lachnospiraceae bacterium; assembly: GCA_944381405.1. Classification (GTDB taxonomy): domain Bacteria; phylum Bacillota; class Clostridia; order Lachnospirales; family Lachnospiraceae; genus Avilachnospira. The sequence continues at coordinate 28,162 of CALWLA010000023.1, read as the reverse complement.
GCAGAGAAGCTTGGCAAGAAGATGCTGCTTCCCGTGGATTGCGTTGTGGCAAAGGCCTTCCCGGATCCCATCGACGCAGCCATCGACACCGCTGTCTGCGAGGCAGACCAGATGCCGGAGGGACAGATGGGCCTGGATATCGGACCCAAGACCATCGCCCTTTATGCAGAGGCTGCAAAGACTGCAAAGACCGTGGTATGGAACGGCCCCATGGGCGTATTTGAAAACCCGGAGCTGGCAAAGGGCACCATCGCCGTAGCAAAGGCTCTGGCAGAGACCGACGCCACCACCATCATCGGCGGCGGCGACTCCGCAGCAGCAGTCAATACTCTGGGCTTTGGCGACAAGATGACCCACATTTCCACCGGCGGCGGCGCTTCTCTGGAATTCCTGGAGGGCAAGGAGATGCCGGGCGTAGCGGCAGTCAACGATAAATAATCCGGACAGAACAGGAGAAGAGAACAATGCGTAGAAAGATCATAGCCGGAAACTGGAAGATGAACATGACCCCCAGCGAGGCGGTAAAGTTGGTGGAGGAGCTGAAGCCCCTTGTGAAGAATGAAGAGGCGGACGTGGTATTCTGCGTTCCCGCCATCGACATCGTTCCGGTGGCTGAGGCGGTAAAGGGCACCAACATCGCTGTTGGAGCGGAAAATATGTACTTTGAGGAAAAGGGCGCCTATACGGGAGAGATCTCCCCGGCAATGCTTACGGATGCCGGCGTCAGATATGTGATCCTGGGCCATTCCGAGCGGAGAGATTATTTCCATGAGACCAGCGAGGACGTGAACAAAAAGATGAAGAAGGCCTTTGAGCACGGCATCACGCCCATCATGTGCTGCGGCGAAAGCCTGGAACAGCGGGAGCAGGGAATCACCCTGGACTGGATCCGGCAGCAGGTGAAGGTAGGCTATCAGGGCATCTCCCCTGAGGATGCGGCCAAGAGCGTCATCGCCTACGAGCCCATCTGGGCCATCGGCACCGGCAAGACCGCTACCACGGAGCAGGCGGAAGAGGTCTGCGCAGCCATCAGAGCCTGCATCAGAGAGCTCTATGGAGAGGCTGTGGCAGAGGAGATCCGCATCCAGTACGGCGGCTCTGTCAACGCAGGCAACGCGGCGGAGCTCTTCGCTCAGCCGGACATCGACGGCGGCCTGGTAGGCGGCGCTTCCTTAAAGGCTGATTTCGGAAAGATCGTCTGCTATCGTTAAGCTGCGGTTTCCGATGTGCCTTCGGGAAGCCGAAGCTCTACAGCAAAAAACAAAAAAGACATGAAAAAAGGCTTCCGGCCGGGAACTGGAAAAGACCCGGTGCGGAAGCCCTTTTGTATGCTGCGGGATTATGCCAGGGCTGCCTTCAGCACAGCCTCTACGGCCTCAAAGCTGGGAACCCCCTCGTGGAGCTTCTGGCCGTCGATGAACATGGAGGGAACATAGTAATAATCGAACTGGGAGGAGATCTCCGGATGCTCGTTTTCATCGTAGGCCTTGATGACGATGTCCTGATACTCCGGATGCTTTTCCTTCAGCGCTTCGATCATTTTTGCCGCGCGCTTGCAGTGCGGGCAGTCGTTTAAGATCATCATGGTGATTTCCTTCATAGGTTTGCCTCCTTATATGAGCGGGGCAGCCTGCTGCCCCATTTTTTTAGAAAGTAGCATGGAGCTTTTGCAAAAGTCAAGCTATATCAGAAAATCCAATGAAACCGAAAATGCTGTAATAAAGCCGCCCTTATATGTTACATGCCGAAATCCTTAAAGTCCTCCTGCAGAAATGCCACCGCCTGGTCGATATCCCGGCGGCGCAGGGCGTCGATGATCTTCCTGTGGGTGCGCATGTCGGAGGGCATGACGAAATTGTTCCATTTGTTCCAGTAGAACTGGGCGTAGGCCCGCCACAGCACGTTCATGGCCCGCTCCAGCTCCTGATAGGCGAAGTTGTTGCCGGCGCAGGCCAGAAGGGACAGGTGAAAATCCATGTTGTATTTCCAGTGCTCCAGAAGATCGCTCTCCGGCTTGTTGCAGAGGCTGTCGATCTCCTCCAGCATCTGCAGCTGGTCCTCCGTCAGGTTCTGACAGCCCTTTTTCAGGAATCCGGTCTCCAGGATGAGCCGGTAATCCATGATGGACTCCACATCCTCCTTGGTAAGCCGCACCACCTCGTAGCCGTAACGGGGAATGCTCCGCAGCACGCCGTCATGACAGAGAGCGATGAGGGCCTCCCGGATGGGGGATTTGCTGTAGCCGTAACGCTCGATGAGCTCCTTTTCGTTCAAGATCTGATTGGGTTTGTATTCTGAAGAAAAGATCCCCTGGAGGATCGCGTGATATGCCTTGTCCTTTAAACTTTCCTTTGCTGCCATAAAATAAAACAAAACGCCGCAGCTGCCCTGCGGCCCCTTTCCGTAACTGAGATGCCTGGCTCCCGCAGCAGGCCTTTCATCCTGGCTGCCGGGGGTCATTTCTTCTATTATAGTCAAAAACGAAAAAAAGGTAAATAACATTTTCGGATGAGAAAGGGGCTTTTGGATAATCTGTACAAAAATAGGCTGTAATTTTTGAAAATACGAATATTGACAAAAGTCATAACAATTTATAATATTATTAGTGATAATATTAGAAAAGAAAGCCTAAACAGGATAAAGGAGAAACAATCATGGACAAGATGCTGTATGACAATTATGTCAATATTCTGCACAGCGAGCTGATCCCGGCCCTGGGCTGTACGGAACCCATCGCCCTGGCTTATGCCGCAGCAAAGGCCAGAGAGGTACTGGGCCAGTTCCCGGACTGCATCAAGGTATGCTGCAGCGGAAACATCATTAAAAACGTAAAGGGTGTGACCGTTCCCTGCTCTGGCGGTCTGAAGGGCATCGACGTAGCGGCTACCCTGGGAGTCGTAGGCGGCAACGCGGCAGACGCGCTGCAGGTGCTGCAGGGGGTAACGGACGAGGACAGAGCCAAGACCGTAGAGCTGGTTCAGAAGGGCTTCTGCGACTGCACCCTGAAGGAGGGCGTGGCAAACCTGTACATCGAGGCCAGAGTGGAAAAGGGCCAGGAGTATGCGGAGGTGACCATCGTCAACGCCCATACCAACATCACGAGGATCGTGAAAAACGGACAGGTGCTGGAGGAGCATCCCGACGACACCACCGTGGAAAACAAGCTGGACAAGTCCAAGCTGAACGTCCATGATATCATCGAATTCGCAAACACCGTGAATCTTGAGGACGTGCGGGATGTGCTGCAGCGCCAGATCGACTGCAACAGCGCCATTTCCGACGAGGGACTGAAGAATCCCTGGGGCGCTCAGGTGGGAAGGACCCTGCTGGAGACCTATGGCGACGATATCAAGATCCGGGCAAGGGCCAGGGCAGCTGCAGGCTCTGACGCCCGCATGAGCGGCTGTGCCCTTCCGGTGGTGATCAACTCCGGCAGCGGAAACCAGGGCATGACCGCATCCCTTCCGGTGATCGAATACGCGAAGGAGCTTCAGGTAGGCGAGGAAAAGATGCTGAGAGCCCTTGTGGTGAGCAATCTGATCGCCCTGGAGCAGAAGAAATACATCGGTTCTCTTTCCGCTTACTGCGGCGCCGTATGTGCGGGCTGCGGCGCAGGCGCTGCCATCACCTATATGTGCGGCGGTACCATGCAGGAGATCGAGGACACCATCATCAATACCATCGCCAATGTGGGCGGTATCGTCTGCGACGGAGCAAAGCCCTCCTGCGCAGCAAAGATCGCTGCTTCCGTGGAGGCAGCCATCCTGGCCCATCATATGGCCATGAAGAACAGGGTATTCGCCTGCGGCGAAGGTCTCGTACAGGAGAACGCAGATGCCACCATCAAGAGCCTGGGCTATGTAGGCAGGGTCGGCATGAAGCAGACGGATATCGAGATCCTGAATATTATGATCGGAAAGACGGAGCTTAACGCGCATTAAGCCCCGGAGGACCGGTCTGATATTATACATTATCAGTAGGAGGGAAATAGTATGGAAAACGTTTTTTTACAGCAGTTCCTCATGATCAGCGACATTAAGACCATCGTATTCCTGATCGCGCTGGTTGCGCTTTTTGCCCTGATCCACTACATGTACATCAAGAAGGAGATCGATTTCTCCATCATGGTACTTGTAGGAACCGTGCTGGGACTGGCCCTGGGTCTTGTGATGCAGGCCATCGCAGGCTTCCCGGACGACCCGACCCAGATAACCTTTATCAAAGAAGTTACCACCTGGTACAGTATGATCGGTAACGGCTTCATCAACCTCATCAAGATGCTGGTTGTGCCGCTGGTTATGGTATCCATCATGAAGGTGGTCATCGACATGGAGCAGGGCTCCGGCATGGGCAAGCTGGTGAAGACCACCATCGTTGTTACCATGGTGATGGTTGCCATCGCGGCAGCCGTAGGCGTTGTGATCGGTATGCTTTTCCAGGTTGGCGCAGGCTCCACCCTTGGCGCAGGCGACAGCGAGGCGAAGGCGGTGACTCCGGTGGCAACCACCCTGATGAACCTGATCCCCGGCAACATCGTACAGGCCATGGTAGATCCGACCAACGTGATCGGTCTGGTTATCTTCTCTGCGATCTTCGGTCTTGCCGCATGGTGGATCAACCATGAGGATCCCCAGGCTGCAAAGCCGCTCTATGACGGCATCAACGTGGTACATAAGGCTATGATCAACATGGCGCTCCTGATCCTGGACTACATGCCCTACGGCGTGCTGTGCCTGCTGGCAAACACCGTAGCTCAGAGAGGTATCTCCAGCATCATCGACGTTGCGAAGTTCATCGTTGCCCTGTATGTGGCAGCTGTGGTTCAGTTCATCATTCAGCTGATCCTGCTGGCAATCCACGGTATTTCTCCGGTTCCCTATGTGAAGAAGGCTTACGGCGCAATGCTTCTGGCATTCACCTCCCGCTCCAGCGTGGGCTGCCTTCCCATGACGGTTGAGACCCTGACCAAAAAGCTGGGTGTAAACCAGGGTACCGCCAGCCTGGTGGCAGGCTTCGGCACCACCGCAGGTATGCAGGGCTGCGCAGGCTTCTTCCCGGCGCTCCTGATCGTCTATGTCTGCAACGTTATCGGACAGCCGGTTGACATCACCATGATCATCATGACCATCATCGTTGTGGCCATCGGTTCTCTCGGTATCGCAGGTATCCCCGGAACCGCTACCATGGCCGCTTCCGTAGGTCTTTCCGGCGTAGGCCTTGGTTCTCAGTTCGCTATGGTCAGCCCGATCCTCGCCATCGATCCCATCATCGATATGGCCAGAACCATGCTGAACGTAACCGGCGCTATGACCAACGCCATCGTGGTGGACAAGAGAGTCGGCACCTTCAACGAGGCGGACTATAAGAACATGGAGCTGGCAAAGCTTGACACTTCCATGAAGAAGAAGTAATTCGAAAATGAAATTTCAAAAACTGACATCAGACAGCATCCCGGAAATCGCCGGCTTTTACACGATGCGCGGGAATAAAACCTGTGAAAGCTCGGTTTTGGATGAATATCTCTGGAAGGATCTGTATCATGTCGAGTATTGTGTTTGGGAAAGCAGAGCTCTGCTTTCCCAAATGCAGTTTTCGGGCGAGCGTTATGCAGGGATGCCCCTTTGCCGGGCTGAGGACCTGCCGGAGGCCTTTGCCGCCATGGAATATTACATGGAGGAGGAGCTGGGCCTTCCCTTTGCCGTCGATCTGGCAGATGAGGAAAGCCTCCGGATCCTCCGGCTGCCGGAGGACCGATATCACATTTCCGAGGATGAGGACAGCCGGGATTATCTCTACAACAGACAGGCGCTCCTGGAGCTTAAGGGAGAGGGCCTTTCGGACAAGCGGAACCGCATCCGCCAGTTTCTCAGGAAATACGGCAGCCGCTATACCTACACCCAGATCCGGGAAAACAACTGGAAGGACGTGTGGGAATTCCTGAAGCAGTGGCTGGACATCCATGGAGACTGCGACGAGACCCTGGCGGCGGAGATCGACGGCATCTACAACATCCTGCGCCATATGGAACGGCTGCCTCTGCGCTCCGGCGTCATCTATGTGGACGGGGAGGTGGAAGCCTTTTCCATGGGCTGCTACAACCCCAGGGAACGGATGGCGGTGATCAGCGTGGAAAAAGCCAACCCGGACATTCACGGCATGTACCAGTTCATCAACCAGCAGTTCCTGCTGCATGGCTTTCCGGAGGCGTTGATCGTCAACCGGGAGGACGACCTGGGAGATTCGGGCATCCGGGAGGCAAAGCTGTCCTATGAACCCATAGGATTTGCAAAAAAATACCGGATCCGGAAAAAATACGGCGTAAATATGCTATAATAAAAAGGCTGTATGCAGAGACATATGGCCTTTCATTATGATTGCCCTGTCATATACGGCGTTCATTTTTCAGAAACGAGGAACAGAAGCATGATACCCATCATCGATATGCACTGCGATACCATCGCAGAGATCAACAAAGGAGAACGGGAGGGAAAGGAGATTAGCCTCCGGCAGAATCAGCTGCATGTGGACCTGCTCCGGATGAAAGAGGCGGGATATCTCTGCCAGAGCTTTGCCCTTTATACCAATCTGGAGGACATAAAGCAGGCAGGGGAAACGCCCTTTGCCCATGTCTGCTCCCTGTCGGATACCTTTGACAGGCAGGTGGCGGCAAACGAGGACCTGATCCGTCCGGCCCGGTCTGCCTCCGATATCCTGAAAAACCAGGCGGAGGGGCGCATGTCCGCCCTGAAGACCGTGGAAGAGGGGGGCGTATACGAAGGAAAGCTGGAAAACCTCTATGCCATGTACGAGAAAGGCGTCCGGAAGTCCACCCTGACCTGGAACTACAGAAACGAGCTGGCCTTCCCCAACCCTTCCAGATACGATGCGGCCCAGGGACATGCGGTCTGCGTGGATTTGGATACGGAAAACGGCCTGACGGACTGCGGCATCGCCTTTGTGGAGGAAATGGAGCGGATCGGCATGCTCATCGACCTGTCCCATCTCAATGACGCAGGCATCCGGGACGTGTTCCTCCATACGAAAAAGGAAACCCCCATCATCGCCAGCCATTCCAATGCCAGAGGCCAGGCCTTCCACCCCAGAAACCTGAGCGATGAGATGCTCAGGACCCTGGCGGAGCGGGGCGGCGTGGCAGGCATCAATTTCTGCGCAGGCTTCCTGAACGAGGCCTATGGCGTTGCCCGGAAGCAGGGCGCACCTGCTTTGAGCCGGATCCAGGACATGATCGCCCAGATGAAGTATATGAAGCAGGTGGCAGGCATCGACGTCATCGGCCTGGGTACGGATTTCGACGGCATCGGCGGAGAACTGGAGATCGACGGAGCCGGGGAGATGCAGCGGCTTGCAGAGGCCATGGAGCAGGCGGGATTTACCCTTCCGGAGATCGAAAAGGTCTTTTATAAAAACGTGCTGCGGGTTTATCAGACGGTGCTGGGATAAGGGCAGCGAAAGCCGCCGGGCAGCGGCGGCAGGCGGCAAAACGCCGCGGGAGGAAGCTATGCCGAATACGACAAAACAGGCCCTGGAGGCCGCTCTGAAAAAGGTCATGCTGAAGAAACCCCTGGATAAGGTCACCATTCAGGACATTACCTCGGAATGCGGTATCAGCCGGATGGCCTTTTACTATCATTTCAAGGATATCTATGATCTGGTGGAATGGACCTGCCTGGCGGAGGCCGCAAGGGCCCTGGAGGGGAGAAAGACCTACGCCACCTGGCAGGATGGCCTCTCCCATATCTTCGAGGCGGTGCTGGCCAACAAGGCCTTTATCCTGAACGCCTACCGGTGCATCAGCCGGGAAAGCATGGAAAAATTCCTGTTCCGGCTGACCTACGGACTGATCCGGGACGTGGTGGAGGAAAAGGCGGCGGGCACCGGGCTTTCCGAGGAGGACAAGGCCTTTATCTCGGATTTTTACAAATACAGCTTTGCCGGGCTTATGCTGGACTGGATCAAAAAAGGCATGCAGGAGGATTACCGGGTGCTGGCCCGGCAGATCGGCGTCCTGATGCAGGGAAGCGTCACCAACGCCATCGAAAATTTCAGAAGAGAAGAATCTGTACAATGAGGATCGGATGATAAAAAACTTATCATCCGGTCCTTTTTGTAAATGGCAGCTGCCGGCAAAAAGGGATAAGATGGAGTCAGAAAGGCAGGTAAAACATATGAGAAACCTAAAGAAAATCGGCGCAGCGGCAGCAGGTCTTGCAGGAGCAGGCGCAGCGGCAATGCTGGCAAAAAAGGCAGTGGAGGAAAAAAGAGCTTCCGGCAGAAAAGCGCTTCCGGACACCGGGGACTACCGGAATACGGAGCGGGGCATGCATGAGAAAAACAGCAAGGGCATTTATTACAGCAGCGGCAACTACGAAGCCTTTGCCCGTCCGGAAAAACCGGAGGGCGCGGAACAGAAAAACGCCTATATCGTAGGCAGCGGCCTGGCAGCGCTTTCCGCAGCCTGCTTCCTGGTGCGGGACGGCGGCATGCCGGGCTCCCATATCCACATTCTGGAGGCCATGGATATCGCAGGCGGCGCCTGCGACGGTATCAACGATCCCAACCGGGGCTACATCATGCGGGGCGGCAGAGAGATGGAGGACCATTTTGAATGCCTGTGGGATCTGTTCCGCAGCATCCCCTCCCTGGAGCATCCGGAGCTTTCGGTGCTGGACGAGTTCTATCGCCTCAATAAGCAGGATCCCAACTATTCCCTGTGCCGGGCTACGGAAAACCGGGGACAGGACGCCCATACGGATGGAAAATTCGGCCTGAGCCAGAAGGGCTGCATGGAGATCATGAAGCTGTTCCTGACCAAGGACGAGGATCTGTATGACAAGACCATCGAGGACGTGTTCGACGATGAGGTATTCCAGTCCAACTTCTGGCTGTACTGGCGCACCATGTTCGCCTTTGAAAACTGGCACAGCGCTCTGGAGATGAAGCTTTACTTCCAGCGCTTTATCCATCACATTGCAGGACTGCCGGACTTCAGCGCCCTGAAATTCACCCGCTACAATCAGTACGAGTCCCTGATCCTGCCCATGCAGAAATATCTGGAAAAGGCAGGGGTGGATTTCCGCTTCGGAACCGAGGTGACCAACGTGCTGTTTGAGTTCCGGGACGGAAAGAAGATCGCCTCCGCCATCGAATGCAAGGTGAAGGGAGAGGAAAAGGGCATCCTGCTGACGGAAAATGATCTGGTATTCGTTACCAACGGCAGCTGCACGGAGGGAACCATTTACGGCGACCAGGACCATGCGCCCAACGGAGATGCAGAGGTGCGGACCAGCGGTTGCTGGAGCCTCTGGAAAAACATCGCAAAGCAGGACCCCGCCTTCGGACATCCGGAGAAATTCTGCTCGGATATCCAGAAGACCAACTGGGAATCCGCCACCATCACCACCCTGGACGACAGGATCATCCCCTACATCACCAACATCTGCAAGCGGGATCCCCGCAGCGGAAAAGTGGTGACCGGCGGTATCGTCAGCTGCAAGGACTCCAGCTGGCTCATGAGCTGGACCATCAACCGGCAGGGCCAGTTCAAGGCCCAGGATCCGGAAAAGGTCTGCGTATGGGTTTACGGCCTCTTTACGGATGTGCCCGGCGACTATGTGAAAAAGCCCATGAAGGACTGCACCGGCCGGGAGGTCACAGAGGAATGGCTGTATCACATCGGTGTGCCAGAGGAATTGATACCGGAATATGCAGAAAAGAGCGCGGTCTGCGTTCCCACCATGCTGCCCTATATCACCGCCTTCTTTATGCCGAGGCGGAAGGGCGACCGGCCTGATGTCATTCCGGATGGCTGCGTCAACTTCGCTTTCCTGGGCCAGTTCGCAGACACTCCACGGGATACGGTGTTTACCACGGAGTATTCCGTCCGCACCGCCATGGAAGCGGTCTACGGCCTTCTGGGCGTTGACCGGGGCGTGCCGGAGGTATGGGGAAGCGTCTATGACGTCCGGGCCCTGCTGGACAGCAGCGTCCGCCTGATGGATGGAAAATCTCCCCTGGAGATCGAACTCCCAGGCCCCCTGAATCTGCTGAAAAAACCGGCGCTGCGGTTTGTACAGGGCACGGTGCTGGAAAAGCTCCTGAGGCAGTACGGCGTGCTGAAGGACGGGATGCTGTAATAAAGAATCGATAAAAGAAAAGGCAGGAGTGCCGCCCGCGCTAGGCTGACTGGTGGGGCGGCACTCCTTTTTAGCGTCGCTCCTCTACTGGGAGGAGGATAGAAATTTGTATGGCAAGCTGAATATGGATTTAAACAAATTTCGGTTAAAAAAATAATTGCCGAAACTTATTTAAATTACAGTAAAAATAATGTATGATATCCGTAGGACAGCAGAAGCGAAACCATGCTGCCTTACTTTAATTTTCTTTACGGGAAGGAGGAAACGAAGGTGAATACGATCTCTGAAGGCAGAAAATTTATTAAAATTGCCGAGCTAAAAGACATGGGATATTCCTATTATAAGATAAGAAAACTCGAAGAGAATGGAGCTATTAAGAGAATCAACCGCAGCACCTACGAGAACCTTTCCTATAAGGGCGAGGAAAATGATTTTTATAGTGCCGAGGCATATGTACCGGATGGGGTTATCTGTCTCATGAGTGCGGCAAGATATTATGGTCTGACAGATTTTCTGCCGGATGCGGTAGACGTGGCAATTGCGAGAAAAAAGAAGGTCAGCACGCTTCCTGAATGGCCGGAGATCAGGATCCATTATTTTGATCCGGGACGTATGAATATCGGCGTTCAGGAAATAAGGGATGGGGAGAATTCGTTTCATATCTTTGATATTGAAAAGACAGTCGCGGATATTATTTACTACCGGAATAAGGTAGGAATGGAAGAGACTTCCGAGATACTGAAGAAATATCTTGGAAGGAAAGGCCGGCAGATTGACAGGCTCTATGAGTATGCTAAAAAACTTCGCTGTGAAAAAACGATTAGGACATATCTGGAGGTGTTGATATAGTGAATGCTGATTCCATAAAAGCGCGTCTTAAAAATTATGCCGTGGAGACAGGCCATACTTTTCAAGAAGCCCTGGTCTATTACGGGTTGGAGAGAACCATATACAGAATTTCCGTATCAAAGTATGCGGAACACTTCGTGCTGAAGGGCGGAATATTTCTTTATGCGATTTTTGACAAAATATCACGGAATTCAAAGAATATCATGGTCTGCATATTTCGGCAGTAGGCTATCTTGACAGAACGAGGATTCCGATAAGCATAGATATTGGATTTGGGGATATGATTTATCCTGATGCAGTAAAAATGGATTTTCCGGTGATTCTTGATATGGAAGCACCGAGAGTCAATGCGTATTCACTGGAATCTTCGATTGCGGAAAAGCTTGAGGCGATTGTATATAATGGATATTTGAATAGCCGATACAAGGATTTTTACGATATTTATATTCTCACGAGTAAATACGCGTTTGAATATGCAGGCATGAAAAAAGCAGTGACCGAGACGTTTCAACATAGGGGAACAGAAATGTCTATGAGTACGACAGCCTTCGGAGAGGAATTTACTCATGATGCGCTGCATCAAACAAGATGGAACTCTTTTTTGAAAAAGAAAAAGGCAATGGTCCAGATTTCGCTTGAAGAGGTAATCTCGGGTGTAAGGATGTTTGCTACACCACTGCTGACTGCTGACAGCAATGTGAGGATCAGCTGGAATCCAGAAAGCAGAATGTGGGAGTCGTAATCAGGGAGTATGAGTAGAAAGATGGCCTGATACCGAATGGCCCCAAAAATTTGGACGGGAGCCCCGGAGAAGGCAAGCTTTGGATAAAAACTGACGAAGGAGCACCAAACCATGAAATTTTTCCATCTCTCCGATCTGCATATCGGGCTGCGGCTGATGAACCGGGACCTGCGGGAGGACCAGGCATATATCTTTGACCGCATCGCGGCCTATGCGCAACAGGAGCAGCCGGATGCCATCCTGATCGCAGGAGATATCTATGACAAAGCCATTCCCTCCGCCGAAGCAGTGGAGCTGTTCGACCGCTTTGTGCTCCGCTGTCTGGAGGCGGCGCCCAAGGCGGAGCTTATGATGATCAGCGGCAATCACGACAGCGCCCAGCGGCTCAATGTTTACCGGCAGATCCTTGCCCGGCAGCGGGTACATGTGATCGGCCTGCCGCCTCAGGGCCCGGAGGAGCATATCGAAAAAGTGGTCTTGCAGGATGCGTTTGGACCGGTGAATTTTTACCTGCTCCCCTTTGTGCGCCCTTCCATGATGCGGACAGTGTTGGGCACCAGGGAGGACGGCAGCAGCTTTTCCTATCACGAAACCCTGCGCCGCCTTCTGGAACGGGAGGCGATCGATGAGCGCCAGCGGAACGTGTTGGTGAGCCATCAGTTTTATCTGCCAAAGGGAGCAGATCCAGAGGCGGTGGAACGGATGGATTCCGAAGTACGGACCCTGGGCAATATCGACGCCGTGGAGGCGGATGTGCTGGAGCCCTTTGATTATGCGGCGCTGGGACACATCCACAAGCCGATGCAGGCGGGAGACAAACGCTTTCGCTACTGCGGTACCCCCTTGTCCTGCTCCGTCAGCGAAGCTGGCCAGCAGAAGGGAATCCTGATGGTGGAGCTTATGGAAAAAGGCAGTTTGCAGGTGACATCGCTTCCGCTTACCCCCCTGCGGCAGGTGCGGATCATAAAAGGCAGGCTGGAGGAGGTTTTGCGGGAGGCCTGCGGCGATTATGTCACCGTGGTGCTGACAGACAAGGCAGATCTTGATGTGATGGATATGCAGGACCGGCTGCACCATGCCTTTCCCATGCTGTTGGAGATCAGGAGAGAGGTTTTGCAGCAGAGGCGGGAGCTTGCAAGCCAGGAGCTGGAACCGGAGCTGGGACCCTTGGCCCTGTGCAGCCGTTTCCTGGGAGAGGGGCTTAGCCCAGAGGAGGAAAAGCTCCTGCAGGATGTGATTAACAGCGTACAGGGGGTGGAATAGGATGCGGCCAAGAAAGCTTACCATGCAGGCCTTCGGGTCCTACGGAAAAAAGACGGAGATAGATTTCAGGGTGCCAAATCAAAATCTGTTTCTGATCACCGGAGACACGGGAGCCGGAAAAACCACCATTTTTGACGCCATCGTCTTTGCCCTTTACGGAGAAGCCAGCTCCGAAAGTAACCGGAAAAACGGACTGGAGCTCCAGAGCCAGTTTGCGCATCAAGGGGAGGCGCCCTTTGTGGAGCTGGAGTTTTCCGAAGGGGATGAGATCTATACGGTGCGCCGTGCTCCGCGGCACATCCGGCCTCTGAAACGGGGAAAAGGGGAAAAAGAGGAGGTGGAGGCGGTATCCCTTCTGATGCCAGACGGCAGGGAGTACGGCCAGAACAAAAAGGAAACCGACGCCAAGCTTACGGAGATCGTAGGCCTTACCAAAAGCCAGTTCATGCAGGTGGCCATGATCGCTCAGGGAGAGTTCATGGAGCTTCTGCGGGCAGGCTCTGACCAGAAAAAGGCGATCTTCCGGAGGCTCTTTGGAACGGGACTCTATGAAAATGTGGTGCAGGAGCTTGCCCGGCGCACAAAGGAAAAAAGCGGAGCGCTCAGCCAGCTTTTTGCGGTCTGCAAAAACGAGATCGGACGGCTGGAGCTTCCTGCGCTGGCGGACCTTAAGACCCGGATCATGGAAGCGGATACCCTGAGCGTGACAGACCTGGAAGCGCTTTTGACAGACCTGGAAGCATACTGCAAAAGTCTGGAGGGGCAGCAGGTCCTGACAGAAGAGAAAAGCCAGGAAGCGGGCAGACTGCGGGACGAAGCCAGGGACGCTGTTCAAAAGGCCCGGAGCCTGCAGGAGGCCTTTGGACAGTTGGAGGAGGCGGAGGAGCGCCTTGCCCTTTGCCGGGAGCAGCAGGAGGAGATCCAAAAGGAAGCGGTACTCATGGGACAGATCGAAGGGGCCTATGAGATCAAGGCAGTCTATGACCGTTATCAGGAGGGTGCCAGGAGGGCCCGGGAAACGGAGGAGGCGCTGAAAGCCCGGCAGGAGGAACTGCCGGAGCTTGCCGAGGCCTGGGAAATGCAGGAAAAGGAAGCGCAGCAGGCCCGGACAGCCCAGGAGAAAGCCCTGCAGGAATATACCAGGGTTTTTGAAGGTGTCAAAGCAGCCAGGGAGCTTTTTGGAAAGCTGCAAAAGGCCCAGGCAGAACTGAAAAAGCAGGAGGCCGTTGCCTGCCAGGCGGAGCAGGCTGTCGAAGCGGCCAGGACAGCGCTGCAGGATTTTACAGAGCAGGAACAGCAGTGGAAGCAGCAGGCAGAGGGGCTCAAGGATACGGAGGTGGCGCTTCTGCAATGGAAGTCCAGGGCAGCGCAGGCAGAGCAGACAGCTGCGGCAGCAGGAGAGGTGGAACAGGCGCAGCAGCGGCTCGCGGATCAGAGGCAGATGCTGCAGAACGCCCAAAAGCAGTATGAAGCAGCCAGAGCAGCCTATCAGTCAAAAAATGAGGAATACGCGGCAAAACAAAGAGCCTTCCTGGACGCCCAGGCAGGGCTTTTGGCCAGGGAAAAATTAAGGCCGGGAGAGCCCTGCCCCGTATGCGGCTCCCTGTCCCATCCCGCCCCCTGCAGGCTGACGGAGGCGGAAGAACATTTGACCCGGGAAATGATCGACGAGCTGGAGGCAGAGGTAAGGGAATTAAATGAAAACCAGAAGCTCTGTGCTGCCAAGGCCGCATCTGCTGCAGAGGTGCTGAAGGAAAAAGAACAACAGCATGAGGCGGCAAAGGAACGGCTCGGGCAGCTGTTGGAAGAGGCTGGGCTCTGGAAAGAGATTTTGGAAGTGAATTCAAAATCCTTCTCTCTGTCCAGGATACAGGCGCAGATAGAGGCGCGGCAGGCGGAGCTTGCCCGGGAGGGACAGAAGCTGCAGGAAGATGTAGGGGTCCTTCAGACAGTGCGGGAAAATCTGAACAGGGCCGAAGGCAAGAGAGCCCAGCTGCAGCAACAGCTGGAGGCTGCAGCGGAACAGCAGTCTGAAGGGAAAAAGGCGCTGGCAGCAGCCGGGGCAGCGCTGGAGGCCTTGGAAGCCCAGAAAACCTATGATACCCTGCCGGAAGCAGAGGCGGCCTTAAGGGCAGCGGAGCAGGAAAAGAAGAAAGCCGGCGATGCATGGGAGAAAGCCAAACAGGCGGCAGAGCAGGCGAAAAAGAAAAAAGAAGCTGCAGAGACCCTGATGGGACAGTATCAGAGGGAGCTTCCAAAGCTTCAGGAGGAGAGGGCGGAACAGAAAAAGGATTATGAGGCCTGCCTTCAGGAAAAAGAGCTTAAGGAGGAGGAATGGAAGGAGCTTTCCGCCCGGTATCGGAAGGAAACGGTGGCGGAGCTGCGGGAAAAGGCTGCGGCATATCATGAAAAGAAAAACCAGGCAGAAGGTCAGAAGGCCGCTGCTTTGAAAACCATCGGCGGGCAGCCGAAACCGGAGCTGCAGGCCTTGGAGGAACGGCAGCTTGCAGCAGATGCAGCTTACCGGGCGGCAGCAGAGGAAGCGAATCAGGTAAAGGAACTGCTCCAGAGGAACCAGAGCGTTTATACCGCCCTGGGGTCCCGCATGGCGGAACGCAGCCAGCTGATGGCAGAATATACCCGCATGGACAGCCTGTACAGACGGTTGTCCGGAAAGGTCACCGGAGGCCGGATGGACATCGAGACCTTTGTGCAGCGGTATTATCTGCAGCGGATCCTGTATGCGGCCAACGGCCATTTCCGGGAAATGTCCGGCGGCCAGTTCGAGCTGCGGATGGTGGAGGAAGCCCAGGCAGGCGCCGGAAGGAACCGGGGCCTTGATCTGATGGTTTACTCCGTGGTAACCGGCAAGGAACGGGAGGTGCGCACCCTCTCCGGCGGCGAGTCCTTTATGGCGGCCCTTTCCCTGGCGCTGGGCATGGCAGACCAGATCCGGGAAAGTACCGCCTCCATCCATCTGGATATCATGTTCATCGACGAGGGCTTCGGCTCTCTGGACGATCACGCCCGCAATCAGGCGGTGCGGGTGCTGCAGCGCCTTTCCGGCGGCGATAAGCTCATCGCCATCATTTCCCATGTCAGCGAGCTGAAACAGGAGATCGAGGACCAGCTTTTGGTGGGGAAGGACGAGGATGGAAGCCATGTCAGGTGGGTGATCAGCTGAGAAAAGATTGGATGGCATCCTGGCGTTCCATGAGAGATTTACCTGTCTGACCGTCCGGGATCGGTATCAAAGATATCTGGATTATTTCAGAATTTGACCGTAAAAAACCTTAGAAATATCAAGTTTTTACGGATTGTAAGTAAAAACTATTGAAATTAGAGAAGTTTTTCTATATACTCCTGATAAGAAAAGAGGAGGTGAAGGATATGATCATTCGGCCACAATATATGAACAGGCTGAAAACCTATCGGGATGTTCCGTTGGTAAAGATACTGGCTGGAATCCGGCGCTGCGGAAAATCCACGATCCTGGAGATGCTGCGGGATGACCTGCTGAAAAGCGGGATCGCCGAAGACCATATCATCAGTATGCGCTATACGTCAGAGGATTTTGATGATGGAATGAGCGACAAAGATATGTATAAGGGCATCAAAGAGCAGATGACTGGCGATGGACGCTACTATCTGCTGCTGGACGAAGTGCAGGAAATCGATGGTTGGGAAAAAGCGGTCAATAGCCTGCTGGAAAATGCCAATACCGATATTTATGTGACCGGCTCCAATTCCAAGCTGATGTCCAGTGAAATCTCCACTTATTTAACTGGGCGATACGTTTCCATTCCGGTTTATACGCTGTCCTTTGCTGAATATCTGGATTTCAAAAAAACGGATCCTCGTTCTCCCAAGGAGCTGTTAAACGAATACCTGCGGTTGGGCGGATTCCCCATTGTGGCGCTGGGTAACTTTGACGAGCGCTCTGCCTATCAGATCGTGGAAGGCATCTATAACTCGGTGATTACCCACGATATTACCAAACGGCACAATGTCACGAACTTCGATTTATTCAACCGGGTCATAAAGTATATCGTGGAAAATGTTGGCAAGACCTTTTCCGCCAATTCCATTGCAAAGTTCCTCAAAAGCGAAGGACGTTCCCTGTCCGTGGAGGCAGTTTACAACTATCTGAACTGGCTGGAGGCGGCCTTTGTGATTTATCGCTGCCAGCGGTATGATCTTCAGGGGAAATCTGTGTTGAAGACCCAGGAAAAGTTCTACTTGGCAGACGCTTCTCTGAAATACTGCACCATGGGTTTTAATCCGAAATCCATTGCCGCCATGTTGGAAAACATCGTGTATTTTGAACTGCGGCGGCGGGGCTATGAGGTCTATATCGGAAAGAATGCGACAAAGGAAATCGATTTTGTGGCGGTGCAGCGGGATGAGCGTATTTATGTTCAGGTGTGCCGCAGTCTGCCGGAGGCATCGGATCGAGAGATAGCAAATCTCCTTGAGATCAAAGACCACTACCCGAAATATGTGGTAACTCTGGATGAACTGGCCGGAGGAAACATCAATGGCGTAAAAATCATACATCTGGCCGATTTTCTGCTGAAAGATACTTATTGATATAATCGTTTATATACCAAACCAGCAGCGCCTTTGGAGCGGTGAGGGTGTTTCGTTATAGGACGCTGACAATAACATGCTTCAGCAAATCTAAAGTTATATTTTAGATTTGCCGAATATTCATATTTGAATTGCTAATACTGAGCGATGGAATTGAAGATAATCTGAAAAAACATATCTGGTTTATTCGAGAATTACTTCAACCGTTTTTGGGAAGGCTGTATTTGAACAATAAGAGGATTGAATTATTATCTCTTATCTATTAAAATGAACAGTGTATTTTCGGTCGTGAGAATAGCTCACGTGAGTAGAAATTAATATAATATTTTGTGTTTGAGAAAATCATCTGTAGAACGAAAAAGTTTTGCGGATGATTTTTTCTTTAATAAAAAATACAATATATTATATTAGAGTTGTAATAAGAAAAGAAGTGTGATATTATAAATCAAAGAGTTGTTGAGGGGTTGGAAAATTATGGATGTGAATAGATATATTGCACATAGAAATGAAACTTCCGGGGCAGTTCAGACTGTCAAGGAGCACTGCGAAAATACAGCAGAGTTATGCAGAGATTTTTCAATACCGGAGTTAAAAGATTTTATGTACGCAGTTGGCTTGCTTCACGATGTCGGGAAATTTCAGGATTCGTTTGTAAAGAGAATCAACGGGGCCAATATTAAAGTGGAGCATTCCATTTGTGGAGCACTTGCAGCCAAAGAAAAGTACGCGGTGCCGCCTCCTATGGCACTTATGATGGAATACTGCATTTCTGGGCATCATTCTGGAATTCCGGATGGAGGGTTTCCTAATGACGATATGGACAAATCTACATTGTGCGGACGGCTGAAAAGAGAATATGAGGATTACAGCGAATATAAAGATGAGCTTGCTCTACCGGAACTGAACGGCTTTGAGTGGATGACATATCTGTTCAGAGACTGTGATAATCGGATGGAGAAGGTGATCGATAAGTTCGCGTTTCTTACCAGATATGTATTTTCCTGTTTAGTGGATGCTGATTCCATCGATACGGCTGATTTTTGTAAGGAGAGAGAGTTGCCCAGAAAACTAAATGCAGATTTTTCTGCTTGTCTTCAGAAGGTTGATGACAGGCTGAACGCATTTGTCTGTAAAACAGAACTTCAGAGAGCAAGAGCTGCTCTTCAAAACCAGGCGTTCCAGAACATGAATCAGGATTCGGAGATTTACTTGCTTAATATGCCCACAGGGAGCGGCAAAACGCTTGCAAGTGTGAAAATTGCGTTGGAAAGGGCTTTGGCTAAGGAAAAGAAGCGGATTATTTATGTGATTCCATACAACAGCATTATAGAACAGACGGCGGAAGTGTTTGAAGGACTATTTGGTGATAGTTTAGAAATCCTGCGCCATCAGTCAACGTTTTCCTACGAAGAGGAGGAGAACGGCAGTGAAGATTACAGGGAAGCCGCAAAGACAGCGGCAGAAAATTGGGATGCGCCGTTTATTATCACAACAGCAGTTCAGTTTTTCGAGTCGATCTATGCAAATAAGCGAGGAAAGCTCCGTAAACTGCATAATATGGCCGACAGTATCCTGATTTTTGACGAGGCACATCTGATGCCGCAGGATTACCTGCAGCCATGCCTTCAGGCCGTCGCATATATTACCCGATATCTACACAGCGAAGCAGTATTTTTGACAGCGACTATGCCGGATTTTGAAAAGTTGATGAAGGAATACGCGCTTCCGGACAGTAAAATTGTAAAATTGATAAAGGACACTTCCTTGTTTACGAAATTCCAGAAGTGCGGATACAGATATATTGGGGAGATATCCTCTTCTGAACTGCTTGCCAAATGCTGTGCATATCCGTCATCGTTGATTATTGTCAATAAAAAAGCAACTGCCAGAGAATTATATCAGGAGTGCGGGGGCAAAAAATATCATTTGTCTACCTATATGACGTCTTATGACAGGAAACGAATCCTGAAAGAGATAAGAAAGGAACTGAAGCAGTTGGAGGCAGACTATCCAGAATATCAAAATGTACCGGAGGACAGGAGGATTACGATTATATCGACTTCTCTGATTGAAGCGGGTGTGGATCTGGATGTTTATACGGTTTTCAGGGAAAGATCTGGTTTGGACAGCATCCTTCAGGCAGGAGGCCGCTGCAATAGAGAGGGAAAAAGACAGGAGGCGGATGTTTTCATTTTTGATCTGGCAGAGGAAACGAGACAGGCGGCATCAAATGAGAAGGCGAGCCTCACAAAGGGACTGCTGAAAAACTACGAGGATATCTCAGATGTAAGATGTATTGAAGAATATTATTCCAGACTGTATTTTATGAGAGCAGAGGATATTCAGAAAAACTCCATGCACCAACTGTGTTCCGATCTGGATTCCATTCCTTTTAAAGAGTATGCAGAAAAATTTGAACTCATCGACTCCAGACAGGTGTCTCTGGTAGTTCCGCAAGACGCTCAGAGTGAAAAATTAGTGGAGGTGATGAAATATTCAAAGGTGGGAAACGTCAGGAAGCTGCAGAATTATACCTGCTCTGTGAGGCAGAAGGAATTGGAGGATCTGATCCGTCAGCACGCGGCTGATGATTATGGGACAGGTATTTACTGTCTCACAAATATGGATTATTATGATGAATGTAAGGGCGTTTTATTTGAGGCACCGGATTATTTTTTAAGCTGAAGAAAGGAGGAAAACGATGAGCTATGGATTTAAAATTATTGTGGAAGGCGACTATGCCTGTTTTACACGACCAGAGCTTAAAGTGGAACGGGTAAGCTATGATGTACCGACGCCCGGAGCGTTGGAAGGACTTCTGAAGAGCATATACTGGAAGCCTGCCATACGTTATGTGATCGATAAGATTATTGTTTTTCAGGATATTGATTTTGTCAATATCAGAAGAAATGAAGTAAAAGACAAGGCACTTTTTAGCACAGTGAAGAGCCAGATGAATGGCAAAGGCGGAGATCCCTGTATCTATGCTTCGGAAAGCAGAAGCCAACGGGCGGCGATGGTGCTGAAAAACGTGAAATACGGAGTAGAGTTTCATTTTGAACTGACCGGACTAAAAAATGACGCAGAGACGGATGGAGAAAATAAGCATTACAATATCATAAAAAGAAGGCTAGAGAAGGGGCAGTGGTTCCGGACACCATGCCTTGGGTGCTGTGAATTCCCGGTGAAAAGAATCGAACTGGTGGAAGACTTCGATGAGAAGCTCATCAGCAGCAATATTCTGCGCATGGGCGATGTGAATCTTGGATATATGAGCTATAGAGTCCAGTTTGAAGATGGGGGAGAACCCATCAATCATGACTGGAATAATCCGAAATTTTCAGATAAAGCATCTACCCTCTATTACCGTCCACATATGATCCGTGGAGTGATCGACGTGAAAAAATACAGGGAGGAATTGCGATGTTAATAAAAGCCTTATGCGATTATTATGATATTCTGGCTGCGAAGGGCAGTGTTCTCCCGGCGGGGTATTCCAAAGTGAATATTCACTACAAGATCTCTCTGACTGAGAATGGGAAGATAGATGAAATCATTGATTGCCAAAAAGACGAGCTGGTGCCTTCAGGAAAAAAGGCAAAGATAAAAAAAGTCCCGGTAGAAATGGTGATGCCGGAACGCACGGAAAAGCCGGGAATAGAAGCTAATATCGCAGAACACCGGCCGCTGTATATTTTTGGATTAAATCTGGAGAAGGATCAGCTGACGCCGGATGACAGGACAGATAAGGCAAGAAAATCGCACATGGCCTTTGTAAAAGCCAATTTGGAGTTTATAGAAAAGCTTCAGTCGCCGATGATTTCTGCCTTCAGAAATTTTCTACTCTCCTGGAAGCCGGAAGAAGAGACAAAAAACGAGTGGCTTTTGGGACTTGGAAAAGATTATCAGAAAGCGGGCTTCGCCTTCTGCTTGTCCGGAGAGCCGGACTGTCTTTTGCATGAAGATCCGGAGTTGAAGAAAAGGTGGGAAGAAGAGAGGGCAGGAAAACCGGAGAAAGATGACCAGACCAGAACAGCACAATGCGCTGTTACGGGAGAAATCGAGCCGATAGCAAGAATCCACAGTAAGATAAAAGGCGTCTATGGTGGGCTGCCGACGGGAAGTGTGCTGATAGGGTTTAACAATGATTCCGAAAACTCCTATGGAAATGAACAGTCTTATAACAGTAACATTTCTGAAGCTGCAATGAAAAAATATACAGAGGCTTTGAATTTCCTCCTGAGCAGCGACAAACATAAAGCGATGCTGGATGAGATGACGATCGTATTTTGGGCTATGAGCAGCAATGAGGCGTGTGAAGACCTATTTATGAAGCTGTTTCTTGGGCAGCAGGAACAGATGGATGCTGAAAAAACAGATGCGATGCTTAAGGAACTCTTGAAGGATGCCCGTGACGCCAAGGTGACGGAGGAAAGACTCCAATCCTTAGACCTGATTGATCCAAATGTGGATTTTTATATGCTGGGATTGAAACCTAATTCCTCCAGACTGTCGGTCAAATTTATCATACGGAGAAGATACGCCGATGTATTGTGGAATATTGCAAGATTCCAGAAGGATCTGCAGGTGACAGAGGATTTTCAGTCTGTGGCGCTCTGGCAGATCAAACGCGAGATGATTTCTCCCAAGAGCAAGAATGATAAGGTGAATCCAGCAGTGATGTCGAGATTGCTTGAAGGCATCTTAAATGGCGGGACGTATCCGGAGGCGCTTTTGGAAACGATCGTCAGGAGAGTCAAGACAGACGAAGGAAGCGGGAAGATAAATGCTATACGGGCGGGTATCATAAAAGCCTGTATTAATAATAAAAAATCAAAGGAGGAATTAAAAGTGTCATTGGACAGAACAAATCAGACACCGGCATATTTGTGCGGCAGATTATTTGCTGTGCTCGAAAAACTGCAGCAGGACGCATCAAATAATTCGCTGAACCGGACAATCAAGGATGCATATTTTGCCTCTGCATCAGCCAGGCCGGCGCTGGTGTTTCCAAAACTGATTCGGCTTGCACAGAATCATTTGAACAAAGTGAGAAATAAATATCCGGTTGTTGTCTTTTATAATAAGCTGATCGGCGAAATAATGGATGGCCTGGAGGGAGGATTCCCGGAAACCCTCTGCTTGACGGAGCAGGGAACATTCGACGTCGGATATTATCAGCAGAATCGTGAGTTATGGAAGAAATCAATACAATCAGAGGAAATGGAGGAAGAGTAATATGGCACTTACAAACAGATATGATTTTGTAATTCTTTTTGATGTGGAAAACGGAAATCCGAATGGCGATCCGGATGCTGGAAACGCCCCGAGAATCGATGTGGAATCTGGATATGGATATATTACAGACGTCTGTCTGAAGCGTAAGATCAGGAACTATGTAGAGCTTGTGAAAGAGGGAGAGCCTGGATATAACATCCTGATCAAACCGGACCGCTCGTTGAATACGAAATTTACAGCTGCTTATGAAGCAGAAGGTCTAAAGACGAAAAATAAAGGGAAAGATCCGGATGAGGTGAAGAAAGCAAGAGATTATATGTGCCGAAACTATTACGATGTCAGGACATTTGGAGCGGTCATGTCAACCGGAGACGATCCCTGCGGAATCGTAAGAGGACCGGTGCAGATCAACTTCGCAAGAAGTATTTCTCCCATCAGTATTCAGGATGTTACGATCACCAGACAGGCACGGACTACAGAGGACAGGAAAGAGACTGGCGATACGGAAATGGGAAGAAAGAGCGTGATTCCATATGCACTTTATCGGGCAGAGGGATATGTTTCTGCAGCGCTGGCAAACAAATCGACCGGTCTGTCGGAAGACGATTTGGAACTTCTCTGGTCTGCGCTTATGAATATGTTTGAAATCGATCACAGCGCGGCAAGAGGGAAAATGTGCATGCGGAAGCTGTATGTATTTAAGCATGAAAATGTTCTGGGGAATTGTCCGTCTCATGTCCTTTTCGATAAAATAAAAGTCGAGGAAAAGGCTGGTGCTGTTCCAAGGGCTTTCAGCGATTATGAAATCCGTGTTGACAGAGATATGCCAGCCGGTGTTGAATTGATTGAAAAAATATGAAGTCGGCAGAAATAACGATCCGTTCCATCCAGCATTATTTGTATTGTCCGCATCGTTGGGGGCTATTGGAGATCGATAAGGCTTGGGCAGAAAATGTCTATGTGACAAAGGCAAATCTAATGCATGAGCGTGTACATGATCCAGAGAAAAGCTATGCGATGCGGGGAAAAAAGGTATTTACCTCTGTCCCGGTATATCATGATCTCGAGCCATATAATTTGTACGGAGTGACGGATTGTCTGGAGCTTACCAGAGATGATTCAGGAATTTCTGTTGATGGAAGTGAAGAGACGTATCATATTTCCGTTGTGGAGTATAAGCCGACGAAACCTAAACATCTGGAGTACAGAGAGGATGACCTGATGCAGGTATTTGCCCAAAAAATCTGTGTGGATTATGTATTTGGCGGAGACTGCGATGGTTTGATCTACTATGCGGATGTGAAGAAAAGAATCGCTTTGCCGCTTAGAGAAAATTTTGAGGAATATGATACACGGCTTAAACAGATATTGCAAGAAATGAGACAATATTTAAGCGAAGGGAAGATACCAGCAATCAGGAAAGGACAGAAATGCAGCGGATGTTCTATGAAAGAGTTGTGTATGCCTTCCATAAAGCCGATAAAAAATTTCCGGGCCGAGATAGAGAAGATAGAGGGAACGGAGCTATGAGAAAATTGCTAAATACGGTTTATGTTACAAATGAAACTGCTTATCTGACATTGGACGGAGAAAATCTTGTGTGCAAAATAGATGGCGAGATTAAACTCCGGATTCCCTTCGAAAACATTGAAAATATTGTCTGCTTCAACTATGTGGGCTGTTCTCCGGCGCTGATGGGAAAATGTGTGGGAAAAACAATACCTATTAATTTTATATCACCTCAAGGACGGTTCTTGGCTAAGGTCTGCGGCGAGACGAAAGGAAATGTATTTTTGAGGGTGGCACAGATCGATAAGTTCAGAGAATGCGGTCTTGAGCTTGCTCAGAATACAATGGCTGCAAAATTCAGTAATACTAGGCAGGTGATACGGCGCACACTGCATGATAACCCAGAACTGCGTGAAGAGCCGGAAATGCAAAAAGCGATTGAAATATTAACATCGGGCATCGATCAGTTGTATCAGTCACAAAGTATAGAAGAAATCGTTGGGATAGAAGGATACTGCGCACAAAGTTACTTTTCCGTGTTTAATAAACTGATCACGAATAAAAAGGTGCCATTTACCTTTGAACTTCGTACAAAGAGGCCGCCTCTGGATCCGATCAATGCAGTGTTATCTTTTGTATATACACTGGCTACCAGCGAGTTTGCAGCGGCATTGGAAACAGTTGGACTTGACAGCTATATTGGATACTGCCATACGTTGAGGAGCGGAAGAACTTCATTGGCCTGTGATCTGGTGGAAGAGGCAAGATGTCTCGTAGAGCGGTTTGTAATTACTTTATTGAATTTACAGATCATTGGAGAAAAAGATTTTGAACATCAGGTATCGGGAGCAGTCTGGCTAAACGATGAAGGGCGTAAGAAGGTATTGACCCGTTGGCAGGAAAAGAAACGTTCTGATATGATGCACCCTTATCTAAAACAGAAAATTCCGATGGGCCTATTACCATATGTTCAAAGTAATCTTCTGGCAAAATATGTACGCGGCGATATTGAAACTTATCCATCTTTTCTTTTGAAATAGACAGAAGGTGATCGATTTTATGATGGTCTTAATCAGTTATGATGTGAGTACTACAAGTTCAGCAGGAAAAACCAGATTAAGAAAAGTTGCAAAAGAGTGCCAGAATCATGCCCAGAGAGTGCAGAACTCAGTTTTTGAGGCCGACCTCGATTATTCTGCATTTTTAAAGCTGAAAGACAGATTGGTGAAATTGATCGACATCGAGCAAGACAGTCTGAGGTTTTACTATCTGGGGAATAACTGGGAGAAACGGGTTGAGCATATAGGCGCGAAAAAGACTTATAATCCGGAAGGCATTCTCATAGTATAATAATGCTGGCGAAGCTGAGGTGATCGTAAAAAAGTGGTAGGTTCGCCTGAATAACAGATGAAATTCATGTCTTGAATTGCTATAATAAGTGTGTTAAATTAGTCCGCTCCTAGATGTGTGGTGTGTGGCTGCTCGTTTATACAAAATGTAGCGGTCACGCCCCGCGAGGGGCGTGTGAGTAGAAATTGGACACTTAAAGGCGCAAAGATGGTTCAGGTTGTCACGCCCCGCGAGGGGCGTGTGAGTAGAAATCTATACCCAAGTCCTCAAGACTTAGATTTCCTATGTCACGCCCCGCGAGGGGCGTGTGAGTAGAAATCGTCATAGCCGTAACAGCATCTCCAACCTCAATCCGTCACGCCCCGCGAGGGGCGTGTGAGTAGAAATTATCCTGGAGATTGTGGGTTCGAGTCCCGCCCCTGTCACGCCCCGCGAGGGGCGTGTGAGTAGAAATCCATCAACCTTTAACCCGTTCAGGGCCGTCGCCAGTCACGCCCCGCGAGGGGCGTGTGAGTAGAAATAAGTCGGTTTAACATATCCTGATATTGTTGTTCCCGTCACGCCCCGCGAGGGGCGTGTGAGTAGAAATATGACCGGTTCAATCAGTATCGCAATCGATGAGTGTCACGCCCCGCGAGGGGCGTGTGAGTAGAAATACAAGAATGGCAGGAGTTGCCAATAAAGTTGAGGTCACGCCCCGCGAGGGGCGTGTGAGTAGAAATGATCTTACGGACCGCCTCCGGGCCTGCGAACTGGGTCACGCCCCGCGAGGGGCGTGTGAGTAGAAATTGCCTGGAAGTCCTTGATCTGGTCTTCGGTTAGCGTCACGCCCCGCGAGGGGCGTGTGAGTAGAAATCTGATACCGTCGCCACCCCTACCGACGCCAAGAAGTCACGCCCCGCGAGGGGCGTGTGAGTAGAAATAGCGGTAACGAAGAAATCCGCAGGCGTGAACATGTCCGTCACGCCCCGCGAGGGGCGTGTGAGTAGAAATCTTCCTCCATCCGGAGCTTTTCTTCATACTGTTCCGTCACGCCCCGCGAGGGGCGTGTGAGTAGAAATTATCGTGACTTTGAACACGGAGCAGTTTTACAGCGTCACGCCCCGCGAGGGGCGTGTGAGTAGAAATTGTGATGGTCTGGGCCAGTTCCAGGCGCTCCGGGTCACGCCCCGCGAGGGGCGTGTGAGTAGAAATATGAGTACATGGGCAAGCCCATAGGCCTGGGCACGTCACGCCCCGCGAGGGGCGTGTGAGTAGAAATTTGCCGATGAATACATCCGCAACGGCGGGAACGCGTCACGCCCCGCGAGGGGCGTGTGAGTAGAAATGTCCGTGATATTCGACAGCTGACGGTTCAGGAAAGTCACGCCCCGCGAGGGGCGTGTGAGTAGAAATTTTAAGATGTTTTTTAATTTCTCCTTTTCTTCTTGTCACGCCCCGCGAGGGGCGTGTGAGTAGAAATTATAGAGCTGCTGCAAGTATAGTCCCCTATGATCGTCACGCCCCGCGAGGGGCGTGTGAGTAGAAATTCTTGCTGTGCGATCTCCTCGTCAGTGATCTCCCAGTCACGCCCCGCGAGGGGCGTGTGAGTAGAAATGAATTTTACGAAATACATCCACGCCGGAACTTTCGTCACGCCCCGCGAGGGGCGTGTGAGTAGAAATCCGGTGATCGGATGGGCAGCGCAGACGGCATCCGCGTCACGCCCCGCGAGGGGCGTGTGAGTAGAAATAAGACAGCCTCCCTTTTGCCCTCCGGAGCTGCCGGTGTCACGCCCCGCGAGGGGCGTGTGAGTAGAAATCGCATTGCCGGACACCAACGCATCGCCGTACACCGTCACGCCCCGCGAGGGGCGTGTGAGTAGAAATCTACCGGCCCCCGTATGAAGAACTTGGAATTTCTGTCACGCCCCGCGAGGGGCGTGTGAGTAGAAATCCCTCCGTTATTTATATTAGAAATCGCCATTGGGGTCACGCCCCGCGAGGGGCGTGTGAGTAGAAATGTGCAGGCTAAAGTGCGGGATTCCCAACCTATTCGTCACGCCCCGCGAGGGGCGTGTGAGTAGAAATCCTTCTTTATTTTTGTAAAAGGCAGCCGGGGAATGTCACGCCCCGCGAGGGGCGTGTGAGTAGAAATACTTTTGCGCGAAAATAGACTACGTTCCTCATTTGTCACGCCCCGCGAGGGGCGTGTGAGTAGAAATTGCGGGATGGACAGCCGGGAGCTGGCGCCGGTGATGTCACGCCCCGCGAGGGGCGTGTGAGTAGAAATATCGTCATACAACATTGCGCCGCCAGAGGTAAAGCGTCACGCCCCGCGAGGGGCGTGTGAGTAGAAATGTCAAAAGGCGGAGAAAGATGTTATGGACACTCGGGTCACGCCCCGCGAGGGGCGTGTGAGTAGAAATCGTTCTGTTATCATTCATCATCACGTGCGGCCCCGGCACGCGCCGGGGGGGGCGGGGGAG
>CALWLA010000022.1 GCA_944381405.1 uncultured Lachnospiraceae bacterium | reverse complement strand
TGGTTCGGAATAGTGTAGTGCTGGCGGTCTATCTCTTGTTTTCGGTTGCTTGCTTCCTTACCGTACATGAGCATTATCTTAGGATATTGAAACATCTCCTCAAAAAAAGTGCCGCTGATCTCTCAGTGACACTTTTCATCCTTTCGTCTACTTCTTCATTATTCAAATGATTTGAATACATCGACGAGCATTTTTACGCACCTTTCTTCACCCAAGGAGCCGCTGTTCAGACAAAGATCGTAATTTTGCGGCACACCCCAGGGACGGTCAGTATAATGGGAATAGTAGATCTTCCTTCTGGCATCTTTGTCTGCAATTCTTTTTTGAATCGGTTTATCTGTCTTTCCGTATCGTTCCAGGATCCTATGGGCACGATCCTCTTCATCGGAATAGATAAACACATTCAGGCAGTCTTTACGGTCACGCAGGATATAATCGCTGCAGCGTCCGACGATCACACAAGCCTCTTTCTCAGCGATTTCTTTAATGATTTTAGCCTGGGCAAAATAAATCGTATCAGCAGGAGTTGGTTCCGTACAATCATTCAAAGAGCGATTGATAACAAGGTTGAACAAGAGGCTGTTTTTAGCGGTAGAGTATTCCGCTGTTTCCTCGATAAAATCTTTTGTAAACCCGGTCTCTTCCGCAATCTTTTCCAATAGCTTCTGATCATAAAAGGAGATCCCCAGCGTTTCCGCTGCGATTTCTCCAATCCTATGGCCGCCACTTCCGAATTCTCGGCTGATCGTAATAATTCTTTTCTTCACGTTTTCTACCTCCGATCTCTGTTTCATACGTTCTTCTGTACCGATTACCGGCATTTGGGCATCATGTGGTCAATTTTCTTGATTTCCCTGAAGCATAAAGCTGCGCAGAGAAGAAAGGCCAAAGCATCCGCCGTAGGACCTGCCATGAGGATGCCCGTCAATCCAAAGATACGAGCCAGGATCAACATAGCCGGTATGTAAAATATCAGCTGCTTCGACAAAGAAGCAATTGCCGCCTTGACCGGCTGTCCAATCGCCTGAAAAAACACGCTCGTACACATCTGCAAACCGTTCAGGAAGGTCAACAGCAGGTAAATGTGGAAGCATTGTACGGCGAATTTTTCATATAAGGCTGACTCGGTACCAAAGATACGGATCAGCTGTAGCGGGAAGCATTGGAAAATCACCCATGAAACGACTGTTATGACTGTGCAGATACCTGCGCTCAATAAAAAGGTCTTTTTTACACGATCATATTTCTGCGCTCCATAGTTGAATCCGATAATCGGCTGGCTGCCGCTCGCAACGCCGATTCCGACTGAAAATGCGATCATGCTCACCTTCATGCACAGTCCAAAGGTGGTCAGCGGAATATCGGCTCCATATTCGGAAAGTGCCCCATACTGGGTAAGCAGGTTGTTGGAAACAAAGGCCACAACGGTAGATGTCAGGTTGTTGAAGCAGCTGGCAAAGCCAAGACTTGCCATCCTTGCAACCATAGACCAGTTCATGACAAGGTCAGCTTTTCCAAAGCGGATCGTCTTGAATTTGAACAGATAAGCGATGTTAAAGAGCAACCCCACAAACTGGGAAAGGATCGTTGCAAGAGCCGCTCCTTCAACGCCCCAATGGAATACAAAAATGAACAGCGGGTCAAGGATCGTATTCAGGACCGCGCCTATCATCATGGAGAACATGGCATAGCGGGGACTTCCATCTGTACGGATAGCAGAATTGATAACCGTTGCAACGATTGCAAAGGGAAATCCGATAACGATGATGCGCCCATAGCCTAACGCATAAGGCATGATATTATCGGTTGCTCCGAAAACACGGCACAGCGGAGTCAAAAAGATGAAAGCAAACACAGCGTAAAGAATACTGACAACACTGGAGGAGATCACAGTGGTTCCTACACCTTTCGCTGCCTTATCTGCATTTCCCTGTCCCAGGTTCAGGCTAAAAAAAGCGGCAAGTCCATCACCGAACAAAGTGGCGATCGCGATTGTGGAGATCGGTGCAATAATATTCGTCGCTCCATTTCCCAGGAAGCCCACTCCCTGCCCGATAAAGATCTGATCGACCATGTTGTAAAGAGAGTTGATGATCAGCGAAATAATGCTTGGTATTGCATAGGTTGTAAGCAATTTACCGATTCGCTCATATCCAAGCGGATTAGCTGCCGTTTGTGTTTTTGTCATAATAGATCCTCCTTTAAACTTAGAATTCTAAGTATTTCTCCAAAAAAATAGACCCTGTAGATCCTATTGTTTTTTTAAGAATTTGTATAACATTCCTCCTCCCCAACTGTTTAGAATTCTAACTATATGGGTAAAATGAATATCTATCCGATATTCATCGTCATTTGCATAATGACTTTTTCAAACACCTTCAAATCTTCATCCGATATTCCGACGAACATGCTTTTCATGTAGTCGTCGATCCGATTTATGATCTTGTCCTGAATTTCTATTGTCTTATCCGTTAAAACCAGTTTTTTATAACGCCCATCATCCGCCAGGCTTTCCCGGCGCAGATAACCGTTACGTTCCAGGTTGTTGATCAGACTCGTGACAGAAGACGGCTTGATCTCCAGAAACTCTTCCAGATCCTTGGGGAATACGTTCCGTGTCTTGGACTCGGTAATAATGTAATGCAGGACGAGAGCCTGAATACTGGTAAGTGTCGTTCCTACAAAATAACTGGAAAAATAACGGTGCATTTTTCTATTCAGCTTGTCATATTTCTCCATCAGCTGTTTTTCTTTCATAGCGTCCCATCCATCTAATTAGAATTCTAAACAACGTGACTATGTTACTGCCGGAGGGCAAAAAAGTCAAGAGAAAATGAAGGAGATAATATTTTAGATACGGACATAGCCCGTAGAAGGTCCTGCGCCAACCTTCGCAATATAGCCACTTTTTACCAAGGCTGTTAATGTGCGTTCCACAGTGACCTTGCTTATATCCGGGCATAATTCCATGATTTCTTTCTTTGTAACTTTACCGACCTTTTTTTCAAACACGGCTTTGATTCGCTCTGGTTTGGAAAGTTTACGATACCTTAAATGTTCTACGCGATCTTCAAATTCATTATAGGCTTTCAGCATAATTCCCAGATAGTATTTCACAAAAGGCTCATAGCTGTTGTTACAATCATGCCACCCAGAAGAACTTGCCTGCAGCGCTTCATAATAAGTTTCTTTTGTTTTTTCAATCAGCATTTCAATGCTTATATACTTCCCAACGATATATCCAGCCTTATAGAACAACAGCAGAGTGAGCAGTCTGCTCATACGTCCATTGCCATCATTAAAAGGATGAATACATAAAAAATCAAGGATAAACATAGGAATGAGAATCAGCTTATCCATCTGATCGCCATTCCATGCGTCTATGAAATTAGAACACAGATTTTCGACAGCTTCAGGGGTCTGAAAAGCAGGAACAGGGATAAATCTTGCCTTTTGGTTCCCCTGGGAATCTGTTTCTGCAATTACGTTATCAGCATTTTTATAAGTCCCGCCGGCATTTCCCTGAGAATAGGAATACAAATCTCTATGAAGCTGTAAAATGATATTAGGACGCAAATGGATATACTCATAGCTTTCATGGATTGTAGCAAGCACCTCCCGATACCCGGCAATTTCCTGTTCGGAACGATTACGGGGCTCTGCCTTTTGATAAACCAGTTCTTCCAGTCGTTTATCGCTTGTATAGATCCCTTCAATCCGGTTGGAAGCGCCGGTACTCTGAATGAGGGCGACTTCTAATAATGT
Organism: uncultured Lachnospiraceae bacterium; assembly: GCA_944381405.1. Lineage (GTDB taxonomy): Bacteria > Bacillota > Clostridia > Lachnospirales > Lachnospiraceae > Avilachnospira. The sequence goes on along the minus strand of CALWLA010000022.1, from coordinate 33,273 downwards.
TTTCAATTCATCTATATTTGCTTCGAGAAATAGTTCCTGCTTACCCTTATGTTCATGGAGACTTCCCATCATCTGAACAATTTCAGGGGTCAGAAGTTTTTTGGGAGCTGCAACATAATCAAATTTTCTCATAAGGATCTCCTTCATCCAGAAAATATCTCCTTCATTTTACAACGGAATGAAGGAGATTTCAACAAAGATGATGGAGATAGTTTCCTTAAGTATGTATGGGGATAAAATAGCATAACAACAAAAAATGTGCCGCTGATCTCTCAGTGACACATTTCTTGATTTTGTTATCTTTATACCGTGATTCCGGTAATCACCTTCACCGGACATTTTTCCGCACATTTTCCACAGCCTGTGCACTTGTCGTAATCGATCACCGCCACGTTATTGTCCATGTGGATGGCATCGAAGGCGCACTGCTTGGTGCAGAGGGTGCAGCCGATGCAGCCTGCGGCGCAGACGCTCTTGACGTCCTTGCCTCGCTTGTGGCTGGAGCAGGCTACCTTGTACTGCTGCCCCTTGGGGATCATGACGATCAGGTGCTGGGGACAGATCTTGGTGCAGGCCTGGCAGCCGGTACACTTGCTCTCGTCTACCCTGGCAATGCCCCCCTCCAGATGCATGGCCCCGAACTTGCAGGCCTTGACGCAGGCCCCGTAGCCCATGCAGCCGAACTCGCAGCCCTTGTCGTCTGCGCCCGGCACAACGGAAAGGGCGTTGCAGTCCTTTAATCCGTAATACTCATATTTCTTTACCGCCTTGTCGCAGGTGCCGGAGCACTTGACAAAGGCAGTCATTTCCTTTACATCCGCTGCGGAAGGGTCCATGCCCATGGCGATGGCCACCCGCTTTGCCAGATCAGCGCCGCCTACCGGACAGGCGTTTACCGGCGCTTTTCCCTGGGCGATGGCCTCGGCGCAGGCGTCGCAGCCTGCAAAGCCGCAGCCGCCGCAGTTTGCGCCCGGAAGCAGTCCCCGCACCGCCTCCTGTTTTTCATCCACTTCCACCTTGAACTTTTCACCGGCGATCACCAGCAGGATGCCGATCAGAAGTCCTGTAACGCCGACCACTCCGGCCGCTGTCAATACTGCTGTCATAATCTGTCGCCTCCTTTAAATCAAACCGGAAAATCCGCAGAATGCGATGGCCATCAGTCCCGCCGTGATCAGCACGATGGGGGAACCCTGGAAGCTTTTGGGAATGTCGTTGTAAGCGATCTTTTCCCGCACGCCTGCCATCAGCACGATGGCGATGGTAAATCCGATGGAAACGCCTGCGCCATTTACCACGGATTCCAGAAGACCGTAGCTCTTCTGTACGTTGGTCAGGGCCACGCCCAGCACGGCGCAGTTGGTGGTGATCAGGGGCAGATACACGCCCAGGGCCTGATACAGGGAAACCATGTAGCGCTTTAAGAACATTTCCACAAACTGTACCAGGGCGGCGATCACCAGGATGAACACGATGGTCTGCAGGTACTCAAGTCCCAGAGCCACCAGCACATGGTCATAGATCAGGGACGCCAGGGCGGAGGCCAGAACGATAACGAAGATGACCGCCGTGCCCATACCGGCAGCGGTCTTTACCTGCTTGGATACGCCCAGGAAGGGGCAGATGCCCAGAAACTGGCTCAGCACCACGTTGTTCACCAGGGCTGATCCGATCGCGATCAATAACAGTTCCTTCATGATTTCTTCACCTCCTCAGCCCGTTTTGCCACGTTGGCGGCGATCTCCTCTGCATGGAGCATGCAGTTCTGACAGTTGCCGTCGCAGCCGGTCTTCTGCCCCTGCTTCTTCCGGGCATTCCGTTCTTCTTCGGAAAGGTTGGTGGCCGAAGGCGCTTTCAGCTTATTCTGCAGTGCCGTCAGCACAGCCAGCACGAAAAATGCGCCCGGCGCCATGACGAAGATGCTCACATGGAAATCCGCCGGAATGATCTCGTAGCCGAAGACGCTGCCTGCGCCGATCAGCTCCCGGCAGAAGCCGATGATGGTGAGGGCCAGGGTAAATCCAAGGCCCATGCCGATGCCGTCAAACATGGACAAAAGGGGCGAATGCTTTGCCGCATAGGCCTCTGCCCGGCCCATGATGATACAGTTTACCACGATCAGGGGAATATAGATGCCCAGGGTATTGTAAAGTCCCTGCACATATGCCTGCATCAGAAGCTGCACGATGGTCACCAGGGAAGCGATCACCACGATATAGGCCGGAATGCGGACCTTGTCGGGGATGATGTTTCTCAGAGCCGAGATCACCAGATTGCTGAATACCAGCACCGCCGTAGTGGCCAGGCCCATGCCGAAGCCATTGCTGGCGCTGGTGGTGGTAGCCAGGGTGGGGCACATGCCCAGCATGATGACGAAGGTAGGGTTCTCTTTGATGATACCGTTCCAGATTCTTTCCAGATATTTGCTCATACCGTTCCCTCCTTCCTTAACCTTCCATGCCTGCCGTCACCGCGTAGTTGGCGGCGTTCACCGCGTTGGTGACTGCGTCGGTGGTGATGGTAGCGCCTGACATGGCATTGATCTCATGCTCTCCTGCGCTGCCGCTCTTGGTGACTGTCAGGGCCTCTGTGGTCTTTCCCACATACTGCTCCATGAACTCCGGCTCCTGGGCGTTCATGCCAAGGCCCGCGGTCTCCGCCAGGGTCAGGAAGCTGATGCCTGTACAGGTCAGGGCTCCCTCCTCGCCGGTGTAGCCCACCGTCAGCTGGATATCTCCGCCGTAGCCGTCATGGGAGGTCACGTCCACGATATATCCCAGAGCGTTGCCGGAGGCGTCCACCGGCATCACCACGTTGTTGATGGTTACATTTCCATATCTGCCGTCCGCAAGGTCGGCGTTTGCCTTTTCTGTGGCCGCCGCCTGCTCCTCATACTCTGCGCCGCCAGGCACCAGAGTTTCATAGGCTGCGTAAAGCGCCGCCTGATTTGCCAGTGCAATCGGCTCCTTTGTGATCGCGTAAACGCCCCCCAGCAAAAGACCGGAGATCAGCGTGATCAGAAAGAGGGTCACTGCAGTTTTGATATTGTCCGCCATGATCATCTGCCCTCCTTTGCCACATGCTTTGTATCCTTGTTTTCAACCAGCAGCTTTTTGGTAAGCTCCACATACCGGCCCTTGCCAAAGGCGGTGGGCACCGTATATTTCTCGATCAGCGGGCAGAGGATATTGGAAAGGATGATGGCGTAGGACACGCCCTCTGCCGATGCGCCGAATACACGGAAAATGCCTGTCAGCACGCCCAGGATCACGCCGTAGACCATCTGTCCCGCCGGAGTGAGGGGACCCGTTACATAATCCGTCGCCATGAAGAATGCGCCGAAGATCAGGCCGCCGCCGCAAACCTGGCAGGCCAGGTAGTAGGGATCCAGACCGTGACCGGAAAATACCAGCATGAATACCACAAAGGTCAGGATGTACATGCCGGGGATCCGGATGCTGATGACCTTTCTTGCCAGCAGATAAGCCGCGCCCAGCAGAAGCGCCAGGGCGGACACCTCGCCGATGGTTCCGGAGATATTTCCGATGAAAAGGTCCGTCAGGCTGACGCTCTCTCCTGCCTTCATCACCGCAAGGGGGGTTGCGGAAGAAACCGCGTCCACCGCGCCGGGCATGGTGAAGTCCGTCATGGGCTTTGCAAAGGAGATCATCAAAAAGCATCTCGCCGCCAGCGCCGGATTCATGAAGTTCTGTCCCAGGCCGCCGTAAAGCTGCTTTACCACGATGATGGCGAATACGCCGCCAAGCACCGGAATGAACAAGGGGATCTGGGGCGGCATGTTCAGCGCCAAGATCATGCCCGTCACCACCGCCGAGCCGTCGTCGATGGTGATGGGCAGCTTCATGCAACGCTCATAAACATACTCTGAGATCACACAGGCTGCCACGGTGGCGATGGTCACCACCAGCGCATAAAAACCAAAATGATAAACGCCCCATAAAAGCGCCGGAATCATGGCGATCACCACGTCCAGCATCAGCCGCCTGGTGGTCACCGGCGTCCGGAAATGGGGTGATGAGGATACATGGGCGAGTTTTTTGCGTTCTGCTGTCTGTTCCATTTCGCTTTCCCTCCCTTATACCGTTTCTGCGGCCTTGTCTGCCGCCAGCTTCTGTTCTGCTTCCCGTTTTGCCGCTGCCTCGTGCTCTTCCCGCTGCTTCTTTTCCGCGGCCTTGATCTTCCGGTCTGCCATTACCATTTTTCTCGCCTGCTTGAAGATCTGGGTCAGAGGACGTCTTGCAGGACAAACATAGGCGCAGGTTCCGCACTCCATACACTCCATGCCGTTCAGGGCTTCAAACCCTGCCAGGTCGTCATGGGTCGCAGCTTTTACCATCATAGGCGGCACCAGGAACTCCGGGCAGGCCTCCACGCAGCGGCCGCAGCGGATACAGGGTGTCGTCGGATTTTCTGCTACCTCATCGTGAGCGAAGGCGCACAAGGCTGAGGAAGGCTTGGTCACCGGGCAGGCCAGCTCAAAAAGCGCCTGTCCCATCATGGGACCTCCGCAGATCAGCTTTTTCGCCTCAGTCTTAAGACCGCCGCAGGCCTCCAGCACAGCCTTGTAGGAAATGCCCAGGCGCACCTGCACGTTGGCGGGTTCCGCCACGGCGTCTCCCGTAATGGTGATCACCTTTTCCATCAGGGGCGTGCTCATGGCCACCGCATCGTAAATGGCAGCCAGGGTAGCCACGTTGTCCACGATGCAGCCGGCATCTGCCGGAAGCATCCCGGAATTGATATAGCGTCCGGTCACGGCGTTGATGAGCTGCCGCTCGCCGCCCTCCGGATACTTTGTCTTGAGGGAGGCCACCTCGATACGCTCCTTGCCGGAAACCAGTTTTTCCATGCGGCTGATGGCCTCGGGCTTGTTGTCCTCGATGGCGATGATTCCCTTTGCGTTGGGGAACAGAGAAAGGCAGATCTCCAGGCCCCCTACGATCCGCTCGCCCTCCTCCATCAGCATCCGGTAATCGCTGGTGAGGAAGGGCTCGCATTCGGAGCCGTTGGCGATGAAGTAGTCGATGGCTTCATCATTTTTCGGCATCAGCTTCACCGCTGTGGGGAAGCCTGCGCCGCCCAGTCCCACAATGCCTGCATCCCGGACGATCTGACGGATCTCTTCCTTTGTGAGCCCCTGCCAATCCCGCTTTTCTCCGATGCCGGGGGCGGTTTCATAAAGTCCGTCGTTTTCCACCACCACGGACATCACCGGAAATCCGCTTACCTGCATCCGGGGCTCCACCGCCTTGACGGTTCCGGACACGGAGGACAGCACGTCTGCAGAAATAAAGCCGCCTGCTTCCGCCAGCTTCTGTCCCGCCAGCACCCGGTCTCCTGCTGCCACGAGAGGCTTTGCAGGCGCGCCGATATGCTGGGAAACCGGGAACACATATTCGCCGGGAAGCTCCAGCCGTCTGATGCCGCAGTTCTCACTTAAGGCCTTGCCCTCATTGGGATGAGCGCCGCCCTTAAATGTAAACAGTTTCATACCTCAATTTCCCCTTTCCTTGATCTTGCCGTGTCTTCCACGGCATAAAGGTACACCCGAAGGGTGTTTCCTTGATCTTGCCGTGTCTTCCACGGCATAAAGGTACACCCGAAGGGTGTTTCCTTGATCTTGCCGTGTCTTCCACGGCATAAAGGTACACCCGGAGGGTGTTTCCTTGATCTTGCCGTGTCTTCCACGGCATAAAGGTACACCCGGAGGGTGCTTCCTTAATCTTGCCGTGCTTTTCACTGCATGAAGGTACACCCAAAGGGTGCTTCCTTGATCTTGCCATGTTTATCCATTAGTATACCATAAATATTATCAGCAAAACGGTATCTTTTTTGATACAAAACAGATAAAAAAGCGCCTTCCACGGGCCCGAAAATCCCGGTTCTGCCGCTTGTTTGCAAAAAACTTCTATGCTATACTTTTGCAAATACGGACAACGTAAAAAAACAAGGAGGTTTCCATATGAAAAAGTACAGTGAAATGGAGCTGCCGGAGCTGCACAAGCTCTATGAGGAACTCAGCCTGGAATACAGGGATTACCAGTACAGGGCGCTGAATCTGAACATGTCCCGGGGCAAGCCAAGCCCGGAGCAGCTGGATCTGTCCATGGGCATGATGGACGTGCTGAACAGCCATGCAGACCTGACCTGCGAGGACGGACTGGACTGCCGCAACTACGGCGTTCTGGACGGCATCCCCGAAGCCAAGGAGCTCCTGGGCGATATCATGGAGGTAAACCCGGACAATATCATCATCTATGGAAACTCCAGCTTAAACGTCATGTTCGACTTCATCAGCCGCAGCATGACCCACGGCGTCATGGGCTCTACGCCCTGGTGCAAGCTGCCGAAGGTAAAATTTCTCTGTCCGGTTCCCGGCTATGACCGTCATTTCGCCATCACCGAATATTTCGGCATCGAAATGATCAATGTGCCCATGCTGCCTACGGGCCCGGATATGGACATGGTAGAAAAGCTGGTGGCGGAGGACGACAGCATCAAAGGCATCTGGTGCGTGCCCAAATACTCCAACCCCACCGGAAACTCCTATGACGATGAGACGGTGCGGCGGTTTGCCCGGCTGCAGCCTGCGGCGGCGGATTTCCGCATTTACTGGGATAACGCCTACACCGTGCATCATTTATACGATCATCATCAGGATCATCTGATCGAGATCCTGGCGGAATGCAAGCGGGCCGGAAATCCGGACCTGGTCTACAAATTTGCTTCCACCTCCAAGATCAGCTTCCCCGGCTCCGGCATCGCAGCCTGCGCCGCTTCCCTCAACAACCTGGAGGACGTCCGCCGGCAGCTTAAGTTCCAGACCATCGGCCACGACAAGGTGAACCAGCTCAGGCATGTCCGGTTCTTCAAAGACATCCACGGGGTGGTGGAGCACATGCGCCTCCACGCAGATATCATGCGTCCCAAGTTCGAGGCGGTGGAACATATCTTCCAGGAGGAGCTGGGCGGCCTGGATATCGGAAGCTGGACCTGCCCCAACGGCGGATACTTCATCTCCTTTGATTCCCTGCCGGGCTGCGCCAAGGCCATCGTCGCCAAGGCCAAAAAGGCCGGCGTGGTGCTGACGCCTGCAGGCGCTACCTTCCCCTATGGCAAGGATCCAGAGGACCGGAACATCCGCATCGCCCCCTCCTATCCTTCTCTCGACGAGATCGAAACCGCAGCCCGGCTCCTGGCCCTCTGCGTCAAGCTGGTGAGCATCGAAAAGCTGCTGATCGAGGCCGGGGAGGCGGTATGCTGATCCTGGCCTCCGCCTCTCCCAGGCGGCAGGAACTGATGGAAAAACTGAACCGCCCCTTCCTCTGCGAGCCTGCAAAGGGAGAGGAGCTGCTTCCGGATCATTTTCCCGTGGAGGATGCTGCGGAATATCTGGCCTGCCATAAGGCGAGGGAGATCTTTGAAAAACACCGGGAGGATCAGGATCCCCCGGTGGTCATCGGCTCCGATACGGTGGTGATCTGCCAGGGGGAGATCCTGGGCAAGCCCCGGGACCCGGAGGACGCCCGCAGGATGCTCCGGATGCTTTCCGGAAAGAAGCATCAGGTCTGTACCGGCGTCTGCATCCTCTCCAGGGAGCTGGAAAAATCCTTTTCCTCCGTTACCCATGTGGAGTTCTATCCTCTGAGCGAGGCCGAGATCGACGCCTATATTGCCACGGGAGAGCCCTCTGACAAGGCGGGAGCCTACGGCATTCAGGGCGCGGGCGCTCTGCTGGTAAAGGCCATCGAAGGCGACTATTACACCGTGGTGGGCTTTCCCATCGCCCGGATCGCCCGGGAGCTTGCGGCCTTTCTGTAGGCTCTCTGAGGTTTTCCCGATACAAAAAGCTTCAGCCCTCTGCCTGATGCGGCAGCGCTGAAGCTTTTTTGTTTCCGTGAATTCAGATGTCCCTGCAGGCTCTGATGTGCCTGTAAAATCCTGCTTCCCTTTGTTGTATCAATAGCCGAAGAAGCTGTTGATACCCTTTAACAGGCCCTCCGCCTCCTGGCGCAGCAGATCGTCATCATGCCTGGAGCACTGATTGCCCAGCTCGATATCCACCGAGGGGATGGTGCTGTAGGAGGTCTGGGTCAGATCCATATCCAGGGGATTGGAGCCCCAGATCTTCATGCCCTGGGCCCGCAGCCCTTCGATGAGGCAGTCTCCCAGCCGCTCATGCTCCTTCCAGTGGGAAGCCACTGGCTCCATGGTCTTCAAGGCGTCCGGCACGGACATGTAAAAGCAGCCTTTGATGGTGCTGAGGCCGTCTCCGTCCCAGTGCAGCGCGATATGGCAGTCTGCCTTGTTGTTGGCGATGACGCTTCTGGCCACATTGTCAAGCTGTACGTCCTCCCCATCCCGCAGCATCAGTACGTCATAGCCTGCTGCCAGGAGCTTGTCCTTCAGGATCTGGGCCATGCGGAGGGTCACCTTGCTCTCCGGCGTTCCGTCCTTGAAGGTCATGCCGCTGGAAACCGCCACCGCTTTTGTGGCTCCGGCGCTGGTGGTGCCGCCTGTTACCTTGGGGGTCTTGTCCGGATGGCACCAGGTCTTTACGGAGGTGCCGCCCTTGGTGCCGTGACCGGCGTTGACCGCGATCACCTTGCCCTTCCGGTTGGACTGGGCCTTGTAAAGCACCGCCTTTCCGCTTTTGATGGCGGCAAAATCCGCATATTTCCATTCCGGATCAAGGCCGATCTCCTCTCCCTTCTGCTGGGCGGCGTAAGCCTTAAGCTGCATAAATCCCGTCCCCATTTCCTGGTCCGGTCCTGTTTTTCCAGCCGGAAGCGCCGGAAGCACTGCCGCTGCAAGGACAGCCGCCAGCAAAAGACCTGCGCCTTTTCTGAAACCGTTTCTATTCATAAGCTCTGTCAAACCTCCAAATCTTTTTGATCGATTCCGCCGGGATCAGGAAAGCGTCCCAGTCATCGGCAGGATGAGCCCTCCTCCCAGGATGCGGCCTTCTTCATCATAAAAAACTGCCGCCTGGCCGGGGGTCACCGCCCGCACTGGCTCCGCAAAGCATACCTCATAGCAGGGGCCTGTCTGCTCCAGGCCTGCTGTCAGGGGGCCTTCTGGCAAAAAGCTGCTTTCCCCCTCCGGCAGCCGCCGGATCCGGGCCATGGTCCCTTCATGGGCATAGCGGATCTTCACCCTGGCAAAAAGGGTTGCCGAAGGGTCCCTTCCGGTCTCTTTTTCAAGATCCCGTCCCTGCCAGTTTACAAAGCCGCAAAGGAGCTTCCGGGAAAATACCCTGTCGTCATCCGCCAGCACCACTTCATTTGTCAGCGGGCGAATCTCCTTGACAAACACCCTTTTTCCAAGGGCGATGCCAAGCCTCTTCCGCTGTCCCACGGTATAGTGGATGATGCCTGCATGCCGTCCCAGCACCTTGCCTGCCTCGTCCACGAAGTTTCCGGGCTGATCCCAGGAAAGGCCTCCTGTCAGAGCGCCGGTCCCGGCAGCGCCCAGGGCGCCTGTATCCCCATCTCCCAGAATGCCTGCTTCCGCCTGTTTTTCGATAAATGCCGCATAGTTTCCTTCCGGAATGAAGCAGATCTCCTGGGAATCCGGCTTTTCTGCCGTAAAAAGCCCGATCCTTGCCGCGATCTGCCGCACCTCCTCCTTGGTGTATTCCCCAAGGGGCATCCTGGTCATCCGAAGCTGATCCTGCCGCAGGTTATAAAGGGCATAGCTCTGATCCTTGCCCAGGGTCTTTGCCTGACGGATACAGTATCTCGTTTCCGCCCCGCCGGGCCCCTCTTCCGGTCCCGTCAAAGCTGCGACTCTGGCGTAGTGGCCCGTCGCCACCATTTCCGCGCCATGCTCTCTGGCGCAGCCCATCAGGGCCTCCCACTTCACCTTCCGGTTGCAGATGCAGCAGGGATTAGGCGTCCTGCCGCAGGTGTATTCCTGGACAAAGGGGCGAATGACCTCCTTCTGAAAGAGGCTGCGGCAGTCCGTCACATAAAAGGGGATGCCCAGCCGCTCCGCCACCGCCCTGGCGTCCGCAAGCTCCTTTAAGCTTTTTTCCGTATCGAAGGTGCGCATGGTACAGCCGATGAGCTCATGCCCCTCCTGCTGCAGCAGCCAGGCTGCCACAGAGCTGTCCACACCTCCGCTCAGGCCGATCACGATCTTCATCCCAAAAGCGCCTTTATTCCGAAGAACAGCAGCACGATAACGCCCAGCACGATCCGGTAATAGCCGAATACGGTGAAATCATGCTTTCTGATATAGGTCATGAGATAGCGGATGGTCAGCACCGCCACCACAAAGGACACCAGCATGCCGAACAGCAGGATGAACCACTGCTCTCCGGTAAAGCTCAGGCCGTGCTTGAGGATGCGCAGAAGGCTTGCGCCGCACATCACCGGGATTCCCAGGAAAAAGGAAAATTCCGCCGCCACCGGTCTTGCGCATCCCAGCAGCATGGCTCCGATGATGGTGGAGCCTGAACGGGAGGTTCCGGGAATCAGGGACAGGCACTGGAACACGCCGATCAGAAGCGCCGTGCGGTAGCTGAGCTCCGAGGTCCGCTGAATGGAAAACTCCCTGCCTTGGTTTCTCCGCTCCAGCCAGATAAAGATCACACCGTAAAGGATGAGCATCAGCGCCACCACCGTGGAATTGTAGAGATGGGCGTCCAGGAAGTCATCCAACGGGAGGCCGATGGCCGCTGCGGGGATGCAGGCCAGCAGGATCTTGGACCAAAGGATCCAGGTGCTGCGCTGCTGGGCCGGCGTTTTTTTCCGGCTGAAGGGCCAGAGCTTTGACCAGTAGAGAAATATCACCGCCAGGATGGCGCCCAGCTGGATCACCACCAGGAACACGCTCCAGAATTCCTCCGGCTGGTTGAGCTTTACGATGTCCTCCACCAGGATCAGGTGTCCCGTAGAGGAAATGGGCAGCCATTCCGTATAGCCCTCGACGATACCGAACAGCAGAACCTTTAAGATTTCTATGAAATTCATGTTTTCTTAACCACCTTAACGATATTGTGAGACCGGACCCGGGGCCTTTCCCCCATGGAGGTCCGGGATCTGCCAGTCAATGGGAGCCTCTCCATGCTCCATCAGAAAGGCATTGCAGCGGCTGAAATGCCTGCAGCCGAAAAACCCTCTCTGGGCGGACAGGGGGCTTGGGTGAGCCGCCTTCAGCACCAGATGGGCCGGGTTGTGCAGCATGGCCGCCTTTTCCTGGGCAGGCCTGCCCCAGAGCATGAACACCATGGGACGGTCCTGTTGGTCCAGGGCCCGGATGGCCGCATCCGTAAACTGCTCCCAGCCGATGCCCCGATGGCTGAAGGCCCTGTGGGCCCGTACCGTCAGCACCGTGTTCAACAGCAGCACCCCCTGCTTTGCCCAGGGTACGAGACAGCCGTTGTCCGGGATCTTAAGCCCCAGATCCTGATGCAGCTCCAGAAAGATGTTCTGCAGGGAGGGGGGAATGGCAGTATCCGGTTTGACGGAAAAACAGAGTCCCTGGGCCTGGCCCTCTCCGTGATAGGGGTCCTGCCCCAGAATCACTACCCGGACACTGGGCAGGTCCGTCAGCTCAAAGGCCGCAAACAGCTCCTTTGAATCGGGAAATACCCTGTGGTGCTCGTATTCCTCCTTTACCTTCCGGTAAAGCTCCCTGTAATAGGGCTTTTTGAACTCCGGGGCAAGCACCGGAAGCCATCCGTTCTCGATCATGACCGCTCCTCTCCCAGGGGGAAGTGACAGTAAACGATCCTGTCTCCGCAGGTCCTGCAGGGAGGCGTCTCCCTGCTGCAGATGTCCTTTGCATAAGGACAGCGGGTATGGAACCTGCAGCCTGAGGGCGGGTTGACGGGGGAAGGGATATCTCCCTGCAACAGCGTCTTTTTCTCGCTCCTCAAGGCCGGATCCGCCAGGGGAATGGCGTTCAGCAGGAAACGGGTATAGGGGTGCAGTGGATTTTCATAAAGCTCCTCCGTGGCCCCGATCTCGCAGATCATGCCCAGGAACATGACGCAGACCCGATCCGCGATGAACTTCACCACGGAAAGATCGTGGGAAATGAACAGATAGGTCAGCTGGTAAGCCTCCTGCAGGTCCTTCAGCAGATTCAGCACCTGGGACTGGATGGAAACGTCCAAGGCCGAAACCGGCTCGTCGCAGACGATGAGCCGGGGATTCAGGGCCAGCGCCCGTGCAATGCCGATCCTCTGCCGCTGTCCGCCGGAAAACTGGTGCGGATACCGGTTGGCGAACTCCCTGGCGATCCCCACCTCGTCCATCAGCTGATATACCCGCTCCGAAAGCTCCTCCTTGCTGTAGCGGTGATGGGTCCGCAGAGGCTCGGAGATGATCTGAAACACGTTCATCCTGGGGTTCAAGGAAGCGTAGGGATCCTGGAAGATGATCTGCATCTGGGTCCGGAAGGGAGCGAACTCCCGTTCCTTCATATGGGTGATGTCCGTTCCGTCAAAAAGGATCTTGCCGCCGTCGGAATCGTACAGGCGGATCAGGGTCTTTCCCAGGGTGGATTTTCCGCAGCCGGATTCCCCAACCAGGGCCAGGGTCTCTCCCTCCATCAGGGACAGATTCACATCCGTCACCGCATGGACCGCTTCCTTCTTTTTGCCTTCCTCTACGGGAAATTCTTTATACAGATGCTCTGCCGTAAGCAGGGCTTTTCTTTCTTTATTTACTTCTGCCAAGCTCATGCGCCTCCCTTCTCACACAGAAAGCACCGGACCTTGTGCCCTTCCTTTACCTCGTACAGCTCCGGCTGCTCCTTAAGGCACCGCTTCTGGCACTCATCGCATCTGGTGCAGAAATTGCAGCCCTCCGGCAGATGCAGGAGATTCGGCACCACGCCCCGGATGGTGTAGAGCCTATCCACCTTTTCCGAAAGCTTGGGAATGGACCGCAAAAGTCCCTTGGTATAAGGATGGCAGGTGTTGGCAAAGAGTTCGAAGGTCTCCGCCTGCTCCATCACCTGGCCGGTATACATGACATACACATAGTCGCAGACCTCCGCCACGACCCCCATGTTGTGGGTGATCAGGATGATGGAGGTGCCCGTCTCGTCCCGCAAACGCTTGAAAAGCTCCAGGATCTGGGCCTCGATGGTAACGTCCAGGGCAGTGGTTGGCTCGTCGGCGATCAGAAGCTTGGGCCGGCACACCATGGCCATGGCGATCATCACCCGCTGTCTAAGGCCACCAGATAGCTGATGGGGATAGGAATCGAAGCGTTTTTCCGCCTCCGGGATCCCTACCTCGTTAAAAATCTGGATCACCCGTTTCTTTGCCTCCTCCCGGCTGCAGCTTTCGTGGAGCAGGATGGTCTCCTCCACCTGCTTGCCCACGGTAGTGACCGGATTCAAGGAGGTCATGGGCTCCTGGAAGATCATGGACATTTCCTTGCCCCGCAGCTTTGCCAGCTCCCTGGGCTTCAGATGGGTGATGTCCCTGCCGCACAGCAGGATCTCTCCCGACACCACCCGGCCGGGGTGCCGCAGAAGTCCCATGACGGACATGGCGGTCATGGATTTTCCGCAGCCGGATTCACCTACGATCCCCACGATCTTTCCGGCGGGGATCTCTATCGACACATCGTCCACCGCAGGCAGGACACCCTTCCGGGTGAAAAACTGGGTTTTCAGATGTTTGATTTCCAAAACATTCTCAGACATAGCTCTCTCCTGTCCCTTACTGTTCCTTGAGATACGGATCCAGCACATCCCGCAGTCCGTCTCCCAGGAAATTGAAGGCCATTACCAGTATCATGATGGCGGCGCTGGGCACCAGCGGTACCCAGGGCTCCGAGAACAGGTATCTTCTGCCCTCCGTTACTGCCAGGCCCCAGCTGGAGCTGGGGGGCTGAGCGCCGACGCCCAGGAAGCTCAGGGAAGACTCGCTGAGGATCGCCGAGGGGATGTTCAGGGTAAACAGCACGATCAGGGAAGGCAGGCAGTTGGGCAGGATATGGCGGAAAATGATCGTGGTCTTTTTCACGCCCATGGACCTTGCCGCTTCCACATATTCCGCTTCCTTCAGGGAAAGGGTCTGGGCCCGCACCACCCTCGCCGTGCTGGCCCAGTTCACCAGGCTCAGGGCGATGAAGATGTTGACGATGCCGCCGCCCAGGGTGTACATCACCACCATGGCCAGAAGCAGGGAGGGGAAGGCCAGCATGATATCCGCCAGCCGCATGATCACAAAGTCCGTCTTGCCGCCGTAATAACCGGCAAAGAGCCCCAGCACCGTTCCGATCACCATGGAGATCAGGGTGGGCAGCAGGCCGATGGCCAGGGATACCCGTGCGCCGTAAAGGGTCCGGGAGAAAATATCCCGGCCAAGCTTGTCGGTGCCGAACCAGTGCTCCGCACTGGGGGCTGCAAGCCTGTCCCTGAGGGACTGGGCTGCCGGGTCGTAGGGCGCCACCACAGGCGCGAATACTGCCAACAGGATGATGATCAGGATCACCAGGGCGGAGAACACCGCCAGCTTGTTCTGGCGGACCAGAAGCAGGATCTTGTCCAGGATCGTATCGCTCTCTCCGATATCGGCGCTGTTGTCCTCCGGATAAAAGGGGCTCTGCTGGTCGATATAGACTGCCTGTCCCCCGGAGATCTTTTCAGACTCCAAGGAAGGATTTTCGTATGCTTTCATTATTTCACCTCCCTGATGCGCGGATCCAGAACCGAATAGAGGATATCTGCCACCAGATTGCCGATGATGATCAGCACCGTGGTGAACAGCACCGTCCCCTGCAGAAGGGGCATGTCTCTGTCCTCGATGGCGTTTACCGCAAGTCTTCCAATGCCCGGAATGCCGAAGACGGACTCCGTCAGCACGGCTCCGGAAAGCATGCTGGAGAGCTGTATGGCCATCATGGTCACTACGGGAAGCAGCGCATTCTTAAGGCCGTGGAAAATGATGACGCCGGATTCCGTGCGTCCCTTTGCTCTGGCGGTCCGGATGAAGTCGTCCTGCATCACCTCCACCAGATTGGAACGGGTCATGCGGGCAATGCTGCCGGCAGAGTTCCAGCCCAGGGCGATTGCAGGCAGGATCAGGGCTGCAAAGCCCTCGTACCCGGAGATGGGAAAAAGCTCCAGCTTGTAGGCGAACACATACTGCAGAAGCAGGGCCGCCATAAAGATGGGCATGCTGACGCCCAACAGCGCCGTACCCATGAACAACCGGTCCAGAAGCTTGTTCTGGCGGATGGCCGCAATGACGCCTGCCACCACGCCGATGGTCCAGGAGATCAGCGCCGCCAGCAGGGAAAGCTTTACCGTGTAGGGGAAGGCATCCATGATCATCTGGGTCACGCTTCTGTTCATGCGGTAGGAGGTGCCGAAATCCCCGTGGAGGGCATTCCAGATATATTTGAAGAACTGTACGACGATGGGCTGATCCAGTCCCATCTCTGCGCTCAGCTTGTCGATGGTCTGCTGATTCACATGCTCTCCCAGAAGGGTCACCACCGGGTTGCCCGGAACGATGCGGAGCATGATGAAGATCAGCAGCACGACGCCGATCAGCACGGGAATGGAAATCAGGACTCGTTTCAGAATTTTTTTCAGCATGGCAAACCTTTCTCTTCGGAGGCGTTTTGCTGCCGCCCCCTCTAAGCCTTTTTCAGAATGGAAACAACTGGAAAGAAGGAACTGCAGGACCGCAGTTCCTTCTACAAAAATATCCTTGGGTTTTATTCCTCAAAATAAACCGGATAGAACGCGCTGTCGGAGAAGCCGTTCCAGCTTACCTGGAAGCCCTTCGTCCGCTGGCTGACTGCAAAGAGGTGATCCAGGGACCACAGGGGAACCATGCAGGCCTCGTCCTGCATCAGCTGAACCTCCAGATCTCTGTACAGGGCCAGGCGCTCCTCCTCGTCCACGATGGTACGGGCTCTGGCAACCTCTGCCATCACCGCCTTATCCGTCAGGTTGATGGAACGGATCTTGCTGTTCTCCTCAGTTCCGAAGAAGGTATAGAAGAAGTTGTCCGGGTCATTGAAGTCTGCAGTCCAGGAGGAAACGTACATGGGCATCTCCCCTGCTCTTCTGGTTTCCAGCCAGGTGGACTGATCGTATTTGGTGATCTCTACGTTGATGCCCACCTCAGCCAGCATGGACTGGATGATCTCCGTGATCATGGTGCGCATCTCGGAGTCGGAGGAATCCGCCCCCAGCTCGATGGTGAAGCCGTCGGGATAGCCCGCCTCTGCCAGAAGAGCCTTTGCCCCCTCCGGATCGTACTCGATGGCCGGAAGGTTCTCGTTGTATCCGATGAGGCCGTTGGCCATCAGGCCGTTTTCAACCTTGCCCCGGCCGCCGTAAAGCTCGTCCAGGATCATCTGGCGGTCGATGGACATCTGAATGGCCTTCCGCACCCGCACGTCGTTCAGGGGCTCTACCGCCTGGTTCATGAATACATAGTCCACGCCCAGGATCGGTCCTGATACGATCTGATCCGGGTAAGCCTCGGTGATGCGGTCCACTGCCTCCGGGTTGGTCTTCAGATCCAGAAGATCCAGCTCGCCGCTTTCGTACATCATGGTCTGGGTCTCCGTATCCGGAATGATGCGGATCACGACGCCGGGAATCTGGGCCGGGCCGTTCCAGTAATCTTCATTTCTCGTGAGCACCAGCTCCGCGTTGGGCGTCCAGCTCTCGAAGATAAAGGGTCCGGAGCCTACGGTCACCTCCGGCACCATGCCGAAGTCGTCGCCTGCTGCTTCGGTAGCTTCCTCATCGTAAATGCTGCAGGCCGTAAAGGCGAGAGCGGAAAGGAATGCGCCGAAGGGCTCCTTCAGGGTGATCTTGACGGTATAGTCGTCCACGACCTCCAGTCCGGAAAGCTCCTCTGCAGTGCCGTCCATCAGCTCTGCAGCGCCTGCGATCTGGTCCAGGAAGGAGGAGTTGACCGTGCCGTCCTCTGTAAACATCCGGTTAAAGGTGTACTTGACATCCTCTGCAGTAAAAGCGTTTCCGTTCTGGAAGGTAACGTCGTCCCTCAGATGGAAGGTATAGGTCAGGCCGTCCTCGGAAACCTCCCAGCTTTCCGCCAGCATAGGCTCGATGGAGGAAGATCCGTCCTCTGCCACCTTGATCTGCACAAGGGTATCATAGATATTCATGGGAACTTCATAGTCGTTGGATGTCTTCTGCACATCTGCAGTCATGATATCCGCACTAAGGCATACATTCAGATATCCCTCGTGTCCCTCGGAAGAAGCCGGGATCTCTGTGCCTGTTCCAGCACTGGCGCCACTCTGCTGAGCAGCGTCTCCCGACGCGGTTGTACCGTTCTGTGCGCTCTGGCCTCCGCATGCTGAAAGCACGGAAGCAGCGAGCATAGAAACGGCAAGTGTCATAGCCAGTTTCTTTTTCATTTTTTCTCCTTTACCGGACGGTCCTGCCGTCCTATTTTTTGTTTATCTGTAGACTATACCATAATTCCCTTATCGTGACAAGATTTTTCACTTTTCCTTAAGTATTCCGTAAGCCCTGGACTCCGCCGGTATTCCTTACAGTTTGGTGTAGCCATAAGCGTTCACCAGAGCCTCCAGCTTCTCCCCCGCCGCGCACATGGGACAGCTGCGGTAATCGTAGGAAGCATAGTCCGGCACATCCTGCTTTCCGAAAAGGGACAGGATGCGGTAGCCGTCCACCTCCTCCAGAGAGGAGAACAGGGCCGTAACGCCCCGGAGGATGCCGTTGTAATACCGGATGGCCTCCACGGACTTGTTGAGGGTAAGTCCCGTGGTGACGGAGGCCGTCAGCAGCAGGATATTTTTCCCCCGGATCATGGGCAGTATATTGTCCTTGAAGATCATCTGGCTGTTGCTGTTATACTCCGGCGTCACCACATAAATGGTCTTGTGGATGTTGACGGAGATCACCCCCGCGTTGGTAAGGGCCTCTCCCAGAAAGGCGCCCACCACCTCGGTCCCCTCCAGACAGACGATGGTATCCACCGGCGTGCTGTCAAACAGAAAGCGCTGGGCCAGGGCCTTTGCCGCCTCCTGGGCCTCGCTGATCCTGGTCTTCAGGGTGCTCATATCCATGAAATAGTTGATATGGGCGTGGTTCGTGGCAAAATGCCCCTTTGTGATCTTCAGGGGTGCGCCGCAACCTGACGCATAGATCTTTTCGTATTCCTTCATAAGTTCTGACACCTCCCGTCTTTTTCATAGCTTGTTTTTATAAGGATATCATACTCACAGGGCTGTCTAAAATCAAGCAAAAAGGGACCTTCCAGAGGAAAGTCCCCAAAAAAATCCGTCAGGCGAGGGCAGCCCCCATCCGTCTCCGGAGATTCCGGTAGATCAGCAGAAAAGCGATGGTGAATACCACGCCCTTGATCATGCTGGACACGGTAAAGGCCCACCAGATACCGCTTAAGCCCAGGGCTGTGGCGGACAGCAGCAGGGCGATGGGGATCCGTGCCCCCGTCAGGGTCATGCTGATGAGGGAACAGGTGCCGGTCCTGCCCAGTCCCGAGAGAGCTCCCACGGTCATCAGCTCCAGGCACATGGGAAGCTCGCCAAAGGAGATGATCCGCAGATAGTTGACGCCCTCCGGTATGATCTCCGCCTCATGGATGAAGATCCCGAAGAGGGGCCTGGCGCCCAGATACAGCACCGCCATGACGAAGAGGCCCCAAAAGGCCATCAGAAGGAGGGATGCCCTGTAGCACTCCCGGATCCGGTCAAGACGCCTCGCGCCGTAGTTCTGGGCCATAAAGGCGTTTACCGCAGCGCCGAAGCCCTCTCCCGTCATCCACCCCAGGGATTCGATCTGGGAGCCTACCCGCTGCACCGCGATGGCGGCGTCGCCCCAGGCGGATACCATGCGGGTAAGCACCATGCTGATGGAGGAATAGACCATGGTCTGAATGGAGGCGGGAAAGCCGATGGTGACGATCTTCCGGTAGTGCCGCAGCTCCGCCGGGCGGAAAAAGGCGATGTGCTGGAGCACCGGCACATGGCTGCGGTCCCGCATCAGAAGAAGGGCCAGGGTCACCGCCGCCTGGGCGGAGACCGTCGCCACCGCAGCTCCCTCCACTCCCATCCGGGGAAAGGGACCGATGCCGAAGATCAGCA
This sequence comes from uncultured Lachnospiraceae bacterium, assembly GCA_944381405.1. Classification (GTDB taxonomy): domain Bacteria; phylum Bacillota; class Clostridia; order Lachnospirales; family Lachnospiraceae; genus Avilachnospira. The sequence goes on along the minus strand of CALWLA010000022.1, from coordinate 14,161 downwards.
TGGGGTCAAAGACCATGTTCCCCACAAGGCCGATGCAGTTGGCCAGAAAGGGGGTTTTGGAATCTCCCACCGAGGTGTAGATTCCCGTCAGGGTCTGATTCAGAAAGGCAAAGAGAATCAGCCCGCAGACGATGCGGAAATAAGCCTCTGCCTGGGCCACCGTTTCCGGATCCGAAAGATTGAAAAACCCGATCATCTGCTTTGCGAAGAGCAGACAGATCAGGGCGTACAGCAGGGCAAGCCCCACCGTGATCTGCAGGCTTCCCCTGAGATAGGCTCTGGCCTCAGCCTCCTCTCCTGCGCCGATGGACTGGGCCACCATCACCTGGCCGCCCATTTTTCCGATGTTCATGACGCCCTGGGCAAACCAGGTAAACATGCCTGCAGCCCCCACCGCCGCCACGGATCTGGAGCCCAGAAAGCCGATCCAGGCCATATCCGTCAGGTTGTAGGCCATCTGCACAAAGGCGGTGGCCATGATGGGCAGGGCCAGCCTGGAAAGGGCCGGCAGGATGGGCCCTTCCAGCAGATTGAGGGCACGGGTCTTTTGTTCCATGGCCTACTCTTCCCAGCCCTCGAAAAATTTGATGGTGGTGGAGATGTTCCTTAAGATCTCTCCCTCCTGCAGATGGATCTCCCCCTGGTCGCTCCTGGGAGGAAGCTGGGGCTCCGTCTCCTCCAGCTCCAGGGAGATCCAGTTATATTCCGCTTCCTTGGCCCTTTCGATGACCTCCTCCAGGGTAGGGGCCATGGCCTCGCACATATGAAGATCCGGAAAATGTGCCCGGTAGGTTCCGTCTGCTTCCTGTCTGATGACTGCGGGATAGATAAATTTCATGCTCGCTGCCCCCTTTTATTCCATCGCTTCAAAATGGGCGAACAGCACCTGGTTTCCGTGCTCCTGGATCAGTCCTGCCAGATCCCCGAAGGACAGCCACAGGGTAGCGGTGTTGTCGTTGGGATGCACGCCGATCTCCTTTTCCTCCCGAAGGTCCTCATCCGCCACGAAGATCACCGACTTGCTCTCATCGTTCAGGATGCAGAGGGGAGAAACGGAGCCCTGCTGGATCTTCAGATATTTTTCCAGCCGCTCCGGGGAAGCGAAGCTCAAGCGGGAGGAGCCGATCTCCTGGGCCAGCTGTTTCATGTCCACCCGCTTGTGCTCCGGCGCGGTCACCAGATAATGCTGCTTTCCGTTGGCGTTCCGCAGAAACAGGTTTTTGCAGACGCAGCCTTTTTTTGTGATCCCTGCCTGGTCCATGGCCTCCATGGTAAAGACCGCCTCGTGATCCATGCGCTCATAGGGGATGCCCTTCTGGTCCAGCAGGGCAAAGATCTCTTCCTTATATAATCCTTCCATTCTTCAATCCTCTTAAAGTCCTCATAGATACAGCTATCCCGCACCGGCGGCAGCATAAGCCGCCGACAGTGCGGGAGCATATCGTCAGTTTTCAGTTTCAGCAGGAGCGGCCTTGCTGCCGTCCTTTTTTCATGCTTTGAAGGGCTTAGTGCTGGGACAGGTACTCGTGGATACCCTTTGCGCCAGCCTTGCCTGCTTCCATGGCCAGGATGACCGTAGCTGCGCCGGTTACGGCGTCGCCGCCGGCATATACGCCCTCCTTTGAGGTCTTTCCGGTCTCTTCCTCGGCGATGATGCACTTATGGGAGTTGATCTCAAGTCCCTTGGTGGTGGAGGAGATCAGCGGGTTGGGAGAGGTTCCCAGAGACATGATCACTGCATCGCAGTCGATCTCGTATTCGGAGCCAGCGATCTCTACCGGTCTTCTTCTGCCGGAAGCGTCCGGCTCTCCCAGCTCCATCTTTACGATCTTCATGCCCCGGACATTGTCGTTTTCGTCCATCAGGATCTCTACCGGGTTCTGCAGGAGGTCGAAGATAACGCCCTCCTCCTTGGCATGGTGAACTTCCTCCACACGGGCGGGAAGCTCTGCCTCGGAACGGCGGTATACCACATGTACCTCAGCGCCGAGACGCAGGGCGGTACGGGCAGCGTCCATGGCAACGTTTCCGCCGCCGACAACCACTACCTTCTTTGCCCGCATGATGGGGGTATCGTAGTTCTTGAAGGCCTTCATCAGGTTGTTTCTGGTAAGGAACTCGTTTGCGGAGAACACGCCGTTGGCGTTCTCGCCCGGGATGCCCATGAACTTGGGAAGTCCTGCGCCGGAGCCAACGAATACGGCGTCAAAGCCCTCCTCGTTCAGCAGCTCGTCGATGGTGATGGACTTTCCGATGATCACGTTGCACTCGATCTTGACGCCAAGCTTCTTTACCAGCTCAACTTCCTTTGCCACTACCTTTTCCTTGGGGAGACGGAACTCCGGAATGCCGTATACCAGCACGCCGCCCGGCTGATGCAGGGCCTCGAAGATGGTCACGTCATAGCCAAGCTTTGCCAGATCTCCTGCGCAGGTAAGGCCTGCAGGGCCTGCGCCTACCACAGCGACCTTCTTGCCGTTGGGAGCGCCTTTTTCAGCAGCCACGATGTTGTTCTCGTGGGACCAGTCGGCAACGAACCGCTCCAGCTTACCGATGGAGATGGGCTCGCCCTTGATGCCTCTGATGCAGCGGCCCTCGCACTGGGTCTCCTGAGGACATACGCGTCCGCAGATGGCCGGAAGGGCGGAGGAAAGGCCGATGACCTTTGCCGCTTCTTCATAATTTCCGTTCTTTACCTCCCGGATAAAGCCCGGGATGTCGATGTTTACAGGGCAGCCCTGTACGCAGAGGGGCTTTTTGCAGTCGATGCATCTGGCAGCCTCGAGCTTTGCTTCCTCTTCGTTGTATCCGTAGCAGACCTCTTCAAAATTGGTTGCTCTCACCTTCGGATCCTGTTCTCTGACGGGAACCTTGTGTAATACGTCCATTGCCATTACTTATCACCTCCGCAGTTTCCGCAGCCGCCGTGATGGGTTGCGCCTTCCTGAACCTCGAGCATTGCTCTGCCCTCTTCTGACTTATAGGTATTCATACGCTTCATTGCCAGCGCCCAGTCGATCAGATGTCCGTCGAACTCCGGTCCGTCAACGCAGGCGAACTTGATCTCGTTGCCTACCTGCACACGGCATGCGCCGCACATTCCGGTACCGTCTACCATGATGGGGTTCATGGATACGATGGTGGGGATGTTCAGCTCCTTGGTCAGCTGGCATGCAAACTTCATCATGATCATGGGGCCGATGGCAACCACCATATCGTAATGCTTGCCCTGGTTCTTTACCAGATCCTCCAGCACAACGCAGACGTTGCCGTGGGTCTGATAGCTGCCGTCGTCGGTGCAGACATAGAGATTTTCTGCAACGGCCTTCAGCTGCTTTTCCATGATCAGGGTGTCATGGGTCCTGGTTCCCAGGATCACGTCGCAGGGGATCCCGTGCTCATGAAACCATTTTACCTGCGGGTAGATCGGCGCTGCGCCGACGCCGCCTGCCACGAAGCAGTAATGTCTCTTCTTGACTTCCTCGATGGGCTCCTTTACGAACTCGGAAGCGTTTCCAAGGGGACCCACAACGTCCTCAAAGGCATCTCCTGCCTGCAGCTCCGCCATACGGAAGGTGGTTGCGCCGACAACCTGGAAAATGATGTCAACGGTTCCCTTTTCTCTGTCGAAATCGCAGATGGTCAGCGGGATACGCTCGCCCTTCTCATCCATCTTCACGATCAGGAACTCTCCCGGCTGGCAGGATCTGGCAACGTAGGGTGCTTCCACGACCATACGATAAATCTTGTCCGCCAGCATTTCAGCTTCAAGTATCTTATACATATCTCCCCTCCTAAGGTTATTAGGTTTCTTAAGCTACTTTTTCTTAAGGTCACTGCCCTTGATTTTAACATAAAAGCCGGAACCGTTTCAAGCGGTCCCGGCTTGCTTTTGAAAAAAATTTAACAAACTTCTGTTTTTTTTCAGATACATGTTTTTCCCAGCAGGGCTTTCAAATGCTTTTAAAGCTGCACCGCATCGGAAAGCCAGGTGCTGTAGATCAGGGTCTCCGCCACCGGTTTTTCCAGAAGCTGCCGGAGGGCCCTCCGGTAAAGCCGAAGCTGCAGCCCGTACCGCTGCCGCAGGCTCTCCTTTGCCGCCTCCGGCGCAAGCCCGTAGAACCGGTCCGTCTTATAGTCGATGAGGGTCAGGCTGCCGTCTTCATTTTCCATGTAGGCGTCGATGATGCCCTGGAGAAGCTGCAGGCTTTCCGAGGAAGGTTTTTCCTGCTGCCCGGTCCCTGCTTCTTCCGCAAGCTCCCTGGCAGGGATGCCCACCATGAACCGCTGCTCCCGGAAAAGCCGTCCTTCGGCCTTTGCTTTTGCCATGCGCCTGCCCAGAGGGCTCTGGAGGAACCGGTCCAGCACCCGGATATCCAGAAGCTCCGCTTCCTCCTGAGAAAGCCTCCCGCCTGCCACCATGGCCTCCACCGCCTCTTCCGCAGACTGTCCCTCCTGAAAGGACAGAAGCTCAAAGGCTCTGTGGTAGGCGCTGCCTCGCTGGGCCCCCGCTTCCGCCCCGCCGGAAAGCCGGGCCCGCAGCGCTTCCACAGCCTGGGGGAAGTCCTCCGGCATTTCCTGCAAAGCATCCTCCGGCAGGGCTTCCTCCGAAAGGGCTTCCAGAAAAGCGTTTTCCCGGGGAGCCAGATCGTCGTAATCCAGCCCTTCCGCCGCCGCCTGGAGCCCGGAGACCGTCTGCTTCGGCGCAAGCCTGGTTTCCTCCGGATAAGCATAGGTCTTTCCAAGGGTCCGGGACAGCTGCCGTTCATAGGCCGGATCCGGCACCTCCTGGATGTTCAGGCCCTGAATGCGCTCATATCTGGCAGCGCTTTCCTTTTGCCGGGTCAGGGTCCTTTGGGAAAGTTCCCCGGCGCTGAGCACCTGGAGCCTCACGCTTTTTGGTTCCTCCCCAAGGCTCATGAGCAGAAGATCCAGCAGGCTCCCTGCGGAAAGCAGGCTGCTTTTCGGCAATTTTTCCGCATCCTGAAGGAAGGAGGCGCTCCGCCATCTGGCGATCCGTTTTTCCGCATCCTTGACCGTTCCCATCAGGATCAGCTTTTCCCTTGCCCGGGTCATGGCCACATACAGGATACGCAGCTCCTCGCCGCAGCTGTCCAGAAGCTGTTTCTGGCGGATCACTTCCTTTTTGATTCCGGGATAACGCACCCGCTCCTCCAGATCCAAATAATCGCTGCCGACGCCCAGCTCCGGATCCATCAGAAGCTGCTCCCGCAGATCCCTGCGGTTAAAGAGTTTGTCCAGCTCCGCCACCATCACCACCGGATATTCCAGGCCCTTTGATTTATGGATGGAGGTGATCAGCACCTGGTTTTCCTCTCCCGCCTCCACTCCGGCCTCGCCATAATCCGTATCGTACCGGCGGAGCTGTTCGATGTACCGCACAAACTGGAAGATGCCGCTGTAGCTGGTATCCCCAAAGGTCCTGGCCCGCTCCAGCAGCATGTCCAGGTTTTTCCGCCGTTTTTCTCCTAGGGGCATGGCGCTGACATAGGCATAATAGCCGCTTTCCCGGTAAATTTCTGCCAGCAGCCTGTGGACCGGCATGAAATCCCCGTGGGCTCTGTAGCGCTCCAGGTCTTTCAGGAAGTCTGCGGCCTTCCTTGACAGGGGCCCCAGTTCCTTTTCCTCTGCCGCCCAGGAAAGGGCCTCATACAGATTCGCAAGCTCCGGCTGTTCCGAAAGGGGCCTTTCCTTCAGGTCTTTGAAAAAGGCAGCCCGCATCGCCGCAAGCTCCTGGTCGGAAAAACCGCCTACAGGACTCCGCAGCACCGCTCCAAGGGGGATGTCCTGCCGGGGATTGTCGATGACTGCCAGGCAGGAAAGCATGGTTTCCACCTCCACGGCGCTGAAATAGCCGGAGGCATTTTCCGTATAAGCGGAAACCCCAAATCCCTCCAGGATGTCCACCAGCTTTTCTGCAGTGCCTCCAGGCGCCCGCAGCAAAACGGCGATGTCTCCCGGACGGACAGGCCGAAGGGCCCCTTCCTTCCGGTCGTACACCTGGAAGGGCGCCTGTCCCCCGGAGGGAGCCAGAAGCTCCCGGATTCGCCAGGCCATCAGCTTTCCTGCAAGCTCCAGCTTTTCCGCCTTTTCCTCCATTTCCGCCTCTGCTTCCTCCTGGCCGGAGCTGTCCAGAAGCCACAGCTCCGTCTGATAGTCCGAGCCTGTATCCTCCTGGGTTTCCGGGAAGACAGCCCCCGGATAAAGGGCCGTTTCCTCCGTATATTCGATTCCGCCTACGGAGCGCTGCATCAGCCGGAAAAACACATCGTTCACGGCCTGCAGCACCTCCGGGCGGCTGCGGAAATTCTGATTCAGCTCGATGCGCCTGCTGCCGGTCCCCGGCTCCTTCGGATAGGAATCGTATTTTTCCATGAAAAGCTCCGGCCTTGCCAGGCGGAAGCGGTAAATGCTCTGCTTCACGTCCCCTACCATGAACACATCCGGACGGCCGAAGCGTTCCGCAGACAGGGCGTCGATCAGCGCCTCCTGCACCAGGTTGGAATCCTGATATTCGTCGATGAGGATCTCCCGCAGCTCCCCGGCCAGGGTATCCGCCAGCTCCGAGGGCACCCTTCTGCCATCCTGCTCCCGATACAGAAGCTCCAGGGCCAGATGCTCCATGTCTCCGAAATCCACGATGTTCTTTTCCCGTTTCTTTTCCGTAAAGCGCTTCATAAAAGCCCTGGTAAGTCCAAAGAGCTCCTGCAGATAGGGCGCGGTCCCCTGCAGCTCATGGACAAGGGCCTCCCGGTCCAGCCCGCCGTAGCGCTTGTTCAGATCCTTCAGATAGTCCCTGACGCTGCCGCAGAGCTCCTTGACCGCTTCCTTTTTTTCCGGATCGTACTGCTTTCCCCGCACCGGCTTCAGGCTGGAAAAGGACAGCTGCCGGAGAAATTCCGAAAAAGCGCCGTATTCCCGGATCTGCTCCAACTGCTTCAGCGCGCCGGAAAGCTCTGAAAGCCCCTCGAGATAGGGCGCCGGCCCATCCGGCTCCTGACAGCAGGCCTTTGCCGCCTCTAAAAGCTCCTGATACTCCTGACACCGTCCGGAGATCTCCTGAAAGAGCCAAGCAAGCCAGGCAAGCCCAGACAGATCGCCGGAAAGCTCCTGTCCCGCCTCTGCTTCCTGCCGCCGCAGCCAGTCCTCCGGCCAGGGAGTCGCTCCCGCAAAACGGGCCACCTCCAGAATCAGCTCCTGCAGCTTTGCATCGGACCGGCCGCTGCCATAGACCTCACTGAGTCTGAGGAAGGCTTCCCGCCCTTCCTGATAGCATTCCTCCAGAAGCTCCTTCAGCACGTCCTCCTGCAAAAGCTTGAGCTCCCCTTCCTCCGCTGCCCGAAAGCCCGGATCCAGGTCCAGCAGCTCATAGTGCTGGCGGATCAGATTCTGGCAGATGCTGTCGATGGTGGCGATCTTCGCCCTGGGCAGCATGGCCTTCTGGAGCCGGAGCCAGGCATTGTCCGGTTCCTGCCGGATGCGCTCCCGCAGGGCGTCTCCGATCCTGCCCCGCATTTCCTCTGCGGCAGCTCTGGTAAAGGTCATGACCATGAGCCGGTCCACGGAAACCGGATCCCCAGGATCCGTCACAAGCCGCAGGATGCGTTCCACCAGCACCGCCGTTTTTCCGCTTCCGGCAGCGGCGGAAACCAGGAGATTCTCCTGGTTTGCATCAATGACGCTCTGCTGTTTCGGTGTCCATTTCATCGGCCTCTCCCTTTCTTTTTTCTTTTTTTCCATAGCGCTTCCACAGCTCCTCCTGCACCGCCTCCTTTGACACGGACCGAAGATCCCGGAAGCCGTAGCCGGAAAGCCGCCGGTCAAAGCCGCAGACGCTGTGATAAGGGCAGAAATCGCAGGCGGTGTCCTGCCCCTTCCGGCAGGGCCTTACGGCAATCCTTCCGGACAGGATCTCCCCGGAAAGCTCCTCCATCCTGTCCTTCGCATAGCTGGACAGCTGGGACAGCATTTCCTCCGGCGCAGCCTGGGAGCCCCGGGCTTCCAGAGCGCCGTTTTTCTGTTTTGCATAGATCACGTCGGACTCTGCGCTGCCCTCCCCCGTGAGCGCATGATCCATGTGATACAGGCTGTCCGCCTCCTCCGAGGCCAGGCCGTTGAGCCGCAGGCTCCTCAGGAGGCTCTGCCTCCGGCTTTCCTCCGTGGCCTCCCGGTCATAGTCCAGCACCGGATCCCCGATATGATAATAGAAGATTCCCGCCGGAGTCACTTCCTTTCCCTTTGCTGCAAACTGCGCCCTTGCAGTCTCCACGGCGATGTTCATATAAGCCGCCAGCTGCAGCTGCAGTCCTGCAAACAGCAAAGACAGGTCGAACCGGGTGCTGCCGGATTTGTAATCGATCACCCGGACATAGGCCCTGCTTTCGGTTTCGCAGAGGTCCATCCGGTCGATGCGTCCCTGAAGGCTCATGCCCTCTGCCTCCACGCAGAAGGGCAGCTCGCAGCCGTACAGCCGGAAATCCCCTCTCCGGAACTGCTCTCCCAGGGCCCAAAGGGTCCTGCCCGTCACCCGGCTCACCCGTTCCAGAAGATACCGGTTCCGGGCGCTGGAATCCATGATTCCGTTGTTATAATCCGCCGCCGTCTCCTCCACGCAGCGTTCCGCCAGTTGGGAAAGAGCCTCCTCCGAAAGCTCTGAAAGCCCTTTTCCCTCCTCCCGCAGCCTGCGGAAGGCCTTTTCGATGGCGCCGTGATACAGATTGCCGATGTCCAGGGCCGCAAGATCGAACTCCTGGCGCTCCCGCAGCAAAAGGCCGTAGCGCAGAAAATGGGAAAAGGGACATTTTCCGTATTGCTCCAGCCGGGTCACGGAGCCGTAAAGCGTTTCTCCATAAAGGGACAGGGCCGTTTCCCGGTCCAGCTTTTCCTCCCGGCGGCAGAAGGCGGAGGCCCGGAGCAGTCTTTCCGCCTGGGCTCCAAAGCCCCGGCGGCGCAGAAGGTTGTAAAGGGTCTGCACCTGCCTGTCCTCGTACCGGCCTGCGGAAAAGGCTCCTGCCAGGGTAAGCAGTCCCTCCTCCTCCCGGAAAATGCCTTCCGGCGGCCTTTCCTGCCGCACAAGGCTCCTGCCGGAACGCTCCGCCTCCTCCCGGATGTCGGCCAGGGCCGGGGAGGGCTTTCTCTGTTTTCCCTGCATGTCGCTTCTGGAATAGCTGATGCAAAGGCTCTGCCGGGGCTTTTTCATGGCAAGGTAAAGATAAAAACGCTGGATACAGCTGTCCTCCCGGTCTGCCGGAGCCAGCTCCGCCTGCTCTGCGCACAAAAGCTCCTCCCGTTCCCGGTCCGTGAAGATCCCGCCGCCGGAAACCGCAGAGGGAAACAGGCCGTCGTTCATGCCCAGCATAAACAGCACCCGGATGCCGTCAAAGCGGCTTCGCTTCAGATCGCCGATCACCACCCGGTCCATCACCTCAGGGATCATCCCGGCCTTAAGCTCCGTAAAGCCGGCAGAAAGCACTGCCTCAAACTCCTTTAAGGACAGCTTTTCCTCCCCCAGCACCGTTTCCATCCGGACAAAAAGGGTCAGCACCAGCTGGTAAAAGCGCCGGTTTTCCGCCGCCTCCTGCAGGAAGCCCGCCTCCTCCAGTTTCCTGCAAAAGGGCTCCAGAGCCTCTGCCGCGCCGCTTTCCGAAAGCCATTCCAAAAGGGCGCCGATGCGGTCCGACACCTTGTGGCTGCCCTTTGCCATACGGTCCTGCAGGCGGAACAGCGGCGAAAGAGTCTGCTCCCTGCAGGCGTTGAGCCTGTCCAGATCCAGGGCCTCGCCATACCGCATGGTACGCTCCCAGCAAGCCTCGTAGCCCTTTCTGCCCCGAATGCCCAGGGCCCGGATATAGTTGTCCATGCAGTCTACGGTATCCCGGTCCTTCTGGATCAGGGGATTGCGCAGATACCGCAGCACCGACTCAAAGCTGTAGCCCTCCCGCAGCACTCCCAGGGCCTCCCGAACGCACTCCGCCAGCACGCTCTGACGGCCGTCCGCCTTGTCGTCCATGAAAAAAGGAATCCCTGCAGCCTCAAAGGCCTCCCGGATCAGGGGACCGTAGCCTGCCGGGTCAGAAACCGCCACCGCCATGTCCCGCAGCCGAAGCCCCGTTTTTTCGGAAGCTCCTGCCATGAACCGCCGGATCTCTTCCGTTAAAAGCTGCACCTCCTCCTTGGGGTCCCGGCAGACTCTGCAAGAGAGCTCCGGGTCGCAATAGGTCTTGGAAAAGGAGATATCCGGAAGCCGCCGGAGGCCATTTTTTTCCGCCAGCTCCGCCACCTTGGCCACGGTCTCCCGGGACAGCCAGAACAGATCGGAAACCGCCTCTCTGCCCCCATCCCGCCGGTAGGGATGGGCGTCCCCCGGAATCGTCACCGCAAAGCGCAGGGAGGCGGCCTTTCCCATCAGGCTCCCCAGGATCCGCAGCTGCACCGGCGTAAAGCCCGTATAGCCGTCAAAGATCAGCTCCGCATCCTGCAAAAGCTCTGAGCGTTCCAGGTACCGCAGCAGCAAAAGGGGCAGCGCCTCCGCCACGGTGGAACGGTCGGACAGCATGCTGTTGAAGGCCGCAAAAATGGTTCCCAGGTCGGAAAGCTTTGCGGACAGCAGCCGGTTTTGGGTGCTTTCGCTCCAGGCCTGCAGTTTTTCCGGGGTGACGTCGTACTGATAAAATTCTGAAAAGGCGGATTTCAGCCGTTGGATAAAGCCAGCCTGATCCAAGCGGCCCTGATACAGCCTGAGCCCCTCCGCCGCCTTCCTGCAGCTGGCCCGCAGGAGCATGGAGCGGCTCATTTCATCCAGGATATCCGGTTTTTGTACCCCCAGCTCCTCGAATACCCGATAGGCCAGCAGCTGAAAAGAAAGCACATCAAGATTGATCATGCCATGCCTTTTGCTGCATGCGATCAGCTCCTGCTGTGCCCTGAGGGTGTTCTGTTCGGGGACGAACAGAACATATTTTTTTTCCGGATGCTTAAGGGCCTCTTCCGTCAGATACCTGTAGATATAGGCGGTCTTTCCCGTGCCCGCTCCGCCGAAGATAAATCCGTACTCCATGTTTAAAAGACCTCTTCATAGGTCTCCGGATCGATGGTGCAGATCCGAAGAGAAGGGTAGGCTGCAAAACGCTCCCGCAGAAGCGCTGTGATCTCCCTGACATATCCGGGAGCAGTGATCATCACCACCTCCACCGGCTCCTCAAAAAAATGCTCAGGCGCAACGATCCGAAGATGGCTTGCCGGGGCAAAACGGCCCTGTTTGAAATCTGCGGAATCCATCATGTAGGAAGCATAGCTTCCCAGATCCGTGGTTGCCGCCACCGTAAAGCCCTGATGGCCTGCCCCGAACAGGGCCAGCCGCAGGCCGGACCGACTGAGCCGTTCCGTAAACTGCCGGATTCTTTCCCGCAGAAGGGTATAGTTTTCCCGAAGGGGGGACACGTCCAGAGGCTCTGCCTGTTCCTTTTCTCCCTGTTTTTCCTGAAAGGCAAGAAAAATATCCTGACAGGCGTTGTGGATCTGTGCCTCCAGGGAAAGGGGCGCCGGTTTTCTCACCACCGCCCGCAGGGTATCTCCGATGCCGATCCGGTCCTGCTCCAGCACCTCAAAGCCGCAGTCCTGACAGAGCTTTTTCAGGGAGGCCTCCGTATAATTGGCGATGTGATCCCGGATCAACTCGTAATACCGGCCCTCCTGCAGGATGTACTCAAAGGAGGGCACCGTGATCAGCCCATAGCCGCCGGGCCTCAGATTCCGGTACATGCAGCCCAGCATGGCTGCGGGATCCGGCTGATGCTCCAGGAAATTAAAGGACAGAAAACAGTCAAAGGGGGCTCCCGGGATATCCGTTTCCGCCGTCTCCGGAAACAGGTTCATCACATGGGCTTCATCCCCCAAAAGCACCTGGGCCGCTGCGGCGTACTCCGGATCCGCCTCGGTAGCGTAGATCTCCGCCGGAAACGCCTGCAGCACCTGGAGGAATTCTCCCCGGCCGCAGCCGCACTCGATGAATTTTTTCCCGGAAAGGCCGTAGTCCTCTATCAGATGGCGGTAATCCTGCCGCCGAAGCTCCCGCATGGTCTCAGACAGCCCCACTGCCCGGATGACCTTCCGGTAGTAATCCACCGGCGGACAGGAAAACTGCACCAGGCCGCAGCGGGGACACTGGCAGAGCCTGAGCTCGATTCCCTGATCCCCGGGAAGCTCAGCCGCATCGGGAATGTTCTGGGCGCTTTCCGGCATACCGGAAAGGGTCAGAAGGGGCTCCGGAAAAAGCGCATGCCCGCAGGCGATACAGGCGGTCCTTTCCTCCCGGCCGGCCTGTTTCCCGCTGTCTGCCTGCTGCGCCTCCAGCTCTTTTCTTTCCATCCCTGTCTTTTCCATCATGCTCTCTGCTCCTTTTCGTCTTTTTCCGGCTCGTCAAAATTAAGCCGTTCCTCTTCCACCACCAGGGGCCGGTGCATCACCCGCTGGTTGATGCTCAGGATATATTCACCCACGAGGCCGATAAAAAAGATCTGGACGCTGCCCAGAAACAGCATGCCGATGAGCAGCGGCGCCATGCCTGCAGGGAAACGGTCCCACCAGATCAGCTTCATCACCAGATAGACCAGCGCGATGATCAAGCAGGCTGCGGAGCAGATCGCTCCGGCAAAGGTGGCCATGCGGAGGCCGATCTTCGTATAGGAGGTAAAGCCCAGCATGGCTGCGTCATACAGGGTATAAAAATTGTTGGAGGTTTTCCCCGCCCTGCGCCTGGGCTGGTCGTAGGGGACCTCCTTTCTCCGGAAGCCAAGCTCCGCCACGATTCCCCGCAGGAAGGGGGTGGGGTCATCCAGCTCCCGCAGCACGTCGATAAAGGCCTTGTCATAAAGTCCAAAGCCCGTGAAATGCTCGATCTGCTCCACCTGGGAAAATTTCTTGATCAGCTTGTAATAAAGGCAGCGCAGGGCATAGACGAACTTTCCGTCGGTGCTGTGCTTTTTCACGCCGATGACGATCTTATAGCCCTCCTGCCAGTATTTCACATATTCTGCGATCAGCTCCGGCGGGTCCTGAAAATCCGCCGCCATCAGCATGGTAGCGTCCCCGTCGGTCTGGAGCATGGCATAGTAAGGGGAATTGAACTGTCCGAAATTCTTGGCGTTGAAGATCGCCTTGATATGCTTCCTGTCCTCCCTGCAGAGCTTCCGCAGCTCCTCCCTGGTCTGATCCGCGGAGTCGTTGTCGATGAACAAAAGCTCATAGTCCAGCCTTTTGAGCTCCGGGTGTTCGGAAAACTGCTTTGCCACCGCCTCCGCCATGAGGCGGACGTTTTCCTGCTCGTTATAGCAGGGAATCACGATACTGATCTTTTTTCTTTTCTGCTGTTCCGACATGTTCTGTTCCTTACCATTCTTCTATTTCCACCATGACCTTCAAAAGGCCCTGGGGTTTTTCCCGCATCATCTCAAGGGCTCTGGGGATCGCGCCGCTTCCGGAGAGCCTGTGGGTCACAAGCCGTCCCGGATCGGGGACCCGCCCCTGCCGGATCAGCTCCATCATGGCCTCGATCCGGTTTCTTCCGCCCCTGCAGAAAGCAAAGCGGAAGGTTTTTCCCGCCATGCCCCTGCCCAGGGAAAACACCGGCAGACCCACGGTGCCGCTGCCCTCAAAATAAGCGACGTTTACGGCGACGCCGGTGCCGTACCGCAGGATATCGCAGGCCTGGGCCAGGGCATTTCCTGCGCCGCCGCAGATCAGCACCCGGTCCACTCCCTGTCCCTGGGTCAGATCCAGGATCCGGTCCACCCCGGGACTTTTCGTAGAGTTTGCCAGGGGATGACGCTCCCGGCGCTCCCGCTCCGTTTCTCCCTGGCGTTCCTGTGTGCGTTCTCCAAAAGGCTCTGCCAAAAGGCCCTGCCGGTCAAAAAGGACGCTGCCGTCCCGGTAGGAAAGCAACAGGTCTGCGCCGTAGTCCTTCGCAAGCTCCAGGCTTTCAGGGCGTTCCGGAGAACCCAGTCCGATGACGAGGCCTGCGCCTCTCAGCTTTGCGGCAGCCACCGCCATGAGGCCCACCGCCCCCAGGCCCAGCACCGCTACAGTCTGTCCCGGCGCAATGCCTGCCTCCTCTGCCGCCGTAAAGCCCGTCGGCATGACGCCT
>CALWLA010000021.1 GCA_944381405.1 uncultured Lachnospiraceae bacterium | reverse complement strand
CCAACACTTTCTCATTATTTTTAGCCACAAAAAAAGACAAAGCCCGCATTTCTTTGGACTTTGTCTTCAGTCTGAGGGGCCGTTGCTTTTGAGCAACGGCCTCAAATAATAACCATATTTTTATGAATTATTCAAGAAGGTCAGGATTCGGAGATCAGGCCCTCCTGATAAGCCAAAAGCAGCTCCTCCAGCTCGGAGATCTGTTTTTTCAGCATGGTTCCCGTGTCCGTGTCCGCCACCCGGATCCGGGGATCGAAGTGCTGGATGATGTCCACCTTGGGAGAGCTTTCGTGGCCCTCGGAAAAAGGTTTGTGGGAAGCGATGGCGATGCTGCGGGAATTGAAGATCATGGTATAACCTGCGATGCCGGTCTTCTGGTGATAGGACCGGGACAGGCCGCCGTCGATGACGAAAAGCTTTCCGTCGGCCCGGTAGGGCAGCTCCCCTTCCTTTTCCTTTACGGGAACGTGGCCGTTGACGATATGCCCCTGTTCCGGGGAGATGCCGAATTCCTGCAGGATGCGCTCCACCGTTTCCCGGGAAGCGCTGAGGGCATAGTAGGGATTCATGGATTCATGCCGAAGCTCCGGATCCTCCGTAAAATACCGCTCAAAGGTGGCGATGCGGGACTTTCCGAAAAGAGGCGAACGTTTTCCGCACCAGAGATACCACAGAAGATCCACAGCTTCCGCGTGATCCCGGGCTTCCTCCGGATCATCCCCGTGGAGGAAATAAGCATCCCGGATCTTCTGGTTGAAAAGATCCATGAGAGCCCGGCCCGCGTAGCTTTTTCCCCGGATATAGATCTCGTCGAAGCTGCCGTCCTTCCGCAGAGGGATGCAGCCGTGGAACAGCAGGTTCTGGTTTACGATCTTGTAAAGCTGCCCGTGGGCGAAGAGGAACCGCACATGCTTTTTCAGAAGCTGGCTGTGGCGGAAGGAGGAGGCCAGGGTGTCCACCAGCTTCTGTTCCGCCGGAGTCAGGCGGTAAGGGTCTG
This sequence comes from uncultured Lachnospiraceae bacterium, assembly GCA_944381405.1. Taxonomy (GTDB): domain Bacteria; phylum Bacillota; class Clostridia; order Lachnospirales; family Lachnospiraceae; genus Avilachnospira. The sequence goes on along the minus strand of CALWLA010000021.1, from coordinate 36,287 downwards.
AGGGGTCCAGGGTGGGGAAGCTTTTATCCAGAAGCGGAATCTCTTTGCCGTAAAGAGACAGGACGCCCTTGGCAAAATCGATGCGCTGCAGCAAAAGCCGGTCCTCCATCTCGTATTCCGGATGCCGGAGGATCAGCTGCCCCTCCAGCTTGAACTGGATGATGGCGATGGCCTTGTGCATCCTGGCAGCAAGCTCCGGAGAAACGGAGTCGTATTCGTTTTCGTCCAACAGATGAGGCTGGAAGCGGCTGCAGGGGTCCTCCCCGTAGACCTCCTGGGCGAACATGGAAAGGGGCCTGAGGTTGATGCCGTAGCTGTCCTCCAGAAGGTCGAAGTGGTTGTAGCTCAGGGCGATGCGTACCACGTTGCAGACGCAGGCGGTGTTGCCGCAGAAGGCCCCGATCCAGCTGATATCGTGGTTGCCCCATTCGATGTCCACGTCCTTGTATTTCCGCAGCTCTTCCATCACCAGATCCGGATGGGGACCCCGGTCAAAGATGTCCCCAATGATATGCAGGGAGTCGATGGACAGGTTGTGGATCAGATCGCAGAGCACCGTGATGAGATTTTTCCCGGAGCCGATGCTGACGATGGTGTTCACGATGGAGCGGTAGTAGATCTGCTTGTCGTCCTGGGTCTCGTCCACCTGCAGCAGCTCCTCGATGATGTAAACATAGGACTTGGGGATCTTCTTCCGGACCTTGGAACGGGTATATTTGGAGGAAACGTAGCGGCACAGGCGGATCAGCCGATAGATGGACAGCCGCTGCCATTCCAGAAAGCCCTCCGGATCCTCCTCGGAGAGGAATTCCCGCTCTGTTTTTTTCAGCTTCCGCTTGGGATAATAGATCAGGGCAGCCAGCTCGGACTGCTCCCGTTCCGCCATGGATTTTCCGAAAAGCTCCCGGATCTTGGAGCGGATCATACCGGAGGAGGAACGCAGCAGGTGGATAAAGGCCTTGTCCTCTCCGTGGATGTCGCTGAAGAAATACTCCGTGCCCTTCGGAAGCTCCAGGATCGCGTTCAGATTGATGATCTCCGTGACGGCGCTCTGCCGGTTGGGGAACTGACGGGAAAGCAGCCGGAGATATTCGATGTCCTTTGCCATAAAAACCTCTTTTCTGTCTGGGTGACAACGGGTCTGAAAAAGGGCAGCGCTGCCGGAAGAAAAAACGGCTGCTGCCGGAAACTATCTGAGTTCCATCATACAATAAAAACGGCGCTTTTGAAACGGATTATTTGAAAAAGTGCACAAGAAACTTTGCGGGATTCCCAAAAATGCTGACGAAACGAACAGTTTATTGTATAATGGCAGGGAATAGGGGAATGAAAAGAACAAAGGCCGGCGGGACAGGCCGGAAAAGGAACAGGAACCATTATGAAGATTCAATTACCGGAAAACGTAAAAAAGATCATCGGCAGCCTTGAGGCAGCAGGCTTTGAGGCCTATGCCGTGGGGGGCTGCGTCAGGGACAGCCTTCTGGGACGGGTCCCGGAGGACTGGGATGTCACCACCTCGGCAAAACCGGAGGAGGTGAAGCAGATCTTCCGGAAGACTGTGGATACGGGGATCGCCCATGGCACCGTCACCGTGCTTCTGCGGGAGCAGGAGGGGGAGGAGGAAGGAAAGCTCAAGGGCTACGAGGTGACCACCTATCGGGTGGACGGAGAATACAAGGACGGGCGGCATCCGGAAACCGTTACCTTTACCCCATCCATTTCCGAGGACCTGCGCCGCCGGGATTTCACCATCAACGCCATGGCCTATAACGACAGGGACGGGCTGGTGGACTGCTTTGCAGGAGTGGAGGACCTCAGAGCAGGGATCATCCGCTGCGTAGGGGATGCGGACGAGCGGTTTTCCGAGGACGCCCTCAGGCTTTTGCGGGCGGTCCGGTTCGGAGCCCAGCTGGATTTTACCATCGAGGAAAAGACGGAGGCAGCGGTGAAAAACCATGTGGAGGCTCTGGAAAAGGTCAGCCGGGAGCGGATTCAGGCGGAGCTTTCCAAGCTGCTGTGCTCTGCCAATCCCCAGCGGGTCTGCCAGCTGTTCCGATTGGGCATGGCCTCTTATATCTGTCCGGGGTTTGACCAGCTGTATCCGGACAGCCTCCGGGAGGTATGGGAAACGAAACAGGAGAAGGATCCTCATTTTCCCATGGGGGAGCTGCCCCTTTCAAAAAAATACCTGCGCTACGGCGCTCTTTTATGCGGCATGGAGGAGGAACAGTCCGAAAAGCTTCTGCGGGAGCTGAAGCTGGATAACGATACCATCAAAAAGGCAGCGATCCTGGCAAAATATGTGTTCTGGTACATTCCCGACGACCGGTATGAGCTGAAAAAGGTCATGCAGAAGATGACACCGGAGCTTATGCGGGAGCTTATCGCCATGAAGAGGGCCTTTGCAGGCACCGCCAATTATGACATCCGCTGCTACGGGGAGGATCCGGAGGCCCTTTGCAGGCATTACGACGAGGTGCAGCGGCGGGATGAGCCGGTCTATCTCTCCGACCTGATCATCAAGGGCAGCGACCTTCTGGCGGCAGGGGTAAATCCCGGCCCCCATATGGGGGAGATCCTTTCGGCTATGCTGGAGGATGTGCTGCGAACCCCGGTGCATAACTCCATCCTGTACCTGCTGTCCCAGTATGTGAAATAAACCTGCCCCATTCCCTGAAAAAGAGGGCCGAAAGGCCGGAAATCCAAGGGAAAAATGCAGATTCAAAGTTGCAACATCCTGCATAAAAAGTTATACTAGAAGATACAGGAATTGCAAAATTTATCTAATTTATTATCCTGAAAAAATTTAGGAGGTACTCTGAAATGAAAGTAATCGATACGAAAAATGCACCTGCGGCCATCGGCCCCTATTCTCAGGCCTACGAGGTAAACGGTCTGGTATTCACCTCCGGACAGATCCCGGTAGATCCGGCCACCGGCACCGCTCCCGAGGGCATCGAGGCACAGGCAGAGCAGTCCTGCAAGAACGTTCAGGCCATCCTTGAGGCAGCCGGCGTAAGCATGGACAAGGTCGTTAAGACTACCTGCTTTATCGCGGATATGGGAGATTTTGCAGCCTTCAACGAGGTTTATGCAAAGTACTTCACCGGAAAGCCCGCAAGAAGCTGCGTTGCAGTCAAGACCCTGCCGAAGAATCTGCTTTGCGAGATCGAGGCCATCGCTGAGAAATAATCCGGCGGATGCTCCGGTTTTCTATTCAGGGAAAAAAGATCAAAGGATAAAAAGATGAGAGATTATCTGGCAATTTATAAGGAATGGCTTGAAAATCCATACTTCGATGAGGCTACAAAGGAGGAGCTGCGGGCCATCGCCGGAAACGACGATGAGATCAAGGAGCGTTTTTACATGGACCTTGAGTTCGGCACCGCAGGCCTGCGGGGCATCATCGGAGCAGGAACCAACCGGATGAATAAATATGTGGTGCGCCGGGCCACCCAGGGGCTTGCAAACTATATCAAAAAGCAGGGCGGCCAGCAGAAGGGCGTTGCCATCGCCTATGATTCCCGCCATAAATCCGACGAATTTTCCGAGGAGGCGGCTCTGTGCCTTGCGGCAAACGGCATCCGGGCTTACCGCTTTGAAAGCCTGCGGCCCACGCCGGAGCTTTCCTTTGCGGTGCGGGAGCTTGGGTGTATCGCCGGCATCAATATCACCGCCAGCCACAACCCCTCCAGCTACAACGGCTATAAGGTATACTGGGAGGACGGCGCTCAGTTCACGCCGCCTCACGACAAGGGGGTAACGGCAGAGGTGCTGGCCATCGAGGATATGTCTGCCTGCAGGACCATGTCCCGGCAGGAGGCGGAGGCGGCAGGCCTCTATGTCACCATCGGGCAGGAGATCGACGACAAGTATATCGGCCATGTCAAGGACGCCATCGTCAACAAAGAGGTGATTCGGAAGATGCAGGATGACATCCGCATCGTATACACGCCTCTCCATGGCACCGGACACATTCCGGCTACCAGGGTGATGAAGGAGCTGGGCTTTACCCATGTTTACGAGGTGCCGGAGCAGGCCCTTCCCGACGGGGATTTCCCCACGGTGTCCTATCCCAATCCGGAATCTCCCGCAGCCTTTGCCCTGGGTCTTGCCCTGGCAAAGGAAAAGAATGCGGACCTGGTGCTGGCCACGGATCCGGACGCAGACCGTCTGGGCGTGTATGTGAAGGACGCAAAGTCCGGGGAATACATCCCGCTTACGGGCAACATGTCCGGCGCGCTGCTGTGCGAATACGTCCTGAGCCAGAAGCAGGCGGCGGGGCAGATCCCTGCAGACGGCCAGGTGGTAAAATCCATCGTCACCACCAATCTGCTGGATGCGGTGGCAGCTCACTATGGCTGCGAGCTGAAGTCCGTGCTGACGGGCTTTAAGTGGATCGGCAGGGTGATTCTGGAAAACGAAACAAGCGGCAAAGGCCATTATCTCTTTGGCATGGAGGAAAGCTACGGCTGCCTTATCGGCACCTATGCAAGGGACAAGGACGCCATCTCCGCAGTGGCTTCCCTCTGCGAGGCAGCGGCCTATTACAAGGACAAGGGCATGACCCTCTGGGACGCCATGCTGGCCATGTATGAGCGGTACGGTTATTATAAGGAATACACCAAATCCGTGGAGCTGGCAGGCATTGAGGGCCTGGCAAAGATCCGGCAGATCCTGGAGACCTTAAGGGCGGATCAGCCCAGGACCTTCGGCCCCTATGAGGTGCTGCGGATCCGGGACTACGATGCGGATACCGTAACGGATCTTAAGACAGGGGAAAACGGAAAGACAGGACTGCCCAAGTCCAATGTGCTTTATTATGAACTGAACGACAATGCCTGGGTTTGCGTAAGGCCCTCCGGAACAGAGCCGAAGATCAAGTTCTACTGCGGCGTAAAGGGAAAGGACCTTCAGGATGCGGACCGGCTTGTGGAAGAGCTGAACGCAGATCTGGAAGAAAAACTCAAAGCAATGATCGGGTAACATAGTTCGATGGGGCGGGATGAAAAGCTGGAAAATCATTTCCGGAGACGTTCCGTACGGTCGAGAATTCCACACAGAGAAAGAGCTGCCGACAGTTATGTAAATGCTGTCGGCATTTCTTCGAACAGAAGACGGCGTTACAATGTAAATCTTGACTATATTCCGCATACCTGGAAGGGTAGGCTGGAGCGGGACCTTCGGGTAGATAATGTAAGAGGTATCCTGATAATCCTTGTGGTTATCGGGCATTTTCTGTTACCCTTATTTTGGACCCGGCTGGTGACAAATCTGATCTATCTGATCTACTCCTTCCACATGCCCTGTTTTATCATGATCTCCGGCTTTTATGCCAAAAGCCTTTATAAAAACGGCTATTTCCGCTGGGGCAAGGTGATCCAGCTTCTGTGGCTGTATTTTGTCTACAAGATGCTGGTGAACATCACCGAGGGCTTGCTGGCGGGATACATCCCTCTGTTTCCGGATTTCTTCCATGAAAGCGGCGCGCCCTGGTATCTTCTGGCCCTGGCCATCTGGTATATGACGATTCCACTCTTCAGCCGGTTCCGGGAATATCCCGTAAACCTGATCGCGATCCTGACGGTGCTCATCAGCGTGGTATTCCTGAAATATGTGGTGAACTGCGGCGATTTTCTCAGCATGGACCGGGTGCTTTCTTTTGCCCCCTTCTTTTATATCGGGTATTTTTACAACCAGGAAAACCTGGACAACTACCTGGCTTCCGGGACCAGGAAGACGGTGGACCGCCTGGCCCTCTGCCTTGCGGCGGTGATCTTCTTCGGTATGTACGACTGGTTCATGAAATATCACCTGGTGGTCTATGGCGCGGAGTATCACCGCTATGCGCCGGAGCTGTATCCCTTTGTCTGGGGCATCAATCTGATCTGGTATCTGGTAGCCTTTATCCTGTCCATGGGCCTCATCGGCATCATGCTGAACCGCCGGATGCTGGTGATCACTACCCTGGGACAGCGCAGCCTGCAGGTTTACATGTTCCACCGGCCCATCCGGGATCTGTTCCAGTATTTTGGCTTTTATGACTTCATCAACGCCCATTCCAAGCTGAACGTGCTGTTCGTGATCCTGCTGTCCGGGCTGATCGCGGTGCTTCTGGGATCGGATCTGGTGTACAGGGCCTTTTCCCTGGTACGGAACGCCCCGGACCAGCTTTTGAAAAAGCTGGGCGCGGTGTAGGACCGGAAGGAAAGACTTTTTGGAACAAAAAAAGCCGCCGCAGGTTTTCTGCGGCGGCTCATCAGTAAGGTAAAGGTAATCTTGTTTGCAGCCACCCAAACTCCGGTGGTCCTTGTTTTTGTAGGGGGCCGGGCAGCCGCCATAGGCGCTGCCCGGTATGAGTATGAAAAAGCTTTTTAAGTTATCTCCTTGATAACTGTCTTTATTGTATCGGAGAATTGTGACTGGAATATGTCGGCTCTCTCAAAAAAAGATAAAAAATATAAAAAAAGAATAAACTATTTTCCCGAAATGAAAAAATTCTTTAAAAAGCACAGAATCTGTGCTAACATGTATTAGAAAAATTGCGCGGTAAGACAGAAAAAGAAGCGTTTCATGTGAGATACAAGTTTGGAGGAAACGGATAGATGGCTATGTTTTCACTGATGTCCAACGATATCGGAATTGATCTGGGCACGGCCAGCATCCTCGTCTACATCAAAGGAAGAGGCGTGGTGCTGAGAGAACCGTCCGTAGTGGCGATCGACAGAGATACAAACAACGTGGTGGCTTATGGAGAGGATGCCAGACTGATGCTGGGACGCACCCCCGGCAACCTGGTGGCGGTACGGCCTTTAAGACAGGGCGTGATCTCCGATTATACCCTGACGGAAAAGATGCTGAAGCACTTTATCGACAAGGCGGTGGGCCGGAAGACCCTGCGGAAGCCCAGGGTCGCGGTGTGCATTCCCTCGGGAGCCACGGAGGTGGAAAAGAAAGCGGTGGAGGACGCCACCTACCAGGCAGGGGCCAGAGAGGTGACCATTATCGAGGAGCCGGTGGCGGCAGCCATCGGCGCGGGAATCGACATCTCCAAGGCCTGCGGCAACATCGTGGTGGATATCGGCGGCGGCACCTCGGATATCGCGGTGATCTCCCTGGGAGGCCCTGTGGTCTCGGAATCCGTCAAGGTAGCGGGAGATGATTTTGACGAGGCCATCATCCGGTTCATGCGGAAGAAGCACAACCTGCTCATCGGAGAGCGGACCGCAGAGGACATCAAGGTAGGCGTAGGCTGCGTTTACAAGCGGCCGGAGAACCTCACCATGGAGGTGCGGGGCAGAAACCTGGTAACGGGACTTCCCAAGACCGTACAGGTCACTTCCGACGAGATGCTGGAGGCCCTTTCCGAGCCTGCGTCCCAGATCGTCAACGCAGTGCATAATGTGCTGGAGCGTACGCCTCCGGAGCTGGCGGCGGATATCTACGACCGGGGCATCGTCATGACCGGCGGCGGTTCCCTGATCTATGGCCTGGATCAGCTGATCGAGGAAAAAACGGGAATCAACACGGTGGTGGCAGAGGATCCCCTTTCTGCAGTGGCCATCGGAACCGGAAGATTTATCGAGCTGGCAAACGGAAGCGATGAGGATTAAGGCTTTCATCGAAAACATCATATATCACAACGACCAGAATCACTACTCTGTACTCGAGCTGAGTCAGGGTAGTGATGTTTTTACTGCCGTGGGGATCCTGCCTGGCGTCTGCGCCGGGGAGACCATCGAGGCGGAGGGGGAGTACACCACCCATCCGACTTACGGGGAACAGTTTTCCATCGCCTCCTTTCAGATCGTCCGGCCGGAGGACGCGGACGCCATGGAGCGGTATCTGGCAGGGGGCTCCATCAAAGGAATTGGCCCGGCCCTCGCAGCCAGGATCGTGAAGCGATTTGGAGAGGATACCTTCCGGATCATGGAGGAGGAGCCGGAGCGGCTGGCGGAGGTCAAGGGCATCAGCGAACAGATGGCCATGGCCATCGCCCAGCAGGTAGAGGAAAAAAAGGAGATGCGGGAGGCGGTCATGTTCATGCAGGGCCTTGGCATCAGCGGCAAGCTGGGCGCCCGCATTTACGATAAGTACGGCCCGGCCCTTTATACGGTGCTGAAGAAAAATCCCTATCAGCTGGCGGAGGATGTGGAGGGCGTCGGCTTTAAGCTGGCGGACAGCATCGCCTTAAAGGCCGGCATCCAGCGGGATTCAGAGTTCCGCATCCGCTGCGGCATCGAGTATGCCCTGTCTGCCGGAGCGGCCTCCGGACACACCTGGCTGCCGAAGGAGCTGCTTCTGTCCATGACGGAAAGTCTGCTGGGAGTTCCCGGGGAGGAGGTCTCCAGATACTTTCTGGACCTGCAGGTGGCGGACCGGATCCGGGTCCTTGGAGGCGGAGAGGAGATCTATCTTTCTTCCTATTACTATATGGAGCAGAACACGGCCCAGATGCTGCGGGCCCTGAACATCCGGGGTGAGCGGGAGCCGGGAGACGTGGAACGGCGTCTTGCCCGGATCGAAAAGGAAACCGGTCTTATGCTGGATGAGCAGCAGAAGCGGGCGGTGGAAGCCTCGGTGGAAACCGGCCTGCTGATCCTTACCGGAGGCCCGGGCACCGGAAAAACCACCACCATCAATACCCTGATCCGTTATTATGAAGAGGAGGGCCGGTCCATTCTGCTGGCGGCCCCCACAGGCCGGGCAGCAAAGCGCATGACGGAAGCCACCGGCTGCGAGGCGAAAACCATACACCGGCTGCTGGAATATACCGGCACGCCGGAGGAGGGAGAGCGCCAGCGGGAGGAGGAGCCCAGGTTCCTGCGGAATGAAAGCGACCCGCTGGAAGCGGATGTGCTGATCATCGACGAAATGTCCATGGTGGATATCTGGCTGATGCACGCTCTTTTGAAGGCGGTGGTGCCGGGCACCCGGCTGGTCCTGGTGGGAGACGCCAACCAGCTGCCCAGCGTGGGAGCGGGGAATGTGCTGAAGGACATGATCGCCTCGGGCTGCTTCCGGGTGGTGGAGCTCGATCATATCTTCCGGCAGGCGGCCCAGTCGGACATCGTGCTGAACGCCCACCATATCCACCGGGGAGAAAAGGTGGACCTGAGCAAGCCCAGCAGGGATTTCCTTTTTATCCGCGGGACGGAACCCGCAAAGATCATGGCGGACATCCGGACGCTGCTTTTGAAAAAGCTGCCGGATTATGTGGGCGCTGAGATCTCCGAGCTGCAGGTGCTGACGCCTACCAGAAAGGGCGCTCTGGGAGTAGAGCTTTTGAATCAGGAGCTGCAGGCCTGCCTCAATCCGCCTGCCCCCGGCAAACCGGAAAAACAGTACGGCGGCTATACCTTCCGGGAGGGTGACAAGGTGATGCAGGTGAAAAACGACTATGAGCTGGCCTGGGACCGGCGGGACAGCCGGGGCATCGCCCTGGAAAAGGGGACCGGCGTGTTCAACGGAGACATCGGCCTCATTTCTGAGATCGACCCCTATGCGGATACCCTGACGGTGGTTTACGACGAGGACCGGTATGTGATCTATGACCAGAAGCACCTTTCCGAGCTGGAGCCTGCCTATGCCGTGACAGTGCACAAGTCTCAGGGCAGCGAGTATCCCGCGGTGATCATCCCCATGTACCCGGGACCCCATATGCTGATGAACCGGAATCTGCTGTACACGGCAGTGACCCGGGCCAGGAAATGCGTCTGCCTGGTGGGCATGCCCCAGGTCTTTGAGGAAATGGAGCAGAACGAAACGGAAAACCGCAGGTATTCCGGCCTGCGGGAGCGGATCCGGGAGGTCTATGGCAAGGCCGGAGGGGAAGAGCCCGGAAAACATGAACCTGGAGAGAACGAAACCAGAAAAAAAGAAACCGGAGAGAAGGAACCGGGAGCGGGCAGCCGGAGATAGGGCTGTCAGAAAAAAAAACAGATTCAAAACGGGGTTTGGATGCCGGAAAGGAATCTGTATATGAAAATGGAAAAGATCAGGACCAAAGGAAGGGGGCTTGTCCAGGCACTGCTGTTTCCAAGACGCTGTCCGGTCTGCGGAGAAATCGTTTCAGAACCGGGTAGGCTTTTTTGCAAAGCCTGCCAGGGGGCGCTTCCCTATATCCGGGGCCCGCGCTGCAGAAAATGTGGGAAACAGCTGCGGGAGGAAGCAAAGGGGCTTTGCCGCAGCTGTGAAAAATATGAGCGGCGGTTTCGGCTTTGCCTGTGCCTGTTGAACTACGACGGCCTTACCTCCGCTATGATGGCCAGGCTGAAATACGGCGGCAGAAAGGAATATGCGGAGGGCCTGGGGTTTTTGCTTTATAAGCATCTGGGGACACAGATCCGGTTGCTGCGGCCGGAGGCCCTGGTTCCGGTGCCGCTCCACCGGCGGCGCAGGAAAAAACGGGGCTACAATCAGGCGGAGGCCATCGCCGTTGCCCTGGCGGCGTTTCTGAACGGGGAGGAAAGGACGCTTTCCAGCATGGGGCTTTCCCCGGGACAGCAGGAGGAGATCAGGGCCCTTTGGCACCAGCAGGAGCAGCAGCTTCTGGGGCTGTACCGGCTGCGGCAAAAGAACGCTCCCCCGGTACCGAAGGCTTCGGGGAAAGGGAGATCCCCGGGGGAAGCTTCGGCTTTGGAAGCTCCGGGGCAGCAGGAAGCTCTGGGGGAACAGGAAGCCCGGGAGGCGGTCCGGCAGCTGTATTTTCAGAAAATAGAAGTGAAGGGCAGCTTTTTGATACGGCGGAAAAACACGAAGGCCCAGAAGGAGCTTTCCGCGGTGGAGCGCCTTCTGAACCTCCAGGCGGCCTTCGCGCCGGGAAGGGAGGCAGCGCCGGCGGAGCGGATCCTTTTGGTGGACGACATCTATACCACCGGCGCGACCCTGGAGGCCTGTACCGTGGCCCTGCTTTCCGCAGGCGTCCGGCAGGTATACGGGCTGTGCGTCTGCGCAGGGGCGGACGTATAGGCGTCCGGGCTGGGGAGAGGCGTCTTTGACAGGGGAAAATCCGGATTTTCCCCTGCTTTTTTGAAAAAATCGTTGACGGAAGCCCCTGCTTATGATATGCTTTCATGGCATGAAAGGGGTAACCCCCTTTTTTCTTGCATGTTTTAATCAACACGATCTGCAGCAAAATGCCGGAAAACCGCGTAATACAAGGCCTTCAGCCGGATTTACAGGGGCATGGGCAGACGAATCAATTTGGGAGGTGAATAACCGTGGCTACAAAGCGTACCAAAATCACTCTGGCATGTACCGAGTGCAAACAGCGTAATTACTTTTTAACGAAGGAGAAGAAGCTTCATCCGGACAGAATGGAAGTCAACAAGTACTGCAGATTCTGCCGTAAGCACACACCCCACAAGGAGACGAAGTAATGGCTGACGAGGCAAAGAAGCTTTCGCTCTTTGGAAGAATTGGTCATTTTTTTGACGGAGTGAAGGCGGAGTATTCCAAGATAATCTTTCCCAATCAGGAAGAGCTGAGAAAGCAGTCCGTCGCAGTGGTGATCACTAGCCTGTTCATCGGACTCCTGATCTTCCTGCTGGATTTTATCATGAAATACTTGCTGGGATTTGTATTATAAGAAACGAGGTTCAAAATGGCAGATACGAATTCCGAAGCGAAATGGTATGTCGCACATACCTATTCCGGCTATGAGAATAAAGTAAAAGTTGACCTTGAAAAGACCATCGAGAACAGAAATCTGCAGGACAAGATCCTCGAAGTCGCCGTACCGGTGCAGTCATCGGTAGAGATGAAGAACGGCGTGGAGAAGAAGGTCGATAAGAAGATGTTCCCGGGCTATGTCCTCGTTCATATGGTAATGAACGACGAGACATGGTATGTTGTCCGCAACACCAGAGGCGTGACCGGTTTCGTAGGACCGGGCTCCAAGCCTGTGCCGTTGTCGGAGGACGAGATCAGAATGCTCGGAAGCCACGAGCAGGAGATCGTGATCAACTTCGCCGAGGGAGACACCGTGGTGGTGACCCAGGGCGCATGGAAGGACACGGTCGGCATGATCAAAGCTATCAACCCGTCCAAGCATTCCGTTACCATCAACGTGGAGATGTTCGGACGTGAAACACCTGTTGAATTATCATTTGCAGAAGTTAAGAAGCTGTAAGGCTTTTAACGATACAGGTGGGAGGGTGTAAACCCCCGCTATTACCACAAGGAGGTGCCTATCATGGCAAAGAAAGTTACAGGATACATCAAGTTACAGATTCCTGCCGGCAAGGCAACGCCGGCACCGCCGGTTGGTCCCGCGCTTGGACAGCATGGCGTAAACATCGTTGAGTTCACAAAGCAGTTCAACGCAAGAACCGCAGACCAGGGCGATCTGATCATCCCGGTTGTCATCACGGTTTATGCGGACAGAAGCTTCAGCTTCATCACCAAGACTCCGCCGGCTGCAGTTCTGATCAAGAAGGCCTGCAAGCTGAAGAGCGGTTCTGCTGTACCGAACAAGACCAAGGTTGCTACCATTTCCAAAGCAGACCTTCAGAAGATCGCTGAAACCAAGATGCCCGATCTGAACGCAGCAAATCTCGAGTCCGCGATGTCTATGATCGCCGGAACCTGCAGAAGCATGGGCGTTACCGTGGAAGAATAAGGAGGTAGCTTAGGATGAAAAGAGGAAAAAGATATCTTGAGGATGCGAAGAAGTTCGATCGCGCAACTCAGTATGACAAAGAAGAAGCTATCAAGATCGTAAAGGCAAACGCAACTGCAAAGTTTGACGAGACCATGGAGCTTCACATCAGAACCGGCTGCGACGGAAGACGTGCAGACCAGCAGATCCGCGGAGCAGTCGTGCTTCCCCACGGAACCGGTAAGACCGTCCGCATTCTCGTATTTGCAAAGGGACCCAAGGCTGACGAGGCTCTGGCTGCCGGCGCAGATTATGTAGGAGCTGAGGAGCTTGTTCCGAAGATCCAGAACGACGGATGGCTTGATTTCGACATCGTTGTAGCAACCCCGGACATGATGGGCGTTGTAGGACGTCTCGGTAAGGTACTTGGTCCCAAGGGACTTATGCCGAACCCCAAGGCAGGCACCGTTACCATGGATGTGACCAAGGCCATCAACGATATCAAAGCCGGTAAGATCGAGTACAGACTCGACAAGGCAAACATCGTACACGTTCCCTTCGGTAAGGCTTCCTTCACCGAGGAGCAGCTGGGCGACAACTTCCAGGCCATCATGGATGCCATCAACAAGGCAAGACCGCAGGCTCTGAAGGGTGCATACCTGAAGAGCGTGACCATGACTTCCACCATGGGCCCGGGCGTTCGCATGAACGTTTCCAAGCTGTCCAACTAAGGGACGCAAAACTGATTGACATTCCCTTTACGGGATGTTAATATATAAAAGTTATAACTGCCGAAGACAGCAGGTGGCGCAAGCCGTAAGCACATGCGCCTGCCGAGGAGGATTCATACGAAAGATGATGACTGCCCTCTGAGCTTTGGCCCGGAGGGTGTCTTTTTGTAAAGCGCAGTTATACTTCTACAATAAAACAGGAGGTATAAACATGGCAAAGGTAGAACTGAAGCAGCCTATCATCGATGAGATCAAGGCAATGCTTGACGGCGCGCAGTCCGCAGTCGTTGCAGAATATCTTGGCATCACTGTTGAGCAGGACACCAAGCTCCGTAAAGAGCTTCGTGAGAACGGCGTACAGTACAAGGTATTCAAGAACACCCTCATCAAGAGAGCAGCAGAAGGAACCGATTTTGCTCAGCTGGATCCGAATCTCGTTGGACCCACCGCACTTGCAGTATCCAAGACCGATGCGACTGCACCGGCCCGCATCATTGCAAAGTATGCGAAGGACATCGAGTGCCTGAACTTAAAGGCAGGTGTGGTTGAGGGAACCTACTACGATCAGGCTGGCATCCAGACCATCGCTACCATTCCGGGAAGAGAGGAGCTTCTCTCCAAGCTTCTTGGATCTCTCCAGTCACCCATCACCAATCTGGCTCGCGTACTCAACCAGATCGCAGAGAAGGGTGGAGAGGGAGCGCCTGCAGCAGCAGAAGCAGCTCCGGCAGCAGAGGAAGCACCGGCAGAGGCTTAAGCCCCCGGCGGCACAGGCGCATCCCTGGATGCGCAGAGCAATCAACAAAATGGCCGCCTAGGGCGGCATGAAACGAGCATTTAATCTGAAAAATACGGAGGAAATTATCATGGCAAAGATGACAACGGCTGAGTTTATCGAAGCGATCAAGGAAATGTCTGTACTTGAGCTGAACGAGCTGGTTAAGGCATGTGAAGAGGAGTTCGGCGTATCTGCAGCAGCAGGCGTAGTTGTAGCAGCAGCTGGCGCTGGCGCAGCAGCAGCTGAGGAGAAGACCGAGTTTGACGTTGAGCTGACTGAGGCTGGCGCAAACAAGATCAAGGTTATCAAGGTCGTTCGTGAGATCACCGGACTTGGCCTGAAGGAGGCAAAGGACCTGGTTGAGGGCGCTCCGAAGAACGTTAAGGAAGGCGCATCCAAGGAAGAGGCTGAGGACATCAAGACCAAGCTTGAGGCTGAGGGCGCAAAGGTTACCCTTAAGTAATCGACTTTTTATCAGCATGTTTTCAAGCGGTTCAGAGAGATCTGGACCGCTTTTTGCTTGTGGAAAGCCGGGACGGATGTTATCATAGCATTGAAAGGGGTGTGTTGCTTCCGCCATGTTGTTATGTAGGGAGGAAGCAGCACTGCAGATGAGAGGTCAGGAAACGGCAGGTGCAGCGATGAAAAAAATATGCGGTAACATTCTGGAAGCGGTGGGGAATACGCCTCTGGTGAGGCTTTCCCGTATGGTGCCGGAGGGGTCGGCAGAGGTGCTGGTAAAGTTCGAGGGGCTCAATGTAGGCGGCTCCGTGAAAACCAGAACCGCCCTGAACATGATCGAGGATGCGGAGAAAAAGGGCCTGATAGGGCCGGATTCCGTGATCGTGGAGCCCACCAGCGGCAACCAGGGCATCGGACTTGCCCTCTGCGGAGCGGTCAAGGGATACCGGGTGCGGATCATCATGCCGGATTCCGTCTCGGAGGAGCGGCGGAAGCTGATGAAGCAGTATGGCGCGGAGGTGATCCTGGTACACGACGCAGGGAACATCGGAGACTGTATGGAGGAATGCATCCGGATAGCTCGCAAGATGCAGCAGCAGGATCCGAAGGTGTTTGTACCAGGGCAGTTTGAAAATCCTGCCAATCCGGAGGCACACAGCCGTTTTACGGCAGCGGAGATCCTGGAGCAGCTGGGAAAAGCCCCTGATGGCTTCTGTTCCGGCTTCGGGACCGGAGGGACCCTGACAGGCATCGGCAGGGTACTGGTGGAAAAGAACCCTGGGGTGGAGATCTGGGCGGCAGAGCCGGAAAAGGCAGCGGTGCTTTCCGGAGGTACTGTGGGGACCCATCTGCAGATGGGAATCGGCGACGGCCTGATTCCGGAAAATCTGGACACAAGCCTTTGCCATCATATCTGTATCATCAGGGACGAGGAGGCCATCGACACCGCCCGCCGCCTGGCCAGGCTGGAAGGGCTCATGTGCGGTATTTCCAGCGGTACCAACGTGGCGGCGGCCCTGAAGCTGGCGAAAAAACTGGGCCCCGGAAAACGGGTGGTGACGCTATTGCCGGACACGGCGGAACGGTATTTTTCCACCCCGCTTTTTGAAGGATAGGAAAAGAATGTTGCAATCGGAAATTCCTTGTGCTACACTATGATTTGGGTGCCGGCGGAAAAAGAAAGAATATGCGTTCCGCCTTTACAGGCGCCAAAGGAGGTTTGTATTATGAAAAAACTGTTCCAGACAGCATTTTGTGCGGCACTGGCTGCATCTATGCTGGCAGGCTGCGGCTCCAGCGAGGAGGAGACCACGGCGGCTGCAGCAGCAGAGACTGCCGCAGAGGGCGAGGAGGCAGCAGCTTCCGGTGAGGAAACTGCAGAGCTCAAGGAGATCGACAAGCTGATGGTAAGCTTCGTTCCCTCCCGTGAGCCGGAAGAGATCGTAACTGCAACAGAGCCCCTGAAGCAGCTGCTGAAGGATGAAATGAAGAACCAGGGCTATGATGTCGGAGAGGTTGAGATCTCCGTTGGTACCAGCTACGAAGCAGTAGGCGAGGCCCTTACGGCAGGCACTACCGACGTAGGGCTGATCCCGGGCGGCACCTATGTGCTGTATCAGGACGGCGCGGATGTTATCCTGACTGCGACCCGCGACGGCCTCAGCATCGATTCCGATGACCCGAAGGTATGGAACGACAACAAGCCAACCGAGGCTTCCACGGATCAGGTTACTTATTACCGTGCGCTGATGATCGCAGGCCCCTCCGAGAAGGGCCAGGAGCTTGGCGCAAAGGTCAATGCAGGCGAGGAGCTTACCTGGGATGATCTGAACAGCGCAAACTGGGCAGTCATGAACTCTTCCTCTTCTGCAGGCTATATCTATCCCACCATCTGGCTGCAGGATAACTACGGAAAGTCCATTACGGATCTGGCTCACGCAGTACAGTCCGATTCCTATGGTTCTTCCTTTGCAAGACTGGCTTCCGGCCAGATCGACATCCTCTGCGTATATGCAGACGGCAGAAGAGACTATGTGGATCAGTGGACCAGCGAGTTCGGCCGTTCCGCAAGCATCTGGGATGAGACCAACGTGATCGGCGTAACCCCCGGTATCTACAACGATACGGTTTCTGTAAGAAGCGACATGGATGAGGACCTGAAGGAGGCCATCGCCGACGCATTCATCAATATTGCACAGACCGAGGAAGGAAAGCAGGTCATTGCGATTTACAGCCATCAGGGATACCAGAAGGCAAAGTCTGAGGATTACGAGAACGAGAAGAAGGCGCAGGACATCATCAAGGAGATGCAGGCAGCCAACTAATCGGATTTTGGCAGGTAAAGGGCAGCTGCAGAAAACAGGCAGCTGCCCTTCTTTTTGGAGGAAGAGAGTATGATAGAGTTTGATCACGTGTCCAAGATTTATCCCAACGGGGTCAAGGGACTCGACGATGTGACGCTTAAGATCGATCAGGGAGAATTTGTCGGAATCATCGGACTTTCCGGCGCAGGAAAATCCACCCTGATCCGCACCATCAACAAGATGCACGACATTACCCAGGGGACCCTGACGGTAAACGGAAAAAATGTATCGGAGCTCAGGGGCAAGGATCTGCGCAGATTCAGAAGAGGAATCGGCATGATCTTCCAGTCCTTCAATCTGGTGAACCGTACCACGGTGATCAAAAACGTGCTGACGGCAAAGGTTCCGGAGATGCCTTTCTGGAGAACGCTGCTTGGGGTCTATACCAAGGCGGAAAAACTGGAGGCCCTGGAAAATCTGGACAAGGTGGGCATTCTAGACAAGGCATATACCAGAGCGGACCAGCTTTCCGGCGGACAGCAGCAGCGCGTGGCTTTGGCCAGGACCCTGGCCCAGAATCCCAAGATCATCCTGGCGGATGAGCCGGTGGCGGCCCTGGATCCCGTAACAGCCAAGCAGGTCATGGACGATTTCAAGAAGGTCAACCGGGAGATGAATATCTCCATCCTGATCAACATCCACCATGTGGAGCTGGCCCTGGAATACGCGGACAGGATCATCGGTATCCGGGCAGGAAAGATCGTCTATGACGGTCCCTCTTCCGCCGTGACCCAGGAGGTGCTGGATGAGATCTATAAGGGCGGACAGGAGGAAGCTGTTCCGGGTCCGGAGAACGGGGAAAAGGAGGCCTGATGATGCGTACATCTGATACGAGCCTTTTTGACAGGATATTCAAGCCGAGGCCTTACAAGCTCTCCAATGGAAAGATCAGCTACGAGAAGGCTTCCAGGACGCCCCTGATCCTTCTGCTGCTTCTGATCATGACGGTGATCTCCGTCAAGGTGACGGGCTTCAGCTTTGAGACCCTGGTAAAACGGGGCCATGAGTTTTTTACGATCCTCTTTGCCATGTTCCCGCCCAAGTGGAGCTATCTCGACAGCATCTGGGAGCCCCTTTTCGATACCATCAAGATGTCCTTGCTGGGATCCTTTATCGGTTCGGTGCTCTGCGTGCCCTTTGCGGTGCTGGCGGCCAACAATATCGTGAAAAACAAGCTGGTGCTAGGCATTACCAAGATTTTCCTGAGCATCATGCGGACCCTGCCTACCCTGGTGACGGCCCTGATCGCCACCTATATCTTCGGTCTGGGCACCCTGGCGGGAACCACGGCCATCGCGGTGTTTACCTTTGCCTATGTGGGAAAGCAGCTGTATGAGATCATCGACACGGTGGATATGGGCGCTTACGAGGCCTGCGAGGCCATGGGACTGTCCAAGGCCCAGGCTCTGTGGCGTTCCGTGATGCCTCAGGTGCTTCCCACCTATCTCAGCACGGCGCTTTACTGCTTTGAGGGAAATGTCCGTTATGCGGCGATCCTCGGATACGTAGGCGCAGGCGGACTGGGACTGATCCTGAATGAAAAGATCGGATGGAGAGAATACAGCTCCGTGGGCATGATCCTCATCGTCCTGTTCTTTACCGTCGTTCTGATCGAATATATCAGCCACTATATCAGAAGCAAGCTTACATAAGGAGGAACGGCAATGAACAGAGACAGGATTTCAAAAGAGATCGAAGAAACCTATGCAAAAGAGCCGAAAACCTTTGCCATGAAGCTGGGCATCGCTTTCATCATCCTGCTGCTGCTGGCCTGGTCCTCCTCCACCATGGAGATCGCTGACTCAGGCCTGGACGGCATGAAGATTGCGGTGGGTATCGTAAACGGTATCCTTCACCCGGATACGGAGCTGCTCTTTGACCCCACCACCCAGGGCGTGGGATATCTGCTGCTGGAGACCGTGTGCATCGCCTTTCTGGGAACCATCGTAGGCGCGGTGCTGGCGGTGCCCCTGGCCTTTATCTCGGCCACCAATATCGTTCCCAAACCTGTGGCGGTGATCGGAAGAGTGTTCATCATGGCGGTGCGGACGATACCGGCCTTTGTATACGGACTGATGTTTATCCGGGTGACGGGCCCGGGACCCTTTGCAGGACTCCTGACCATGTCCCTCTGCTCCATCGGTATGGTCTGCAAGATGTACATCGAATACATCGAGGATATGGATACCAGGATCCTGGAGTCCCTGGATGCGGCAGGCTGCAACCTGTTCCAGAAGATCCGCTACGGCATTCTGCCCCAGCTGTTCCCGGATTTTGTATCCACCATCATCTACCGTTTTGACATCAACCTGAGAGACGCTACGGTGCTGGGACTTGTGGGCGCCGGCGGTATCGGTGCGCCCCTGATCTTCGCCATGAATTCCTACAGATGGAACGAGGTAGGCGCGATCCTCTGCGGACTGATCGTGCTGATCCTGATCATCGAGGTGCTTTCCACAAAGATCAGAACCAAGCTGGCAAGAGGATAAGGCATGGAGCGGAAGCTGAAAATCTACTTTACCTCGGATATCCACGGATATCTGTATCCGGAGACCTATGCGGACAGGAGCCAGAGCCCCCTGGGGCTCCTGGCAGCCATGAGGCAGTACCGGAAGGACGGAAACACCCTGATCCTGGACGGCGGCGATATGCTCCAGGGCTCTGCCCTGGCCATGTACTGCCAGAAGTTTTCCGGGGATCCCTCTGCCCTGGCGGAGGCCATGAACCAGGCGGGCTACGATTTTGTGACCCTTGGCAATCATGACTTCAACTATGGCTATGAATACCTGACCGCTTATCTGAAACGGCTTCAGGCAAAGGTGCTCTGCGCCAACGTCAGGATTTTGCCTGAGGAGGATCAGGACCTTATCAGGCCCTATGAGATCGTGACGCTGGAAAACGGCCTTCGGGTGGCGGTGACCGGCATCGTAACGGATTATGTGAATATTTGGGAGCAGCCGGAGCATCTGAAGCTGATCCAGGTGACGGATCCCTTTGCGGCCTTGCAGCAGGTGCTCGTGGAGATCGGGAATCAGGCGGACCTCAAGATCTGTATTTATCACGGCGGCTACGAAGCGGACCTGGAGACCGGGGAGCTTTTAAGCGCCAGCAGGGAAAACGTGGGATACCGGATCTGCAGGGAGCTGCCCCTGGATATCCTGCTGACAGGCCATCAGCATATGCCCTGTTCCGGAAAATGGATCAGCGGGACCTATACGGCTCAGACGCCGGACAAGCTGAGGCAGTATCTGTATCTGGAAGCGGTGCAGAAGGACGAAGCGCAGAGGAACGAGGAGCAGAAGGAGGAACCGGGCCAGGGGCCGGAGGGCTTCCGGCAGCCGGGAAGGCCGGGCCTTACGGTCCGCTCTGTCCTGAAAGGACCGGCGGAGCAGGCGGGCCAGGTCCTGATCCAGGAGGAGCTGGGAAGGGCGCTGGCGCCTCTGGAGCAGCAGGTGCAGGATTGGCTGGATCAGCCTCTGGGCAGGCTCAGCAGGCCCCTGAAACCGGATACGAAGATCCGGATGGCGGTCAATGGCTCCCCCATTGCCGATTTCATCAACCAGATCCAGCTGGAGGCAAGCGGCGCGCAGATCGCCTGCTGCGGGCTTGCCAACGAGGTAGCGGGCTTTGCGCCCCAGGTGACCACCAGGGCCGTGATCGCCTCCTACCCTTATCCAAATACCCTGCTGGTGCTTAAGATCGACGGCAAAACCCTGCGGAAGGCTCTGGAGCGCACTGCGGAATATTTCCAGCCGGATCCGGAGGCAGAGGAAGGCATCAGGGTTTCGGGCAGCTTTGTAAAGCCCAAGGTGGAGCACTACAATTACGATTATTTCATGGGGATCCACTATGTGATAGACGCCCAAAGGCCGGCAGGAGAGCGGGTCTGCGTGTTGGAATACCAGGGACAGCCGGTGCAGGAGACGGATACCTTTTCCCTCTGCATCAACAACTACCGGGCTTCCGGAGCCGGCGGCTACGAGATGTATCAAGGCCTTCCGGTGCTGCAGGAGATCAACCGGGAGATGACGGAGCTGATCATCGAATACCTGGAAGCGCATCCGGTGGTGGAGGTGCCGGAGGCCCGCGCCTATGAGGTGCGCTGGTAACGGAAGACAGAAAGACTGCAAAGCTGCAGAGGTCACGAGCCCGTGCCCTGCGGCTTTTTATTTTTGCAAAAAAGTTTTTTCTTTAATTTTCCTTTAATCTTCCTGCTGTATGATAAAACCATCAAAAGAACAAAACAGAAAAACGAGGGTGGAAAAGCCCGGAAAGCATATCGGAAGAAAAGAAAGGATGGAAAGCATTATGAAGAAAAGACTGATGGGAGCAGGATTGATCGCAGGAGCGCTGGCGGCAGCGGCAGGCATGACTGTTATGGCGGCCCAGATCACGGATGCAAAGGCAAAGGAGATCGCGGCGGAGCACGCAGGGGTTGCACAGGACCAGATCCTTTACAGCAAGGTGGAGACAGATTTTGAAAAGGGACAGCTGGTTTACGAGGTGGAGTTCCTGACAAAGGATTATAAAGAATATGACTATGAGATCAGCGCGGGAGACGGCACGGTGCTGAGCTACGATTACGAAGCGGAGGGCCGGTTCTACGAGGCCATTCCGGCCCAGAACCGGGAGATCAGGATCGACGAGGCAAAGGCCCGGGAGATCGCTCTGGAGCATGCCGGAAAGAAGGAGTCGGAGGTGACCTTTGTAAAGGCCCATCTGGACTATGACGATGGAATCGCTGCCTATGAGGTGGAGTTTTATACGGCGGACAACAAGGAATATGATTATGAGATCAGCGCTTACACCGGCGAGGTGTTGAGCTTTGACTATGACATCGAATACTATGCAGGGCAGGCGGTGCGCAACGGCGGCAGAGACGCTGCAGCCTCCGGAACAGCCATCACCCTGGAGCAGGCAAAGGAAAAGGCCCTTGCTCAGGCAGGGCTCTCCGCTTCTCAGGTCAGGTACCTGAATGCAAAGCAGGACCGGGACGACGGACGCACCGTATACGAGGGCTCCTTCTATTACAATGAGATGGAATATGAGTTTGAGATCGACGCAGCCACCGGCAATGTGACGGAGTGGGATGTGGAGAGCATTTACGATTGATCAAAGACCGGGGCCCACGAAAATCCCGGTGACTTTTCCAGAAAGAGATGCTATAATGGATTGCCGGAAAAGCAGTTCTGGCATTTCAAAATGGAAGGGGAATGGAAAACATGAGAAAGGTGATTTTATACGGAACCGCAACGTGAGGCGGCTGTCCGGCAGTGAAAGAGGTTCTTTCCGAAAACAATATCAAATACGCATATGTGGATGTCTGCGAGGGCGTGGGAAAGCTGAAGATGTTCCTGACCCTGCGGGATACCAGAGAGGAGTTTGCCCAGGTGCGCCAGGAGCACAGAGTGGGGATTCCCTGTCTCGTGATCGACGACGACGTGATCCTGATGCAGGGTGCGGACCATATGCGGCAGCTGATCGACGAGTACCAGCTGAAGGACTAAGGAAAAAAGAGACGGTGCCGGTTTTATACCGGCGCTGTTTTTTTGCGCAGCCGCGCCGGAAGACGGACAGAGCAGCCGGATAACAGCAAAAGAGGCCTGTTGTATGGCAAAAATACAGATTTCAGGAAATTGTAATAAGATCGTAGAGATTAAGGCCTTGCGTTCCTCCGTAGAAATAAGGTATACTGGAGACGTTGTTTTGATAGAATCAGGAGGATGACGGTTGAAGAAGAATAAACTGATTGCAATATTTGGAACCTGTTTCTTTTTGGCGGTGTCCGGAGGCCAGGGCCTTCAGGCCCAGGCAGCGGAGGCGGTGATGATCACAGAGGTGCCGGCGGCGGAAGTGGCAGGCATTGGGGCAGTGGTCGTAGCAGAGGTGGCAGCGGCGCACAGCATCAGCGGTGGTCCGGTGCAGGTGCAGGGCTCCGTGGCAGCAACGGAGACGGCGGTGATCTCCGAGAGTCCGACGGCGGCAGGCAGCTTTTCCATACAGCTCAGCAGCCCGGCAGCACAGCAGGGCAGCGCAGCAGGACGGCAGGTGGCGAGCTTTGCACAGCAGTTTATCGGTAATCCTTATGTATATGGCGGAACCAGCCTCACCAACGGCGCAGACTGCTCCGGGTTCGTGATGGCGGTTTATGAGCACTTCGGCGTGTCCCTGCCTCACAGCTCCGCGCAGCTGGCCCATGAGGGCACCGGAGTAGGCACTGACCTGAATAACGCTCAGCCGGGGGATCTCATCTGCTACAGCGGCCATGTAGGCATCTACATCGGAAACGGCAAGATCGTGCATGCCAGCACGGAGGAAACGGGAATCAAGATCTCCAACGCCGACTACAAGACGATCCGTTCCATCCGCAGGATCCTGTAAGGATAAAAAATCAAATAGCGCAAGCTTCCTTTATAAAATCGTGCTCCCTTCCTTAGGAAGGGGGCTCTTTTTCTTTGGTTCGGGGATAAAAGTATGCTATAATAAAACAAAAAGGAGGGCTGACGTATGGAATATGAGGGACAGATCTGCAGGCCGCCTATGGAACGGGCGTCCTTTATGCTTCCGGTGGAGGTAGGCTGCGCCTACAACCGCTGCCGGTTTTGTACGCTGTTCAAGCACCTGAAGTTCCGGGTACTTCCTCTGGAGGAGGTGCGGGCAGAGCTTCAGCGGGTAAAGGGCCTGGGAGGCAATCCGAAAAGGATCTTTCTGGGGGACGGAAATCCCTTCGGCCTTCCCACGGAGAGGCTTTTGCAGATCATCGATATGATCCATGAATATTTTCCGGACTGCCGGGAGATCGGCATGGATTCCACGGTGACGAATATTGCGGAAAAAAGCGATGAGGAGCTTGCCCTGCTCCATGAAAAGGGCATCCAGGATCTCTATCTTGGCATTGAAAGCGGCATGGATGAGCTTTTGGCCTATATGAAAAAGGACCATACTGTGGCGGAAGCCTATGAGCAGATCGCCCGGATGAAGCAGGCGGGCATCAGCTTTGACGCCCACATCATGACAGGACTGGCCGGTGCAGGAAAGGGCCTGGAAAACGCGGAACGAACGGCGGAGTTTTTAAACCGTACCGGTCCCAGGCGCATCATCAATTTTACCATCTTCCATCATGAAAGCGCGCCTCTTTACAGGGACGTGGAAAAGGGCATCTTCGTGCCCTCAGGGGAATTGGAGAACCTGATGGAGGAACGGCGTCTCCTGCAGCTTCTGACGGTGCCTGTAGAGAGCTACGACGGCTTTCACGATCATATCGAGGTACGCACCAGGGGACGGCTTCCGGAAGACAAGGAACGGATGCTGCAGCATCTGGACGAAGCCATCGCCAGAGAGGAAAGAAAAGCTTCCTGAAAGGAAAGCCTCAAAAAGGAGGCGGCGACCGGGAAAAGAGAAAAGAAGAAAAGGGCAGTCCGGCAGTATCGGACTGTCCTTTTCTTGCTGCGCCAGGTTGCTGCAGGTCCTGACCGGCAGGCATTGCTGCGCCGCGGGGCACGCTTATTCCTTTGGCCGGTCTCCCAGAGCTGGCTCCAGGGACAGCAGCAGGGCGCTGCAGAGCAGATTCAGCATGGTCTGGGTGTTTTCCAGTGGAACGGAAAACAGCTCTCCGATTCGCGTGAGACGGTACTGAAGGGTGTTTTTATGGACGTGCAGGGCAGCGGCGGTCTGCTCTTTATCCCGCAGGTGCAGCAGGTAAAGACATAAGGTTTTCTCGTAGTCCGTAGCATATTTCCGGTCGTAGTCCCGGATCTGGAAAAATACCGGGTGGATAAAGGCGGGCCCCAGCTTGGCCTTCAACAGGGTGGAAAACATGGGCAGGGGCATCAGGTCCAGAAAAACGGCCCGGTTTTTGATCAGCCCCCTTTGGGCCAGCCTGGCAGAGATCAGGGCCTGATGGTACTGGTCCCGCAGCCGAAGCAGGTTTTGGAAGCTGTTGCTGAGGCCGGGCGTGAGCCCCTGGGCTTCAAAAAAGGAAAAGAGCTTTTCACAAAGCCAGTTATTTTCCGGCCGCAGGATCGGTTCTGCAGCAGAATAGCGGATTTCTCCCAGAAGTACCACAAAGGCATGGGAATGATAGAGAAAAACCGCGTTGCGATACTGCTGTTGCAGCTGAGCTACAAGGACTGCGGCAGAGGCCTGCTGGGCCGTCCGGTGGATGGCGGGGGCCACCAGGATGGCGTAACGTCCTGGAATGTTGGCGGCAAGAGCCGCAGCAGCAGCTTTGGCAACGTGGTCCGGCGTTCCGGGGTTTAAAAGCTCCTGAAGGCGCTGTGACATGGCGTTGCCCCAAAGATCCCGGGCGCTGCCGTTGGAGACAGACAGCTGCAGAACCAGAGCCTTGAGGATCAGAGAAACCAGCTGCAGTTCTTCCTGTCCGCAGGGGCGCTGTCCGATGCAGATCATAAGGTGTCCCCGCAGATGGCCATTCTGTACCACCTCTCCCAGCAGCAGGGGCTCTCCGGAACAGATCCCTTCAGGAATATAGAAGGGCTCGTAAAAGTCGTTTCCGGCGTCGGTGTATTCCTTCAGCACTTGCCAGATGACCTGCTCGTTCAGACAGCAATCCTTGACCATGCAGCGCAGCTCTGGAATGGCCTCCGGATCCTTTGGACTGGAATCGATGATGCGGAAATGGTCGTCTACATAGATGACCGGGCTCTGGAAAATCTGGCTGGCAGCCTCCATAATGCTGTGGAGACTGGCCTGTTCCATAGCGGCAGACAAAATCCAGTTTGCTTTCAGAAGCCGGTCGGATGGCATTTTTTGATAGGGGGACATGGAACGCCTCCTTTCCTGTACTTTTCTTTATTTTACGAAACGCATCCGGAAACCGCAACAGATATTTGTAAAATCAAACAAAAACAATGGTAGGATTTGGAGAAACGAACAAGACCTGCAAGCGGCAGCTCCCTTATAATGAGAACCATAAAGCAGCAACGGCAATCTATGGAAAGCTTATCAAAAAATGGAGGAAATCATTATGAAGGGTTATGCAATGCTGAAAATCGGAGAATCTGGATGGATAGAGAAGGAAAAGCCCAAGTGCGGTCCCCAGGATGCGATCTGCCGGCCGCTGGCAGTGGCGATCTGCACCTCGGACGTGCATACCCTGTGGGAGGGCGCCATTGGGGAAAGGCACAATATGATTCTCGGCCATGAATGCTGTGCAGAGGTCGTAGAGGTCGGAGAGCTGGTAAAGGATTTCAAGCCCGGAGACCGGGTTCTGGTTCCCGCCATTACGCCGGATTGGAACTCCCTGGAGGCCCAGGCCGGATACGCCATGCATTCAGGCGGCATGCTGGCAGGTTGGAAATTCTCCAACTTTAAGGACGGCGTTTTCTCAGAATATTTCCATGTCAATGATGCGGACGGCAACCTGGCGCTGCTTCCGGAAAATATTTCACCGGTGGACGCCTGCATGCTTTCCGATATGGTTCCCACAGGCTTCCACGGCGTTGAACTGGCCGATGTCCAGTTCGGAGATACGGTGCTGGTGATCGGTATCGGCCCGGTGGGCCTCATGGCTGTGGCAGGCGCGAACCTGCGGGGCGCTTCCCGCATCATCGCGGTGGGAACCCGGCCGAAATGCGTGGAGGCAGCCAAGGGCTACGGCGCAACGGATTTTATCAGCTACAAGGACGGTCCCATCGAGGAGCAGGTGCTGGCCATGACCGGTGGAAAGGGCGTGGACAAGGTCGTGATCGCAGGAGGAAGCGTGGATACCTTTGAACCGGCAGTAAAAGCCTTAAAGCCCGGCGGAAAGATCGGAAATGTCAACTACCTGGGAAAGGGAACCTACATTTCCATTCCGAGAGCAGAGTGGGGCGTTGGCATGGGCCACAAGCAGATCAACGGAGGGCTTATGCCCGGCGGCCGCCTGAGGATGGAAAAACTGGGAGCCTTGGTAGCTTCCGGCAGGCTGGACGTACATCCTCTGGCAACCCATGTGTTTGAGGGCTGGGAGCATCTGGAGGAGGCTCTGTTCCTGATGAGGGACAAGCCCGCGGATCTGATCAAACCGGTGGTAAAGATCGCGGATTAAAACCGCGGCAGAAGCAGCGGGCCCAAAGGCCCGGAAAGGAACAGACCATGAAGATCCTGATCATATCCGGTTTTCTGGGAGCCGGAAAGACAACTTTTATTCAGGAGCTGGCCAAACGGACCGGGAAGGATTTTGCGGTCATGGAAAACGAGTATGGAGCCATCGATGTAGATGGCTCCCTTTTGAAACAAGAGGCGCAGGAGGCTGGCGCAGATCTGAAAATCTGGGAAATGACGGAGGGGTGTATCTGCTGTTCCGTAAAGGCGGATTTCGCAAGCTCTGTATTGACCATCGCCAATGCGGTGGATCCGGAATATCTGGTGGTGGAGCCCACCGGAGTGGGGATGCTGAGCCGGATATTGGAGAACCTTCGGAAGATCCAGTACGACCGGATCTCGCTGCTGCAGCCGGTAACGGTGGCAGATGCAAAGCATCTTCCGAGGATGCTGCAGGATTATCCGGAAATCTGCAGGGATCAGCTTACGGCTGCGGGAACCGTTGTGCTGTCCAAGTGTGAAGGATTGGATCAGGAGACGTTATCCAGACTTTCTTCCATGATCCGGGAGATTGCTCCGGGAGCGAATATCCTCCAGAGCCATTACAGGGAGCAACCGGACAGCTTCTGGGAGGAGCTGCTTCAAACGCCCCTTTCCGGCAGCGGGCCGGAGAAAGGGGAGGAAGGGCCAGCCCCGGAGCATCTGGGGCTTACCGGTGTCAGGCTTGCGGGAGAAAGAGAATTGGTTCTGTTTCTTACGGGAGTCGTTTCAGGGGTTTTCGGCAAGATCGTCAGGGCCAAGGGCTACCTTCCCGCAGGAAACAGCCGGCTGCGCTTTGATGTGGTGGAGGGGCAATATACGATCACGGAACACGCCTCCATGGAGGAAGCATCGAGAGCTGTTTTTATCGGAGAAGGCCTGCGGAGGGACTGGCTGAGAGAAGCTCTTTTACAGGACTTTTATGCCTTCGGGGATTTAGGACGTCCCAGGAAAAATCAGGGAAAGATGAAGGCCATGCCCAGGAAAGCCGGAGAAAGGCTCGCTTTTTGATAACCCCTTCATAGAAAAACGGCTGAGGTGCAGCAGCGCCTCAGCCGTTTTTTTTGCCCTAGGGCATTCAAATTCAATTTTTTGACAGTTTCCGTCTCTGCGGATTACTTCTTCTGAACATACTTCAGGCAGTCGAGGGTTACGGCTACCAGGATGATGATACCGGAGAAGATGAACTGCAGGTTGGTATCGATACCCAGGATGGTCAGGGAGTAGGTCAGTGCGGTGAAGATCAGCACACCTACCACTACGCCGGAGATCTTACCGATACCACCGGTGAAGGATACGCCGCCGACTACGCAGGCAGCGATGGCGTCAGTCTCCCAGCCCTGTCCATAAGCGGCAGAACCGGATCCTACCATTCGGATACACTCAAGCCAGGAACCGAAGCCGTACAGGATACCTGCCAGGATGAAAGCACCTACAGTTACCTTGAATACGGAGATACCGGAAACGGCTGCAGCCTCTGCATTGCCGCCTACGGCATACAGGTTCTTACCGAAGGTGGTCTTGTTCCAGATGAACCATACGATCACCACTGCGGCCACAGCCCACAGGATGATGGTGGGGAAGCCGTTCAGCTTCGGGATGATCATGCTGGGAATGGTGGACTCGATGGCACCGAAGGATACGCCCTTGGTGGCATAGGTGGTCAGACCAAAGATGATCAGCATGTTGGCCATGGTGGAGATGAAGGGATGCATCTTAAACCGTGCGGTGAAGCAGCCTGCGATGGTGGTGAAGAAGGTGCAGAGCACGATACATACCAGCAGCGCGAAGAAGATCTTTCCGATCGTCGGAAGTCCGGTGAAGTCGAAAATGTGGCCGAACACGGAACCGGTGTTGATTCCCTGGTGCATGATGATGGTTGCAGCGGTCATACCCATACCTACCATACGTCCGATGGAAAGGTCGGTACCAGCCAGGAGGATCAGACCGGCTACGCCAAGGGCCAGGAACATTCTCGGGGAAGCCTGCTGCAGGATATTCAGCACGTTGTTGAAGGTCAGCAGCGGAACGCCCTTGATGGCCGGCGTGATGGCGCACAGAAGAATGAAGATCAGCACGATGGCGATGTAAAGACCATTCTTCAGCAGGAAGTCTCTGCGGTTAAAGGTGTAGGTGTAATGCTCCCATTTCTCTGCCAGAGACTCCGCAAAGGTAAACTTGGACATGCGCAGCATGTCGATGAGATGATACTTGTAGGTGAAGGCGGCGTGCTGCCGATCCTTGGCAGCCTGGTTGTCCTTTTCCAGCTGCATCTTTGCATCGAAGAGACGGTTTTTGTGAACATAGTTCTCGTCCTTGATCTCCTGATGATCCGTGAGCTTGGAAACGGTTTCCTGATGCTGCTTTTCCAGCTCTGCAACCCTTGCCTTATATTTTTCCTGAGCCTGGATCTTTTCCTGCTTGCAGCTTTCGATGACAGGCTGATAGTATTCCTTGTCGAAGTGCGCCTTGATATAGGCCTCCGCATCTGCGATGAGCTTGGATACCTCGGCTTTGTTCTGAGCCTCTACAGCCTTTGCCTTTTCCAGGGCTGCGGAAAGCTCCTTGAGCTTTGCGGCCTTCTCCTCCTGCGTGAAGATATGATCCTTTTTCGTAACGTCGATATCGTTCTGGAGGGAAACCACCATGTCGGTTCCATCCGCTCTCAGGCTGTCGATCTGCTTCTGGATCTTGCCGACATATTCGTCGATGGGCTGACGCAGCTTAAGCTCCTGCTCAGCCGTAAGAATTTTTTCGTTTGCCATATCTATCAATCTCCCTTATTATAGGTATTTTGCACTGAGTCTCAAGAGCTCTTCCTGATCCGTTTCCTTGGTGTTTACGATACCGGACAGCCGTCCGTTGGACATAACGCCGATCCGGTTGGTGATACCCAGGATCTCCGGCATCTCAGAGGAAACAACGATGATCGTTTTTCCCTGCTTGGCCATGTTGATGATCAGCTCGTAGATCTCATATTTTGCACCAACGTCGATACCTCTGGTGGGCTCGTCCATCATGAATACCTGCGGACTGCGCTCCAGCCATTTTCCGAAGATGACCTTCTGCTGGTTACCGCCGGAGAGGCTTGAGATCATATCGTCGGGACCCATGCACTTGGTGCGCATGATCTTGATCTCGTTGTTGGTGGCCTTTACCATTTTCGTATTGGAGAGCGCCAGACCGGACTTATACTGTTCCAGATTTGCGATGGTGGTGTTAAAGGTCAGATCGCTCTTCAGGAAAAGTCCGTTCGCCTTTCGTTCCTCAGTGATCATGGCAAAACCATGCTCGATTGCTTCTTTTGCGTTGTTGAAATTCATGAGACGGTTCCGGAAATATACGCGGCCCGACGCTCTGGTCCGGACGCCGAAGATGGTTTCCAGAAGCTCTGTACGTCCTGCGCCTACCAGGCCGTAGAGTCCGAAGATCTCCCCTTCCTTTACGTCAAATGTGATATCCTGCAAATGAGGCTCGAATTTTGTTGAGAGATGCTGCACGGAGAGGATGACATCCTTCGGTGTATTGTCCACCGGCGGGAAACGGTTCTCCAGGGAACGTCCGACCATGGCTGCGATCAGCTCGTTCATGTTGGTGTCCTTGGAGGCCTTTGTCATGACCATCTTACCATCCCGGAGCACGGAGATCTCATCGCAGATCTCAAAAATCTCATCCATCTTGTGGGAGATATAGATCAGGGCGATACCCTGCTCCTTCAGCATACGCATCATCTCAAACAGCTTGTCAACCTCCTGTACGGTCAGAGAGGAGGTGGGCTCGTCAAGAACGATCACCTTTGAGTTATACGAGATTGCCTTGGCGATCTCACACATCTGCCGCTGGGATACAGACATGTTCCGCATCGGCTGCGTGAGGTTTACGGTCATGCCAAGCTTTCTGAAAAGCTCGGACGCCTTTTTCTTCATTCTGCCTTCGTCTACGACTCCCATGGAGTTGACCGGATAGCGTCCAAGGAACAGGTTGTCGATCACATTTCTTTCCAGACACTGGTTCAGCTCCTGATGAACCATTGCGATACCGTTTTCAAGCGCATCCTTTGGTCCGGAAAAACTGATTTCCTTGCCGTCAAGAAAGATCGTGCCCTCATCCTTCTGATAGGTACCGAAAAGGCACTTCATCATGGTGGACTTTCCGGCGCCGTTCTCGCCCATCAGGCCCATAACGGTTCCCCGTTTTACCTCCAGATTGATATGATCCAGCACCCTGTTCCGGCCGAAGGACTTGCTCATACCACGTATCGATAAGACGATATCATCTTTCTTATCTGCCATTCTTTTTACCCCTGTTTATGTATTTGATCTTTTCAGCCTTCAATCTGATATGATCGTCTTTTCTTTGCCAAATAAGGTTATTAGGGAGAATTGCTTCTCCCTAATAACCAGCCATTTCAAACTTGAATGGGTTCTAAATTACTGATTAAGCAGTGCCGTATAGGAAGCTGCGTTGTCCGTCTTAACCATGTTGATGGCGAATGCATCATACTGGCTCGGGTTGCCCAGACGGTTGGTGATGTTGGACTCGGTCTGGCCATCGCCGCCGATGTACTCAACCTCAAGGTTCAGCAGATCGTCATAGTTCTGAAGGAGCGGCTGATAGGTGGAGCTTAAGAAGTTATCTGCTGCATTGTAGATATCAAGCCATACCTTCTTGGTGGGATGCTCTGCTGCGTCAAGCTGGTTGGAAACCGGCTCGTAAACCTTGGTGGAATCGGTGAAATCCTGATAGTTCTCAGCGGTAACTGCAACGTTCAGAGCGTAGTAGGAACGCTCGTCTGCATTGTATACATATACGTCGTCAGAAAGTACGTTGCCTGCCTCGTCAGCGGTGCCGATACCTGTGTCAACGTCTACGCCGTCAAGTGCGTTACGCAGAACACGAAGGGTCAGGTAAGCCTGAACGTCAGCGTGCTGGCTGATGGTTCCGCCGTAGCCCTCTGCGATTGCAGCAACGGCGTCAGCGTTTGCGTCATAACCGAAGGTGGGAACCTCGTTGTCCTTGGACCATGCGTTGAACATGGACATTCCCATACCGTCGTTGTTGGAAGCGATTACATCGATGGAATCGCCGAAGGAAGCGGACCAGGTGTTGATCGCGTTACCTGCGGTTGCAGCATCCCAGGTAGCACCTGCGGAGTTCTTCATCTCCTGAGAAGCGAGCTCACGGATGGTGTAGGTGGTTCCGTTTACCTCGATGGTGCCATCCTGTACTGCGGTTGCAGTGCCGTCGGTGTTGGTTCCGATCGGATCGCTGTTGATGTTTCCATCGGCCTCAACTGCGGTACCAAGTGCGGAACGAACGCCTCTGGTACGAGCGATGGAGTCGTTGTGTCCGATATCGCCGATTGCCAGAACGTAACCGATGATGCCGTCGCCGTTACGGTCGATGGTGTCGATGTTTGCCTCGATGTAGTCTCTGATCATCTGACCCTGGAGCTCAGCACCCTGGTTAGCGTCAAATCCTACATAGTAGGTGTCCTCGTTGAAGGAAAGGGCAGCCATGTCCAGCTCGCCGGTGGAGCTGTTGGAAGGCTGACGGTTGTACCATACAAGCGGCTTATCCTTGTTGGCTACTTCCTCGGCCGGTGCAGCTTCTTCAGCCTCTGCCTCTGCGGCCTCGGTCTCAGCAGCTGCTGCAGCAGTAGTGGTCTCTTCCGTGGAACCGCCGCCGCAGCCAACCAGGCTGAGGGCCATAACGGAAGCAGCCGCTAAAGCGCAAATCTTTGTTTTCCTCATAATTGATCCTCCCTTAAAGAATGATAATCCAAATAGGCCTTTGCCTATTCTTTTATCTATTATAGTCTAAAATTTCACAAAAGTACATACACATTTTTGTGTTTCTTGTTCAATTTTTGGATTTAAACAAAGAGACCGGCGGAAATATTTGTGCATAATTCAGTTTCATTTTATCCGGAATGGTTCAAAACGCCGGTGGACTTTGCTATAATATAAAGAAAAAAAACGGACCCGCGGGGAAGGAGAAACCATGTATTATATCGGAATCGATCTTGGAACTTCAGGCGTAAAGCTTTTGATGATGGATGAAACAGGCAGGGTGCTTAAGACCGTTACGGAGGCATACCCCCTGTCCTTCCCCAAAAGCGGCTGGGCGGAGCAGGACCCGGAGGACTGGTATGAAAAAACCAAGACCGGGCTTCGGAAATTAACGGAGGACTGCGACAGGTCGAAGATCGCTGCCATCAGCTATTCCGGCCAGATGCACGGCCTGGTGGCGTTAGACGCAGATGACCGGGTGATCCGTCCGGCGATCTTATGGAATGACGGGCGCACGGTCAAAGAAACGGAATATCTGAACGAAAAGATCGGGAAGGAGCAGCTGGCAGCCTGGACCGGAAATATCGCCTTTGCAGGCTTTACGGCCCCGAAGATCCTCTGGGTCAGGGACAATGAGCCGGAGAATTTTTCCAGGATCCGGAAGATCATGCTGCCAAAGGATTATCTCAGCTACCGGATGACAGGAAGCTTCTGCACGGATTATTCCGACGCGGCAGGCACATTGCTGCTGGATGTGGAGAAAAAACAGTGGTCCCAGGAGATGCTGAAGCTCTGCGGACTGGAAACGGAGATGCTGCCCAGGCTCTGCGAGAGCTTTGAGGTGGTGGGGACCCTGAAAAAGGATCTGGCGGAAGCGCTGGAATTTCCGGAAACCGTCAGGATCGCCGCAGGGGCTGCGGACAATGCGGCGGCGGCAGTGGGCACAGGCACCGTGGGCACCGGCGGCTGCAACCTTTCCCTTGGCACCAGCGGTACGATCCTGATTCCATCTGCGGTCTATCATGAGGTGCCGGGCAACGCCCTGCACAATTTCGCTCACGCCGATGGAGGCTGGTATCTGATGGGCTGCATGCTCAGCGCAGCCTCCTGCTGGAAATGGTGGATGGAGCAGGTGATCGAGGCCACAGACAACCAGCAGGAGCAGGCAGGCATCCGGGAACTCGGGCATAACCCGGTATACTTCCTTCCTTATTTGATGGGAGAGCGGTGCCCCCATAACGATCCTGCGGCAAGAGGCGCCTTTATCGGCATGAGCGCCGATACCGGCAGACGGGAAATGGCCCAGGCAGTGCTGGAGGGCGTGATCTATGGCCTGCGGGATTCCCTGGAGGTGGCCAGAGGCCTGGGCGTGAAGCCGGATCATACCCGCATCTGCGGAGGCGGCGCGAAAAGCGGTCTCTGGAAAAAGATCGCGGCTTCGATCCTGAATCTTCCGGTAGAGGTGCCGGAAAACGAGGAAGGACCGGCCTTTGGAGCGGCGATCCTGGCGGCGGTGGGAGACGGGGCCTACGAAAGCGTTCCGGAAGCTGCGGAAAAACTTTGCCGCGTCAGAGAAACCGTGCTGCCGGATCCGGCTCTGACAGAGGCCTATGAAAAGGGCTATCAGAGATTCAGGACCCTTTATCCGGCGTTAAAACCCCTCTTTGCCCAGATGGCGGAGGAAAACCGGAAATAACCGGTGAAAAGATACAGAAAAACAAAGGAAGACAGAGGACAGAACGGATTGATGGCTGAAGAAAAAAAACAGCTGTATCTGCAGATCACGGCAGCGCTTTTAGCCGCCGTTTTTTGCGTGCTGCTGGCTTTTTGCCGGGATAACGCAGGGGTGCTTTCCCTTCCGGCAGAGGAACGGGGCGTAAGCCAGGTGGCGGATCCGCAGCAGCTGTCCGGCCGCTATGCGGACCGGATCGCCTTTTCCATTTCCGGGGAGATCGGTATCCAGACCGCAGAGGGAGAGCCCTTTGTGTATGTGCCTGCCGGAACCAGATCCCTGACCCTGCAGGAAACCGTAAGCCTGGCAGAGGGAGGCAGCTACACGGTCATTGACAGAAATCCGGCATATCTCAGGGAACAGTATCTGGTGGTGGAGGACCGGGTGCAGTCCCTTCTGGTGGAGGCGGTGCCTCCGGGGGACTATAACGACAGCGCCAGCAACGAGCAGATCGAAAGCCGGAAGGAGACCTATCCCAGATACGATCTGTCCCGGATCTCCTTTTCGGATTTCCGCATTGAAAATGAGCTGCAGTTCAATCCCTATCTGAGCCTGTTTGTCTTTATGACGGTTCTTTGCCTGGCCCTTCTTTGGCTTCTGGCAAAGAGACTCTGGAAAAAACCGGAGCTTGCGTTCCTGCTGGTGATGCTGACCCTGGGCACTGCTATGGCGGTCTGCCTTCCCAGGAACAAGGTGGGATACGATGAGGAAACGCACCTTCAGGCGGTGATGGAGCTTGCCAGCCTGCCGGGAACGCTGCATATTTCCGATGCGGTGGTAAATCAGCTGATGGTCACGGATTACAATGATCCCAATACCCAGCCGGGGGCCTTGGAGGAGATGCAGCTTTTTGACCGGTATCTTTCCGATCACGGAAACTATAAAAGCGGAGAAAATGCGCCGGATTTTCAGGTGCTGCCGAACCGGGCGCCGGCTTATCTGTCCATGGCTCTTTTTGTAAAGCTTGCCAAGGGGCTGTCCCTGTCCTGGCCCATGCTGATCCTGCTGGGCAGGCTCGGCAATCTGCTGTGCTATACGGGACTGATGTATGCGGCCATCCGGAAAACGCCGGTGGGAAAGTATCTGATGCTTCTGATCGGCCTTTTTCCCCAGAACGTGTTTCTGGCGGCGACCTTCTCCTATGATCCTTTTGTCACCGGCTGCCTGTTTCTGGGGATCGCCGCCTGGCTTAAGGCCCTTTGGCAGGAGGCGGGAAGGCCCTTCGATTCCAAAAACGCAGCGCTGATGCTGGGGGCCTTTTTCCTGGGCTGCCTGCCGAAGGCGGTTTATGCGCCCCTTTTGCTGCTGGCTCTCCTGATTCCAGGCAACCGTTTCGCTACAGCCAGGGGCAGAGGGCTTTACCGGGCGGCGGTGCTGGGACTGTTTGCCCTCCTGATCGGAAGCTTTATCCTGCCCACGGCGGTGGCTCCGGCGGAAACCGGAGACCTGCGGGGCGGAGAGACCTCGGAGGTATCCCAGGTGGGCTATATCCTGGCAGACCCCTTCGGTTATCTGGCGCTGTTGCTGTCCCAGATGTTGCGGTGGCTGCCTCAGAGCTTTTTTGGAGCGGACTGCACCACCTTTATGGGGCATCTGGTAAACGGCTATACGGAATTCCGGGGCTTCTGGCCCCTGTATGTGGGGCTTCTGCTGCTGTACGTCCTCAGGGGAGAGAAAAGCAGCCGGACCTTTTCCCGGATGGAGCGAATCGCAGTCTTCCTTTG
Source organism: uncultured Lachnospiraceae bacterium (assembly GCA_944381405.1). Classification (GTDB taxonomy): domain Bacteria; phylum Bacillota; class Clostridia; order Lachnospirales; family Lachnospiraceae; genus Avilachnospira. Next base: position 21 of record CALWLA010000021.1, on the reverse strand, counting down.
CACCGGGGCGGCCTGCGCCCT
>CALWLA010000020.1 GCA_944381405.1 uncultured Lachnospiraceae bacterium | reverse complement strand
CAGTGCTTTCCGCAGGGGTGCGGAGAGCGAAAGGAGAAGGTTTATGAAGGTGGGCTTGATCGCACATGATTCAAAAGAGAAGCTGATGCAGAATTCCTGCATAGCTTACAGAGGAATCCTATCGAAAAACGAGCTGTATGCCACCGGAACCACAGGCAGACTGATCGAGGAGGTCACCAACCTGCGGGTCCACAAATATCTTGCCGGCCATTTGGGGGGCCAGCAGCAGATGGCGGCGCAGATCACGAACAACGGCCTGGATATGGTGATCTTTCTGAGGGATCCCCAGCAGCCGAATCCCCATGAGCCGGACGTCAACAATGTGGTACGGCTCTGCGATACCTATAACATTCCCATCGCCACCAATCTGGCGACGGCGGAGCTTCTGATCAGGGCTTTGGAGAACGGAGATCTTGAGTGGCGTGAAATTTAAGTCTTTTCTTGCTGCAGCGGCGGCAGCGTGCCTGTGCGTACCGCTGTGCGCCTGCAGCGTCAATCTGAAAAATCCATACGATCTGCAGAATCTGAGCCTTTCTCAGATGGAACCGGGAGAGGCCTATCTGGCGAAGGGCTTTGCCAGCGATCTTTGCATCCCCGGCAACTACGAGGAACTGGAGGCAGAGGGGATCGAGGCGGAGTCCTTCGCCCTGTTTTCCCTAGATGACGGTCAGGTGCTCTCCCAGAAGGGCATCTACGACCGGGTGTATCCCGCATCCACCACAAAGATCCTGACCTGTCTGGTGGCTCTGGAGCACGGAGACCTTTCGGATACCGTCACCGTCCCGGAGGAGGCCCGGATCACCGTTTCCGGCTCTTCCATGGCAGACCTCAAGGTGGGAGACCAGCTTTCCCTGCAGGATCTGCTGTACGGACTAATGATTCCCAGCGGAAACGACGCTGCGGCGGCTGTGGCGGTGCATATCGCAGGCAGCGAGGAGGCCTTTGCGGAGATGATGAACGAGACCGCCCTGCGGCTTGGGGCCACCCAGTCCCATTTCGTCAATCCCCACGGCCTGCCGGATGATAATCATTACACCACGCCCTACGACATGTACCTGATCTTCCAGGCGGCCATGAAAAATCCGGATTTCCGGGATATCATCGCCACCACTTCCCACGATGCGGAGGTGCTGGGGGCGGACGGAGAAACCAGGACCATCAGCTGGGAGACCACCAACCTGTATATCAGAGGCGAATACCAGCTGCCCTCCGGCATGAGCTACCAGGGGGGCAAAACGGGCCACACCAACGCTGCGGGCTACTGCCTGGTGATGGCGGAGACGGCGGAGGACGGGAAGGATTACATTTCCGTCATCTTCAAGTCCGGAAGCTACGACAAGCTTTATACGGGAATGAATACCCTGTTGGAAAAGTCCCGGAATTAAAGCTTGCGAAAGAACGCATCCTGTAATATAATTTACATACAAAGACACATACATCTTAGGAGGAGAGATATGATAGAGTTAATCGTTGGAAGCAAGGGCAAAGGCAAAACGAAGGAGCTTCTGAAGAGAGCCGACGAGGCAGTCAAAAAAGCAAACGGAAGCGTCGTATACCTTGACAAGAGTTCACAGCATATGTATGAGCTGCCGAACAAGATCCGTCTCATCAACGTCAGCAATTTCCCTGTGAATTCCGAGGACGGTTTCATCGGCTTCATCAGCGGTGTAATTTCTCAGGATCATGATCTGGAGTATATGTTCCTTGACAGCTACCTGAAGATCGCAAACCTTTACGGCGCAGATATCACCGCTTCCGTAAATCAGCTTGCAGAGCTTTCAGACAAGTATCATGTAAACTTCATCGTAAGCGTTTCCATGGATGCGGAAGAGCTTCCGGAGGAGTGCAAGAAGTACGTAAGTATCGTTCTGTAACAGAAACGAATGGCTCCGAAAAAAAAGAAAAACAAAAAAATAATCAAGCTGCGCAGGCAGTTTAAAATCAATGTAGGCACGCTCATGTTCTTCCTGATCGCTGTCTACATTGTTTTTAGCGTCTCTTCCTACCTCAAGCGGGATCAGGTCAAATTCTACGAGGTGGAAGAGGGCAGCATCGTGAAGGAACACACCTACAGCGGAGTGATCCTCCGGCAGGAGGAAGTAGTGAACGCCGCCGCCAGCGGAAACCTGAACTATTACATTCCCGACGGAAAGAAGACTGCCAAGGGGACCAGCGTCTATTCCGTAGACGAAACCGGCAGCCTCAATCAGTACCTCCAGGAGCATCCGGAGGAGGTCAACGCCCTCAGCCAGGGAGACGTGGCGGAGCTGCGTTCCATGCTGTCAAATTATACCGGTTCCTATTCTGACGAGGATTTCAGCGCCCTTTATGACCTGAGCTCCTCCCTGAACGCCCAGGTGCTGGAGTTTTCCAACTTCAACGCCATGAGCGCCCTTTCCGACAAGCTGCGGGAGCAGGGCATCGTGTTCAATTCCTATCCTTCGGAAAAATCCGGCATCGTTTCCTATTCCATCGACGGCATGGAGGCCCTTACGCCGGAGGATGTGACGGCAGCTGTTTTTGACAAGGGACAGTACCAGCGGACCATCTCCAAATCAGGGGATCTCATCGAGGCTGGAAAACCGGTCTATAAGCTCATCACCTCGGATATCTGGAACATCGTCTTTCCCCTTACGGAAAGCGACATCCGGGAGTTTTCCGGGAAAAACCAGCTGCGCATCCGTTTTCCGGACACCGGCGTCACCACCCTGGCGGATTATTCCCAGGTAAAAGGGGCCGACGGCGGGGATTACGGACAGCTGACCCTGACCCGTTATCTGGTGCAGTTCACTTCCCAGCGTTATGTGGATTTCGAGGTTGTGACCAGCGACGTTTCCGGCCTCAAGATTCCGGAAAAATCCATCACCTCAAAGGATTTCTGTGTGATTCCTGTTTCCTATCTGGAAACCGCCGAGGACGGCTCCCAGGGCTTCCTGAAGGAGGTGATCTCCGAGACAGGCACCGCCTCCGAGTTCGTTTCCCCGGAGTTCTACAACATCGATGAGGAATACTGCTACATCGATACCCAGGAGGATTCCCCCCTGCATTCCGGCGACTTTGTCAGAAGCCCAGCGGGAGAGGACCGTTATCAGATCGGCCCTACAAAGCCTCTGGAGGGCGTTTACAACATCAACAAGGGCTATGCGGTCTTCAAACGGATCGAGGTCCTGGAGCAGGCCAACGATTACTGCATCGTGAAGAAAAATACCAGCTACGGCCTTTCCGTGTACGATCACATCGTGCTGGATGCCCAGACTGTAAACGACGGTCAGCTGATCTACCGTTAAAAAGTAAAAAAGTCAGGCGTTCCCCTTTGTAAAAGGCGGCGCCTGGCTTTTTCGCAATATAACTTTTTTGAGTTTAGTCATGTCTGATATCTTGTTGCTCATTTCTGATATCTGGGGTGGGGGATCGCCTCCGGCCAGCCGGAAAGGTTCCCGTCCAGGATGGCGTGGAACAGCCGTTTGTCTGCGCCGGGATTTTCCCGGTAGATCTGCTGCAGAAGCTCCTTGGTATACTGGCGCTTGGTGTTGCCGTCCACAGGACAGGGATTTTTGCACACAGGCAGCTTCATCTCCCTAGCAAAGCTGATGATGTCCCGCTCCTCCACAAAGAGGAAGGGACGGATCACATAAAGCCCTGTGCGGTCCAGATAGGTAAGGGGCGAAAAGGAATGAAAGCGGCCCTCGAAGATCAGGGACATGAGCATGGTCTCGATGAGGTCGTCCCGGTGATGGGCATAGGCGATCTTTCCTGCGCCGATCTCTTTTGCCTTGTCGTTCAGGGCTCCCTTCCGCATCTTGGCGCAGAGAGAGCAGGGGTTGGTCTCTTTTCTTTTATCGAAGAGGATCTCCCCGATATCCGTGGTGACGACGTGATAGGGGACCCCCAGCTCCTGGCAGAGGGCCCTCACGGGCTCCAGGATCAGATTTCCCAGGCCCAGGTCAACGGTGATGGCTGAAAGCTGAAAATGCCTGGGATAGAAGCGCTGGAGGGCTTTCATGGCATACAGCAGGGAAAGGGAATCCTTTCCGGCGGACACCCCCACGGCAATATGGTCCCCCTCCTGGATCATCTGATAGGTGTCGATGCCTTTTCTGGTCAGGCTGAGTAATTTCTGAAGCTCCATTCCCTTTTCCTCCTGCAGTAAACAAACTGAAAGCATTATACAAAATTGCGGTGCTCCTGAAAACCGCAATTTTTGTTTTTTCAGAAATTTTTCTGTTTCTCTGTTTTCCCGGCTTCCTTAAATCATCCTTTCTTTTTCCCGGTTCCCTTGACTTTTTTTCTTATGGCTGTATACTTGTATTAAGTCAATAATACAGTTGACGGGAACACACAGGAAAGGAAGCGGAGATGGAGTGGAAGATCAACGATAACAGTCCCATCTTTCTGCAGCTGGAGGAACAGCTTCTCACCGCTGTGGTGTCGGGCTATTTTCCGCCTGGCAGCCGTCTTCCCTCGGTGCGGGAGCTTGCGGCGGAGGCGGGGGTCAATCCCAACACCATGCAGCGGGCCTTTGCAGGGCTGGAGGGCAGAGGCGTGATCCTCACCAACAGGACCGCAGGAAGATCTGTGACAGAGGATATGGAGATCATCCGGGCTATCCGGAGGGAAAAGGCCAGGGAAGAGGCCAGGGCCTTTCTGAAACGCATGCAGGGCCTTGGATACAGCCCTGAGGAGGTCCGGCAGGTGCTTTCCGAAACGGAAGCAGAAGAGGAGGAAGTATGGAAGAAAGACTTGCAGTCATAAAGGGCGTTACAAAGCGCTTTGGAAAGACCACAGCGCTTTCAGCGGTGGATCTGGAGCTAATGCCGGGCCGGATCATCGGTCTCCTGGGACCAAACGGGTCCGGAAAAACCACGCTGATAAAGCTCATGAACGGACTATTGCAGCCGGATCAGGGCAGCATCGACATCGCAGGCTCAGCGCCGGGACCGGAAACAAAGGCTCTGGTTTCCTATCTGCCGGACCGGATGTATATCGCGGACTGGATGCGGGTAAAGGACCTGATGCATTTCTTTCAGGATTTTTACCGGGATTTCGATCCGGACCGGGCCCGCAGCATGCTGGACAGCCTGGGAATCGCCGAAAAGGCCCGGATCAAAAACATGTCCAAGGGCACCAGGGAAAAGGTCCAGCTGGTGATGGTCATGAGCCGCAGGGCGCGGCTGTACCTGTTGGACGAGCCCATCGGCGGGGTGGATCCCGCCTCCAGAGATTTTATCCTGAGGACCATACTGACAAATTATTCGGAGGAAGCCACGGTGCTGATCTCCACCCATCTGATCTCAGATGTGGAAAAGATCCTGGACGAGGTGATCTTCCTCAAAGATGGCCAGGTGGTCCGCCGGGACCGGGTGGATGATCTTCGAGAGTCTGAAGGAAAATCCGTAGACGCCTTGTTCCGGGAGATCTTTTCTGTCATACCTGTAAAGGAGGTGCCCCATGATGAGAAAGCTCATTAAATACGAATGGACCGCCATGATCCGGGAAATGCTTCCGGTCTATGTGGCCATATTGGCGGTAGCCGCCATCAATTACCTGCTGTATAGGGATATCCTGTGGACGAACCGGCCTCTTCCGGACAACGTACTGGGGCTTTTGCAGACCCTCAGCGCCTTTGTCTATTTCGGGCTCCTGGTCGCCCTTTGCGCCATTACGGTGGTGGCGCTGGTGGGCCGTTTCTATCATGGGCTCCTGGGAGAAGAGGGGTATCTCATGTTCACCCTGCCGGTAAGGGTATGGCAGCTGGTTCTTTCCAAGGCGCTGGTGGCTCTTGTGATCTGCTTTTTGTCCTGCTTTACGGCGATCCTGTCCATGTGCATCCTGGCAGGCTTCGACCTCGTATCAGCCCTGATATCCCTGCCCGGCGCAGTCATTCATGGGGTATCAGAGGGTATGAGAGAAGCGCCGGAGCTGATGCCTCACGCGGCGCTGCTCCTTTTGGAGCTGCTTTTCGCAGGCGTGCTGTGGGCACTTTCCGTCATCTATCATTTTTATCTCAGCATGTCCGTCGGACAGCTGTTCCGGAAAAACCGGGTGGTCTGGTCCGTCATCAGCTATGTGGTGATCGCCTTTCTCACAAGCCTTCTGGGCTACGGGATGCTGTGCAGCCTGAGCCTGCTTCCGGAAGGACTCTTTATAGGGTTTCAGGAGAATATGGAGTCCGGCGCAGTCCTGATGGCACATATGGTGCTTTGGATGCTGATCCTGGGGCAGGCTGTGTTCTTCCTGTTGGAGATGCTTCCCACCCATTACATCCTGAAGCGCCGTCTCAATCTGGAATAAACATTTATCTTTGGATCGTAAAAATATCTTTCAAATATACAGGGCTCGGGAACAGCCCTGTATTTTTTTTTCCGGAATTTCCTTTTTCGGAAAATGGACGTTGAAATCCTGCCTCTGATGATAGTATAATGTAGAAAACATGGGAACTATTCGGAAAACAAAGGAAATATCGCAGAGATCCAGGGCTTTGTTGAACCTTTATCTGCCTGGATCTTCGCACAAACTATTCGTTAAACCTGTGTTTTGCGAATAAATAGAAATAAAATACAATGAGGTTCCGACAAGAACCGACCTACCAAATATACGATATTCGGAGGAATGATTTCACATGAAACGAACGCTCTCCTACAGCCAGCAGCAGGATAAAAAGAATTACGACCGTCTCACCGAACTGACCGCAGGGCTTCCGCCTTTCTGCAGGCAGTTTTTCCGGGGCATTGAGCCCAGGACCCAGTCCAGGACCCGTCTGGCCTATGCCTACGATCTGCATGTTTTTTTTCAGTTCCTGATAACGGAAAATCCCATATTCCGGAAAACCAGGAAAAGCATCCAGGATTTCCGGATCCAGGACCTGGAACAGATCAACGTCCAGGATCTGGAGGAATACATGGAATATCTGAAATACCGCCCTGCTGAAAATGAGGACGAGGTCGTGGTGAACCGGGAAAACGGCATCAAACGGAAAATCGCCTCCTTAAAGTCCTTTTACAACTATTTTTACAACAACGAAATGATTCAATCCAATCCCGCCGCCAGGGTCCGGCTGCCGAAGCTGCACCAGAAAGAGATCGTGCGGCTCAATAACGATGAAATGGATCGTTTCCTGGCGGAGGCGGATACCGGAGCCCATCTCTCCAAGCGCCAGCAGAGCTTTCATGCGAAAACCAGAGTCCGGGACACCGCTCTCCTCTCCCTTTTGCTTGGCACCGGCATGCGGGTATCGGAATGCGTGGGCATCGATCTTTCTGATCTCAACATGGAAGAAAACGGCGTCCGCATCCACCGGAAGGGAGGCAAGGAGGTCACTGTCTATTTCGGCGACGAGGTGCGGGAAGCGCTTTCCGCCTACCTGGAGGAACGGCGGCATACCATTCCGGAAAGCGGCCACGAAAACGCCCTCTTCCTTTCCCTGCAGCAAAAGCGTATAAGCGTCCGCAGCGTGGAAAACCTTGTGAAAAAATATGCCCGCTCTGCAGCCCCCCTGAAACATATTACACCCCACAAACTCCGCAGCACTTACGGCACCGCCCTGTACCGGGAAACCGGGGATATTTATCTGGTGGCGGACGTGCTTGGACATGCGGACGTCAACACCACAAAAAAGCATTATGCCGCCATCGAGGACGACCGGCGGCGCATGGCAAGGGATGCGGTACGCCTCAGGAAGGACCCCTGAAGCCCCTGCCTCTCTTCCACATAACAAGAGACAGCCCTTTATGAAACCACCATCATAAAGAGCTGTCCTTGTTGTTTGGAAGGTTCTTGTTATGAAAAATTTTTCAATACATTCATTATATCCTTTTCATCTCATCTGTCAATCATCTGGGCTTCGTTTTTCACTGTTATTATATTTCTTTATAACCCCCTGTACATCCATAAAAAAACGTAATATTTCACCGATGGCAGAAGAAAAATGGTATAATTTATTTCATATATGAAAAAAAGAACGGAGACTGTCATGATGTATTATACAGGAATCGATATCGGCTCTACTGCAGCCAAGATCGCGGTGCTGGATGAAACCGGCGCAGCCATTGACCGCTTTGTGATCCCCACGGGCTGGAGCAGCCGCATGGCCGCAAAGCACATTGCGGAGCTTCTGGAAAACAAAGGAATCTATGTGCAGGATACAGAGGAACATGAAAAAAACACTCTGGTGGTTTCCACCGGCTATGGCCGGGAGGCTGTGGAGTTTGCCGACAAGCAGGTAACGGAGATCACCTGCCATGCCAAAGGCGCTCAGCTCCTCTTCCAGAAGGAAAAGGCTGTCAGCGTCATCGACGTGGGCGGTCAGGATACCAAGGTGATCCTGGTGGAAAACGGCCTGGTATCCGACTTTCTCATGAACGATAAATGCGCCGCAGGCACCGGAAAATTCATCGAGGTCATGGCCAACCGCCTCAACGTGGACATCGAGGAGATGTTCGAGCTGGCAAAGGCCGGGGAGCCCATCCCCATCTCCGCCCTCTGCACTGTATTCGCAGAGTCCGAAGTTATCAGCTATATTGCGGAGGGCCGCAGCCGGGAGGATATCGCCAGCGGCGTCATCGCTTCCGTGGCCAATAAGGTGGCCACCATGTGCAAGCGCCAGCGCCTTGCGGAAAAGATCGTCCTGACTGGAGGACTCAGCAGCAACAGCTACTTCGCCGCCCTGCTCTCCGACCGTCTGGGACAGCCGGTGGAAAATTCCTCCGAAGGCCGGTACGCCGGAGCCTTGGGAGCAGCCATGACGGCAAAAAAGCTTGGGGAGCGCCGCAGCCGCCAACGGGCCCAAGTTCAATAAGATGAGCGCGACACGGACAACGTCCTGATAAAACAGGACGCCGGTCAAAACGGAAAAAGAAAACTGTCATATATCCATGGAAAAGGAGAAACAAAGACATGCAGAAATTACCGGATAATTTTGAAACCTATGACGAAACCAGAAAGGCCGGTTTCATGAAGGTCAAGGAGCTGAAGGACAATGGAAAAAGGGTCATCGGCACCTTCTGCTCCTATGTGCCCTGCGAGATCATTTATGCGGCGGACGCAGTGCCCTGCGGCCTCTGCGCCAGCTCCGAGGAGCCCATCCCGGCGGCTGAATCCGTGCTGCCCAGAAACCTCTGCCCCCTCATCAAGGCCAGCTACGGCTTTGCCCTGACGGACAAATGCCCCTATTTCTACTACTCCGATCTTATCGTGGGAGAAACCACCTGCGACGGCAAGAAAAAGATGTTCGAGCTGCTGAATGAGATCAAGGAGACCTATGTGCTGAAGCTGCCCAACAGCCGGGATTATCCCGGCGCCTTAAAGGAATGGCGCAGCGAGATCATCCGCTTCAAGGAAAAGCTAGAGGATTTCTACGGCATCACCATTACCGAGGACAAGATTCGGGAAGCCATCCGCATGAAAAACAAAGAGCGCGAGATCATGACGGAATACCTGAGCCTGGGCAAGCTCTATCCCGCCGCCATCAGCGGCTATGAGATGGGTACCAGGACCGACGCCGCAGGCTTCAGCTTTGACATCGAAGAGCGCTGCAGGACCTTTGCGGCCCGCACGGAGGAGCTGAAAAAGTACTGGGAGGAAAATATCAAAGGAACCGAATCCTACCGTCCCCGGCTCATGGTCACCGGCTGCCCCAACATGGGCGTCCGGGACAAGATCGTAAAGGCTGTGGAGGAGCTGGGCGCCGACTGCGTGGTCATCGACACCTGCAACGGCATCCGCACCCAGATCGACAAGGTGGATGAGACCGGCGACGTTTACGACGCGCTTGCAAAGAAATATCTGAACGTTACCTGCTCCGTCATGTCTCCCAACAAGCCCCGTTTCGAGGAAATGGGACGGCTCATCGATGATTTCCGGGTGGACGGCGTCATCGAGGTGATCCTCCAGGCCTGCCATACCTTCAACATCGAAGCCTACAACGTAAAACGCTACGTCACCGAGGAAAAGGGACTGCCCTATCTGGGTCTGGAGACGGACTACTCCCAGGCGGACAAGGGCCAGATCGCCACAAGGCTTGGGGCGTTCCTGGAGATGCTGGGTTAAATACAGCCATTGGACAGGCGGCGATGGTAAAAAGAAAGGGAAATATTCGCTATGCAAAAACTTCCAGACAATTTTGAAACCTATGACGAGGCCAGACAGCGGGGCTTTCTGGCCCTGAAGGAGCTCAAGGACAAGGGCCAACGGGTGGTAGGCATCTTCTGCTCCTATGTGCCTACAGAGCTGATCTATGCCGCAGGAGCCATTCCCGTAGGCCTCTGCGCCAACTCCGAGGAGCCCATCCCCGCAGGAGAGACCAGGCTCCCCAGAAACCTCTGCCCCCTCATCAAGGCCAGCTACGGCTTTGCCCTGACGGAAAAATGCCCTTATTTCTATTTTTCCGATCTCGTCGTGGGAGAGACCACCTGCGACGGCAAGAAAAAGATGTTCGAGCTCATGAACGAGATCAAAGAGACCTTTGTCATGAGCCTTCCCAACAGCCGGGAGCCCAGGGAGGCCGCCGTGGCCGCATGGAGGTCTGAGATCATCCGGCTCAAAGAAAAGCTGGAGGACTTCTATCACATCACCATCACCGAGGATCAGATTCGGGAGGCCATCAGGCTAAAAAACCGGGAGCGTGTGGCCTTTCAGACCTATCTGGAGCTTGGCAAGCTGGATCCCCCTGCCTTAAGCGGCTATGAAATGGGCACAAAGACAGACGCCTCCGCCTTTACTTTTGATATCAACGACCGGATCCGGTCCTTTGAGGAACGTACCAGAGAGGTGCTCCATTACTGGGAAACGGAACGAAAAGGAAAGACCTCGGACCGTCCCCGCATCATGGTCACCGGCTGCCCCAACGGCGGCGTCCGGGACAAGCTTTTAAAGACCATCGAGGAGCTTGGAGGCGATATCGTTCTCATCGACACCTGCGGCGGAATCCGCACCCAGATGCAGAAGGTGGAGGAAACCGGTGACGTTTACACCGCCCTGGCAGAAAAATACATCGATATCACCTGCTCCGTCATGTCTCCCAATGCGCCTCGCTTTGAGATGATGGGAAAGCTGATGGACGAGTTTCAGGTGGATGGCGTGGTGGAGGTGATCCTCCAGGCCTGCCATACCTTCAATGTGGAAGCCTACAACGTAAAGCGCTATGTCACGGAACAAAAGGGCGTTCCCTATCTGGGTCTGGAGACTGACTACTCTCAGGCGGACAAGGGCCAGATCGCCACAAGGCTTGGGGCGTTCCTGGAGATGCTTTCTTGATACGCTTACACTCATTTTTTCTTTATAGAAAGGACCTGTTGGAAGGGGATGCCGGTTCCTCCGCACCTTTTCCACAGGTTCTTTTTTTGACGATTGACCCGCTTCCTTCCGTATGGTATGCTTACGGAGCTTATGGCCGCGGTGCGGCCTGTCCGGAATATTGATTATGAGTTTATAAGGAATTGTCACATGAGCATTTTAAACGTAGAACATTTAAGCCACGGCTTTGGAGACCGGGCTATTTTTGAAGACGTGAGCTTCCGCCTTCTAAAGGGGGAACATATCGGTCTCGTAGGAGCCAACGGCGAGGGAAAATCCACCTTCATGAGCATCATCACCGACAAGCTCGTGCCCGACGAGGGGAAGATCGAATGGGCGAAAAATGTCCGGGTGGGATATCTGGATCAGCACACGGTGCTGGAAAAGAACCAGAGCATCCGGGACGTATTGAAAGGTGCTTTTTCCTTTCTCTTTGACATGGAAAAGGATATGAACGCCATCTGCGACGATCTGGGCAGCGGCGCTCTTTCCGATGAAGAGATGGCGGAAAAGATGGAGGAGCTGGGCACCATCCAGGAACTGCTCCTCTCCCACGATTTTTACATGATCGACGCAAAGGTGGAGGAGATCGCCCGGGCCTTTGAGCTGGATGAGCTGGGCCTCGACCGGGACGTTTCAGAGCTTTCCGGCGGCCAGCGCACCAAGGTACTGCTGGCCAAGCTCCTTCTGGAAAAACCGGACATCCTCCTTCTGGATGAGCCCACCAACTATCTGGACGTCCAGCACATCGAATGGCTCAAGCGGTATCTGCTGGACTATGAGAACGCCTTTATCCTCATCTCCCACGATATCCCCTTCTTAAACAGCGTGGTCAACCTGATCTACCATATGGAAAACAAGCGCCTGGACCGCTATGTGGGGGATTACGACAAATTCCAGGAGGTCTACGCCGCAAAAAAATCCCAGCTGGAAGCGGCTTACCGCAGGCAGCAGCAGGAAATCGCGGAGCTTGAGGATTTTGTGGCCCGGAACAAAGCCCGGGTATCCACCAGGAACATGGCCATGTCCCGGCAGAAAAAGCTGGACAAAATGGAACGCATCGAGCTCACCAGGGAAAAGCCCAAACCGGAGTTTCGCTTTAAGGAGGCCCGCACCAGCGGCAAGCTGATCTTTGAAACGAAGGAACTTGTCATCGGCTATGAAGAGCCCCTCTCCCGCCCTATAGATCTTAGGATGGAACGGGGAGAGCGCCTGGTGTTGAAGGGGGCAAACGGCATCGGCAAGACCACCCTGCTGAAGACGATCCTGGGCAAGATTCCTGCCCTTTCCGGCAGCGTGGAGCTGGGGGACTATCTGTTCCCCGGATACTTTGAGCAGGAGGTACAGGCCTCCTCCAACACCTGCATCGAGGAGCTGTGGGAGGAATTTCCGTCCTTTACCCAGTACGAATGCCGGGCTGCCCTGGCAAAATGCGGCCTTACCACCAAAAACATCGAGAGCCAGGTGCGGGTCCTTTCCGGCGGGGAGCAGGCCAAGCTCAGGCTTTGCAAGCTCATGAACCGGGAAAGCAACGTGCTGTTTCTGGACGAGCCCACCAACCATCTGGACGTGGACGCCAAGGAAGCCCTCCTGACCGCCCTTAGGGCCTACAAGGGCAGCCTGCTGCTGATCTGCCACGAGCCGGAGTTCTATGAGGCCCTCTCTCCCAGGGTCATCGACTGCTCCGAGTGGTCCCTTCGCGTGTAGCTGCACTTCAGATAATCATTTTGTTCCGAATTGAATCATATCTCTTTTATTTGAAAACTCCTGGACTTTATGTGCCCAGGAGTTTTTCGTTTGCCTAATGCCGGCCTCTTATTTTATTTTTCAAGAAAATCCAAGACATACTGAGCCATCACTGCGCTTCCTGCTCCCAGTACGTCCTCATCCAGCCGGAATTTTGGACTGTGGAGCGGATAGACTGCTCCCTTTTCCTGATTCCCAACACCCAAAAAGGCATAAACACCAGGAACCTTTTGCAGATAGACGCCGTAATCGTCTGAGGTCGGAACTTGGCGCTTCAGACTGATCGCGCTTTCCCCCATCACCTTTCTGGCAGCTTCGGCTGCAATGACGCTGCAGGCAGCATCTGTGATACAGGGCGGTCCCACGAAAGACACGGAAACCTCTGCTTCGACGCGGAAGGCTTCCGCCGTCCTGGAGATGATTCGTTTGATTCCCTCAGAAATCTTTGGCTCAAGAGCCTGATCGAAATACCGCACACAGCCCCGGAATTCCGCCGTCTCCGGCATAATATTTCCTGCAGTTCCGGCATGAAAATATGGAACTGATACCACGACTGCATCGTTTGCGTCAATCTCCCGGCTTACAAAGGCCTGCAGGCTCACAAGGGCCTCTGCCGCTGCCAGCACACAGTCCGTATTCTGATGCGGCAGCGCTGCATGTCCGCCTTTTCCATGGAACACGGCTTTCAGTCCGCCGATTCCTGCCATCCGAGGGCCTGCTTCTACGGAGATCTTTCCCGCCGCAAGATCCGGCATCACATGGATTGCAAAAACCGTTTCCGCATCCTTCAGATAGCCCGCCGCTACAATTTGATCTCCTGCACCGCCAAATTCCTCTGCCGGTTCAAAGATCAGACGGACCCTGCCACAAAAGCACCGGCGGTTTTCAGAAAGCAGCCGGGCCGCTCCCAGAAGCATTGCCGTGTGAGCATCGTGTCCGCAGGCGTGCATGACGTTCTGGTTTTTTGAAGCGTATTCCAGATTGCTTTCCTCCTGAATCGGAAGCGCATCCATATCGGCTCTCAAAGCGGCACAGCCGCCGTTTCCCTCTTTTTCTCCCTGTATCTCTGCAATGACTGCCGTATCTCCGAAAAGCTTGAAAGGGATGTTCCGCTTTGTCAATTCATCCTGTATGAGCCTGCTGGTCTCATACTCCTTCAGGCCAAGCTCCGGCCGTTCATGTATGGCCCTCCTAAGGGAAACCACATAATCCTGTACATCTTTTCCGTTGAAGATCATGGTAATCCTCTCCCCTCTGCCCTTTATGTCTGGGCAAAATACTTCAGGAACTGCTGCAGTCTTGGATTTTGGGGGTGAGAAATGATATCCTCCGGCTTGCCGTCAGCTGCAATCCTTCCCTCATCCATGAAAAGGACTCTTGAGGAAACCTCTCTGGCAAAACGTATCTCATGGGTCACAAGGATCATGGTCGCTCCGTCCTCAGCGATCTTCTGAATGGTATTCAACACTTCGCCTACAAGCTCCGGATCCAGGGCCGAAGTAGGCTCGTCAAAGAGAATCACATCAGGGGAAACAGCCAGAGCCCTTGCAATGCCGACGCGCTGCTGCTGTCCGCCGGAAAGCTTGGAAGGATAAAAATCCTTCCGATCCGCCATTCCCACCTTTTCCAAAAGCTCTATCGCCCGCTCCTCCGCCTCTTTCTTGCTTTTTTTCTGTACCTGGATAAGGGCTTCCATGACGTTCTGCAGAGCCGTCATGTTTTTAAAAAGGTTATAGTTCTGGAAGACCATGGAGGAATGCCTGCGCAAAGCCCTGACATCGCTTTTTTTATGGTGTTCTGCATCGACGGTGGTATCCCCGATCCGAATTACACCTTTTGTCGGTACGCAGAGATAATTCAGGCAGCGAAGCAGCGTTGACTTTCCGGTTCCGGAAGGTCCGAGGATCGACACCACCTCATTTTTGCTGATATGAAGGTTGATATCCTTTAATACCTCGGTGTTTTCGTCAAATTTTTTATAGAGATGATCTACTTGAATCATTTTGTTACCTCACTTCTTCCTTCACAGCCGTTTCGATCGCCGAAAGTCCTCTTTCCAGCTGACCGCGGGGACAAGCAAAATTAAGCCTGATAAATCCGTCATAGTTGGCTCCGTAATGGGCGCCGCTGTTTACGATGACCCCTTTTTCCGAAAAAAGGCTGCAAAGGGCATCGCTGCTTTTTTTCAGGCTGGTAAAATCGATCCATGCCAGATAAGTTCCCTCAAGATCTGCGACCTTTCCAGAAGGAATCCGTCTTTCAAAGTATTCCCGCAGGAACAGATAGTTCTCGGAAAGATACCGCAGTTCAGCATCGACCCAGTCGGCACCTTTTTCATATGCGGTCTGGCAGGCCAGCATTCCCAGCAGATTCGATCCGGTCTGGTATCGCGCCTGAAGCCAGCTGCTGTATGCGCTGCGAAGCCTTTCATCCGGAATGATGATATTGGAGACTCCAAGCCCTGCGATATTAAAGGTCTTGCTGGGCGCTGTGCAGATGATCATCCTGTCCCTGTACTTTTCCAACCTCCCTACACTGAAATAAGCGTTTCTGCAAAGCCCCAGATCTCCGTGGATCTCGTCTGAAACCAAAATGGCGTCATACCTTTCACAGAGGGCTGCGCAGGCTTCCAGTTCCTCCCGCCTCCATACCCGTCCCACCGGATTGTGGGGATTGCAGAGGATCAGCATTTTTGCGCCGGACCGGAGTTTTTCCTCCAGATCCTGATAATCCATCTGATAGCCTTCCTCTGTCAGTTTCAGATCGTTGCAGAGGATTTTTCTGTGATTGGCCTCGATCACGGAGTAGAAGGGATCATATACCGGCGGCTGTAGGATCACACCATCATCCTGGCCGGTAAAAAGCATGACTGCAAGACTGATGGAGGGGACCACGCCAGCCGTCGGCACGATCCATTCCTTTTTCAGATCAACCTGATGGCGTTGCCGGTACCAGTGCGCCAGAGCCTCATAGTATCCTCTCCCAGGCGCTGAATAACCGAAAATTCCATGGGCAACTCGTTCCTGCAGGACATCGATCACCTCAGGGACAGTTTTCCAGTCTGAATCTGCGATGGAAAATGGCAGCAGTTTTTCCGGATCCGCTCCCCCTGTCATAAAATCCCATTTGATACAGCTGGTTCCGCTTCGTTTGATTTCTTTGTCAAAAATGTTTGTATCAATCATAATTCAATCAATCTGCAAGATTATTCTTCTGTAATATACTGGGTCAGATCAACGCCGAGCCACTCATCGCAGATGGCAGAGATCGTGCCGTCATCCAGAAGCTCCTGCAGCACGATATTGATCTCATCTATCAGAGCTTGCCCCTCCTCGGTCTTCTGGGCGTAAAGGCCTACATTGACATGGGAAAGCTCTTCCTCCAGGGTGTGTACCTTTGTGCCAAAATTCTTTTCATACAACTCAAAGAAGGTAATATTGGCCGCATAGGCATCCACACGGCCCAGGAGCATATCCTGCATGGCTGCATTAGAATCTTCGTATACGATCACTTCAAAATCATACTGGTCTGCAATGGCCTGAAGCGAATATTGTGCTGACTGACCCTGATAAACTGCAATTTTTGCTCCGCGAAGATCCTCAAAGCTGTTGACATCAGTCCGATCCTCTGTAACGGCGATCAGCTGTACATCAGAAGCATAGGGAATGGAAACACAATATTTTTCTTTTCTTTCATCCGTAATGGCCCAGAAATTAGATGCAATATCGATCCGGCCGGTGTCCAGTTCTCCCCAGGTTCCTGAAAATTCGACCTGTTTCACATCAATATCCCATCCTGTACGCTCAGCAATCGCATTCCAGAGATCTCCATCAACACCGCTCCATTCATCGCTGTCACTGGTCAGAACGCTATAGCCGCTGCTTCCGCCTACCGTTCCGATGGTAAGGGATCTGTCTGTAAACTCAACTGCAGCAGCCTCTTCGGAAGCTTCCGCTTCCTCCGTATCCGCTGCTCCGTCTTCCGGCATGATGAACTCTGTCATATCCATATCCAGATATTTTTCAGTGATCTCAGCGATGGTGCCATCGTCCAGCATCTCCTGAAGAACTGCGTTGATATCTGACATCAGCGCTTCTCCTTCTTCGGTCTTCTGGGCATACATGCCTACATTGACCTTGGACAGATCCTCCTCCAGCTGATGCACCTTGACATCATGGGTATCGCAGTAGTTCTGTATATAGGTGATGCTGCTGGCGGTAGCGTCCACGCGGCCCAGCAGCAGATCCTGCAGCGCATCGCTTTCATAAACGATCACATCGAAATCATACTGGTCTGCGATGGCCTGAATCATGAACTGGGCGGACTGGCCCTGTGCCACGGAAACCTTTGCGCCGCGAATGTCCTCAAAGGTATTCAGATCGGTCCGATCCTCCGGAACCACTACCACCTGCACATCGGAGGCATAGGGAATGCTTGTGCAGTATTTTTCTTTACGTTCGTCATTGACAGCCCAGTAATTGGATGCAATATCAATGCGGCCGCTGTCCAGCTCGCCCCAGGTACCGGCAAAATCCACTTGTTTGATCTCCACGTCCCAACCGGTACGCTCTTCTATCTCCTTCCAGATATCTGCATCAACGCCTGTCCAGTTTCCTTCATCGTCCAGTACGCTATATTTGTCTGAGGTACCGGATGTTCCCACAATGATGCTCCGGCTCTCTGTATCAGTCTCCTGTGAAGCCTCTGTTTCTTCACCGGAAGCTGCTGCTTCTGCTTCTGCCGCTGCCGTAGTGGCAGCCTCTGTTTCCGCGCTCTCCCCTGCGCCGCATCCGGCAAGCATAAGGCCGCACTGCGCTGCCAGAAGCAGGGCGATTGTCTGTTTTTTCATTTCATGTCCTCCATTTTATAAGAAATATTCTTTCACTTAATAAGCTTCGTTGCAGATCTTTTCCAGCTTTTTGCTGAAGAAGCTGAAGATCATGATCACAACAAAATAAACGATCATGATGGCCGCATAGGTCTCAAAATATCTGAGAGAAAGGGCAGCCTCTGATCTGCCGACACCCATGATGTCCTTGACGCCCAACATAAAAGCCAGCGATGTCATCTTAATAATGTTGATGATGTCGTTGAACAGAGGAGGCAGGGCCACCCGAATCGCCTGAGGCAAGATCACCCGGATCACCGTCTGCAGACCGTTCATGCCAAGAGAAGCCGCCGCCTCTCGCTGCCCCACGTCAACGGACATCAATGCGGCCCGTATGCTTTCCGACATGAAAGCACCCATGTTCAGGCTGATGATGATGGCCACCGCAGTTGTGGCAGACATATTTGTGATGGTTGTACTGATCAACGCAAGTCCGTAATAAAAGAAAAAAAGCTGCGGAGCCGCCGGGGTTCCCCGCATGAATGCAATGTAGACTCGTGAAATCTGATACAACACCGGAACACGGTAGAACGCGATGATCGCGAGGATCGTACCAAGAATCAAAGCACAGATCATGGCGATCAATGTGAGATAGAGCGTAACATCCAGTTTTCCAACGACCTTTGGAAAGATCTCCAGAAAATAGCTTACGCTGAAGATATTGTTACTCATTTCCCCTCCTTATGTAGTATTGGCTTGTTGCACAAGATTATATAACAAAATATGAAAAAAATAGCAAATCGGAATTATTGTTCATTCTGTACATTTGGCATCAATTATTAACAATAAGTTACATGTTTTTCACCTTTAAAAATAAATATCCTTTGATTTGCAGGCATTATTGAAAATAAAAAATATGTAGCTAAGTGACAAAAAATAACAAATATCAAATTTACCCACCCAATAAAATGAAAATATAAAATTTTCAAATATACTGGAACATGAAAACGCCCCGCTGGGGACGGCAGACAGGCTGCCGCTCCATACGGGGCATTTCCGTTATTTAGGGGAATTTTATAATTACTTTTAGGTAATTATCCGTTTAATGGCGGAGAAAGGCTTAAGCCTCCTCTCCCTTCTGCTGGATCGGAACCACGGCGTTCTCCGGCTCCACCGGATCGCCTACCGTAAGGCCCTCGATCTCCTCATCCGGACAAACCTCGGTCCAAGCCATCTCCATCACCTGATCTGCGGTCAGATCCTGCTTGGTGATGATGCCGAGACGCAGGTAGTCCTCAGCGATCTCCCGGAGGGACTGCTCCGTGAAGGCGTCGGAAAGGCCGAAATGAAGGGTATCCCAGAACTCCAGCTGGTCCTCATATTTACCGGTCATCTTGTCGGTGTCGTACATCAGCTGAACCGCATCCTCAGAGTGGAGGCGCGCATACTGTCCCGCCCGCTTGATGGCCTTTACGATATACTTTGCATGTACCGGATTTTCTGCAAGGAAATCCTTGTTCATGGCAGTCACGCAGCAGGCCTCATCCTGGAATTCAGGGCTGTGGGTGATGGAGCAGATCATGCGCATGTCGTCCCGGTAGTTTGCCAGTACGAAATAGTCGGAGAAAATGGTGGCGTCCACCTCGCCATTTTCCATAGCTGCGACGGTAGCCGCATTATCCTCGATGTTCAAAAACTCCACCTCGGTGGTGGGATCGATACCGTACTCGTCCAGCAGACGGTAGCAGATGTTCTGGTCGGAAGCGCCGATGCCGTCGTGGATGGCGATGGTCTTTCCTCTCAGATCCTCTACAGTCTGAATGTCGCTGTCAGCCGGCACGAAGATGGACTTACATCCGATATGAGCGCCGCAGACAAAGGTCATATTCACGCCGTTGGTTACCGGCACCAGCATGGTAGCGATATGGTCGGTACCCCACATACATTTTCCGGTTCCCACGGTGTCAACTACGGAACCGCCCTGGAGATAGGTGGCATTGATGCCGTACTCCTGATAGTAGCCAAGCTCCTCTGCCAGATACTTTGCTGACACGCAGGCGCCGCCGTTGAAAAGATAGTTGAGCTCGGTGCCGAAAGCAGGCTCCTGCTTCATGGCCTCCCAATCCTCCGGAGTAACCGCCTCCGGGCGCTCCGGATCATCCGCTGCAGGCTCTGCAGCCTCGGTCTCTGCCTCTGCTTTTGCTGCTTCCGTTTCCGCAGCCTCAGTCTCTGCCGGTGCTGCCGTTGTGGTTGCCGCAGGCTCTGACTGAAGTCCGCAGCCTGCCACGGTAAGGGCCATGGCTGCGCTCAGGCTCAGAGCGGTCAAACGATGAAGTTTCATAATACTCTCCTTTTGCATGTAAAATTTATAGACTTAAACCGGGGTTTCCGGTCAAGCAGACGGTCTTAAAATCAGGCGTTCTGCCCTTTTCCTCCGTAATGGAGCTTGTTCAGGATCTCGTTGCGGTACCTGACGAAGGAATCCGAGGAACGGTCTCTGGGGAAGGGCTCCGGAATGGTGATATCCGATACCACCCGCCCGGGATTGGCATCCATAACGATGACCCTGGTGCCCATATAGATGGCCTCGTCCACGTCATGGGTCACCATGATGGCCAGCTGTCCACGTTTCTGCCAGATCTTCAGGATCTCATCCTGCATGTTCATCCTGGTAAAGGCGTCCAGGGCTCCCAGAGGCTCATCCAGAAGCAGGATATCCGGCTCATTGATGAGGGAGCGGACCAGGGCGACTCTCTGGGCCATACCGCCGGAAAGCTGTCCGGGATAATCCTCCCGGAATTCCTGCAGGCCGATGACGTCGATCATATGCTCCACCTTATCCTCGTTTCCCTTGAGCTTTCCCTGCATCTTCAGGCTGAAGCCGATGTTGTCCCTCACCGTGAGCCAGGGGAACAGGGTGGGCTTCTGGAACACCATGCCCCGCTCAGGAGAAGGCTCCGTGATCTCCTTCCCGTCCACGCACACCTTGCCGGTGGTGGGGGTGATGAGGCCCGCGATGAGCCGCAGGATGGTGGATTTACCGCAGCCTGAGGGGCCCACCAGGCTGATGAACTCCCCGCTGTGCATGGTCAGATCCACGCAGTTCAGGGCATGGGTCACCTCGTCGGTCTCCACCTTTGCAAAGCTTTTCGATACATTTTCAAGTGTCAGAACCACATTCTTTTTTGCTTCCATTATTTCACCACTCCGTTCTGCCAGCGCAGCACATGGCGTTTGATCTTATCCAGTACCTTTGTGACCACCGTGAAGATGATGCAGATCATGAACAGGGCTGCAAACATCTTATCGTAGCTGGCCCAGGATTTTGCCCAGGCCATATACCAGCCGAGGCCCGCTTTTACACCCATCATCTCCGCAACCATGATGGCCGTGCAGGCGGAGCTCATGGCCTGGGTGCAGCCCTGCAGGATGGAGGGCATGGCGTGAGGGATGGCTACCCGGAACACCAGCTGCCGTTCGCTGGCGCCAAGGGTCTTTGCTGCCTCAAAAAAGGACTTGTCCACGTTCTGGATGCCGGTCATGGAGGCCACTGTAACGGCAAACCAGGAGCCCAAAGCGATGATGAATACGGCGCCTCCGAAGAGGGAGGTGGCCACCACCATGATGATGGGAATCCAGGTAGCCGTTGGGATCGGCCCCAGGAACTTGATGATGGGATTTACCCAGTAGCGGGCTTTTTCCGAATAACCGCAGGTGATTCCGGTCACAAGGCCCACAGCCACACCGATGAAATAGCCCAGGAACAGAAGCCGCAGGGTGTGCAGGGTGCATTCCAGCAGGTATGCCCGATCGATCCATGCGATGTTCAGGATGTAATTCATGCAGGGCACAAAGGGCTGGGTCAGGACGCCGGTCTTGAGGGTCAGATAATCGTAGGCCGCCAGCAGCAGGAAAAGGGCTGCATAAAGGGGAGCCTTGTAGCGGTATTTTTCGATCACCGTCTTATCTCCCGCCCTGAGCTTCATGGCGGCAAAGATTCCATAGCACAGATAAGCCAGCACC
The DNA here is from genome assembly GCA_944381405.1 of uncultured Lachnospiraceae bacterium. GTDB lineage: Bacteria > Bacillota > Clostridia > Lachnospirales > Lachnospiraceae > Avilachnospira. The sequence continues at coordinate 20,139 of CALWLA010000020.1, read as the reverse complement.
AGGACGATCAATGCCCCCAGATAGGTATAGGGATTGTCGTTGGGGCTTTTATTGGGGATAAAGCAATATTCGCAGATCGCCGCAAGGCCGCAGAGAAAGGGAAGGGCTATGATGAACCGGTCCAGGATGCGCTGGCCCTTGCTCTTCTCCTTTGTTTCCAGTTCCCGGAGCTGCTGCCGGGTCAGCTTTTCCGTATCAGCAGGCATTGCTGCTTTGCTGTCCTTTGATGCCATAGATTTTTCTCCCTAAATATAAACAAATATAAATAATTTCTCTATGAGAAATTTTATTCAATACCAGAAGGCGTTGATGTTATACCAAAAAGTTATTTTCCTGTCAATCGTAAAAAACAAGTCATTTTTACAGGAACGTCCTCGTAAGTAACACAAGTTTACAAACAAAAAGCGTAAACCAACGGTTTTTCGGGCTTTTCCAAGACCGGTCGGTTTACGCAAAGTAACCTTTATAAAAAATCCTTATAAAGTGGAAACTGTTTTATAAGAAATTCTTTTCGTTATCCAGATGCCTCCGGTACTGTTCCAGGATGTCCTTCAGCACCTCTTTTGGATCGTCATCTTCATCCGGATACCGGCAGATATGCTTCGGATAGCTGCTGTCCTTAAGGCCTTCTATGAGGATGATATCCGCCTCCGGAAAGGCCGAAAGCAGCGGTTCCTCCGTAAGGGCCTGCTCCTTTGTCAGCATAAAGCGGCTCCCGGAGAAAACGGCGCAGCCTAAGGCTCCGGCTTCCCGGAAACGAAAGCTGTCGGTGCCGGGCACGTCCGGCAGGAAGTCGTGTCCGTCGTGCTTGATGCAGGCTGTCCTGAGCCCCTCCGCCTCAAGCAGCGGTATCAGCTTTTCCATAAGGGTCGTCTTCCCTGTGTTTTTGTAGCCGCTTACGGCATAGACAAAGGGCTTTCTTTTTCCACAGGGCCGAAGGCTCTCGTTTCCCTCGGAAAAAGGCAGCACGGAAACCACCGCGCCCTTTTTTAAAGCGCCGCTGCCTGCCGGAATGTCTATAAAGCAGTTGCTTTCCGAAAGGCCCGAGAGACTTCCGGAGGAAAAACGCCCCTCCGGGAACCATACCCGGCCACCCTGGAGCGTCCCCCGCAGCAGTCTGCGGCCCGGGCTTTTCTTTTCCACGTCGGTCTGCAGCACCGCCAGGGTCCTGTTCCAGGGATCCTGCTCCCTGGCTCCGTGAAGGTACCGCAGCAGAGGCTTTATCAGGAGCTCCAGCTGGGTATAGGCCGCTGCGGGATTTCCTGACAGGCAGAAAATGGGCTTTTCCTGCAACAGGCCGCCCTTTGACGGCATCCCCGGCTTCATCCGGAGGCCGAAAAACACCAGCTCTGTCCCAAGGGCCCTGAGCACATGGGGCATCAGGTCCTTTTCTCCCACGGAAACGCCTCCCGTGGTGATCACCATGTCGGAATCGGAAAGGGCCCTGCGGATCATGGAGAGGATCTCTTCCTGGGTATCCGGAAGCCGTTCCGCCCTCACCACCTCCTCTCCCGCCGCCTGCAGCAGGGCCCTTGCGCCGTAAAGGTTTGAATCGTAGATCTTTCCATAGCTGAGGGGGTCTCCCGGAAGCGCCAGCTCATCCCCGGTGGAAAAAAGAGAGATGCGAATCCTTTTGGTCACGGCGATCCGGTCTTCCCCCATGGAAGCCAGCAGGGCGATGCGGGAAGGAGACAGACGCTCTCCCGCCTGCAGGAGCCTTTCTCCCGCGGAATAGTCCTCCCCTGCAAAAACGACATTCTGGCCAGGCTTTAAGGATTTGTAGATTCGTACCTCCTGCTCCCCCTGATCCGTGTCCTCCTGCATCACCACCCCGTCAGCTCCTTCTGGAACAGGAGCGCCGGTCATGATCCGCAGAGCCTCTCCCGGGCCGATGGAAAGCCGCCTGCCCTCTCCCGCATAGGATCTGTCCTTTACCCTGAGGACCGCAGGCTGTTCCTTTGAAGCCCCTTTGATGTCAGCTGTCCTCACCGCATAGCCGTCCAGGGGGGACCGGTCAAAGGGAGGCTGGGGACGGCTGGCAAGGTAATCCTTGGCCAGAAAACGGCCCAGGGCCTCGGACAGGGGGACTTCTTCTGTCTCTTCCATGGGCCTAAGCAGCGCCTCCATGCCGTAAAATGCCTCTTCCAGTTCAAGCCTGGGCTCTTCCATTTCCAGAACCTCCTTTGGGGTATTCAGATTGTGCCAGCGGGTTTCTGCAAGAGGCAGAAGCTGCGCTTGGCCTTTTGCTGCCAGGGCCCTGATCCAGGGCACAAGCCCCAGCCTTCCTGCCTCCAGGGATTTTTTGAGGCCGGAAAGCAAAACCTTGGTATAAATGCCGGGAAAGGGCTCCGGCCGCCCTTCCTGCTCATAGAAGACCGGCTTTCCTGTTTTTTCATAAACAGACAACAGCGGCAGCAGGATGTCCTCCTCTGCCGCATACATATCTGATGGAAGCACCAGCAGGGCCTCCCTGCCGCAGGCCGTAAGACCTGACAGGATCCCGCCCATGGGGCCGCAGTCCCTGCACAGATCCGGAACCAGGGGCAATCCTGTGGAAAGATAGCGTTCCCGATCCTCTTTTGGCAGGGGATCTGCGCCGATAGAGATCCACAGTGGCGCGCCTTTTTTCTCATGCACAGTATTTTCATGAACAGCGCTTTCAGAAACAGTGTTTTCGGAAGCTTTTTCCAAAAGTACCGCTTCTTTAAGCAGGGACTCCGTATGCTGGATCAGCTCCTGGAGCCGCTGAAGCTGGGTCTTGCCCAGGACCTTCATGAACAGCTTGACCTGTCCCTCCATCCGGCGGTTTTTTCCACCGCTTAAGATCAGATATCCGTAGTCATGGTGATGGCCTTCAGATAACAGGTCTGTATACATGCCGGGGTTCTCCCTTCCCGGATCCGGTTTACGCATCCGTCGCATTTTTCGATCTTGCCGTTTTCATCATAGAAGATCACAGCCTGGGGACAAACCAGGGAACAGCGCTGACAGCCTACGCAGAGCCTTTTGTCAGACAGCACCAGCCCGGTTTCCCGGTCCCGGTACAATGCCCCGGTGGTGCAGGCGGAAATACAGGCGCCGCAGTGGGTGCAGGAAAGGCAGACGTTTTTCTGAAAGGTCCCCGTCTGATCCTTTGTCTTTTTGATGATGCGGAAGCTTCTGGCCCCTTCCTCGCTGCAGTCATGATGGGCTGCGATGCAGGCCGTCATACAGGCCAGGCAGCCCACGCATTTTTCCGTATCCGTGTTAATTCTGCGTTTCATGCGTATCGTTTCACCTCACAAAACCAGGATTTGAACCCCGGGAAGCCGGAAACCGGATCCAGATATTCCTCCGGAATCAGCTCGTTGACATCCGCCTGGGGATTTCCGTGATAGAACCGCACCACGCCGGGATGGCAGGAGGGATTGAGCTCCGCCACGGCGGAAATGCTGCCGCAGCTGGAAACCACCTGTACCGGATCCCCATCGTGGATCTCCCTTGCCTCAGCGTCAGAGGGGTGCATCTCCAAAAGGGCCGCCTCCTCCAGATTCCGGAGCCAGGCCATGCGGTAGGTGCGGCTGTGGAAAAACTGGGGCCGTCTGGAGCCCGCGTTCAGGATCAAAGGATACTCTGCAAGAAACGCCTCCCGCTCCTTTCCCAGAAGACATGCCTCCGGAATATGCTCCCGGAAATCCTGATAGACCGGAAGGGCGTGATAGCCATGGCTCTTTTCGTACCGCTTCAGCACCTCCGAGGCGAGTTCGATCTTGCCGGAAGGGGTATTGAAGGGCGTTTTTTCAAAGCTTCTGTATTCCGGACTGCCCGTCTCCTCGGAATAAAGCCCCTCCGGGTGTCCCCGCAGATCGGAGACCTGCAGCCCGGAAGGCAGGAGGATCTGATTCATATAGTCCTCATAGCTGCCGGACAGCACCGGATCCGAAAGTCCCATGCGCTGCATCAGCCGCTGGATCATCACGATATCGTTTTCCGCTTCCCCCTCAGGCGGAATCACGGCCTCCCGCAGAATCACCCGTCCATCCATGGGGTCTATGATCTCATCGTGCTCGAAAAAGCTCTGAGCCGGCAGGATCAGGTCCGCCGTCTTCATGGAATCCGTAATGAAGAGATCGGAATCCACATAGAAATCCAGCTTTCCAAGGGCTCTTTCCAGATGGGAGGGCTTCGGCCACATCCTGTGATTCATGCCCATGGCGAAAAGCCCCTTGATGGGGTAAGGCTCTTCCGACTGGATATACTGGGCGAGACGGGTACACTGGGCCTCCTGGCAGGGACAGTCGAACCAGGCGGGGAACTCCCGCTGGCCGATGGCCTCCGGCTCCGTAAGCCGCAGCACCCTGCCGAATTCGTTGAGGGGCGCCGAGGCCCTGGCCCGAAGGCAGTTGCCTCCCGGTACGTCATAGTTTCCCGTAATGGCGATGAGGGCTTCCACCGCCCGGTAATTCTGCAGGCCGTTGATGTTATGCACCACCGGTGAGGCGGAAAACATGATGGCGGAGGGCTTGTTCAGGGCATAGATCCTGGCTGCCTCCACCACAAGCTCTTTTTTCACGCCTGTGATCTGTTCCACCCGTTCCGGCGTAAAGGAGGCCGCATAGGCCCGGAATTCACCGAAACCGGAAACATACTTTTCCACAAATTCCCGGTCCCAGAGCCCTTCGGAAAGGATCACGTTGGCCATGCCTAGGGCAAGGGCTCCGTCGGTACCCGGCAGGGGGTCCAGATGGATATCGGATTCGTAGGCCGTCACCGTATTGGCCGGATCCACATCGATGACCTTTCCGCCCCTCTCCCGCAGCTTCCGCAGCATGACCCCCGCGCCTACATCGGAGTGAAACAGGTTCCTGCTCCAGAGCATCAGGGTGCGGCAGTTTTTCAGGTCCGGCATGGCGGGCCTTCCTCCAAAGGTCAGAGCCCAGGACAGGGCAAAGGCCTGAAAGCAGGTGCTGGATTCCGTGCAGAAATTGGGAGAGCCGAAGGCGTTTGCAAACCGCAGCAGGGCAGGCCGGTACCACTTGGGATAGCCGGCATAAAAGACAACGGATTCCGGCCCATGGTTTTCCCTGATCCGAAGCAGCTTTTCTGCCATGAGATCATAAGCTTCGTCCCAGGTGATCCGTTCAAAACGACCGCTTCCCTTTTCGCCTGTCCGCACCATGGGATAGCGGAGCCGTTCCTTGTTGTAAACGTACTGCAGGGCAGCTGCCCCCTTGGAGCAGAGGCCGCTTGCGCCGCTGCCCTTCTGTCCAGGCTCTACGGATACGATCCTTCCATCTTCAATATAACAGTCCATGGGGCATCTGGAAGCGCAGATGTCGCATATGGTCCTTTTGATCTCCTGCATGTGAGTTCCTCACCTCTTTTGTTTCGCTCTTGCAGCGTTACCGCTGTGCTTCCTCTGCCTTTCTGATGCGGCAGGGAATGGATTTGTAACTGATAAAGCCGGAAACCGGATCGCTGTAGCGCATGGAGGCCAGGCGGTTCACATTGCCCTCCTTCCAGCCGCCCAGCATATAGGGACTGCCGCCGCCAAAGGGGATGTGGATGCAGCCCTTTGCCATTTTGCAGATATGGGCGGGGAAGGTCTCCTTTCCAAAGGCGGTTTCCACCAGCACCTGGTCCCCCTCCCGGATACCCTGGGCCTCCGCGTCCTCCCGGCTGATGCTCAGAAGGGGATCCGGCTCCACCTTTGCGATCTCCGGAAGATTAGGCCCGAAGGCGGAAAAACGGATCAGGCTTCTTGCGCCGGTGGTCAGCATCATGGGGAATTCCTCCTTTGTGCCAAAGGCCGGAATCTCCCGGATATCATGATAGACCGGCATGCCGCAAAGCCCTGCCGCCTCGATGAGGCTGGAACGGATCTCGATCTTTCCAGAGGGTGTGGGAAATCCCTTTTTTCCGTCCTTCCGAAGCTGCCCTGTCTCATATTTCCGCAAGTCATGGTTCGGCTCCCGCAGGAGGCCGTACTGGGTATTCCGGAGCTTTTCCACAAGGGTCTCATCGCCCTTTGCCAGCCACAAAAGCATCTCTTCGTCGTTTTTCGGATAAGCATCACCAAAGCCCAACCGTTCCGCCAGGGCCTGGAGGATGAAGGTATCGGTCCTGGCCTCCCCCACCGGGTCGATGATGCGCCGCCGGAGCTGCTTCCCGCCGGGGACGTCCACGATGCTCTCGTCCTCAAAATAGGTGGTGGAGGGGAAGATCACGTCCGCAAAGCGGGCGTCATTGCTCATAAAACGCTCCAGCACGATGAAGATATCCAGCTTCCGGTAGGCCTCCTCCCAGCGCTTCTGCTCCGGGAAGGTGAGGGAGGTGGCTCCCGCGCAAAGGAGATACCCGCGGATGGGATAGGGATCATCCTCCAGGACGCCCGTCAGGAAATCCTCCCCCAGCTGGGCAGAGCCGGACATCATGTAGTAAAGGGGGTAACTGCGGCAGCCGATGGGCTTTTTCCCCTCCGGAAGGGGATGGAGCGGAAACGTTTCGTAGCCTGTACCGGTAAAGAGCATGCCGCCGGGGGTGTCCATCTTTCCGCAGAGGGCCCAGAGGATCCAGGCGGCCCGGTTGTTCTGGATGGCGGAAAGCTGATACTCCAGGCCCGTATAGGCGATGAGGGCTGCAGGCTTTTCCAGAAGCTCTTCAGTAAGCCGCCTGATATCGGAAAGGGGCACGCCGCAGGTTTCAGACAGCTCCGCAAGGGAGAGGCTGTCCAGATACGCCTGATATTCCGGAAGGCCCTCCATGTATTCCTCTGCAAAAGCCTTGTCGTAGCGGCCGCTTTCCAGGGCCAGCTTTGTCATGGCCAGGATCATGGCCCCGTCGGTGCCGGGAATCACCGGGATCCACTCGTCGTATTCCCCGTTGTTGCAGTCTCCCCTCGGATCGATGACAACCACCCTTGCGCCCCGCTTCCTGGCGGCCCTGATATTGTTATAAAGCGTCTGATAGCCGGAATCCGTAGCCGGGTTCTTGCCCCAGATGAAGATCAGCTCCGTATGGGCAAAATCCTGGACGATATTGGTCTGGTTGATGCCAAAGACCGTCACCGGCGCCATGACATAGGAGGCGAAGTTGCAGGTAGACCCGCAGGTGGTATCGTTGATGCCGCCCAGATGTCCGAAAAAAGCGTCCTTTCCGCCGAAGCAGCGCATGCTGGAGGGCTCTCTTCCGGCGGTCCCCACATAGGACACCAATGCGTCAGGTCCGTAGTTTTTTACCACCTCTTTGATCTTTTCCGCAGCGTAATCCAGGGCCTCCTCAAAGCTTGCTTCCCGAAACTGGCCGCTGCCCCGCTCTCCGGTGCGGATCAGAGGATGCAGGATGCGCTTTTCATGGTAGATGATCTCAGGCGCCAGGGCGCCTCTTGGACAGAGCCTCCCTCTGGGCGCCTCCCGGTCCGGTTCGATCTTGATAAGCCTGCCGTCCTCCACAGTCGCCAGGATATCGCACTTGTCCGGACAGATGCCGCAGATTCCCTTTACCTTCTTTACTGCCATTGCAGCCTCCTTTCTTCCTTTGCCGCATACGGGCACACCTATGAGTATATCTATAATGATTATAACAGAACTTTTCCCCTGACGGTATGAAGCCGGGGAACCATAGCAAAATGAAATAATCGAAGCCCTGATTTATCACATTTTCTTATAACGGAAAAGGCGGCCTCCCGGAAAGGAAAACCGCCTTTTCGCTTTATTCACTTGCAGTGCAATTCCTTTAGTTCAGCACCGGCCTGTCTGCCAGGTCCTTGTTCAGGTAGGAGGTTGCGGTATCGGAGATGTCGATCTTCTCGTCATCCGGAATGCCGTCCACTTCCACCGCCTTGTTGTACCAGTCCTCAAAGGTCATTCCGATGGGGAATACCGGGTCGATCTCGTTGGCGATGAATTCCTCGAAATCATTTGCGCCCGTACTCTGGATCAGGTCTGTACCCAGGAACTCCTGAACGTTTTCCAGTCTCGGGATCTCCTCCTCGGGAATCTGCGGATACTGGGTGAAATAGTGAATGTAGTTGTCGATGTTCTGCTCGGAGAACTGCCAGGTGATGGTACGTCCCTCTGCCACGGTCTTCATGTAGATGGTACGAAGTCCAACATAGGGGTCGGTATCAAAACCGTCTGCAAACATCATTGCTGCGTTGTAAGGATGTGAGTACATGTACTCAATCGCCTTGGTGTGAGCATATACAAGCCGTCTTGCCAGCTCAGGACAATTCTCATAGAACTCCTGTGCCATGGCTACGATACAGCACATGCCCCATTCTTCTGCTGTAGATTCGCTGTCAACGTTAGCGGCGCCCCAGCCGATCGCCATAATATGTCCGAAACCTTCGAACTCGCATATAGATGCGTAGGGGTCTCAGCAGGTGAAGCCGTCGATCTGACCGGCTTTCAGCGCGAACATGGCGTCCTGCTGTCCCATGCTTACAACGTTGTAAGCAGAGGACTCATTGGGGATGCCCAGCTTGTTGGACCAGGTGATCCACTCGGGATCGATCTCACCCTGTGCGGTGATGGCAAGGGTCTTGCCCAGAAGGTCCTGAGGATCCTGGATGTCGTTGGAAGCTACAAAGTAACGGGAACCGCCCAGATGGTTTGCCGCCGCCATGAAGATGGGAGCGCCCTGGTTCGCCGCCAGGATGGAACCCTCGATGCCCTGGTAGCCTGCGTCCATCTGTCCGGAGGAAAGTCCGTTGATGATCTCTGCGGTCTTGGTCAGGTTCACATCGAGTCCCAGGGCATCATAAATGCCCGCTTCCTGAGCGATGATACATGCAACCATGTGGTCGCAGTTGTTGTAGCCTACTTCAATGGTATAGTCCTTTTCCAGGTCATTGAGCTCGCCTAATTCAAAATCCTTGACGGCCTCTTCCGGGTCATAACCGATGGCCTCGTTCGATACGGCAGCCGTGTTTTCCGCACTGTTGTGGCAGGCGGAGATCACCGGCACAGCCAAGGATACGGCCAGCAGACAGGAAAGAACCTGTTTCTTTGTCTGTCTTTTCATACGTCCTCCCTTTTTGTGATAGAAATATTAACATTCTTTTATTTCTGAGAAAATAATAACAAATTTTAATATTTACCGCAATATGGAAGGTGTATTATAAGGATTTTCGATAAAGTCACCTATGCTTTATTACATTTCTTTATCATTCTGTTTCCTTCTCAGGGCCCTGGGCGGCAGGAAGCTCCGCCACAAAACGGCTGCCCTTTCCCTCCTCCGAGGAGGCGCTGATGGAGCCGCCGTTTTCCTGCAGCAGCCGGGCAACCACCGTAAGGCCGATGCCGGTGCCCTCGGTCTCCGGCTTTGTGGTGAAAAAGGGTTCAAAGATGTGCCGCCTGAGCTCCTTCGGGATGCCTTTTCCGTTATCCGCCACCACAAGACATAAAACCCCCGGCTCCTCCCGCTTTTCTCCAAAGGCGATCTGAAGGATGCCCTGCTCCTGATCCTTCATGGCATGGATGGCGTTGTTGGAGAGATTCAGCAGGATCTGCCCAAGCATGCCGGTCTGTCCCAGCATATAGTAGTCTTTTTTGCTGACGGAGGCTTCCAGCCGGATATTCTGGGGCAGGATCCGTTGGATCATCCGCAGGCTCAGCCGCACCTCTGCAGAAGCGTTGAACCGGGTCTTTTTCCGCTCCGCCCGGCCTGCCCTGGAAAACTCCAGCATCTGCCGGGACAGCTGGCTGCACTGAGCGGCGGACTGGTACAGCTCCTCCGTTTCCTCCGGCAGCAGGGCCGCCACGGACTTGTTGTTTTTGAAAAGCTCCGCATACAGCAGGATGGGGGTCATCTGGTTGTTGAACTCATGGGCCAGGGCTCCCCACAGGGAGGTCAGCTCCTTGTCCCGGTTGTAGATCTGCATCAGGGCCTCCTGTTTTTCCAGGGTCTTCCCCACCTCGTTCATTTCCTTTTCGTGGAGCAGCTCCAGCTTCAGGGCCTCCTCCTGCTTTTTTCCCTGCATGTAAAACCACAGGGCTCCCAAAAGCCACACCAGCAGGGCTCCCCCGAGAAGGGTCAGATACAGCAAAAGCCGTTCCAGGGGCTTTACCAGCATGGCGTAGTCCTCTCCCACGCACACGGTGAACACCTCGTCCTCAAAGGCGGCGGAGGCGTAGGCCACCAGCTCCTCCCGGCGCATGGGCACGCCCTTTTCCACCGTATAGGACCAGGTCCGCTCTGCCCTGGGCAGATCCTTTGTCAGATAGGCGAAGTCCGTATCCGTTTCCGGCCGGATATCCTCCTTTCCCCCCTCCCGGGACATGATGATCTTTCCTTCCTTGTTCCGGACGATGCAGTAGCCGTTGTTGTTGATCTCCAGATTGGAAAGCATGCCGCTTTCCCGGAAGATCCGGTCCAGATTCCATTCAAACTGCAGGACCCCGGCTATACGGCCATCGATGGAAATGGCCTTGGTCATATAGAACACATAGTAGCCCCCGTTCTGGTAATAAGTGGGGCCGCTGATGACCTCTCCCGGATTTTCCGCGGCCCGCTGGCAGACCTCCCGTTTTTCCTCCGGCAAGTACCTGTAGTCATGCTCCCTGTAAAAATCCTTGTCGCAGAAGACCTTGTCCATGGCCTGCTCCAAAGCGGCCATATCCGGAAAATCATCTCCGTACAGGCTTTCGATCAGGGTCTCCTTATCCTCAAAGCCTGCCTTCAGGCTCAGGGCGTTGGCGGAGGCGATGCTCTTGATGCTGTCCGCTTCGCTCTGCACCAGGGCCCTGAGCACCGTGCTGTAGCTGAAATAGCCGATGAGGACGATGAACAGGATGCCCAGGGCGGCGATCATGAGATAGCCCGAGGGGCCAAGCTTGCTTTTCTGCGCTGAAATTTTTCTGATTTTCTCTTTCATTTCCTGCTTTTTCCATCTATAATAAACAATAGTTTGTTTATTATAACACATATTCTCCGGAAGGGCATACCCTGCCGGAGGAAAGGATTTTTATGGACTGTATTTCCGTTCTGGTCATCGACGACGAACGCTCCGTAAGGCTTGCCATCCGCTCCGCCCTTTCCGCGGAGGGCATGGAGGTTTCCCTTGCGGAAAATGCTGAGGAGGCCCTTTCCCTCCTTGGCGAAAAAAACTTTGACGTGATCCTTCTGGATCTCATGATGCCGGAGACAGACGGTTTTTCCCTGCTGCACACCATCCGGGAGCGGGGCATCTACACCCCTGTCATCGTGTTGAGCGGCCTCAACGAGGACGGCAGCATGATCCGGGGCTACGGCCTCGGAGCCGACGACTATATCACAAAGCCCTTCAGCTCCGCCGTGCTGGCCTCCAAGATTCAGGCGCTTTTGCGCCGCAGCCGGGTCTATACCCAGGAGCCGGAGGTGCGCTCGGAGCTTACCTGCGGCAATTTTCTTCTGAAGCTTGACATCCAGAAGGCCTTTTATCAGGACCGGGAGCTTGCCCTCAGCAGCAAGGAATTTTCCATTCTCTGCAAGCTCATGGAGCGTCCCGGGGAAACGGTGCCGAAGGAACAGCTCTATCGGGAAGTCTGGAATACGGATACCTTCGACCAGACAAAGCTGCTGGTCTACATCAAGCGCATCCGGGACAAGATCGAGGAGGATTCCTCCGAGCCGAAGCATCTCCTGACGGAATGGGGCAGGGGTTATCTCTTCGTTCCCTAAATGGATAAAAATATCCGGGACAGGAACCTGCCTGTGCCCGGATATTTTTTTGCCGGAAATTCTTTATAAGGTGATCACCTGGTCTACGCCTGCCCCTGCCAGAGCCGTATATACGTTGGGGAAGCAGCCGATGCCGCAGGGAGCGATGAGCTTGTCAGCGATATCTCTCTGATAGCAGCATCTGTCGCAGCACATCAGCAGGATGCCGTATTTTTCAGCCAGAGCAGCGATGCGCTCTCCCAGATCAGAGCCCTCCTGCATGATGAAGGTGTTGTCGTAGAAGAACATCATGCCTGCGACCTCTGCCACATGGCGCTCCTCCTCCAGCTGGGGAACGATCATGTTCTCCAGGATGTCCCTTACATTGTGGGATTCCAGTAAATAAGCGACTCTCATTTCTTTGTACCTCCATTTAGGAAAATATTATATAGTTACGGCTGAAAACAGCCGCAGCTTCCGAAAACAATGATTGCGGGAAAAAAGCTGTCCATAAAGGGGAACGCCTCAGAGCCGGATTCCCTCTTCTTTTTCTGCAAACAGCCCCAGCAGGCATACCGCCCACAGGGCGATGGCAAGGATCACAGCCACATAGATCCATGCCTCCTTCATATGTCCTGCCGCCACCTGGGAATAAACCGCCAGGGGCATGGTCCTGGTTTTTCCGGGGATGTTGCCTGCCAGCATCGCCGTCGCACCGTACTCTCCCAATCCCCTGGTAAGGGCCAGGATAAAGCCGGATACCACAGAGGGCAGGGAGCAGGGCACCAATATCTGCCACAGGATCCGGAAATCTCCAAGTCCCATAAGCTTTGCTTCGTCCACCAGGCCCTGCTCCAGCTGCTGGAAGCCTGCCTTGGCGGACCGGTACATCAGGGGGAAGGACACTGCTGCTGCGGCGATCACCGTGGCCCACCAGGAAAACGGGATCTGGTACCCCAACACTTCTATGAAGAATCTTCCCGCAGGCCGGTTGGCTCCAAAAAGATATAGAAGGAAAAAGCCCGCTACCGTAGGCGGCAGCACCAGAGGGACCGTCAGGATACCGTCCAGAATCACTTTGAGCCAGCGGTTTTTCATTCTCAGCACCCACCAGGCGGCCAGGATCCCCAGGAAAAAAGTGATCAGGGAAGCCGCCGCCGTGGTCCTCAGGGAGATCCAGACCGGAGACAGATCAGTCATACCGGAGTACCGCCTTATTCTGATCTGTGATCCGCAAAGCCGTATTCCGCAAAAACAGAATATGCTTCGTCGGACAGGATATATTCAAAAAACAATTCTGCCGCATCCGTATTTTTCTCCTCCGTCTGTTTCAAAAGAGCTGCCGGATAAACCACCGGCGTATCCAGGGAGCCCTCCGGCGCTTCGGAAACCACAGTTACCCGGCCCGTGGCGGCGTCCGTGGCATAGACGATGCCGCAGTCAGCAGAGCCCTCCGCCACCCAGTTCAGCACCTCCGTCACATTGGTGCCGAAGCTGATCTTTCCCTGAAGTTCCTCCCAGATACCCAGATTGGTAAGGACTTCCCGGGCATACTGCCCTGCAGGAACGCTTTCCGGATCTCCCAGAGCGATCATCTCCGCCTTGGACAGATCCTGAAAGGATGCGATGTCGCTTCCGGCTTCCTTCGGCACGATGAGAACGATCCTGTTTTCCAGATAATCCGTAATGGTGCCGCTTTGCACATACCCCTCCGCATCCAGGGCATCCATCTGTTTTTCCGCTGCGGAGAAAAAGATATCCGCTGGAAGCCCTGCTTCGATCTGGGTCTGGAGCTTTCCGGAGGAATCGTAGATCCCTTCGATGCGTATTCCGGGGTTGGCAGCCTCAAAGGCAGGGATCAGCCGCTCCGTAAAGGCGTATTCCAGAGAGGCCGCAGCCGCCAGCGTCACGGTGGTATCCTCCTGGGTCTCTGCTTCCTTTCGGGTCGGTTCCTGAAGGGCTTCCTCCCCCTTCAGGGTTTCGGCCGCATCCGTCCCTCCGCAGGCGGAAAGCAGGAGCACTGCAGCAGCTGCCGCTGCAATATTTCTGTATAAGCTCATCGCTACCCTCCTCATCGATATCCTCGATCGTTCAGTCTTTACGATAGATGTCCTGCATCATTTCCCCAAGGAGCGTCCGCACTCCCCGTCTGTGCCCTGCAGCAGCCGGAGGCCGTGCTCCACCCCAGGGAGGAACACCTCCATACTCTCCCGCACTGCCCTGGGACTGCCGGGAAGATTCACGATGAGGGTCTGCTTTCTCAGCACGGAAACGCCTCTTGAGAGCATGGCATGCTTCGTATATTTCATGGATTCGGCCCGGATGGCCTCAGCGATTCCCGGCGCATTCCGGTCCGCCACCGCCAGGGTGGCCTCCGGCGTCTGATCCCGCAGAGAAAAACCGGTGCCGCCGCTGGTGACGATCAGGTTCACCTGTTTCTGATCGCAGAGCCGCATAAGCTCCTGTTTCAAAAGCTCCGGCTCATCCGGAAGGAGCCGGCGTTCCATCACCTGATAGCCTGCCTCCGAAAGGCAGCGCTCCGCCTCCGGACCGCTTTCATCCTGCCGCTGTCCCAAAGCCCCCTTGTCGCTCAGGACGATGACTGCCGCTCTGAGGGCATCCTCCTTGGGGAGAACTGCCTCCATCCGGTCGCCGGGACGTAAGCTGCCTCCCTCCAGCACCTCCGCAAAGACGCCCTCCACAGGCATGATGCAGGTCCCCACCCGCTGATGGATGCTGCAGTGGCTGTGGCATTCCTTTCCGATCTGAGTGATCCGCAGCCTGACCTCTCCGCAAAGGAGCAGGGTACCAAGGGGAAGCGTCCGGAAATCGATGCCGGATACCAGCAGGTTTTCTCCGAAATCGCCGTCAGCAACCTGCGCCCCCAGAGCGTTGAAGGCCTCTACCTTTTCATAGCTCAAAAGGCTTACCTGCCGGTGCCAGTAACCCGCATGGGCGTCTCCCTCGATGCCGTAGCCTGGCCGCAGCCTTGCCTCTGGAACAGGCCGTTTCTCCGTGCCCCGTTCCGGACTGATGCAGATTGCTCTGATGATTCCCTTAAGCTGGTTCTCCATTGTATTTCCATCCTTTTTATCCGCCGGTCCGGCTCATCCTTATCCGCCGATCTGGCTCATCATGCGCTTTTCACTGATCTTCTCCTGTTGAGAAAAGCAATGGCCCTCCGGCTTTCTTTTGACCGCTTCACAAAAGGCCTGATAAAGCGCCTCTTTTCCCTCCTGCCGGAGCAGGGGCCGCAGCTCGATTCCCTCTCCATAGCAGAGACAGGGGGTCAGCCTGCCGTGACAGCTGAGCCGAAGCCGCCTGCAGCTTTGGCAGAATGTTCCATGGATGGCCGAGATAAATCCGATCCATCCGGTCAGCCGGTCAGAGGTATAGTAAACCGCCGGGCCGTATCCCAGGGCGGCCTTTTCTTTTTTCAGGTCCGGCCAGCGTTCCAAAAGCTTTTTCAGAATAAGGCGGTTATCGCAGCCTGGAAAACGGCTTCCGCAGCCAATGGGCATCATTTCGATAAACCTGACCGCAATGGGCCGTTTTTCCGCCAGGGCTGCCAGTGCCAGACTGTCCTCCGCCGCCTCCGGGTCCAGAAGCGCCGCATTGATCTTTGTGGGGATCTCTTCTGCCAGAGCGGCCTCTATGGAAGCCAGCACCTGGGAAAGGCTGCCGCCGCCGGTGATCTGCCGGTATCGTTCCGGATCCAGGGTATCCAAACTGACGTTGATGCCATCGATTCCGGCCTCCTTCAGGGCCGGAAGATATTTCTGCAGCAGCAGGCCGTTTGTGGTGAGGGTCACGGTCTGAATCCCCGGAATGGCTTTCAGCCTTCGGCAAAGCTCCGGCGTATCCTCCCGCAGAAGGGGCTCCCCGCCGGTCACCTTGATATGGGAGATGCCGAAGTCCGCTGCAGTGCCTGCGATTTCCAGAAGCTCTTCCAGGGACAGAGGCGGCTCCTGCTCACAACGGCAACTGCCCTTCGGCATACAGTAGATGCAGCGGAGGTTGCAGCGGTCTGTTACGGAGATCCGCAGATAGTCGATGGTCCTGCCCAAGGGATCCAGATTCTGTCCTGCTTTGGCGAACCGGTCCTGACGGTCCGGGACTTGACCTTGGCTCTGGCTTTTCTCTTTTCCTTTAAGCTTTTCAGCCTTCCTTCCGCACATAGTCGCCTGACTTTCCGCCGCTTTTTCTCAACAGGCTTATGCCGGTGATCTCCATGCTCCGGTCCACAGCCTTGCACATATCGTAAACGGTAAGGAGCGCCGTGGTGACCCCTGTCAGGGCCTCCATCTCCGCTCCCGTTTTGCCGGTGCATTCCACCTGACAGACCGCCCGCACATAGCAGTCTTTTTTTCCCTCCCCGGGCCTCTCTCCGGGATAAAACAGCAGTTTGCAGCCTGTGAGCGCCAGGCTGTGGCAGAGGGGAATGAGTCCTGCCGTCTGCTTGGTCCCCATGATGCCCGCCACCTGGGCCACCGTCAGCACATCTCCTTTTTTGTGCTTTCCCGCCTGCAAAAGAGAAAAGCATTCCCCGGACATGCCGATATAGCCCTCCGCCTCAGCGCGGCGGCTTGTAACGTCCTTTTCCGATACGTCCACCATTCTGGCATTTCCGTATTCGTCGATATGCGTAAATGTTTCCATCCTGGTTTATGCCCTCCCTTTCCAGAGCCTTACGCTCCCTTTCCAGGCCTTATGCGCCCTTTCCAAAGCCGCAGTTGGGGAAGGTGCAGACCTTGCAGCCAAGGCAGAGGCCCCCTTCTCCCAGTGCCGCCAGTTCCTCCGCCGTAACGGGGTCCTCCGCCAGCACCCTGGGCAGCACCAGATCAAAAATGGTCCTGCGGGCGTACATCACACAGCCCGGAAGCCCCATGACGGCTCTGCCATCCTCTGTATAGGCCAGCATGAACATGGCTCCCGGAAGCACCGGCGCGCCATAGCTGACCACATTGGGCACCGCCCTCCGGATGGCCAGGGGAGTCCTGTCGTCGGGATCCACGCTCATGCCCCCGGTGCACAGCACCATCTCCGCCCCCTGGGAAAGGGCCTTTTTGATCTCCGCTTCGATCACCTCAGGATCGTCTCCGCACAGGGCGTGGTAGCACAGGATCCCGTCGTATTCCGCAAACTTTTCCAGGATGGAGGGGGTAAAGGTATCCGCAATGCGACCCTTCAGCACCTCGCTGCCTGTGGTGAGCACCGCGTATTTTTTTCTCCGGAAGGGCAGCAGCCGGAAGATGGGCTCCCCGCCGGTAATGGCCATGGCGGTTTCCCGTACCTGGCGCAGCTTTTCCTCCTGGATCATCAGTGGGATGATGCGGGTGCCCAGAAGCTTATCGCCCTTTCTGACAGGCGTATTGCCATGACGGGAGGCGATCATCATCTGGCCAAAGCTGTTGACTGCGTAAAGGGCCTTCCGGTTTACTTTGAAAAGGCCGTCGCAAAGGGCCGTAAGCTCGATCTTTCCCTCGCTAGGGGCTGAGGCCTCCATCAGGCTCTCCTGGGCCCGGCCTCCGGTTCCGCGGCAAAGCCCTGCCAGGATCTCGGCCGCCTCATTTTCGTGAAGCATCCCCTCCGTGTTTTCCAGGACATAGAGATGCTCCTTTCCCACAGACAAAAGCAGCGGGATATCCTCCCTGGTCACGATATGTCCCTTCCGGAACACCGGACCCTTGACCTTGCCCTTGATGATCTGTGTAATGTCGTGGCACAGCACCTGTCCCACGGCATCCTCTGTTCTGATGAGCTTCATGGAGTCTCCCGCCGCTTTCTGTATATCCTTATTTGATTTCTCCAGTTGAGGTTTAGGTTTAATCCTCCACGGAGAAAATATCATAGGCCGCCTTGAGGGCGCCCTCTGCGTCGCATTTGATCACCAGATCGGGATCCAGCTCGTTGTCCGCAACGTACTGATCGAATTCTGCAGAACTGCAGAAGAAATTCATGGTATTTCAGCAGCTGCCGGACCAGTTGGACAGCTCTCCCAACGGGAAGGTCAGGGCATGAAGCCCTTCCGGCCGGCGTTTTATACGGCCTGCTGGGCGGCCGCCTCCCGTTTCTGGATGAATTCCATGAGATCCTTGTCCTCCTGGGTCACCACGTCGCCGTTCAGCGCCTTCTTCAGCACCTCGGTGATATGTTCGATATAGGCGTGGTACTGGGGCGTCTCCCGGTCCCTGGGCCTGGGCAGGTCGATCTTCACTTCCTCCAGGATCTTTCCGTGGTCTCTGGACATGATGATGACCCGGTCGCTCATGTAAACGGACTCGTCCACGTCATGGGTCACCATGAGAGAGGTACATTCCTTCTGCATGAGGATGGCCTCCAGCTGCTGCTGCAGCATATGGCGCATCTGGAAGTCGATGGCGCCCAGAGGCTCATCCATCAGAAGCACCTCCGGATCGCAGGCCAGGGCCCGGAGAAGCGCCACTCTCTGCTTCATACCGCCGGAGATCTCGTGGATATAATAATCCTTGTATTTTTCCATCTGGGCGATCTTCAGAAGCTCCTCCAGCTTCTTTTCCCGGTCTGCCTTATTCATCTTTTTCTTCAGCATGGGATATTCGATGTTTTCTCCCACCTTCAGCCATGGGAACAGCGCATAGTTCTGGAACATGAAGGCCCGGTCAGGTCCGGGTTTGGTCACAATGTTGCCGTTTACCGTAATGGTACCCTCATCCGCCTTCTGAAAGCCTGCGATGATGGTGAGGGTCGTGGTCTTTCCGCAGCCGGAGGGGCCCAGCAGGCTTACGAATTCTCCGGCCTGTACGTTAAAGGATACGTCCTTCAGAACAACCAGGTTCTCCTCTCCCTTTCTTCTGGCTTTGAAGGTCTTTGTGATCTTATCCACTGAGATTGACATATGCTGTTCCTTTTCCTTTCTGTTTCAAAATGTCGTTAGCTGAAGTTGCCGGATCATTCTATTTCCAGTAATTTCAGATTGCGTTCTTCGATCCAGTCCTGGTCCACTCCCAGGACCCTGGCAAGCTCTGCCGGATCCGAAAGCCTCCGCACCGCCCGGTTATAGCCCTCGATGAAATCCTGAAAGGCTTCCGTTTCTGCAAACTCCTTGTCCACCACCAGCATGTAGGAGATATAATCCCGGTCCGTCAGGGGCTTGTACTGGTAGTCCGGCACCCTGGCCGCATGGGTGATGTCCAGGATATCCGCATCCACGTCGCCGATCTCCATGGCATAGAGGATGCCCTTCTGGCTGATGTCGTAAAAGCTTTCGATCTGGGGATAGCATTCCTTGGCCAGGTTTTTCTCCTGCTCTCTTCCCTGGGTGACTCCTACCCTGCGGACCTCAGCCCAGTCCGTTTCCGGCTTGTAGGCGATGAGCTCTGCATTCATCACCACCGGCGCGTAGATCATCACCCGGTGGTTTTTCTGGGCGGTATAGCTGGCGATGTGGTTGCAGAAAAATCCCACGTTGATCTCCGCCGCGTTCAGGGCCCACTGGGCAGTATTGCTGCAGCAGTCCTCAAAGGCGTTCATGTCGATGGCCTGATGCAGCTGGTATTGATCGGAAAGCTCCTGGGTAATGGCCTCCATCAGCACCCCGGAAATGTCATTTCCCGCGCCGATGCGGATCGCCGCGTCATCTGCAAATTTCCTTTCCTTGGGGAAAAACAGGGCGATGCCCGTAAGGCTCAGTACAAACAGCAGGATAAACAGATAGATCTTTCCGTTGATTCTCATGGTCTTAGCAGCAGTCTGCCATGCCCTCTCCGAAAAGATCGATGGGCTGTCCGTCGATCATGCGGTAAATGGCATAGCCCACAGCGCCGTTTTTCTCGCCGGAGACGATAAATTCAATGGGGCCTTCCTTGTCGATGTCCTTGAACTGGATCTGCTGGTTCTCGATGGGGCCGGGAATGGGCTCGGAATAAACGATTCCGCCCTCGTCGTTCTGGCACACCACCATACGGGTCAGATCCCCGGTGCGGTAAACCACCACCAGATCCTTTCTTCCGTCATCATTGACATCCTCCTCGCAGGCCCTGAGCACCTGCCAGCAGTCCGGGAAATCCTTCTGGAACTGCAGGAGGAGCTCATGATCTTCCTCCACGTTGGGGGCATAGTTGGCATTCCGGAAGCCCCGGCTCTTCTGTTCCTCCGCCTTCTGATTTAAAAAGACGCTGACACCGAAGCCTGCCAAAAGCACCAGGACCACCAACACCAGGTAAAAGACCGGCCCCTTTTTCTTTTTTGCCGCCTGAGGCTTCGCCTCATTGGTTTCTTTTTTCTCCGAAGCTGCCTTAAACTCCGGTTTTTCTTCCTGTATTTCCTCGCTCATGCCGCCTGTACCTCTTTAGTCTTCTTTATGCTGCCTCTGATCAGCTTGACCAGGGCATAGATCGCATAGCACACCAGGATCGCGCTGCAGATGCTCTGGAGCCAGTCCGGAAAATCCACGATCATCTTGTTGGCGTTGGTGATGGTATGATGGGTCTGGTCATAATCCAGCACCGGAACAGAGCCCGGCATCAGCAGCCTGTTGGC
>CALWLA010000019.1 GCA_944381405.1 uncultured Lachnospiraceae bacterium | reverse complement strand
TGTTTCTCCTTTCCCGCCGCGTTTTCCACGGCATACAGGGATACCCGCAGGGTGTTTCTCCTTTCCCGCCGCGTTTTTATTTCCCACCTATTTCATAGGAATATTATCACTTAATTCATACTATGTCAATAGGAATTAAAAATAAAATAAAAGCTCCAGGCCGCAATACCCGCAGCCCGGAGCCGTCCTTTCGACAATTCACTCCTTCAACAGTTCTTTCATTTGCCATCAGCTTATGGCTTTGACCTTACCCTCTGCCAGATCCATGATGCTGATCTTGCTCAGATAGGCTTCGATCAAGGCGTCCAGCTGCTGCCACATAGGCAGGGTCTGGCAGCACGATGCTCTGGCGCATTCGCTGCATCCGCCCTTTTCCATGCAGGCCACTGGCGCAAGGCTCCCTTCCGTCAGCCTAAGCACCTCACC
Organism: uncultured Lachnospiraceae bacterium; assembly: GCA_944381405.1. Taxonomy (GTDB): domain Bacteria; phylum Bacillota; class Clostridia; order Lachnospirales; family Lachnospiraceae; genus Avilachnospira. The sequence goes on along the minus strand of CALWLA010000019.1, from coordinate 46,273 downwards.
GGCTGTGATCTCCGAGGGATCCCGGGACAGCCGGTAGCCGCCGGTTTTTCCCCGCCGGCTCTCCAGAAGGCCCGCCCGGTTCAGCACCGCCACGATGGCCTCCATGTATTTCATGGAAATCTCCTGTCTCTCCGCCACGTCTCTCAGGGAAATAAAGCCCTCCTTCTGATGCTCGGCCAGATCGATCATGACCCGCAGGGCATATCTGCCCTTTGTCGATACCATCATATTTCTTACCTCCCGGCATAACGAAGCATCGCTTCATAGCTGTTCTCTGCGTCCTGGTATCCAAGTCTGTAGATCTCGTTGATCTTGTCCACATTTTTTTCGATGCGGGAAATGGGTACCAGCCTGGAAGGCCGCAGCACAAAGATCTCTCCCGCCGCTTCCAGTTCCTGGATCTTGTCCAGGGTCTTGTTGTACCGGATATGGCGGGAAGCCATGGCCCGCACAAACTCCGGATACTTTTTTTCGTACCGCAGTCCGATCAGGGGCATCATCCGGTTTGGCTCTTTTCGGTAGCCCGCCACCTGGGTCAGCACCACGATGTTTTTGTCAAAGCCGTTTTTCCGCATAAACCGCAGGGGGATGCTGTCTCCCACGCCGCCATCCAGATATTTTCTTCCCTCAAGCGTTACGATCCCTGCCATGATGGGCATGGAGGCAGAGGCCCGCACCCATTCCACCCCTTCGTGCATGTCCGAAAGCCGCTTGTATTCTGCCTTGCCGGTCTCCACATCCGTCACCGTCACATAAAGCGGCATCTGCTGCCGGAAGGCGTCATAGGTTTCGTAATCGAAGGGCTCCAGCTCGTCGGGGATCTTATGATAGGCGAACTCCGCGCCAAAATAATCTCCTGTGAGCAGCAGGGAACGGAAGCTCATATAATGCCAGTTCCCGCTGTATTTCGTATTGATCCGGTAGCTTCTGCCCCTTTGATGGGAGGCATAGGAACAGCCGTGCACCGCTCCTGCAGATACCCCTATCACGCCATCCGGGTAAAAATTCCGTTCCATCAGAAAATCCAGTACGCCTGCGGTGTACATGCCCCGCATGCCGCCGCCCTCCAGTACCATGCCAAGTTTCATTTTTTCACCCTCGTTTCCTGAAAACACTCATTCTGCTTATATTATAAAGAAAAAAAGGCTGAAAAGTAAAGGGGCCCTTTGCTATCGGCCCCTTGTTTTTATCAGTTTCCGCACTCGATGGAGATCTCGTTGAACTTCTGCAGGATATCCTCCACCTTGAGGTTCTGTTTTTCCTCCGCCCCAAGGTCCATGACGTTTTCTCCCTGGTGCATCATGATCAGCCGGTTGCCGTACTCCACTGCATAGCGGAGGTTGTGGGTCACCATCAGGGTGGTCAGCTGTTTTTCCCGGACGATCCGGTCCGTCAGCTCCATGATGGTGTCCGCCGTTTTGGGATCCAGGGCAGCCGTATGCTCGTCCAGGATCAGGAAATCGATGGGGGTCATGGTGGACATCAGCAGGGCCATGGCCTGCCGCTGGCCGCCGGAAAGGGCCCCTACCCTGACCGAAAGCTTGTTTTCCAGGCCGAGGCCAAGGCCTGCCAGAAGCTCCCGGTAGTAATCGATCCGGTCCTTGTCCGTTCCCCGCCTCAGGTTAAAGGATTTTCCCTTGGTATCCGCCAGGGACATGTTTTCCAGGATCGTCATATCCGGACAGGTGCCCAGGGCGGGATTCTGATAGACCCGGCCGATGACCTGGGCCCTGCGGAACTCCGGCATCCGGGTCACCTCCTGCTGGTCGATATAGATCTTTCCGGAATCCACCGGAATGCTCCCGCAGATGATGTTCAGCATGCTGGTCTTACCGGAGCCGTTGGAGCCCACGATGGAAACAAATTCTCCCTGCTCTACCTTCAGGTTGTAGTTTTCAAACAGGCACATCTCGTTGATGGTGCCGGGGTTGTAATATTTGCAGATGTTTTCCAGCTTAAGCATGCTTCTTTACCTTTCCCTTCTGCAGATTGCTGAATACAAGGATCAGCAGGAACAGCGCCGCCGTGATCAGCTTCAGGTCTCCCGGTACCATGCCCATATTGATGGCGATGGCCACGCAGGCCCGGTACAGGATGGATCCGAAGATCACCGCCGTGGTGGCTTTCACAAAGCTGAGCCGCCGGAACAGCTGGGTGCCGATGATGACGTTGGCCAGACCGATGACCATCATGCCGGTGCCGGAGGTCACCTCGAAAAATCCCTGTTTCTGGCACATGATGCCTCCTGCCAGGGCCGCAAAGCCATTGGCCAGGGCCAGTCCCAGGATCTTTACCGTGCCCTTGTCCTTTGCCAGGGAGGTCACCAGGGTGTCGTTGCTGCCTGCCGCCCGCAGCAGAAAGCCGGATCTGGTCTTCAGATACGCATCCAGCAAAAGCTTGCATAAAAGGGTGATGACTGCCAGGATCAGCACCGTGCCAAAGGGCTTTACCGCCTCCGGCAGAAGGCTGGAGAGCAGCCCGTTCTGGAAGATGGTTTCCTTGGAAAAGATCGGCAGGTTGGAGGTCCCGGCGATCCGCAGGTTAATGGAATACAGGGCGATGCTTACGATGATTCCGGACAGTAGGTCCCGTACCTTGAGCCGCACATGGATCAGGCCTGTCACGCAGCCCGCCAGGGCGCCCACCAGAAAGGTCACCGGCAGCACCAGGATGGGATTTACCCCAAGCACGATCAGCGCCGCTGCCGCCGCCATGCCCAGGGGATAGGTTCCGTCCACGGAAAGGTCCGGAAAATCCAGGATCTTGTAAGTGATGTATACGCCAAGGGACATGATGGCATAGATCAGTCCTTCTTCAAATATTCCTAAAATAACCGTACTGTTCATTGATTTCCTCTTACGATATTATTCTGCGATGGTATCGAACATCTCTGTCGCGCTGGAAACAAGGTTCTCCGGAATGGTGATGCCCAGCTGCTCCGCCACTGCGGTATTTCCATAGAAGGCTGCCCCTGCGATCTGCTCATAGGGCATCTCCTGGGCCACCGCCTCTCCCTTCAGGATCTTTGCAGCCATCTGACCGGTCTGTTTTCCAAGCTCCACATAATCGAGGCCCATGGCCGCCAGACATCCGATGCGCACCTGCTCGATCTCGGAGCCGAATACCGGGATGTTTTTGGCCTTGGCCTTTGCCAGGATCACCGGCAGGGAAGCCACCACCGTATTGTCCGTGATCATGGTCACCACGTCGCAGTCCGCCAGCATGCTGTCCGCCGCCAGGGGAATGTCTGCTGCCGTAGAAACGCCTACCGCATTGATCTCAAAGCCATAGTCTCCCGCCAGCTGCTGGTACTCTGCCACGGAGGACTCGGAGTTTGCCTCAGAGGTGGTATACATGATGGCCAGCTTCTTTGCCTCCGGAAGGATCTGGCGGATCATGTCAAGCTGCTCTGATACCGGAAGCTTGTCGGAGGTGCCGGTAATATTGCCCACGGGCATTCCCTCTGCATCCACCAGCTCTGCCGCCGCCGGATCCGTTACCGCCGTATAGATCACCGGGATATCCGTATTTCTGGTAGCCGCATAGGCCGCCTGGGCCATGGGGGTCGCGATGGCGCAGATCAGATCCACATCCCCGCCCACATAGCTCTGGTTGATCTGAGCCGCCATGGAGCCGTCGCTGTTGGCGTTGTCATAGTTGACCGTCAGATTTTCGCCTTCCACGATGCCCGCCTCTGCAAGGCCCTGCAGAAAGCCCTCCCGGCAGTTGTCCAGGGAACCGTGATCCGCAAACTGGCCGATGCCGATGGTATAGCTGCCCTCTGCCTCCGCCTGCTGTGCCTCTGTTCCGGAAGCTGTCGTTCCTGCCGCCGTGGTTTCCTGTGCGTTTCCGCCACAGCCCGTAAGCGCCATCGCCGCCATCATCATTGCCGCTGCCATCATCATGTTTCTTTTTTTCATCTGTTTGTCCTCCGTTTCCATAAGCTTTATGAACTTGTGTCCCAATCGGCATGACAAACAGGTCTGAAAGAAGGGCTGCCAGACTCTGGCATCCGGGTCTTGAAAAATAAAAGATCCCGGACAGAATCTGCTCTGTCCGGGACGAATACTCTCAAAGACTATCCGCGGTACCACCCGCCTTGGCCGAAGCCCTCTTTCCCATATACCATCATATATGCCGCCCTTTAACGAATGCGGATTTCGTCACTCCATACTATTTTGATTCCGGAGCGCCCTCTAAAGCCCATTCAGCTGCACCGTCCGCACCGCCATCTCACCATCGGCGGCTCTCTCCTGCTTCCGCATTGAAAATCCCCTGCTGTCCTTTCGTTCTGCATGTCCTCCGGGAATTGTTACAGCCTACTTACTCTTTATCATCGGTTTGCCATGTTTGATTGTTGGGGTTAGGATAGCACTGTTCGCTCAAATTGTCAAGCCTCAACAGCCGTAAATGTGATAGGCCCCATCCTGAAAATAAGCGGGCCTGCAGGCCTTTGCCCGGACAGCCTCCACAAGCTCCTGCACCGACCTGATCTCCTCCGGAAACCAGGTGGCGTAGACCCCTACCTTGTCTGGGATGTGGCAGTCACTGGCCCCTGTCATGGCAAGGCCCAGCTTTTTTGCATAGAGCTCCGCCTTTTTGATGGCGTCCGGCAGGGTGCTGCCGTTCAGCACCTCGATGGCGTCGAGGCCGGTGACGATGTCCAGATTTTCCTCCAGGCCCCTGCGGTTGTTCCGGAAGGGATGGGCGCTGATGGTGATGCCTCCCTGGGCCCGCACCATATCCACAAAGTCCTGGGCGTCGATGCGCTCCGGCGGGTATTCCTCGATGCCAAAGGCCAGGATGTCCCCCTGCAGGGAATAGAATTCGATTCCCGTAAAGATCGGGAAGCCCGTTTTTTTCGAGTAGGCCTCCGCCGCCTCCCGCAACCCCATGCTGTCGTGATCCGTGATACAAACGCCGTCCAGCCCCTTCTGCCGGGCGATGGCGACGATCTCCTCCAGAGACAGGTAGCTGTCGGCGGAAAAGGTCTTTTCATGCATGTGCATATCGATCAACATCTTTTGTTTTTACCCCAATTTCTTCTTTTATGTTTTTTCAAAGAAGTCTTTTAAGAAAGCTTCCTTTTGATCTCCTGGATCACGATCTTCAGCGCCTTGATCCTGGCATAGCGTTTATCGTTTGATTCAAGTATATGCCAGGGCGCAAACGCTGTGCTGGTCTTTTCCAGCATCTCCTCCACGGCGGTCTCGTACTGATCCCATTTTTCCCGGTTACGCCAGTCCTCATCGGTGATCTTCCATCGTTTTTCCGGCGTATTCTGCCGTTCCTGAAACCGCGCAAGCTGCACGTCCTTGTCGATCTGCACCCAGAATTTGACGATGACCGCGCCCCAGTCGGAAAGCTCCTTTTCAAACTCGTTCATCTCATGGTAGGCCCGCTGCCAGTCGTTCTGGGTACACAGGCCTTCGATCCGCTCCACCATGACCCGGCCGTACCAGCTGCGGTCGAAAATGGCCACATGTCCCGTTTTGGGAAGCCGCACCCAGAACCGCCACAGGTAATGCCTGGATTTTTCGTAGGGCTCCGGTTTTGCGATGGGATGCACCTCGAAGCCTCTGGGATCCAGGGCCTCCGTCAGCCTCCGGATATTGCCGCCCTTTCCGGCGGCGTCCCAGCCCTCATAAACGATGATCACCGGCACCTTCTTCCGGTACAGCCGGTTATGCAGCTCCGAAAGCTCCTCCTGGTATTTTTTCAGCTGCTTTTCGTACTCGCTCTCGGAAAGGCTCTGATCCAGCCGGATGTCTGCAAGCCTTGGCACCGGCTCCAGAGAAAAGGGATTTTGCAGCAGGGGGACGGCGATCTCATGGTTCTGCAGGGCCGTATCGATGCCCGCCAGAAGGGTCTCCAGAAGCTGCAGCTCCGCCCACTTCCGATGCTCCGCATCCACCAGGTACCAGGGGGCGCAGGACATCCGCGTATCCCGCAGATATTGATCGTAGACCTCCAGGCACCGATCATAATGCCGGTTCTGCCACTGGTCAAAGTCTCCGACTCTCCATTTGGTGTCCTTGTCCTCCAAAAGCCCTTCCAGGCGTTTTTTCTGCTCCTTCTGGTCGATCTGGAGGAAAAATTTCATCAGCAGATATCCGTTATCGGAAAGCTGGCGTTCAAAGCTGCGGACGCTTTCGATACGCCTTGCATATTCCCTGTCGGACAGCTCCTCCCGGAGCCGTTCCCGGGTGATCTGCTCCATCCAGCCTCCGTCCATGAAAAGGATCCGGCCCGCCTGGGGGATGCCTTTCATATATCGGTAAAGAAAGGGCTTCCTCAGATCCTCCGGAGACGGCGCTCCAAAGGTCAGCACCTTGAAAAAACGAGGATCCAGATTTCGTATCAGCTTGCCGATGAGGCTACCCTTACCGGCAGCGCCCCAACCCTCCAGCAGCACGATCACCGGCAGATTCCGTTCCTTCAGCTGAAGCTGGCGGAGCTCCAGTTTTTCCCGGGCGGCTTTGATCCGTTCCCTGATCTCCGCTTCCTCCGGCATTCTCGGTTTTTTCCAGTCCTTAAGCATTCCTGCACCCCTCTCTTATGCGCCTCGTAATACGGATGCGCCTAACGATATGGCCCCTCATGATACACGATACACGGGAACCCTGCTTTATGAAAACAGGCTCAGCTGGCCGTCCGGCTCCTGACGGCTTCCCGAGGGCGCTGTCTCTCTCAAAAGAAGCGCCTCCGGAAGCTCCGGAAGGAAGGGCGAATCCTCTCCTGCTCCCGTCAGGATCAGCTGCTCCTTTGCCCTTGTGATTCCTACATAAAAGAGCCTGCGTTCCTCTTCCATATCCACGGCTTCCGATTTCCTTTCCAAGGGGATCTTGCCCTTTTCAAAGCCGCAGATGATCACCACCGGAAACTCCAGTCCCTTGGCGGCATGGAGCGTCATCAGTCTTACCCCATCGGACAGGCAGCGCTTTTCTCCGCTGCGCATCAGATCCCCTTCGCTGCCCAGGAGCACCGCTGCGGTCAGCTCCTGCATGGTGGGATAGAACAGGCTCATGGAGCAGAGCTTCCTGATGTCCCTGTCCTCTCCGAGGTTCATTTCCGCCGCAAAGGCCTCTAAAAGCTTTGCCGGGCGGGTCCGTTTCAGCATGGGCCGGAACCGTTCCTCCGCTGCCTGCAGCACGGTTTCGATCATGTCGTTTCCGGAGAGCTTCCATAAAAGGGCTGCTGCCCGCCGCCGCAGGAGCCGGATCTCTCCCTCCGGCCTTTCCCCGGGAGAAATGGCCTGGAAAAAGCACAGGGTCCCCTGCACGCTGTCTGCAGACAGAAAGTCCTCCCGTCCATGGAGGATATAGGGTATCCCCTCCTGCTTCAGGCATTTTTCCAACAGCTCTCCCTGGCGGTTGGTGCGGTACAGCACCGCGATCTCCGAAAAGCTCCTTGTTCCTCCGGAAAAGCTCCGGTCATAAAAGCCGTTTTCCGTATCCAGCATATCCACGCCGCCTGCCATGCGGTTGATCTCCTTGGCGATGAACACCGCCTCGGAAAACCCGGAGGCCGCTTTTACAAAACGAACAGGGCTTTTCTCCCGGTCCTGGCCCTTTCCGGCAGCGCCGGATACAAGCGTTTCATGGGAGCCCCCATTATGGGCGATGAGGCTGCCTGCCGCCTCCAGGATCTCCGGTGCGGAGCGGTAGCTTACGTTCAGCTGCCGCAGGCAAAGCTCCGGAAAGGTTTTTGCCAGTTTTTCAAAGCAATGGGCGTCCGCACCCCGGAAGCCGTAAATGGACTGATCCGGATCTCCTATGACAAACAGCTCCTTGCCGCCTCTGTTCCAGCGGCAGATCAGTTCAAGCTGCTCCGGACTCACGTCCTGAAACTCGTCCACCAGCAGATAACGGAACTGTTTGCCCCTGAACTCCTCCTTTTTCTCTGTCCGAAGAAGCTTCAGGGTCTCTGCGATCAGGCCGTCAAAATCCAGCACCAAGGGGCGGTCCTGCGCTCCCTCCTGCTCCGCCAGAAGGGCGTTCTTTTCTGCCTCATCCCTGGCAAGCACCAGGGGCCGCCCCTGCTTCCGAAGGAGCTCCAGACACAGGGCATGGAAGGTCCCTGTATGGATATTCCTGCGCTTTCCCTTCAGGGAAGGCTCTGCGGAAAGCCGTTCCTCGATCTCTGCCGCAGCCTTTCTGGTAAAGGTCACTGCCGTGATCTCGGCTGGATTTACGCCCCGCTCCCGGATCAGGTAGATGATGTGGGCGATCAGGGTCTTTGTCTTGCCGGTTCCGGGCCCTGCGATCACCGCCTGGGCTCTGGCTGGGGACTCCGCCGCCAGCCGCTGGGCCTCGTTCAGCTGAGGCGCCGGCATATCCGGTGCCAGATTTTCTCTATTTTCTCGTATTTCTGGCCCTTCCGCGCCCGGATTTTCTCTGAATTTTTCCGATCTTTTCGCATTTTCTCTAAATTTTTGCGATCTTCCCGCATTTTCTCTAAATTTTTCCGATCTTCCCGCCGGTTCTTCGCCTGCGGTCCGGGGTTCCTGGTTTTCGGAAATGCCCAGGGCGGCGAAAAAGCTCATCTGGCCCTCCGCATTGTCCAGCTCTTCCTGACTGAACAGACTGATCCTGCCATATTCCCCATCGTAGCCGGGACGACGGTCCACTTCTCCTGCCCGCAGCCTCCGGATGCCCTCTGCAATCCGTTCCCCTGCCGCGGGTCTGATGTCCGCAAGAGGCGCTTCCCGTAAAATATAAAACTCTGTTCCCAGGCGCTGCAGCAACTCCTCATACCTGCGCTCTGCCTTCACGCTCTGGGGACTCATGCCCTCAGAAGCTGCGATCACCTCCCGCAGAGGCACCAGGCTTTCAAAGGGCTTGGCATTTTCCCGGACATAGCCCTCCGGCCGGTCCGCCAGCTCCTCCACCCGGTGGGAGACCCCCACCGTCAGTTTTTTTCCGCAGACAGGGCATCTGCCCTCATAGCGCTCTGTTTCCCTGGGGCTTAAGCACAGATGGCATTTCCGGTGCCCGTCATAGTGATATTTTCCCTCCTCCGGGAAAAATTCCAGGGTACCATAGAGCCCCTCTCCGGTCTGGATGCCCCGGTACAGGCCCTCATAGGAGGGCTCTCCCTCCATCAGATTGGCCTCCCTGCCAAGCTTTGCGGCGGAATGGGCGTCGGAATTTGAGATCAGCTGGAACCGGTCCAGGGCAGACAGCCTCCAGTTCATGGGCGGATCCGAGGAAAGCCCGGTTTCCACCGCATGGATATAGGGCGTCATATCCCCAAAGCAATCCTCCACCCTGTCAAATCCGGAAAAAGCGCCGAACATAGAAAAATGGGGCGTCCAGATATGCGCCGGAACAAAGATCGCCTCGGGACACACCTCCATGGTGATCTCCAGCAGATCCCGGCTGCTAAGGCCCAGGATGGGCCTGCCGTCGGAATGGAGATTGCCGATGAGCTCCAGCTTTGCGGAGAGCCGTTCCGCTGCGGACAGATCCGGCAGGAGAATCAGATTGTGGACTTTCCGGACCTTGCCGTCCTGCTTATAGATCGAGCTGATCTCGCCTGTCACCACAAAGCGGGGCGCGTCTCCCGCCATCCAGGCTGCGGTCCCCTCTGAAAGACGGCCAGCCTCTTCCATCCCTGGCTGCAACGACTTCAGCCGGTACAGGCCGTCCTCTCCCATCTCCAGGCTTTCGGAAAGCTCCTTTCTCCACTCCGGATGGGTAAAATCCCCGGTTCCGATCAGCCCGATGCCTTTTTTCCAACCGGAAAGAGCCAGGCTCTCGACGGTGAGATCCCGGCTGGTGGCTCTGGAAAATCTGGAATGAATGTGAAGATCTGCAATATACATGTTTTTTCAGAACGTCAGAAGGGCGTCCTTCCTTTCTTCGGAGATCAGGGCTGTTTCAGATGGACCTCCAGCTGATTGTAGGGGATCTCGATTCCCGCTTCGTCAAACCGCAGCTTCACCGCCTCTGTCAGCGCCCATTTCACCGGCCAGTAATCCTCTGTTTTCGTATAGGCTCTTCCCGTCAGCATCACCGCGCTGTCCCCAAGGGAATCCACATAGACCTCGATGCCATCCTCCTTCAGCACTTCGCTCCGTTCCTCAAAGAGCCTCTGCATGATCTCCTTGGCCAGTTTCAAGTCCGACCGGTAGCTGATGCCCACTGTGATCACCACCCTGCGCCGCTCCTGTCCCGTCACGTTTGTCAGAGGGGAATTGGACAGCGCCCCGTTTGGCAGCACGATCTTCCGGTTATCCGTGGTCAGAAGGGTCGTATAAATGATCCCGATGTTGGTAACGGTTCCCTCGCCGTCCTGATTGACGATATAGTCCCCCACCGTAAAGGGCTTTGACAGCAGGATCAGAACGCCGCCGGCAAAATTGGTCAGGCTGCCCTGCAGAGCCAGGCTGATGGCAATACCGGCAGAGCCCAGAAGGGCCACGATGGAGGCAGAGTTCACTCCCAGCCTGCCTGCCACCACGAAGATCAGGATCCCGTACAACACCACGCTGAGGCAGGAGCTCAGGAACCGGGCCACGCCCTCCTCCACCTTCATGCGGAGAAAGGTTTTCCGGCTCCATTTTTTGACATACCCGATGAGGCGGATGCCGATAAAGGCGATCACCGCCGCAAAGGCCAGATTATACAAAAAGCCCAGGATCGAAGGCCAGGCCGTTTTCAGAGTTTCCTCCAAAAAGGAAGAGTCGATGGATAATAATACGCTTGTTTTCATATTTACGCTCCAAGATAAGGCAGCATTTCCAGCGGATGCCGCAAAAGGGCCATGGCATGGTTGTCCAGAAGCTCCTTTTCATCCCGGAAGCCCCAGAGCACGCCCACAGTGAACATCCCGGCAGCATTTCCCGTCTGCATGTCCGTATTGGTGTCCCCTGCGTAAAGGCACTCCCAGGGCTCCGCCGAAAAAGCAGCTGCGATGTGCAGAGCGCCCTTGGGGGAGGGTTTCTTCGGGATCCCCTCCATCTGCCCCTGCACCATGTCAAATGTGCCAGGGCCAAAGAGCCGTTCCACCACGTCCAGGGTCTGGGCATGGGGCTTGTTGGACAGCACGGCGGTCTTTACGCCCCGCTGGCGAAGCGCCTGCAGAAGCTCCGGGATGCCCGGATAGGGCTTTACCTCGTACATGCAGTTCTCCCCGAAGATCTCCCGGTATTTCCGGTACATCTCCTGAAATTCCCTGTCCTCATCCGGTACCCCGGCGCCGATCTCCAGGGCCCTCTCCAGGGAGGCTGCCGACAGGTCTCCCCCGTCCCGGCCTCTTACCGCTCCCAGAAAACGGCGCACCAGTTCCTTGGCCCCGTCTCCGGCATAGTACTTGTAGTTTTCCTCCGGGAGGGGCTTGTATCCAAAGGCCCCGAGGGTCAGATTGCCGGAATAGGCGATGGACCGGACCGTATCCGCCAGGGTACCGTCCAGGTCAAAGATGCAGGCCTTTTTGTTCGTGTGTCTGAGTTCTTCTGCTGTCATAAGCGCCTCCTGTTCCGCCGGGTTCCGTGCCTCCCCGCAGACCGCTGCGGAGCCTTGCACTCCCTGAAAAACTGTGTCTGAGCTTATTATATATATGGGGGAAATGCGTGTCAAATCATATAATATTCATATTGAAAAATAGGTGACACCTGTTTATACTTAATAAGGCAAGTTTTGAAGGTTTCTCAGCAATTGAACAGCATACGCAAAAGCGTATCATCAAGAGGAGGTTTTTATATGGTTCGTGCAATCGTAGGTGCAAACTGGGGAGATGAAGGAAAGGGTAAGATCACCGACCTTCTGGCCCAGACTTCCGACATTATCGTCCGTTATCAGGGCGGCGCCAACGCCGGTCATACCATCATCAACAACTATGGCCGTTTTGCGCTTCATCTGCTGCCCAGCGGTATTTTCTATCAGCACACCACCTGTGTCATCGGAAACGGCGTAGCTCTTTCCATCCCGGCCTTTGTCAAGGAGCTGAAGTCGGTGGAGGAGGCAGGTGTTCCGGAGCCGAAGATCCTGGTTTCCGACCGGGTACAGATCGTCATGCCTTACCATATTTTATTTGATCAGTACGAGGAGGAGCGCCTTGGCAAGAACTCCTTCGGTTCCACCAAGTCCGGTATCGCGCCCTTCTTCTCCGATAAATTTGCAAAGATCGGCTTTGAGGTCAACGAGCTCTTTGACGAGGAGATCCTGGAGGAGCATCTGAAGCGGGTCATCGAAGTGAAAAATATCCAGCTGCGGGATCTCTACCACAAGCCGGAGCTCAATTATGACGAGATCCTGGCTACCCTGCATGAGTACCGGGACCTGATCCGTCCTTACCTCTGCGACACGGCAAAATTCCTGCAGGAAGCCCTGAAGGCCGGAAAGACCATTCTGTTGGAGGGCCAGCTCGGCACCATGAAGGATACGGACCACGGAATCTACCCCATGGTCACTTCTTCCTCCACCCTGGCAGGCTACGGCGCAGTAGGCGCAGGCGTTCCGCCCTATGAGATCAAGGAGATCATCGCAGTCACCAAGGCCTATTCCTCCGCGGTAGGCGCAGGAGAATTCGTTTCCGAGATCTTTGGCGAGGAAGCGGACGAGCTGCGCAGGCGGGGCGGCGATAAGGGCGAGTTCGGTGCCACCACCGGCAGACCCCGGCGAGTCGGCTGGTATGACGCTGTGGCTTCCAAGTATGGCTGCCGCATGCAGGGCGCTACCGGCGTTGCCCTGACGGTGCTGGATGCGCTGGGCTACCTGGATGAGATCAAGGTCTGCGTCGGCTATGAGATCGACGGTAAGGTGACCACCGACTTCCCGGTAACGCCGCTTCTGAAAAAGGCGAAGCCGGTTTACGAGACCCTGCCGGGCTGGAAATGCGATATCCGGGGCATCAAGGAATACGACCAGCTTCCGGAGGCCTGCAAGAATTATGTGGACTTTATCGAGCGCCACATCGAGGCCCCCATTACCATGGTCTCCAACGGACCAGAGCGGGAGGCGATCCTGTACCGGACTCCGAAGTATCCGGCGTAAGCCGTTCTGCAAAAAAACGGAGCAGCGGGAGTTTTTCTCCTTCTGCTCCGTTTTCCTGTCCGCGATCACCAGGCATGCTTTCCCGTTGTCAGCAAACTGTCTATATCTTCATACGCATTTTCGATCCGTTCCTGATGATACATCTCATAGTTATCATATATCTCCTGGGTAATGCCGTGGGCATCCCATTCCTTCAATACGTCCCCTGTGGATTTCTTTTTTTCAAAGGCGTAGCTCTCGATCAGGTAAATAAAGAATTCCATTTCCTTTGTCATGTCACTCACCTCTTAAATACACAGAATTTCGCGGATCACCTGTTATCTGTTCTGCTTCCCACATATCGAAAACAGCCCCTGTTGAGAAACTGGCCAATCCATTCTCCGCATCTTCTAAAAGCGCGTGGGTTTCCGATGTCAAAAAATCACGCACAGCATCCATTGGTTTCATATTATATTTTTCTATCATCTGAGAAATCACATTACGGTCATAATAATCTGTGATAAAAAAAATCGTCTTATTCAATGCGGATCACCTCTTGAAATCTTAAACCTGCAATCGCTTCTTCTGTTTTAAAAGTAACCTGATCCTTTAATTTCTGCGGCAGCAAACGAGCGATTGCCTCCGCTTCTGTTAAATATCCATCCAGAAAAAGTACAAGCACAGGCATCGTCTGATCATTTTTCTGGCCCTTTCCGTTTCTTTTCTTTCGCCAAATCAATTATCGTTCCCCAAAAGCCGTTCCGTCCATTCCTTTTCCCGGAAGCCGGTCAGCACAAAATCTTCGCCTACGATCAGCGGCCGCTTTACCAGCATGCCGTCGGCAGCCAGAAGCGCCAGCTGCTCTTCCTCTGGCATGGTATCCAGTTTGTCTTTGAGCCCCAGTTCTCTGTATTTCATTCCAGAGGTGTTGAAAAACCGCTTCAGGGGCAGGCCGCTCTTCCTGAACCATGCGGCAAGCTCCTCCCCGGTAGGGTTCTGCTCCACAATGTGCCGGTCTTCATAAGCGATGCCGTGCGCATCCAGCCACTTCTTTGCTTTCTGACAGGTACTGCATTTAGGGTATTCCAAAAATAACATCGGTTTTCTCTCCTTCTCGTATTATAGTGTCATAGCCTTTTTAAACAGCTTCTTTCCAGATATGCTTCAGCCAGGTATGGCACAGCTCCATCCAGTTGGCGCACTCCGGCTGCACCCCTCTGCCGTCTACGCTGAGGGACAGCGCATCTGCGGTTCCCAGGGCGTGGCCGCCAGTGCCGTAAAGGTGCAGTTCCACCGGGACCCGTTCCTTCCAAAGGGCCTCCGCCATCAGCAGGGAATTGACCGCAGGAACGGTATCATCCGGCAGACAATGCCATAAAAAGGTGGGCGGCGTATCCGGCCCCACACATTTTTCCATGGAAAGCTCCCGGCAGCGCTCCCGAAACCCCGCTTCCGGCCCGGGACCGATGAGATTTCGGAAGGAGCCCTCATGGGGACTTTTGATTCCGGAGATCACCGGGTAACAGAGGATCTGTGCATTTGGCCTGATGCGTTCCGCCAGCACCGCCGGTTCCTTACCGGCCTCCGTCTCCCCGGCCAGCTGTTCCTTAAGAAACGGGCTGTTCCAGAAATTTCCCAGAGACGCCGCCAGATGACCGCCTGCAGAAAACCCCATGACCGCGATCTGGTCCGGATCGATATGCCACTCTGCCGCCTGCTCCCTTAGGAAAGCCAGGGCCTTTGCCAGCTGGCAGAGGGCTGTGGGGAAACGATGGGGCGCTACCGCATAACGCAGCACCGCCGTATGATACCCGAAGCCCAGGCATTTTGCCGCCACATTGTCCGCCTCCCGGTCGGAAACCCGCTCGTAAGCGCCGCCGGGGCAAATGACGATGCAGGGCCGCTTTTTGCTGCCGGGAAGCTTTGGATACTGCTCATGGAGACAGCAGGAGAGCCTGGCATCCCCTCCGCAGGCTTCTATTTTTATCTCTTTACAGATCATGGTTTCCCTTCTCTCAGTTTAAAATTTTCTCACTGTTTAAATGTTTCCGCCCTTTTTTGATTTCTGCACAGGCCCCTTTCGCCGCTACAGCCAGTCTGCCGCCCGGCAGCACAGCCATCCCGTCAGAATACCGACCACAGCCCCCGCCAGCACATCCGTAGGGTAGTGGACGCCGATATACAGCCTGGAAAAAGCGATCAGCGCCGCCAGCAAAAGGCAGGGCAGGACGAACTTTTTCGGCAGCCGCAGGACCACTACCGTTGCCGCTGCAAAGGAGCTTCCCGTATGCCCCGACGGAAAGCTCCAGCTTTCCGGATGCTCGATGAGGGCCTGCAGCAAAGGCTCTGCCCGGAAGGGCCGTTCCCGCATGACGATGTTTTTGATCACTCCGTCCACCAGCAGATATTCTGAAAGCAGGGCGAGCCAGATCAGCAGTCCTGTCTTCCGATACTCCTTTTGTGCCACGAACACAGCGCCGATCAGGATCCAGATCATCCCGATGTCTCCAAGGCCTGTGATGAATACCATGATGGGATCCAGCACATCGCTGCGCAGATGTTCCTGAATCCATAACAAAATTCCAATATCCATAGTAAGAACAGTATAACACATCCCCGGGGAAAGCCCAAGAGGCGAAAAGCGGGCGCTTTTTGCATAAAGAACAGCGGAGCCCGGAAACGAAAGGGATTTCCGGACCCCGCTGTCTTGGAGTGAGTGTGTATATCAATCAATAAGGATTAAACAGCTGTACGATCTCCGCGGAGGTCTTCGCTCCGCTTTCCAGGCATGCAGGGATGTCCCAGCCCTGCATAATGCCGTACATAAAGCCTGCGATAAAGGAATCGCCTGCGCCTACGGTGTTGACGACTTTAGGCACTTTTACACATTTTCCTTCGTAAAAATGCGTTCCGTCATAAGAAACGCTTCCATCCTCTCCTAAGGTTGCCGTCATGATATGACCGCCGTAGGCCTTTGCCTTTTCCAACAACTTTACAGCCTTTTCATGATTGCCCTCTCCAACGGAGAAAAAGGCATAATCAACATGCGGCAGTAGCTGTTTCATATTGTCATCATTTGCATAAATGGAAAAATCCAGGATCAGCTTTGCGCCGTTTTCCTTCAATCTTGGAATGTACTCCAGTACCCTTCCAAACAGATCCGTATGTACATACTCATATTCAGAAGTAAAACGCAGATCTTCTTCTGTCGGCACATAGTTTTCCATAACGCCTGGAATGTTTTCGATATGCACCCTGTCATTATTCTCCTTCAGTTCCATACGGAACAGGGAGGTCTTCCCTTCCTTTACCTGCATATGGGAAGTGTCGATCTGGTATTTCTCCAGAACCTCCAGCATTTCCCTGCCCTCCGGATCTGTTCCCACTACGCTGACTGCAGCTGCCTCTACGCCCTTCTTCCGCAAGTTGATGATGCAGTCTATTCCATTTCCTGTGGGATAGCTCAGGTTAAGATTTTCATAGCTGTCAATACAGCAGAATCCGATCGCCGCTATACCCTTTTTCATTCTGTGCCTCCCAGCCCCTCTGCATGAAGAATACCGTCAAGTTCGATGATGGCCAGAGCATACATCTTTACCGCATCCATCAGGAACGCAATGTCCTGGCTTTCATCCGGCTGATGAGCGTCTCCGTGACCCGGACCATAGGGAAATTTTTCTCTTTGGTTTCCCGGTCCAAAGGCCACAGAATTCGGCACCTTGCTGGCATAGGTTCCACCTGCCAACACATACGGCTTCTTATCCTCTCCTGAAACATGGTTGAAGATCTTTGTCAGCTCCACTGCCACCGGATGGTCCGCCGGAATAAAATGTGAATCCGTCAGAGAATCCGTTTCAAAAGTATAACCAAGTTCCTCCATTTTCTTCTGGAAGATCGGCATAAACCGCTCTTTCTTATCCGTCACGCTGTAACGGCAGTCAATATTCACCTTTAACGTATGATCTTCGCTGGAGATCATCCCTGTGATCAGGGTCGTCTTCCCGGAAGGCTCGTCCTCATAATCAATGCCAAAATATTCGCCGTAATAATAGGAAAACGCTTCCTTAACAAATCTGACCGCCTCTTGATTTTTCCCTTCTGCAAGATCGTTGTCATAAAGGAAAGAACATAATTTCCAGATGGCGTTGACCGCCTTGAAGGGTTCTGAAGCATGGGCGGAAATACCATGAGCAACGAGTTTCACATCCTGGCCCTCTTTCTGGACCTCTATGCCCTCCGTCCCATGGGCAAGCTCCTGTATTTTTTCAAGCTCTGAAGCCGCACCGATCAGCAGTGCTTCGCATTTCGCCGGAATGATATTGGGGGCCTCTCCGCCGTAAATCCTTAGCTTTTCCGTGTCAAAGGGGATGAGGATATCTCCCTCCAGCCTTCCCTTTTCACCATGGGCCACCGGGAAATAGCAGTCTGTAACGATAGAGAAGTCAGGCGTTTTATAATTCTTGACATAATATACCATATCGCTCATTCCGCTTTCCTCATCGCTGCCCATAACGATTTTCAGAGAGGATCGGATTGGAATTCCAAGTTCCCGGATGCAGTTGATTGCGATCAGCGCTGCTCCAAATCCGGCCTTATTGTCACGGGAGCCACGGCCTACAATAAACCCATCCCGCTCCATTCCGGAAAATGGATCGCTCTGCCAACCGTCCCCTGCCGGTACAACATCCAGATGCGCGATAAACCCGATTTCCTTATCCCCCTGTCCCCAGGAAGCCTCCGCCACATAATTTTCCCGGTTTACGGCAGACATTCCGTTTTCTTCGCAGATCTTCATGCCCTCCGCCAATGCCGCAGCGCAGTCCGCACCAAAGGGCTTTCCGGGTTCCGGCGCTCCCTTAACGCTCTTTTTATTGACTAACCGGATAACGGTATCCACCAGTTCCTGTCTGTGATTTTCCACATATTCACAGATTGCTTTATATTGCTCTTCCGTATAATACATTCTTTTTTACCTCATCGTTGTCTTTTACTGTAACGGAAAATGACAGCATACAAAATGCCCTTTGGTCACTTCCCGAAGCTCCGGCTCCTGTTCCCTGCAGATATCCTTTGCATACCGGCAGCGGGAACAGAATTTGCAGCCCTTCGGCAGATTCAGCGGATTGGGCAGATCGCCCTCCAGAACCGGTTTTTCGTCTATATCTCTCTGTTCCGGATCCGGAATCGGAATCGACGCCAGCAATCCTTCCGTATACGGGTGCATCGTATGGGCAAAGAGCTCGTCCACCTCCGCAATCTCCATCATTTTTCCAAGATACATCACCGCGATCCGGTCGCTGATATACTGCACTGTCGGCAGGCCATGGGCGATAAAAATATAGGTCAGCCCAAGCTTTTCCTGCAATTCTTTCAACAGATTCAGAATCTGCGCCTGAATGGAAACATCCAGCGCCGAAACCGGCTCATCGCAGATGATCAGCTTGGGATGGAGCGCAAGCGCTCTTGCGATTCCGATCCTCTGCCTTTGTCCGCCGGAAAACTCATGGGGATACCGGTCTGCATAGGACGCATCCAAACCCACCAGCGACATCATTTCCAAAACCCGCTCTTTGATCTCCGCCTTTGAAAGCTTGGTCTGTACATGATATGGTTCTGCAATAATATCAAATACCTTTTTTCGCGGATTTAAAGAAGAATAGGGATCCTGAAATACCATCTGCATCTGAGGTCTGATCTTTTCGAACTCATGCTGGCTCATTTTCGTGATATTCTGTCCGGCGAAATAGATCTCTCCTGCTGCAGGCTCGATCAGTTTTATGATCGTGTTTCCCACGGTGGATTTTCCGCAGCCGGATTCTCCGACGATTCCCATGGTTTCACCTTCCCTGATCTGGAAGCTGATATCATCCACCGCTTTCAGAAACTGCTTCTGCATTCCAAAGAGGCCGCTGTTTACCGGAAACTGGACTTTCAAATTTCTTACATCCAAAAGATATTCTTGTTCTTTCTGTACCCCTGCCATACTTTTCTCCTGCTCATTATCGGCTCTTTAATTCTCACTGCCTTCATATCTGAAGCATCTGACTTCACGGCCTTCAACATTTATCAGCTGAGGCTGCTCGTTTCTGCACCTGTCCGTTGCAAAGGGGCATCTTGGATGGAACCGGCAGCCCTTCGGCATGTTTTCATTGTTCGGCACGGTGCCTGGAATCGTCTTCAGCCGCTCGCATTTTTCCCCGAGGCGGATCGTGCTGTTGATCAATCCCTCTGTATATGGATGCAGCGGTTTTTTAAACAGATCTCTGACATCCGCCTGTTCGACGATCTGTCCGGCATACATTACGATGACCCTGTCTGCCATTTCCGCCACTACGCTCAGGTCGTGGGTGATCAAAATGATCGAGGTATCCAACTCCTTTCGCAGACTCTGCATCAAATTCAGGATCTGTCTCTGGATCGTAACATCAAGCGCCGTGGTCGGTTCGTCTGCAATCAGCAGCTTGGGGCGGCAGGAAAGCGCCATGGCAATCATGACTCTTTGCCGCATACCTCCGCTGAGTGCTACTGGATATCGTTTATACACGCTCTCCGGAGCCGGTATTCCCACAAACCGCAGCATTTCAATGCTGTTTTTCCGGCATTCCGCCCGGTCCATTTTTCTGTGAAGCCTGAACACCTCGTCCATCTGGTTCCCGATGGTAAAAAGTGGATTTAAGGAAGTCAGGGGTTCCTGAAAGATCATCGACATCTTGTTTCCCCTCAGCTTCCGAAGGGCTTCCTCCGAGTAGCCGGAAATGTCCTCTCCATCCAGCATGATCTCGTCCGCCTTTGCAATGCCGGGCTTTTCGATCAGCCCCATGATCGCAAGGGAGGTCAGGCTCTTTCCGCATCCGGATTCGCCTACCATGCAAAGAACTTCGCCCTTTTTTACATCAAAGGAATTCCCTTCAATGATGGTGTTCATGCCGTCAAGCGTTTTAAACTTCACACTCAGATTTTTTACACTTAAAAGCACATTATCTTTCATACTTCACCTACAGTCCTTTATTGTGCGGATCCAGCACATCTCTCAGCCAGTTTCCCATAAAAGTAATGCCCAGTATCGCTATCGTGATCATGATTCCGGGGAAGGTTGCCACCCACCAATGGGTCGCCAGTAAAGCTCTTCCGTCGCTCAGCATACCGCCCCAGGAGATCAGCGGAGACTGAATGCCTACGCCAAGGAAGCTCAGGGACGCCTCTGTCAGAATGCTGCTGGCCACCGACATGGTCGAAACGACAATGAAAGTAGGCCATACATTCGGTACGATATGATGGCTGATAATAAACCAGGGTGATGCGCCTATGGTCCTCGATGCCCTGACAAACTCTTTGCCCTTCAGGCGCAAAACCTCAGCTCTGATCAGTCTTGCATACTGAACCCAGGAGATTGCCGCAATCACGATGACCAGAGTTCCTATTCCGGAGGACTGCACGACCATCAGCGTTACCAATGCAAGCAGTATACCCGGAATCGCATAGAACGCATCCGCGATTCTCATGATGACATGGTCTACAATGCCTCCAAAATATCCGGAGATCAGACCTAAAATAGTTCCCACAATTCCGCTGCAGATCGTTGCCAGAAATCCAACTGTCAAAGAGACCCTGGCTCCATGCAGCATCCTTGAAAAAATATCCCTGCCCAGATTATCTGTTCCCAGAAGATGGCTGATGGAGCCGCCTTCCATCCAGGCCGGTGGTTTTGTCATATTCATCAGATCCATCATGTTCGGATCATAGGGTGCAAGCTGTTCCGCAAAGATTGCCGCAATACATACAAGCAGAAAAATAAGCACGCCTGCGGTTCCCGTACTGCTGCGGAACAGCAGCTTGAAAAATCTTTTTGTTTTCTTCATCATCGCTTTTCCACTTATCCTTTTGACTGTCTTAGTAACGAATACTCGGATCGATGAGGCAATATGCGATATCCGAAATCAAATTTGCCAGAATCGTAATAAAGGCCACCATCAAAACGCCTGCCTGTACCACAGACATATCCAGATTTGCAACGCCCCTGTAAATCAGCATCCCAAGTCCCGGCCAGGCAAAGATGGTTTCCGTGATCAGGGCGCCGCCCATCAGCGTAGGAATCTGCATGGCCACAATGGTGATGACAGGAACCAGCACATTTTTAAACGCGTGTTTAAAAACGATCGCACTGTTTTTCAGACCCTTGCTTTTGGCAGTCCGAATATAGTCCTGATGCATCACTTCGATCATATTGGATCGGATCAAAGGCACGATCTTTGCTGCCGTCATGATCGTAAGGGTTGTCGCCGGTAAAATAATGTGTTCAAAACCGCCGGCTCCGGAAACAGGAAGCACCTTCATGTTTACGGAGAACAGCAAAATCAGCATGATCGCCACCCAGAAACCAGGCATCGCCTGTCCCAGGGCTGAAAGTGCGCTGACCAGAAGGTCAAAAGGCGTATCCTTGTATTGCGCTGAAGCGATTCCCAACACCACGCCCAGGATAACGGACGCTACAAACGCAACCGCCGCCAGCTGTGCCGAATACGGAAGCCTTTCCAGAACCAGCTGCAGCGCATCCTGATTATATTCATAGGACGTTCCAAAATCCCCGTGCAGCAGATTCGTGATATAAATGATAAATTGTTCATGGAACGGTTTGTCCAGTCCAAGCGCTGCCCGGAGAGATTCTCTGGCCTCTGTTCCGGCCTCCGGAGGCAGCATCAACGCAACCGGATCACCTGCAACATATACCAGGCAGAATATAATAAATGTCAAAATAAGTAGCACCGGTATAATCTGCAGGATGCGTTTTGCCAAATATCTTGCCATAAACTCCTTCCCTTTCTTTTAAAACGGGCGCATGGGTACATTCATACCCCTGCGCCCTCGTTCGTCCCTTAGTTGTTGTCTTGCTATTTGATTTTTACTTTAAATGAATTCTGTCAACAAAGAAGAGTTCGTCAATACGGCTGTTGAAATCGATTCTGGAATTTACGCCATAAGGAACCTTCAGGTGAATGAACGGCGCCTGTACACACTCATCCACAAAGATCATCTGCTGCATTTCGATCAGCTGCTGGCTTCTGCTGTCAGGATCCATGTTATTTAACGCTTCCAGATAAAGTGCATCGTATTCCGGGCTGCTGTAGCAGCTGATGGGTGTGCAGTTCTCCGTGCGGTACTCGTTCATACCATAGGAAGCGTCGAAGAAGTCATCGCCGTATGCGATCAATGCCATGCCATTGAAATCGCCGGAGTTGAACTTGCTGTTAAATGCGCTCCATTCCAGAACATTCAGCTTTACATTCAGGCCAACCTGCTGCAGCATTGCCGCTACAACCTCGCCGACTTCCTTATCCATCAGGTAACGGCCCGTGGGTACCAGGAATTCGATCTCTTCTCCGTTATAGCCGGAAGATGCAACCAGTTCCTTTGCCTTTTCCTGGTCATACTTCTGGATGTTATAGAGGCTCTCATCCTGTCCAAATACGCCAGGAGCAATTCTGGTGTAGCAGGAGGTACCTGCGCCCTTCAGGATGGAATTGATGATGGATTCCGTATCGATGGCGTAATCCACGGCTTCTCTGATCGCCAGATCCTGGGTCGGAGAAGTGTTCCACTTCATAATGACGTTATAGATTCTGGTTCCGTCTCCCAGCACCATTTCCGTGCCCTCGTTTTCATCAATACGCTCCCACTCATTGGTCGGAACATTGACGATAATATCTACATTTCCTGCAAGGAGCTCAGAAACTCTTGTGGAGGCTTCCGGAATGGATCTGAATACAACCTCATCCCAATAAGGTGTGCCGCCAAAATAATCGTCGTATCTCTCAAGAACAACCTGGCTGTCCTTTACCCATTCCTTAAACTTATAGGGTCCAACACCGATTGGATGCTCAAGATAGTAATCAAGCCCGTTTTCCTCTATGTACTTCTTCGGCATTACCTGGCTTCCGTTTTTGGAAAGCAGGGAAAGCATGGTGGGATACGGTCCGTCTGTGATAAATCTTACTGTGTAGTCGTCGATGATCTGCACTTCCTTAATGACGGAGAAAATGTGATTCTCAGCCAGAGTCTCATCGGTAGCGGCTCTCTCATAGGTGTATTTTACATCTTCCGCCGTGAAGGGATCCCCGTTATGCCAGGTTACATCATCCCTTAACTTGAACTCCCAGGTTTCGTCGTCGATCATTTCATAGCTTTCTGCCAGCACGCAAACCCAGTCATTGTTGTCGTCACGCTCTACCAGGCCATTGCTGAAATTGCACAGAACTGCGCCGGTTACGCCGTTGTTGTGATTCTGCATATCAAAGGTGGAAATATCGCCGCCCTGAGCGATCGTCAGGACCTTTTCCCCATCCTCGGTCTCGGCTGCACTGGTTTCTTCCTGCTGTGCTTCCGCGGTGGTCTCGCTGCTCTCTGCCTGTGCAGTGCTTTCAACTGCCGCTGTTGTCTCTTCGGTTGATGCGCCGCAGCCTGCCATCAATAACCCCGCTAATCCGGCAGCAAGCAACATTCCTGCTCTTCGTTTCTTCATAGTTACCTCCCCTTTTGATTTGTAATGATATAATATAAGACATCTTGTGATGTATTTTCTATAAAATACCTCAGATCTGTATAAATGTCAATACAATATTTTTTGACAGCATAAAAATACCGGCCTGCCCTATGGCAGACCGGCATCCATTTATGCCATTCATTTACTGAATTGTATATTTTAGCATATCCGTCCGGAATATCTGTTTACAGATGTGCAAAGGCTGCATTTGATCGTCATAAACCATTTCATCGATCAGTAAAAGCGGCGTTCCCGGCGGGACCTCCAGGTATTCCTCCTCAACTTCATTGGCTACGCAGACATCTATCTCCTTGACTGATTTTGCCGGAACGATATTCTTCTCCTTCAACAGGTCATATAAGGAGCCCTTCAGGTCCTCCAGCAACAGAAACCTGTATTCCGCCGGAAAAATATTGGTCTCATAAATGATCGGTTTTCCATCGGCAAGCCTCAGGCGCTTGATGATCACCACCGGAGCATCTTCCTTTTCCAGCTGAAAAAAGTCTCTTACCTTCTTATGAGCCGCATGCATTTCCAGGCTGATCACCTTCGATGAGGGCTTCAAACCCATATTTTTACACATTTCCGAAAAGCCGATAAAGGTTTGGATCGGTTTCTGGATCTTTTTACGGGCCACAAAGGTTCCTTTTCCATGGATCTTTATCAAAAGCCCATCCTCCACAAGCTCTTCGATGGCCTTCCTGACCGTAACCCGGCTGACGTTAAACAGTTCCATCAGTTCCCCCTCTGTAGGGATCTGATCATCCGGCTTCCATCTATCCGTTTCAATGTTCTTCCTTAACTCTTCCGCCAGTTGCTGATACAGAAGCTTTCCACCTTTATCCACAAGCTTTTGCACAACCTGCTCCTTTCGGCCTGTATACATAGCCCTTTTTATCTTCGTTATATGTATTATAACCTTATATTATAAAAAATCATTTGTATTGTCAATCACTTTGTATTGCCGTCTGTTTGGCTATTGACATTTTTTTCCTGACCAAGTATACTTGGTCTTGATATAAGACATCCCATGACGTATCAAAAATGAAAAGGAGTTTCCCATGGTTATTGATGTTCATGTGCACCCGGCCTTTTACGGACCGATTTGTGACGACAAAAACCGTCTTCTTAAGCGCAAGCAGGTTATGGGATACGATTTAATGAGTCCCTTTCCGCTGGAGCTCGTCGAAAAACAAATGGCTTTCGCCAATATCGACAAGCTCGTTTTGCTTCCTGAGGACACTGAAACCATCGACGGAGAGATCGTTATCTCAAATGAGGAGATCAAAAAACTGATCGATCTGGATTCTCAGCGTTTTATCGGCTTTGCCAGCGTTGATCCCAACAAAAAAGACGCGGCAGCTATCCTGCAATACGCTTTGAAAGACCTGAATTTAAAAGGTCTGGCGCTCTATCCGTCAAAGCAGCATGTTTATCCGAATGACCCGGCATTATTCCCATTATACGAGATTTGCTTGGAACACAACGTTCCCGTCACCTTTGATGCGGGTCTTTCCTGGCAGCCGAATACGTTGCTGAAGTATGCTCATCCTTATCTCTTTGAAGAGGTTGCAGTACGCTATCCGCAGCTGCGCATGAATATTTCTCATTTCGGTTTCCCATGGATCGTTGAAACCGCAGCGATCATTTTAAAGCATCCGAATGTATACGCAGACACTGCCGGCGTTTATATGGATTGTCCAGAACAATTCTTCTCGGACATCTTCCAGAAGATGATGGGCTCCCTCTGGATCGAACACAATATTGCCGACAAAATTCTTTTCGGCTCAAATAACCCGCGTTTCCGTCCGGCCAGGATCAAACGCGGACTGGAAAGCCTTCCGCTTTCAAAAATAACGATGGATAAGCTGCTCGGCGGAAATGCCGCAAACTTTCTTGGACTGGAGGGCTAAAAAATGGTTGAATTCACCAAACTGCAGAAATACTCTACCAAAGAGTTTGAGCTGATCAAAATCACCGATGATGTTCGCGAAATTGTCGCTAATTCAAAGATCAAAAATGGGCTTGTCTTTGTGATCCTTTCCCACACCACTGCAGGAATCATGATCAACGAAAGCCTGCCCTGTCTGGAGCGGGATATTGAGGATACTCTTGAAGACCTTATTCCGCTTCATAAGGATTATGCCCATTCCCATTTCCTGCCGAGCTATGGCGCAATCGGCGGAAATGCTCCAGGCCATTTAAAATCCATGCTGGTAGGAAACCACTGTGTTGTACCGATCGTTGATGGAAAGATGGTAATGGGTATGGCGCAGGATATCTACTTCGCAGAATTTGACGGAGTCCAGTTAAGGACCATTTACGTTGAGATCATCGGCGAGTAAAAACTGCATAGGCTGGGGCCTGCTGAGATATGGCAGGCCCCTTTCACATTTATGGAGGTGTCTATGAATCATTTCTATTTCCAAAAACTGACCGACCTGCTGAAACAGTCAGATTTAGATGCTATCCTGATCTGCCCCTCCGAAGAACTTTCCTTTTTGACAGGCTTTTCTCCTGTGGTCTGCGAAAGATTTCAAGGGCTGTTTGTCAAACGGGACGGCAGCGCATTTTACTTCTGCAATCTGCTGACCGGAGATGAAGCCGTCCATGCCCTGCCCGAAAGCATTCCGGTATTTACCTGGTTCGATAACGAAACCATGACCGAAGTTCTTCTTCCGGTACTAGAAAAAATGCAGCTATCCGGAAAGTCCATCGGCGTTAATTCCTCTACCAAGGCCTTTCATCTGCTGGATATTGCAGAAAAAAGCGGTTGTAATTTTCAGAATGCTGTCTCTCTTTTGGAAGAAGTGCGAATTTGCAAGACGGCCGAGGAGCTGGAGTGCCTGCGAAAAGCGGCTTCTATAGCTGATGAGGCCTATTGCGCCGTTCTGCCCAGGATCCACGCCGGTTTACTGGAAGGAGATGTTCGGGATATGCTGGTTTCCGAAATGGAACGGCGAGGTGGGACCGATGCAGGCGCTTTGGTCGCATCTGGCCCAAATGCCGGGTATCCCCACTACTGCCAATATTCCCGTCAGCTTTCCACGGGAGATTGTCTGATCATGGATTTCGGATGCCTTTTTCATGGTCTTCATTCTGATATGACCAGAACCGTTTTCATCGGCTCCGTTTCCGACCGGCAGCGCCAGCTTTATCAGCTCTTACTGAAAGCCCAGTTGGCTGCAGAATCTTCCGCCGTGGAAGGGGCCTTCATCCCGGATATCGACCAACAGGCCAGAACCATTCTATCAGAAGAAAATGTAGATCAATATTTCACCACAAGAATCGGACATGGCATCGGATATATGACCCATGAAGCTCCTTATATCGCGAAGTGGAATGCCAGGAAGCTGGAAAAGGGCATGTGTTTTTCCATCGAGCCCGGCATATATGTCCCCGGCGAATTCGGCATGCGCATCGAAGATATCGTTGCCATCAATCTGGAAGGGCAGCGGGAAGTCTTAAATCAGGCACCAAAAGAGCTGTTTATAACTGCGGAATAAGTTCTGAAAAACCAAGGGAATGCCACCCATCGTGGCATTCCCCTTTTCTTATCCAAAATATTCCCTTATCTGCCGCAGCATCTCGGCGTTTGCCGCCTCGCTGCTCTCCTGAAAGGCTCTGGACCACCGGACGGTGGCCTCCACCGCCTCCCCGATGTGCCATACCGGCTGCCAGCCGAATGCCCGCTTGATCTTTTCGTTGTTGAGCTTCAGGAAATCCGCCTCGTGGGGTCCTGTGGGCGCTCCCGGGCAGTACCAGCGAAGCCCCTCTCCAAAAGCCTCCACAAAAAGCTCTGCCAGCTCCCCGGTGGTGACGCAGTCGCAGTCGTCCGGGCCCACGTTGTACCAGCCCGCAAGGCTGCCATCCTCCGCCTGCTTCATGACGATGGTGAGATACACCGCCAAAGGCTCCAGCACATGCTGATAGGGCCGGGTGCTGTTTGGGTTCCGCACCAGGATGTCCTTTCCCTGGAAGGCCGCCCGCAGGCAGTCGGGAATGATGCGGTCGTTGGCAAAGTCTCCGCCGCCGATGACATTTCCCGCCCGGGCCGTGGAGATGGCCGGTACCCCCTCGGAAAAGAAGGAGTGCATGTAGCTGTGGGTCACCAGCTCCGAGCAGGACTTGGAGTTGGAATAGGGATCATAGCCGTCCAGCTTGTCCTCCTCCTGGTAGCCGTAGCCTGGCCGCTCTTCGTTCAGGTATACCTTGTCCGTGGTGACGTTCAGGAAGGAGCTGCAGCCTGGTACAAGGCGCATACACTCCATCAGATTGACCGTTCCCATGACGTTGGTTTCATAGGTCTCCCGGGGGATCCTGTAGGAATCCCGCACGATGGGCTGGGCTGCCAGATGCAGCACGCAGTCCGGCTGCACTGCTTTATAAAACTCCAGCAGCTCGGGGAAGTTCCTGATATCGCCGATATGGGATACCCGCAGGCCGCCCCTGATGGCAGCCCCCTCTGCTTCCGGAAGATGAAGCTGCAGGTTTTCCGCCGTCTTCTCCCCTGCGCCGCTGCCGTACAGCACCTCGAAAAGGGCCGGAGCCGTAGGCGGCTTTTGGGCATAGCCGTATACCTCTGCCCCCAAAAGGCTCAGGATCCCGCACAGCCAGCTGCCTTTAAAACCGGTATGGCCGGTCACCAGCACCCGTTTTCCCTGATAAAATTTCTGTAATGTTTCCAGTTTCATACCTATTTTCCGTCTTTCCAGATCTTCCAGGGAGCGTTTCCGCTGTCCCAAAGCTTCTGCAGCTTTTCCCGTTCCCGCTGGGTGTCCATGCACTGCCAGAATCCATCATGGTAAAAGCTCATCAGCTGCCCTTCCTCCGCAAGCTGGGTCAAGGGCCCCTGCTCCAGCACCGTATCATCGCCCTTTAAATACCGGAAGATCTCCGGATTGAACATCATAAATCCGCCGTTGATCAGAGAGCCGTCGTCCTCCTGCTTTTCCCGGAAGGAAATGATCTGGTTATTATCATCCACATCCAGGACCCCCTTCAGCTGGGCCAGGTTCACCGTGGTGATGGTGGCGATCTTTCCGTGGGACCGGTGGAAGGCCTCCAGCTCCCGCAGATTCACGTTGCTGACGCCGTCCCCATAGGTCAGCATGAAGGGCTCGTCGCCGATGTATTTCTGCACCCGCTTGATCCGGCCTCCCGTCATGGTGTGGAGCCCGGTATCGATCAGCGTCACCTTCCAGGGGTCGGCGGGCTTGTTGTGCACCTCCATCTGATTGTTCCGGATGTCAAAGGTCACGTCGGACATATACAGAAAATAATCCGCAAAAAACTCCTTGACCATATGCTGTTTATAGCCCAGGCAAATGATGAAGTCATTGTAGCCGTAGGCGCTGTAATGCTTCATGATATGCCACAGGATCGGCATTCCGCCGATATCGATCATGGGCTTTGGGCGAAGATGGGATTCCTCGCTGATGCGGGTGCCGAGTCCCCCTGCCAGTATCACTACTTTCATAAAAAATTCCTTTCCTCCCATTTTGGCATCAGGCCATATCCCCGTGCCTTGCGGACGTTTTTATTCCGACGGTACCGCAGCGGCTTCCGCCTGCTGCCGGAAAACGTTCCAATGGTTTTCCTCTAAGATTTCCAGCGCGTGGAGGCAGTCCTCCGGGTCCTTCCGCCATTCCAGAGCGCTGCACAGCGCTTCGATGTCCTGATTCCGGTAATCCAGCACCATCAGGGACATTTTTTCATAGTTTTCTTCCCGGTAGGGCATCTTTTTCAGCTCGTCCCAGGTAGTATAGCAGTTTCCCAAAAGAAAGCCAAGGCTCAGGACCAGCGCCGCTGCCGCCGTCAGCCTGCCCGGACGCCACGGTTTCGGCGTTTCCGCCGCCCTTACCGGTTCCGGTTTCAGGGCCAGGCCGAAGATCAGCAGGATGCCGAAGAGCCCGATCATGAACTGCCCGGCGTAACGGGAGCTCAGGGCATAGGAATCCTCCAGGAAGATCCATCGGGAGGCCGTCACCAGCACATGGTTCATGCCGCCGGTCAGCAGCAGGATCATGGGAAACAGGGTCTTTTTATAAAGCCCTTTCCGGATATAAAGATAAATGGCCAGCAGATAGGCGCAGATCACCAGAAGCCCCAGAAAAAGGACGCCATGGTCTGAAAGCCGCCCCGCTTCCTCCAGGGTGCGGATGGTCTCCTGTCCCAGCACCGCTCCTGCAAAGCTCCGGATAAAGAACCGAGGCAAAAACAGCGGATCCATAGCAAAGGCTTCCGTAAAGCTCATATCCGTGGCCCCTGCGTGCTCCCATACGGCAAAATGCCTGCTGCAAAGATACAAAAGCAGCGGGATCACCGAGCAGACCAGCAGGCTCCGCCAGGGCAGCCTTTTCTCCCGGAGGCCCTGCCCGCTGTCCCCTTTCTCCCCGAAAGCGCTTCCGCGATCCCGGAGTTTTTCCTGCCGGAATTTTTCCTGAAGGATGCAGTATCCGTAAGCTAAGATCAGACCTCCCGTATAAGAGGCGATATACTCCCCGGCAAACAGCAGGATCACAAAGGGCAGCACATAAAGGGCCGCCACAAGCCCCCGTCTCCGGTCTCCCCCATACACCCTGTCCAGAAGCTCATAGTTCAGGAAAAACAGGCCGAAGGACACCACATGGGCCCAGCAGGTGCCGTTCAGAAGGATCTCCCATTTGATCAGGGAAAAGAGCACCGCCATAGCCAGGAGATAGCTCCAGGCCGGGGCCCGTTTTCTCACGGTGTAGGCCGCCAGCATCCCGCCGCATAAAGCCAGTCCCAAGACCGTACAGATGCGGTCGAAGGTCACGGAAAAGCCGAACACCTCCACATTGATGAGTCGCTGCAGAAAGGACGCAGGGATGCGGGTCAGGATATCCGGCACGAAAAACTTCGCCGGATCCGTCACGTCCGGCAGATAAGAATCGATCAGGCGGATATAGTCCGTATACACCACGTCGCAGGCTGCGTTGCTGATATACCACAGAGAAAAAAAGGTTCCCAGAAGGACCGGAAGGAGACAGAGCGCGAAAAGCCGCGCGCTCTGTCTCCCCTTTGTTGTTTCTGTCTGCTGCAAGTCTTTTTCCAAGTTTTTCCGGGTCATGTTCAGAAGGCTCCCTTACTGCAGGTCGATGCCGCTCTGGGTAGGACCGGAAGGACTCTGCCCTTCGTTTGGATCAAAGGGTCTCGGAGCGCCATAACGGTTCGTCCCCGGGGTGCTGGGCAGCACCAGCATGATGAAATTCACCACAAGGCCCGCCAGCATCAAAACCAGGAAAATTCCGCTGGTGCCGAACAGGGCCACCGCGGCTCCCGGCTCACCATCCATCGCGCCTACAGAAAGCCCTGCGATGGAAACGATCAGCACTGTAAGGCCGATAAGCATGAAAACCTCTGTCAGCACAGACAGAAGCAGCGCCAGCCAGCCCGGTTTTCCGGAATCATGGTAACGGCGCATGGCCGCAAAAAACATAGGCAAAAGAGTCGCCAGGGACCACAGATCCCCCAGATAGCTGATTGCCTCGTGCACAAAAACCCCCAGCAGAGAGAACACCAGACCTACGAGGAACACTCCCAGCCATGCCCACCAGTATCCCGCTCTGGAAAGCCGTCCCTTCCAGTTCAGATAATGAGCAAAGAGATCCTTCATTGCAAATCCCAGTGATTTCATAAAGACCATTTCCTTTCTCGTTTTTCTATGACCACCCTGTGGTCTGAAAAACATTATAGCATATCAGTCCTTAAAAACATAGCGGGAAAGCCGGTCAAAGGCCTCCTCTACTCTGGAAAGGGGCAGGGCCAGATTCATGCGGATGGAACAGGGCCCGTGGAAGGCTCTGCCGTCCTGCCAGGCCACGCCTACCTCCCATCCAGCCTTTAACACCTGTTCGATGTCCGTTCCATGGGCTTTGCACCACTCGGTGCAGTCCAGGAACAGCATATAGGTGCCCTCCGGCTTCTGAAGGCTGACGCCTTTGAAATGGGTCGTGATATATTCATATGCGAAATTGATGTTTCCGCTTAAGGTCTCCAGCAGCTCGGAAAGCCATTCCCGGCCTTCCTCCCGGTACGCGCCGATGAGGGCGTGCATGCTCATGACGTTCATGCCGTTGTAATGGGAAAGGGAGGATTCCTTTGCCATCCGGTCCCTGATCCAGGGGTTGTAAACGATGTGATAGCTGCACACAAGGCCCGCCAGATTGAAGGTCTTGCTGGGGGCGTACATGGCCGCCGTCCGCATCCTGGCGTCCTCGCTGACGGACTGGGTGGGAATGTGCTTATGGCCGTTCAGCAGGATGTCGGACCAGATCTCGTCGGACACCACGTAAACGTCGTATTTTCTGAACAGCTCCATGGCCGTTTCGATCTCCCATCTTTCCCATACTCTTCCGCAGGGGTTATGGGGCGAGCAGAATACCGCGGCGTGGATCTTTTCTTTGCACAGCTTTTCCTCCATGTCCACAAAATCCATGCGCCAGGTGCCGGCTTCGTCCTGCACCAGGGGGCTCAGCACCATGTCGTAGCCGTTGTTTTTCAGGCTGTTGGTAAAGCCGACATAGGTGGGGCTGTGGAGCAGCACCTTGTCGCCCTTGGAACAGAACACGTTGAGGGCGCTGATGACCCCGCCCAGCACGCCGTTCTCATAGCCGATGCACTCCGGGGTCAGGCCCTTTACGCCGTTTTGCTGTTCCTGCCAGCGGATGATGGACTGATAATATTCCTCGGAAGGATTGAAATACCCGAAGGCCGGATGCTGGGCCCTTTTGATCATTTCCTCCTGCACCGTGGGGACCGTCGGAAAGTTCATATCCGCGATCCACATGGGAATGATGTCAAAGCCCTCCTTTGGCGCTCCCGGCGCAGCTCCCTGACCGGTGCCCACCGCATCCAGGGCGATGGCATCCTTTCCCCGTCTGTCCATAATCGTTGTGAAATCATATTTTCCCATGACCTTGCCTCCTTCTGCTTTGCAGAATATGCTGTATCTTTTTAAAAATTGCCGTTCAGCCACTGTTCATAATCCGTGTGCCTTCGGATAAAGCCGTCGAATTCCGGAACCGTAAAATCCAACTCTCCGTGCCTTGCCGAAAACACGATGCCCTTGTTGATCAGCTGCGCCCGCATGGTTGAGATCGCGCTGACGCTTTTTTTCAGATATTTTGCAACGTTTGAGATCGTACAGGGCAATTCCCCGCATTTTACCATTGCAAAGATAAATCGCTTGTCCGCATCAGAGCATCTTTCATATCTGACCTTAAAAAAACCATTGTCCAATACCTGATAAAACGTTGAAGCGGCATTCCGCACCATATCCTCCGTAATCAGCTTCTGCTCGGCCTCTTCATATACGATCTGGCATAGCTGCTGGATAAAAAAGGGATAGCCCTTTGTTATCTCCACAATCCGTTTTATGGCCGCCTCGTCGTATTCCGTTCCAAGTTTTCTGACCGGTTCCTCGATCGCCTTCTGGGACTGCTCATAGGATAAGGAACCGATCTCCTTATACAAAAACAAGCGCTCCGAGTAGGATTTTTCTTCGGAAAGCATTTTATAGATCTTCGGCAGTCCTGCTCCCACGATCATGACGGGATATCCCAACTGGTTGCTTCTGTGAATGGCGGCGATCAATGCCCCAAGCTCCTGTTTTTTCATATACTGAATCTCATCAATAAAAAAACAGATGGGCGACCTCGCCTCGTATGCCGCTTCCCCCAGCGCCGTGAAAACATCTGTCAGGCTCTGGGTCAGATTGGTGGTCCGATATAGCTCCCGTTCCTGCATGGATAAAGAAAAAGTGCTGTTTTCCGGATCAAAAGATATGACCAACGCTTTGATCGCTTCCAAGGGCTTCTGGATCAGATGCTTCAGATTTTCCTTCGCGCTGAGCTTCCGCAAAAACCCCTGGGCACTGGCTGCCATCTGGGAAATAAAATCCTTTCGTTCCTCTACTTCGATATGCTTACAGAAGATCCCTGTTTCCTCCGCGGATTTCTGCAGGCGGTTGAGCAGCACGGTTTTCCCGACGCCTCGGAGGCCGCTGAAAATAACGGATTGGGTCGGAATGTTCATGGACAGCGCCTCAAACATCCGTTCAACCGTCTGGATATCTTCTTCCCTTCCTGCGAGATAGGGCGGCATTAAGCCGGCACCTGGTCTGTATGGATTGATCTTAAACATATCTCCACCTCCATCACCAGTATGCCGGCTTATGGCCTGTTTGTCAATATAAAACTGTTCTTTGACGTATGAAAACGGATATTTTTTTATTATTCGATCATTTTCGCTTTTTTCCGTCTGAAAAATCCTATATTTTGTTTACTCCAGCTCAAAAGCGCCGGTATATAACTGATAGTAGGTGCCCTTCTTTTCGATGAGCTCCTCATGGCTGCCCCGCTCGATGATGCGGCCATGATCCAGCACCATGATGACATCGGAGTTCTGTACCGTGGACAGCCGGTGGGCGATGACGAACACCGTCCGCCCCTTCATCAGCCGGTCCATGCCCTCCTGCACCAGAGCCTCCGTATGGGTATCGATGGAGGAGGTGGCCTCGTCCAGGATCATCACCGGCGGGTCGGACACCGCCGCCCTGGCGATGGACAGCAGCTGCCGCTGTCCCTGGGACAGTCCTGCGCCGCCGCCCTTCAGCACCGTATCATAACCCTCCGGCAGCATCCGGATAAAGCCGTCCGCATTGGCCAGCTTTGCAGCGGCGATACATTCCTCGTCCGTAGCATCCGGCTTTCCGTAACGGATGTTTTCCATTACCGTTCCGGTGAAGAGAAAAACGTCCTGTAGCACCACGCCCAGGGACCTGCGCAGATCCTCTTTTCTGATCTTGTTGATGTTGATTCCGTCATAGCGGATCTTGCCGTCGTCGATGTCATAAAACCGGTTGATCAGGTTGGTAATGGTGGTCTTGCCTGCTCCCGTGGCTCCCACAAAGGCCACCTTCTGGCCCGGTTCCGCATAGAGGGTGATGTCGTGCAGCACCTCCTTCCCCTTGGTATAGGAGAAATCCACATGATCCAGCACCACCCGGCCTTCCAGCTTTGTATAGGTAACGGAGCCGTCCTTGTGGGGGTGCTTCCAGGCCCAGAGGCCCGTCCGTTCCGCCGTCTCTGTCAGCTGCCCATTTTCCTCCTTTGCGTTTACCAATGTCACATAGCCCTCGTCTGTCTCCGGCAGCTCATCCATGAAACGGAAGATCCGTTCTGCGCCTGCCAGAGCCATGATGATGGAGTTGAACTGGTTTGCCATCTGGGAAATGGGGTTGACGAAGTTTCTGGACAGGGTCAGAAAGGAGGCGATAACGCCCACCGTCACGGTACCCACGCCGGAGAAGCCCACATTCGGCACCCCTGCAATGGCCAGATAAGAGCCTATGATGGCGATCAGCACATAGGTGCCATAGCCCAGGCCGTTCATCATGGGCATCATGGCGTTGGCCCGGCCGTTGGCGTTGGCCGCCGCCTTCCTCCAGGCCTCGTTTCGTTCTGCAAAGCCTTCGACGTTTTTATCCTCATGGCAGAAGACCTTGATGACCTTCTGGCCGTTGACCATTTCTTCGATATACCCGTTCAGGGCGCCGATGGCCTGCTGCTGCCCCATGAAATAATAGGCGGTCTTTCCCGTCACCTTTTTCACCACGAACAAGATCGCTACAACGCTCAGGAGCACGATCAGGGTCAGCCACAGGCTCAGATACAGCATGCAGCAGAACACGGCGATCATGGTGCTGACGGAGGAGACCATCTGTCCCATGGACTGAGCGATGAGCTGTCTGAGGGTATCCGTATCGTTGGTATAAAGGCTCATGACCTCGCCATGGGTATGGGTATCGAAATACCGCACCGGCAGGTACTGCATCCTGGAAAACATCTCGTCACGGATCTGTTTCAGGGTGGATTGGGCGATGGTCACCATCAGCCGGTTATAAAGATACCCGGACACGACGCCGATCACATACACGACCGCCATGATGCCAAGGGCCTTCATGAGACCGGTCAGCACCGGTGCGTCCTCCAGAAGAAGAGGCGTGATATAGTCGTCGATGAGGATCTCCACGAACATGGCGGATCCTGCGGAGGCCACTGCGCTCAGCAGAATGCAGCAGAACACCAGCACAAGCCGCCCTTTATAGGCCGCCATATAAGACAAAAGCCGTTTCAGGGCAGCCTTGTTCAGCTTCCTGGCAGGCTGGGGATTGATGGATCTTTTATTGCTCATCTTCTTCCCTCCTTTCCTTTTTTTCACCTCCGGACTTCTGCTGCTGCAGGAAGGTCTCCCGGTATACCGGGCAGCTTTCAAGAAGCTCCTCATGGGAGCCCTGGGCCAGGATATGTCCGTCTTCCATCACCAGGATCTTGTCCGCGTTCTGCACGGAGCTGACCCTCTGGGAAATGATGATCTTTGTGGTCTCCGGCAGATAGGTGCGGAGGGCGTGCTGGATCGACGCATCTGTCTTGGTATCCACCGCGCTGGTGGAATCGTCCAAAATCAGCACCTTCGGCTTTTTCAAAAGCGCCCTGGCGATGCAGAGCCGCTGTTTCTGGCCGCCGGATACGTTGGTTCCTCCTTCCTCGATATAGGTATCGTAGCCCTTGGGGAACTGGCTGACAAATTCGTCAGCGCAGGCGAGCCTTGCCGCCTCCCGGATCTCCTCGTCTGTAGCGTGCTCGTTACCCCACCGCAGGTTTTCCGCGATGGTGCCGCTGAAGAGCTCGTTTTTCTGCAGCACCATGGACACGGCGTTCCGCAGGGTCTCTATATCGTAGTCCCGCACATCCACGTCCCCGATCAGCACTCTGCCGCCGGTGACGTCGTAAAGCCTGGGAATCAGCTGTACCAGAGAAGATTTTGAAGAACCGGTGCCGCCGATGATGCCGAGGGTCTCTCCGGATCTGAGATTCAGATTGATGTCGGAAAGCACCTTCTTGCCCGCAGCCCGGTTATATACGAGATCCACATGCTCGAACTGCACGTCCCCGTTTTTCACTTCCATTACCGGGTGTTCCGGGTTGGCGATATCCGTTTTTTCCTGCAGCACCGCCACGATACGTTCCGCCGAGGAGCCTGCGATGGTCATCATGGCGAACACCATGGACAGCATCATCAGGCTGGAAAGGGTCTGGATGGCATAGGTGATCAGGGCGGTCAGGCTGCCGGTGGTAAGTCCCAGGGCCGGGTCGTTGCCGCTCTGGAGGATGGCCTTTGCCCCGATCCAGGAGATCAGCAGCATGCACAGGTACATGCAGGACTGCATCAGGGGCATGTTCAGGGTCATGGTCCGCTCCGCCTTTGAGAACAGGCGGTAGATTCGCTCCGATACCCCTTCAAATTTTCCGATCTCGTGCTGTTCCTGGTTAAAGGTCTTCACCACCCGGATGGCCTGCACATTTTCCTGTACCACGTTGTTCAGCTCATCGTAGGTATGGAACACCTGCCGGAACAGGGGCATGACCCTTCGGATGATCAGAAACAGCCCCACTCCCAGGATCGGCAGGCAGATCAGGAAGATCATGGACATTTCCGAGCTGATGCGGAAGGCCGCCGTCATGGAAAAGATCAGCATCAGAGGCGACCGGATCACCATACGGGTCATCATCTGATAGGCGGCCTGGACGTTGGTCACATCCGTGGTCAGCCTGGTGACGATGGAGGCGGTGGAAAACCGGTCGATATTGGAAAAGGAAAAGCTCTGGATATTCCGGTACATATCCATCCGCAGATTGGAAGCAAAGCCTGAGGAGCAATAGGCCGCAAGCCTTGCCGCCAGCATGCCGGTGCAAAGCTGCATAGCGGCGAACAGGATCAGCAACAGGCCGTACCGCCATACCATGGAAGTATTGCCTGCGTTGATCCCGTAGTCGATCAGCCCCGACATGGTGGTGGGGATCACGATCTCAAACACCACCTCCAGGGCCGAAAGGCCAATGGTTACGATGGCTCCCTTGGTGTATTGCCGGGAGCTTTGAAATAAGGTTCTGATCATTCTTGTCTCCTGTCTGTATCAATTTCTGTGCCTGCATGTCTGTCCGTACCGCCCAGGTTCTGATAGATCCGGAAGAGGTAGTCGTCAAAACGCTCCTGTTCTTCCTCTGAAAATCCCTGAAAGATGCGTTCATCCTGTTTTTCGAGCATCTCCAGCAGATTTTCCGCAGCCGCTCTGGATTTTTCCGTAAGGCTCACGATCTTATTTCTGCGGTCCAGATGGTCCGTGCGGCATTCCACATAGCCGTTCTGTTCCATGCGGGAAACGATCCCCACCACGGTGGGATGGGCCACCTCCAGAAACCGTTCCAGTTCCTTTTGCGTAGCCTGTCCGTTTCGGAAGGACAGATAGCCGATGATCCGGCTTTGGACCAAGGTCAGATTTTGCGCTTTCAGATTCGCATCCGCCATGGTTTTCAGCCGCTCTGTTACAAGCTTCAGCAGCAATCCGGTTTTTCTCGTGCGCGTACTCCTTTCTCTGATTTTGCCATGCTTTTCATGGCGCAGCGGTACACCCGCAGGTCTGCTTTTTTTGTTTTACATTTCTGTTTGCCTGATGGAAATTATAGATCTGTAGCACGCTACATGTCAATCTGTCCGCCGGATATTTTAGAAATCCTTTAGATTTCGGACACAGTTTCTTCACCGTTTTTTCAGTCCCTGCTTTTTGTAAAATCCCGCCCGCTTGACTTTCCAAAGGGGGCTTGCTAGAATCCGGGTATCTCTTTATGCCGTGGAATACGCGGCTGACACAGGAGGAATTTTTTATGCATACATCTGTTTCATCTGCTCAGGAGCTGCAGAAACGGCTGCGGGAGATCGACCGCCGCAGCTATCCGGCCTATAAAAGCCTGCAGGGAAGCTGGCGTTTCCCTTCTTATATTTTATCCATCGACCATGTACAGGGAGACCCCTTTGCCTCTCCCTCCCATCTGACCGCCCATATTTCTCTGGAAAAGGCCGGTTTTCCAGCGGAATATCTGGAAACCCCGGAACGGCGGACCGCCCTTTGCGACTGGCTTCTGCGCCGGTTCGGCAGGGAGCTTTCCTCCGCCTCCCGAATCGCAAAGGGATCCGGAAAAAGCGGCATCCTGACCATAAGCCGCTGCGGCCAGGAGGTTCTGGCCCGTACTGCCTGCGAGATCGAAAAAGGGACGCTTTGCGTCCGTTTTTTTGCAGGCTTCCCCGCCGCAGGCCGGACAGTGCTTGCGGGAGAGCTGGAAAAGATCCTTTTTGATCTGCTGCCCCCCTGCATCGAAAAAAGCCTTTTCTGGAAGAATCTTCCAAAAAAGGCTCTGCAGGATGCCATAGATCTTTCCGACGATCAGCAGTTTCTCCGCCGGGAGCTTGCGCGGCTGGACCTTGCCGCCTTTGTAGCGGACGGCTCCATCCTGCCCAGAGAAAGCGGCGTATCCGACCTGCCCATGGAGGAGGCGGTGCCCTTTACCGCGCCGGAAAGCCTTGCGGTGACCCTCAGTCTTCCTCACCGGGGCCCCCTGCGGGGCATGGGCATCCGCCGGGGCATCACCCTGATCGCAGGCGGCGGCTATCACGGAAAGTCCACTCTGCTGAAGGCCCTGGAACGGGGCGTTTACGACCACATCCCCGGAGACGGCCGGGAATACGTGATCACCGACGGCACGGCAGTAAAGCTGCGGGCGGAGGACGGCAGAAAGATCTCCGATGCGGATATTTCCCTGTTCATCCACGATCTGCCCAACGGAAAGGATACCAAACGCTTTTCTACCCCGGACGCCAGCGGCAGCACCTCTCAAGCGGCCAATATCGTGGAGGCCATGGAAACCGGCAGCCGCCTGTTCCTCATGGACGAGGACACCTCTGCCACCAACTTCATGATCCGGGACGAGCTGATGCAGGAGGTGATCTCCAGAGACAAAGAACCCATCACGCCCTTTCTGGAACGGGCAAAGGACCTGTACCAGAAGGCCGGCGTTTCCTCGATTCTGGTGGTAGGCAGCTGCGGCGCTTACTTTTACCTGGCGGATACCATCCTGCAGATGGACGAATACCGTCCGGTGGACATTACGGAACGAGTGCGCCGCATCTGCGCGGAACACACGGCTCCCTGCCTGTCCGCCCCAGGCTTTCTGCTGCCGGATTATGACCGGGGCTTTGCGTTTCTAAAAAACGCCGGCCTTCCCAAAAACGGAAGGGAGGCGGCCATGGAAAAAGGACGGGGTTACCGGGGACGGGGCGGCTACGGCCGAAATGCCGCGGCCGGTTATGGCCGGGAGGCCGCCGCTGACAACAGCCGGAAACACGAGCACGCCAAGATCCGGATGCAGGGCCCCACAGGCTTTTCCCTGGATCGCATGGAACTGGACCTTCGGTATCTGGAACAGCTGGTGGATCCGGAGCAGACCGCAGCCATCGCCCATCTGCTGCGCTACGTCATGGAAACCTGCGCCGGGAAAAACTTAAGCTGCCAGGGGATCATGAATCTTCTGTCCGACCGGCTCGCCCGGGAAGGGCTTTCCGGACTTTCCGGCGGTTCCTACACCGCTGCCGGGCTGGCCATGCCTAGGCTGCAGGAGATCATGGCCTGCTTTTACCGGGTGTAAGCTTATCCGTTGAAAGTATACCCGCAGATCATAAGAGGGGGCGATACAGCGCACCCCTCTTATAAATTCTCTGTAAATAAGCTTCCAATATCATTTTAATAAATTTGCCAAAGCGTATTCCCCCTTGGCCCTATGAGATATCCGCTTATACTCTTTGATCGCAGCAATCAATAAATCTACGTCTTGAAAAT
Organism: uncultured Lachnospiraceae bacterium; assembly: GCA_944381405.1. Lineage (GTDB taxonomy): Bacteria > Bacillota > Clostridia > Lachnospirales > Lachnospiraceae > Avilachnospira. The sequence goes on along the minus strand of CALWLA010000019.1, from coordinate 6,003 downwards.
ATTGCTGAACAAAATCTCTGCTTTTAACATTGCCCAAGCCCAAATCCTGCGTACAGAAATCGCTGGGCCGTTTTCTGGAATTTTTAAACGCCGCATACTTCTTTTCAGCAAAGATCACCAGCATTTCGATTTCAGGCGCCGTAATGACATTGATCACACCAAATTTCTTTGCGTCCCGACATCTGATCAACGTTTCTTCAAGTAGCTGGCTGCGGTCAAAGATAAGTCTATCGTTATCCAGAAGGATTTCCATTATAACTTCTTCTGCCGTTCCTTCACAAATGCAGGCAACATACTTGGAAAGTTCCATGCCTCAGCCCTCCTTATACGCTTTTATGAGGGCCCTTTTCAGATCCATGTAAGCTTCATACATAGGCACGGTTCCTTCCAGATAACCGCTTTGATAAGCTTCGCTCTTTTTTATATCATTTCGCTTAAGGATCAGTGAAAGGTTTTCAACGGAAATCCCCTGCCTGTTTCTCACAATATAAATGTTGTCGTTTCGCTTGAATTCATCAAGAAGTTCTGGATAATGGGTAGAAAAAATCAGCATCGCACCGGTCTTGTTTACTTTTTTATCCATAAAGAGCCGGATCAGTGTCGATACAATTTCTCGATTAAAGTGATTTTCTAATTCATCAATAATCAGATATCCTCCCGCCTCGAATACGTGCATCGCCTTCAAAAACGTGTTAATTCCCTTTATCGTACCGGATGAAAGATATCTGTTCAGGTCAGAAAACTGATTCAGAATAATCTCCCTTTTCCCCCTGAACTTTAGATGAATACGGACATCCTTACTATTTTTTTCTAATCTGAGATATTCAATACTTGGATCAAAAAAAGCGATCAGTTCAAACGGGCAGTCTTCCGACAAACGCAGTTGATTGATATTCGTATACCGCAGCATATCTGCGATAACAACCTGCTCTTTGTTCTTTTTATTAAATGCCACCATAATACTGACATCGTCCAACAAAAATTCGTTGAACTGGCGGGACAGACTGGTCTCTGCGCCTTCAAAATCAAAAAGTGTTTTTTTTCGGAGATCTTTGGCAATCGCTTTTGTCCTGAGCGTTTCCTGAAGGATCAGCAGCTTATCATCTTTCCTTCCTATCACCGTTTTAAGCTGGTTAATTGCCTTTCCGTCAATCTGATGGCAAGGTGCATTGCTGTTCGCAAGAAAATATGTTTCGAGTGTGGCATACTGATTCTCTGCCAAGCCGTCAAAAACTTCTGCGCAGTCAATACGATTAAGCGGTTCATTGTTCAACATCCTGCAGACAAAGGTTATCAATTTCAATACGGTTGTTTTTCCAGATGCGTTGATACCGATCATGGCAAGAACATTATTCTGTACAAATGCCTGCATTCCGGCGGTAAACACTGTACCCATAGCTTCCGCATCATCTGCAGTTACTCTTTGACGAGCTATATAATCAATCTCACATATATCTTTAAACAAAGGAATTCCTGAAGCCCGTATTTTTAAAAGCTTCATTTCATCACCTCTTTTCTTTTAATTACGGATAATTTGTTTTTAATATAGAAATATTATAGCTCTTTGTGCCAAATTTTCAATACAAAAACATAATTTTCGTTTTTAATATCAAACAATAAAATTGGGAGAACCCTGATGGGTCCTCCCAATTTTGTAATTTCTCAGGACAGCGTGATCCCGTAGGATTCCTCCAGAACCTCCCGCACATGGGTAAAGCTCTCCAGGATGGGATAGCTGTCTGTATAGGTATAATCCGTCAGTTCCAGGCCTTCTTTGGCCAGCACCTCCTCCAGAGGCACATAGATCAGATAGGAATAGGGATTTTTCTCTCCGGAAAACATCGGAGATTCCAACGCTTCGCAGTATGCCGCAAAGGTTTCGTAGTCCATGGTTCTAAGGTCTTCCTGCAGCGCGGAAAGGAGCTTTTCCGACTGACCGGCATCCTGACCTGTCAGATCGTATACCTGCCGCTCGCTGCCGCCGTAATACTGATAGCTCAGAGCGCTCATGGGGGAAAGCTTTCTCAGGGCTTTCTCCTCCGTTTCATTCATATCTTTTGCCGCCGCAAGGCCAAAGGCGCCTGCTTCTTCCTTTGACAGATCCAGCACAGGATAAACGGCTTCCTTATAGCCAGGAGCCGCAAAAAGCTCCGGCATCAGCTCCTGCAGAAGCGCCGCGTCCACATAAAAATTCCTGTCGTTTTCTTCGCCGCCGGAAAGCCGGTAGATCACCCGGACATAGTCCTGTCCTTCATAGCTGTACTGCGGTCCCCGACGGTGCTGGTTGTTGTGGAGGATTCCGTTTTCTCCAAGCTGCAGAGCCGCTTCCACTGCCTCAGGGGAGGACAGCTCCATCCTTTTATTCAAGGAGTTGGTCAGATAATAATGGGCGTCGTAGTAGCCCTCCGGGTCAAATTCCGGGCTCCCTGCCTTGCCGTAATAATTCTCCGCCTGCAAAACCGCATCGGTGCTGTCCTGAACATAGCCGGGGGCGTATACCGATACGCTGGACACCTCCTGCCGCTCCGGCAGGAAGCTGTTGGTTCCCAAAAGGTCAAACCAGAACAGGCAGGCCCCCAGGAGGCTGACGGCAATGCAGGCGATCAGCTCTCCCTTGTGGCGCAAGATCGCCTTGATGTCCAGGTGGAAAATGCTCTCCATCACCCCGTGCATGATCAAAGCGCCGATGAGCAGCAGAAGGATGACCCAGGGCAGGCTTTCCATGGAAAAGCCGAAAAGAGCAAGGTACAGGGCTGCCGCCACGGTAGTGATGAACCGCACCGGACCGCCGATCCTGGAAAAGGCCAGGGCGTTCCCGGCGCTTTCCGAGGGTCTTTTTGCAAAAAGCCAGCAGTTCAGCGCCAGTAATATCACCGTGATCGCCGCCGTCCCAAGCAGGGTGCGCGTCACATGGGGGAGCAGGACGTCCTGAAACTGGCTCAGCTCCCGGAAGGAATATCCGGCCCGCTCCGCAAGGGCCTGGGGCAGATAGGTATACTCTGTCAGATATTTCACCGGGGACAGATACAAAAGCTTCTGCTCCATGCCCATGGTATCGTAAATGGTATCGAAGCTGACTGTCTTAAGGGCCGAAATCAGGGTATAGAGCACCGGTCCCGCAGAAAACAGCCAGCCAACCGCCAGCACCCCTACCGCCAGATTGCCGCACAGCAGGATGCCTGTTCCTGCAGCCGTATAGATCAGCAGGAACATCAGCAGATATCCGGCATTGGAGGCCGCTATTTCCGCCCACATCAGATGAGAGACCCCGAAAGCCGCAGATACCAGCAGAGCTCCCAGAAGTCCTGCCCCGTAACAGAGCACCATGATCAGAAGCCCGCTGAGATAGTTCCCCCAGAACCGTTTTCCTCTGGAAACCGGCAGCGCCTGATAAAAATCCGTCTGGCGCTTGCTGTACAGGTACCGGAACATGCTGAAGGCACACAGGATCGCTGCAATGCCGACGATCAGCGGGATCAGGGTGTTTGGTCCCAGCAGCACCCCATTGGTGATCTCGCGCATGGCCTCCGGCAGCGTTTTTACAGCCTTTTCCGCTACAACGATGGAGGTAGGGCCATCTGCGCCGCCGATAACGGCCTCTGCCGATACCGCTGTCATCTCAGCAGCCTCCGCCTCAGGCAGGTACCCGTTTACCATGTATTCCTGCCTTGCCTCTGTCAGCCGCATCCCCAGATTGACCGGGTAATTGAACAGCATCACCACAAGCCCCAGAAGCAAAAGCGCCATGTGGCTGCGGAGATTTTGCAGGATCAGGGCTCCCAGAGCGCTGCTTTTTTGATTTTTATTCTCCGAGGATAAGCTTTTTGATGTCATATCCTGCCACCTCCGTTTCCGTAATGAATATTTCCTCCAGAGACAGGGGAATCAGCTCATAGAACACCGGATCGACGGAATTCATCACCGCCCGGATCTCTCCCTCGTCTCCCTTGATGATCATGGTATTCAGCCTGCCCCGCACATCCCGGCTCACCACATCCAGAGCCGCCAGGGCGTCCGGAGCCTCCGTCTGCCTGAAAACGCACTGCACCTTATGGACGCCAAGCTTCAGCTCGTCCAGGTCCCGGCTCAAAAGGATGCCGCCCCGATGCAGAAGCCCCACATGGTCGCAGATATCCTCCAGCTCCCGCAGGTTATGGGAGGCGATCACCGGGGTCAGCCCCCGCTCCTCCATTTCCTGGGCGAAAAGGGACTTCACCGCCTGACGCATCACCGGATCCAGCCCGTCAAAGGTTTCGTCGCAGAAGATATAGTCCGTTCCGGCACAGATGCCCAGCAGCACGGAAAGCTGCTTTTTCATGCCCTTGGAAAAGGTGTTGATCTTTCGGCTTTCCTCCAGTCCGAACTCCGAAAGGAGCTTCCGGAACCGTTCCTGATCGAAACCGCCGTAATAGGCCTGGTAAAACCTGCCCATTTCCATGGGCGTCGCATTGGAAAGGAAAAACTGCTCGTCGGAAATAAAGAAAAACCGTCTCTTTACCTGCTGGTTTTCAAAGACCTCCTGTCCGTCGATGGCAATGCTGCCGCCATCCGGCCGGTAGATGCCTGCCGCGCAGCGAAGGAAGGTGGATTTTCCCGCGCCATTGGTGCCGATGAGGCCGAACACCTCCCGGTCCCGTATGGTGGCGGTGATGTCGTCCAGGGCGGTGATGCTGCCAAAGCGTTTTGTCAGATTTTTTGCTTCTATCATATGGCCCCCTCCTTGTTCTCCTTCTGCCGGATCAGCGCAATGATCTCCTCATCCCGGAGCCCCAGCTTCCTGGCCTCCTCTATGACCTCCTCAAGCCGCCGTTTTATCTCATCGATCTTCAAGTCTCTCAACCTCTCGTTTTCCGCAACAAAATTGCCTTTTCCCTTGATGGAATAGATGTAGCCCTGCCGTTCCAGTTCGCCGTAGGCCCGCTGAATGGTGTTGGGATTGATGCTCAGCTCCACCGCAAGCCCCCGCACGCTGGGCAGCTGCGTGTTCTCCGGTAGAGCGCCCACCACCATCAGCTCCTTGAGCCTGTCGATCACCTGCTCGTAGATCGGCCGCTTGTCTTTGAAATTCAGACTGATCATGGCATACCTCCTGTACTAATTCAATTAGTACAGTATCATATCCGGCAGCCTTTGGCAAAAGGTTTCGCCTTAAGCTTTCCTTACGGCTGCGGAAAGGAAAACCGGCTTGCGGGCCTCCTTTTTTCCTGTTATGATAAAATTCAGATTATTATGATGGATTTCTGGCTGTTATGATGGATCTCTGGAAAGAAGGTTCTGATTATGAACGATGAAAATAAAAAACAGATGGGCCCCGCCGAAATGGTCTGCTGGTGTTCCTCCGTTACCCGGAGCGATATCCTCGTAGCGCTCAATCAGGGCGCAAGGACTCTCGACGATATCAAAAGCATGACCGGTGCCTGTACCCTCGACCGGTGCAAGGAGCTCAATCCGGCAGGGACGTGATGCGCCTCTGCGATTATGGATATAATCAAAGAATACCTGGCAGCCGCCCACCAGTAAGGACGTCCTGCAGGCGCTGAAAATATTGCGTTGCGCAAACTTATGTTTCGTGCTATGATAAAACATGAAAAGAGGGAAGCCCAAAGCGGCCTGCCCGCAAACATGCTAACTTTATTACAAGCCGTCAGCTATTGCGAGTAGTTGGCGGCTATTTTCTATCCTTGACGATCTCGTAAATGAGACCTACAAGGGCTACGATAAAGATACCGATCTGGATCAAATCCGAGTAAGTAACCATACGCGCGCCCTCCTTTCTTTCGTCTGGAGAGCATAGCGCCCTCCGAAACAGAGGGCAGGCCGCCGGGCTTTGGGTTTCCCCACATCAAAGAATACCATATCCACCGGAAAGCGGCAACCCGATCTTTAAAGCCATATCCCGGAATCTTAAAGGAGGCCCTGCAAGGCCTCCTCAGACTGAAGACAAACCGGGTTTAGAAGAGAATTCCTAAGCCCGGTATCTTTATGTCTGTAAATAATCCTGAT
>CALWLA010000018.1 GCA_944381405.1 uncultured Lachnospiraceae bacterium | reverse complement strand
CTGGGGGCTTGAATCAAAGGCGATCACGCCGTATTCTCCCAGATCGTACACCTGATGTAGAGGCTCCTGGGAAGGCGGTTCTGAAAGCCAGCCCTCCCGCAGGTTTTTCTTGCTGTCGTGGTTGCCGGGGGTTATGAGCAGAGGCTTTCCGCCGCAGAGAGCTGCAAGCCGTTCCCGCAGAAAGCGGTAATCCTCCGGGCTCCCGTCCTCCGTCAGGTCCCCGGTGAGAAGCACCGCATCCACCGGTTCCCTGGAAAGGGCCTGCTTCAGGGCGTATTCCAGGGGGATGATGGGGTTTTCCATCCGGCAGAGCATCTGCCCGTAGGCGTTTTCTGCCTGGGGATAGTTCTTCCGGAAATGGATGTCTGAAATATGGAGCAAATTCATGGTTATCTAAGTTTCTTTCTGATGTAGCCGGTCAGAAGATCCAGCAAAAATACCGTAATGATGACGCCCAGAAGGATGATGCTTACCTGGGCCCAGTTCCTGGCCTGAATGGCAAAGATCAGAGGCGCTCCGATTCCTCCGGCCCCTACCAGTCCCAGGGTAGAGGCGCTCCGGACGGCGATCTCAAAGTGATTCAGGGACAGGGAGCTGTAGATGGGCATCAGCTGAGGCGCTCTGGCATAGAGCATGGCCTGCCAGAAGTTGCCTCCAACTGCCCGTACCGCCTCCACCGGCACCTCGTCCATGGCTTCCATTTCTTCGGTATAGAGCTTTCCCAGCATACCGATCTGATGGACGCCGATGGCCAGCACCCCTGCAAAGGGGCCGGGGCCCACCACCCGTACAAAGATGATGGCGTATACCAGCTCCGGGAATGCCCGCAGCACGTTGCAGACAAATTTTCCGATGCGGGCCACCCAGGGATGCGCCTTCCAGAGATTGGAGGCCGACAGCAGCATGATGGGGATGGCCAGCACCGTGGCGATGGCGGTGCCCAGAAAGGCGATGCCGATGGTCAGCAGCAGAAGGCTCAGCAGATCCTCCCCGCTTCCGTCATACACAAAACCCCAGTTGGGGTGCATCAGGCCCTTCAGCACCTCCAGCCCCATGCTGGGGGTAAAGGCTGCCAGGCTGGAATAATCGATGCCTGCGGCGGAAAAAAGGATCACCAGTATGACTGCCGCCGCAATCAGCCACTGCTGAAGGCTTGTTTTCTGTTTCGTCATGCGAGCCTCCTTCTGATCATTTCACTGAGGGCGTCCACGATGGCCACCACGATCAGGATGGTGAGGATGATGACCGACACTCTTTCATATTTCAAAAGGGCGAGGGAGGAATTCAGCATAACGCCGATACCGCCGGCCCCTACATAGCCCAGCACCGTGGAGGCCCTGACGTTCACCTCCAGGGCGTAAAAGGTGTAGCTGGCGATCTGGGCAAGGATCTGGGGCGCAATGGACCAGGCTGCGATCTGCACCTTGTTGGCCCCTACGGATTCCGCCGCCTCGATGGGCCCCTCGTCGATGGTTTCAATGGCCTCGTAGATCAGCTGGGAAACCATGCCGAAGGTAAACACCGCGATGGTCAGCACGCCGGTAGCCTCGCCGATGCCGATCACTGCCACCAGGAGGGCCGCCAGCAGCAGATTGGGAATGGTCCGGATCACATCCAGCAAAAAGCGGATCACACCCGTCACCACCCGGTTTCTGGTGACTACCGTGGTGGCCAGAAAGGCAAAGGGAATGGCAAACAATACCCCCAGCACCGTTCCCACCACCGACATCTGCAGGGTCTTCAGCATGGGATTCAGGATATCCGGGATATAGGAAAAATCCGGATGAGCCAGACGCCCCATGAAAATGCCGATCTGGCCGGCGTTCTCAAAGACCTCTGAAAAATCCGCTCCTGTCAGGGCCGCGCTTCCTCCTGCGCAGACCAACAGCAGGAATACCACGAACAGATTTTTATACCAGTTAAAATGAATGGTATCCTTAAGCTTCATCTGGGGCCTCTTCCTCTTCTTCCAGGATGTTCTTTCCGTAGATGGCCTTAAGGGCCTCCCCTGTCAGCTCCTCCGGGGTTCCGTCAAAGACGATGGCGCCGCTTTTCATGGCGATGATCCGGGTGGAGAAAGCCTTTGCCAGCTCCACGGAATGAATGTTCACCAGGACGGTCTTCCCCATGGTCTGGTTGATCTTCTGCAGATCGGAAAGAATCTTTCTGGAGGTGATGGGATCCAGGGACGCCACCGGCTCGTCCGCCAGGATCAGGTCCGCCTGCTGCACCAGGGTACGGGCGATGGAGACTCTCTGCTGCTGGCCGCCGGAAAGCTCGTCGCTCCTGGAGTGAAGCTTGTCCAGAAGTCCCACATTTTCCAAAGCTTCCCTGGTCCGTTCATAATCCTCCTTGGTGAAAAGCCCCAGAAGGCTCTTCCAGGTGGAATAATATCCCAGCCGTCCGGAAAGGACGTTTTTCTGCACCGTGCTCCGTTTTACCAGGTTGAAGCTCTGGGAGATCATGCCAATATGGCGGCGGATCTCCCGCAGCTGCTTTTTGCCGGCCTTGGTAACGGATACGCCGTTCACAAGGATCTCTCCCTCAGTGATGTCGATCAACCGGTTGATGGACCGCAGCAGGGTGCTCTTTCCTGCGCCGGAAAGGCCGATGATGGACACGAACTCTCCGTCTCCGATGGTCAGGTTGATGTCCGCAAGGCCTTTAACGCCGTTGGGATAGGTTTTGGATACATGTTCAAAGCTGATCATACCGTCTCCCCAGCCGCTTACTCCGCTGCCAATTCCGTGTAGTCCCGGATGGTATCATAAGCGCTTTCCGTCACTTCCGTATAACCCTTGTGGCCCCAGAGGTTCATGGCCTCAGCGCCCTCTTCGTCGTTCTTCATGTTCAGGAACACTTCCTTTACCTGCTCCTTGACTGCGGGGTCCATGTCCGGCTGTACCGCAATGGCATCGTTGGGGATATCTCCCTCCGTCAGATACAGCACACGAAGATCCTTCATCAGGTCATAGTCTGAGAAAGAACCTGCGAATACGTTTCTTGCGCCCTCAAATACAAAGCAGGCGTCCTGCTGGCCGTTCAGCACGGCGGTCATCTCGCTGGGGATGTCGTTGACAGTGGTAAGGGTGCAGTCTGTCACCGGATCAATGCCTGCCTCCTTCATCTCGGCGACCGGATAAATATATCCGCTGGCGCTGTTGGGGCTCAGGGTGGCGATCTTCTTGCCTGCCAGGTCCGTAAGCTCCTGCATGTCGCTGTCGCTTCTCACCAGGATCTCTCCCTTGAAGGTTCCCGTCAGCTCTCCCTCGATGGGAAGTCCTGTCTCTCTGTCATAAGCCCCCAGCTGAGAGGTCAGGAGCGCTTCCGCAGCCCCCATATCCCGGGCCTGCACATAGGCTGCCGGAGGCATGATGCCGATATCCACCTGACCGGAAGCCATCGCCTCCACGATGGTGGAATAGTCCGTTGCCAGGGTCACGTTTACCGTGGTGCCCAGCTTATCGGACAGATAGTCCGCAAAGGGTTTGGCCTTGGCCTGCATGCTGCCGTCGTTGTTGGTGGGGACGAACTGGACGTTCAGCTCAGAGGGCATGCCTCCTTCGCCGGCGCCGGAGGCCTCTTTGTCGCTTCCGCCGCAGCCTGTAAGGGCCGCAAGGCTCAGTCCCAAAATCATCATTCCTGCCGCTGCTTTTCTGAGTTTCATGGTTTTCTGATCTCCTTTGATTTGAATTTTTCATAAAGCTTTCCCGATGCGGATGGCTTCCGCTCTCTTAACTGCAACAATAACAAGTTCCGGAAAAGTTGAAAATGACCTGTGTCACATTTTACATTCTTTTTACGGAGATTTTACTGCGCTTTTTCGTTGCGGCAAAGGGGCTCCATCCGTTATAATGAAAAAAAGCTGCAAAGGCCCCGGCTGCTTTCGTTTCCGAGGGTCGAAGAACAGGCTCTGCCTGGGGAGGCGCGTATTGAAAAAGATCATGGACGAAGCGCTGCTGCGCTCCTACATTCAGAAGCACAGGCTGCAAAGCTACATGGATATGGAGCTTCTGCCTGCTGCGGAGCTTTTTGTTTTCCAGAAGGACGAGTACCTGGTGCATGCCGGAGAGGTTTCCGACTATCTGTACTTTATGATCCGGGGCGAGGCCATCTTTTTTTCTTATTCCACTGCGGAAAAAAATACCTGCGTGAATTATCTGAAGGGGGTCTGCATGATCGGAGAGGCCTCCTCCCTCTGGGACCGGCCGCCCTTTCTCAGCGTCCGGGCCATGACGGAATGCACCTGTGTTGCCTTGAACCTTTCCCTGTACCGGGAACAGCTTTTATCAGATCTCACCTTTCTCCGGTACATCGGCTATGTGATGGGCATCCGCCTCAACAACGACGCCCGGGTGGTCACCTCCCTGCTGGAGCCCATGAACGTGCGGCTGGCCCGGTATATCCTGGAGCATTCCCCGGAGGATATCTTTTCTGCCCGTCTGACCACCAGCGCCGCCATCCTCAACACCAGCTACCGGCATCTGCTCAGGACCCTCCGGGAATTCTGCGAAGCCGGGATCCTGCAGAAGACCCGCAGGGGCTATCTGCTGCTTGACCGGAATGCCCTGATCCGGATCCTGGAAGATTCCTGAGGCGCTGTTTCTGTGATTTCTTTATGACTTTTCCATAAAATTTTTGTGAAACCAGTCGAATTTTTGGTTTTTTTATGCTACAATAAGTTTATCCTAATGAAGAAGGGAAGTGACTCTATGAAATTCAAGATCACAGGACGCAACATCAACTTATCGGAGAGCCTGAAGGCCCAGGTTGAGAAAAAGCTGGGGAAGCTTTCCAAATACTTCTCTCCTGACACCATTGCCAACGTTACGTTGTCGGTGCAGAAGGATATCCAGACCATCGAGGTCACCATACCCGTTAAGGGCGGCCTGATCCGTGCGGAGGAGGGCTCCAGCGATATGTATGTTTCCATCGATCTCGTACAGGAGATCATCGAGCGCCAGATCCGCCGCCACAAGAAAAAACTCATCGACCGCACCCAGAGCGCGGAATCCTTCTCCAAGCTCTTTGCCGAGGAGGACGCTCCCGATGAAGAGGATGAGATCCGTATCGCCAAGATCAAGAAATTTGATTTCAAGCCCATGGATCCCGAGGAGGCCTGCCTCCAGATGGAACTTCTGGGTCACAATTTCTTCGTATTCAAGAATGCAGAGACCGATGAGACCTGCGTTGTCTATAAGAGAAAGGGCGACACCTACGGCCTGATCGAGCCTGAGAACTAACGGAACAAAAAAGCGCGTTCCAAAAAGCAAGTAAAACATTCCGGCGGCAGTGAGAGATCACTGCCGCCGTTTTTGAATGATAGGTGTTTATAGGGTTATAGGGTTATAGGGTTATAGGGTTATAGGGTCATTGGACAAAACGTGGGCGGGCAGCTGAAACTGCCCGCCCGCACTATGCCTTTTTAGATCCAGCCTCCGTCCAGGCCGATCACCTGTCCCGTCAGGTAAGGGGTCATGGTACAGAGCTTAAGACACACCTCCGCCACCTCCTTTGGAGTACCCATCCTCCCTGCGGGGATCTCCTGGCAGAGCTCCGCCTTTTCCACCGCATCCAGATGATCGTTCATGCTCGTATCGATGGCGCCGCAGGCGATGGCGTTGACAACGATGCCGCTGGGAGCCAGCTCCTTGGCCAGGGCCCTGGTAAAGGCGTTGACGCCGCCCTTTGTGGCGGAATAGGCTACCTCACAGGAGGCTCCCGTCACGCCCCAGACAGAAGAAATGTTCAGGATCCTGCCGCTGTGATGCTTCATCATATAGGGAATGGCCTCCTTACAGGTGTTGAAGACCGCCCCCAGATTGACGTTGACGATCCGGTCCCACTCCTCCCTGGTCATATCCTGCAGCAAGCCGATATGGGCGATGCCCGCATTGTTGATCAGGATATCCAGGGTATTTTCATAGCCCTGCTCCCGTGAGATCTTTTCGATGGAGCGGAACAGGTTCTGCACTACGGCAGGATTGGCGATATCTCCCTGGGCCATGACGCAGGGGATGCCCTTTGTCTCGATGGCGCTGGCAGTTTCCTTCAGCTCCCGTTCTCCGGAGGCATTCAGCACCACCAGATACCCGTAGTCCGCAAAAAGCTCCGCTACCGCCCTGCCGATACCCCGGGAGGCCCCGGTCACCAGCACCGTCTTTTTTTTCGTCAGTCTTTTGAAATCCGGCTGCATCTTTCCGCTCCTTTTTCCTGTTTCCCTTAAGTTTTCCTTATTTCTTGTTCTATGATAGTACCTTTTTCAGAACTTGTCGAGTTTTTATGTTATACTAAAGGAACAATCAAGGGGAACTCCCCCTGAAACGAAATGGAGATTTATTTTATGAAGAAACACCTGAACCTACTGAAAAAAGCAGCGGCCCTTTCCCTGTCTCTGAGCCTGCTCCTTTCCTTCCCTGCCATGGCAGCCTGGGAAAACGAGCACCTTGGCCCGGGAGCAGCCCAGTGGATCGAGGAACAGACACCGGAGGGAAATGCTTCCCACCAGCCGGCTCCCGATGCGGAAAGCCATTTCGATGTCCCGGAGGATCACAGCGTTACCTATATCGATGGTCAGCCCGTAAGCCTCACCAACCCTGACGGTACCACGGAGGCCATTTCCCTGACGCCTCAGGCTCCCCCTGCAGAAACAGCCGGCGAGCCCTCCACGCCTCCGGCAACGGAAACCGCCCCCGCAGAGGATCCTAACATCGTCACCAGCGGCGGACGGCAGCTGGATCTTCGGAAGCCCATGATCGCCCTCACCTATGACGACGGCCCCTATGCCCCGGTAGGCAACAAGATCATGGACGTGCTGGAACAGTTCAACGGCCGGGCCACCTTCTTTATGGTCGGCGACCGGGTACGCAACTATGCTACAGAAGTCAAGCGCATGGTATCCAACGGCCATGAGGTAGCCAATCACACCTACAACCACAAATATCTGAACAAGCTGGACGCAGCCTCCATCCGTTCACAGGTAGAACAGTGCAACCAGGTCATCCAGGAGGTCACCGGCGTAAGGCCCAGCCTGATGCGCCTGCCCGGCGGCAATCAGAACGCCACCGTCCGGCAGAACATCGGCATGCCCATCATCCTCTGGAACATCGATACCAGGGACTGGGCAACAAAAAATGCCCAGAAAACCATCGATGCGGTCCTGGGCAAGGTCAAGGACGGAGACATCGTCCTGATGCACGAGCTTTATTCTTCTACGGCAGACGCCACCGCTACCTTTGTGCCTCAGCTGGCTGCCCAGGGCTTCCAGTTCGTGACCGTCAGCGAGCTGGCCCAGTTCAAGGGCAAGGCCCTGACCGCCAATCAGGTATACTATTCCATCCGCTAAGGAGGCTTCATGACCGAAGCAGATTTTTCAGAAAACTTGAGCCCTGAGGAAACACACAGCCAGGAAGGCCAGAACTTCCGGGAATGTTTGCCGGAGGGCGGGCTCCATCGCCCTCCGCAGCCGGAGGATCCGGATTACCGCTGCTGCCGCCTGTGCCCCAGGCGCTGCGGCGCAGACCGGTACCAGAAACCCGGCTTCTGTGGCATGGGTACCGCTCCTGTTCTGGCCCGTGCCGCCCTGCATTTCTGGGAGGAGCCCTGTATCAGCGGCAGGGGCGGCAGCGGCGCGGTGTTTTTTTCCGGCTGCACCCTCCGCTGCGTCTACTGTCAGAATTACCGCTTAAGCCACCAGAGCTTTGGCAAGGCCATCACCAACCAGCAGCTTTCCGATATTTTCCTGCGGCTTGCGGCAGAGGGGGCGGAAAACATCAATCTGGTGACCCCCACCCACTTCCTGCCGGATGTGATTCGGGCCCTGGACCGGGTGCGGCACCGGCTTTCCATCCCGGTGGTGATGAACTGCGGCGGCTATGAAAGGCCGGAAACCATCCGCAGGCTTTCCGGCTATGTGGACGTCTATCTGCCGGATCTGAAATACAAAAGCCCGGCGCTTTCGGAAGCCTATTCCAAAGCGCCGGACTATTTTCAGCAGGCCTCCGAGGCCATCCGGGAGATGGTCCGGCAGGCGGGAGTCCCTGATCTCGAGGTTCCGCCGGAGGGGGAGACCCTAAAAAAGGGCGTCATCATCCGGCATATGGTGCTGCCCTCCGCCAGAAAGGACAGCCTGGCGCTCCTTTCCTGGATGAAGGAAGCCCTGCCGGAGCATCATTTCCTTTTGAGCCTCATGAGCCAGTATACGCCCTTTTACCGGGCCAAGGAGTTTCACGAGATCGACCGGCGGGTCACCAGCTTCGAATACGACAGCGTGCTGAAAAAGGCGCTGGAGCTGGATCTCCGGGGTTATATGCAGGAGCGTACCAGCGCCCAGGAGGAATACACGCCGCCCTTCGATCTCACCGGGGTGCCCTGAGAAAGCTTTCTCCGGGCCTCCGGGTTTCTCCGGCGGCCGCTTTCAAAACTTTCACTTTTTTTCATTTTCGAAAGTGCAGCAAAAACGGACTCCGTTTTTATTTTTGGAAGCGCAGAAAAAAAACGGGCTCCGAAGAGCCCGTATCATTGTCTATATTCCCAGCAAAAGCTTCAGTCCGATCAGCACCAATATGATTCCTCCGGCAAGCTCCGCCCGTTTCTGATAGCGGGTGCCGAAGACCGATCCGATCCTGACGCCTGCGGCTGAGATCACAAAGGTGGTTACGCCGATGATGGCGATGGACAGAAGGATATTCATCTGATAGCCTGCAAAGCTGACGCCGATGGCCAGGGCGTCGATGCTGGTGGCAACTGCCAGAGGCAGCATCGCCCTGGGGCTGATATCCGCTCCGGAGGCATCGCATTCCTCTCCGCCCTTTAGCGCCTCCCGGATCATGCCGCTTCCCACAAAGCACAGCAGCACAAAGGCCACAAGGCCTGCATACCGGCTGATATAGCCGCTGACTGTGGTGCCCAGAAGATACCCCAGAAGAGGCATCAGAGCCTGAAAGCCGCCAAACCACAGGCCGCAGACCAGGGCCGTTTTCCCCTGGCTTCCGGGAGCTGCCAGGCCCTTGCAGATGGATACCGCAAACGCGTCCATGGCAAGTCCCACGCCGATGAGAAAAATATCTAAAACCGTCATTTCCCTGTTTCCTGATGATGAAGTTTTTATCCTTTTCCGGCTCCAAAATCCTCCCCGGACGGGGCCGCTTACATCCGCTCCGGTGCGGAAAAGCCCAGCACGTCGATGCAGTCGGAAAGCACCGCTCTGGTCAGGGCCAGCAGGGCCAGGTAGCTTCTCTTTTTCTCCTCATCCGGTTCCGTCAGGATCTTGGTGTCATGGTAGAAGGAATTGAAGGCCTCCGATACCTCATAGACATACTGGCAGAGCCTGTGGGGAGCGAGCTCCGCCCAGGCGGTCTCCATCACCTCGCCATAGCGGGCCAGGAGCAGCGCCAGAGCCTTTTCGTTCCTGCTGCCTGCACCGGCGATCCGGAGCACCCCGTCTGCCTTGGCCTTTGCCAGGGCGCAAGCAAGGGATGCCTGATCCTTTGTATCGAAATACCTGTTCAGGATGCTTCCGATCCGCACCAGGGTATAGAGGATGTAAGGTCCGGTATTGCCCTCAAAGCTGATAAACCGGTCCATATCGAAGACATAGTCCTTGGAGGCCTGGTTGGAAAGGTCTCCGTATTTCAGGGCTGCAAGGCCCACGATGCCTGCGATATGCCGCGCTTCCTCCTCGGGGATCTCCTCCTCAGACCGGGTCTCCCGGATCTTTTCGTAAACCTTGTCCGTGATATCCCGGATCAGCACCGCCAGCCGCATGACGCCGCCCTCTCTGGTCTTAAAGGGCTTTCCGTCCTTTCCGTTCATGGTGCCGAAGCCCAGGAAGGTGAGGCTGGTTTCCGGCGGAACGATCCCGCCTTTCTTCGCCACCCGGAAAAAGCTGGTGTAATGAAGGCTCTGCCGCTGGTCTGCGATATAGATATAAGCCTTGGGCTGGTACAGCTGCTCCCGCTCCACCATGGTAGCCAGGTCCGTGGTGGCGTAGAGGGATGCGCCGTCTGATTTACGAATCAGACAGGGGGGCAGCTCTCTGGTATCGCTTTCCTCCTGCACATCCACCACCAGGGCTCCCTGGGATTCGTAGGCGATGCCCTTTTGCACAAGGCCCTGGATCATTTCCGGAATGTACTTCTGGGCGTCGGATTCCCCCTTCCACAGCTCAAAATGCACGTTCAGAGCGTTGTAGTTTTTCTTTAAGTCCGCCAAGGACAGCTCCATGATGCGCTCCCAGATCTTCCGGCATTCCGGATCCCCGTTCTGCAAAAGGCTGGTGGCGTGCAGCGCCCGCTCTTTAAAGGCTTCCGCCTCCGGCGTCAGTTTCCCGGTGGCTTCGTCCTTTTCCTTGGACTTCGCGGAAGCTGCGGGATAGATCTCCTCCAGATCCGCCAGGGTGAAGTCCTTCTGGCCCCGATCCTTCAGCTCCTCGATGATGAGCCCCATCTGCAGGCCCCAGTCTCCCAGATGCACGTCGCCGATCATATGATGGCCCATCCTGGCGCCCATGCGCTTGATGGCCTCGCCGATGACCGCTGAGCGGAGATGTCCTACATGCAGCGGCTTGGCCACATTCGCTCCACCGTAATCCACCAGGATGGTTTCCGGCTGTTCTGTCCGCTGGACGCCAAGGGCAGGACGCGTTTCCTCTCTGTAGGCAGTGACGCCTCCTGCGGAAAAGGGTTCTTCCTCCGTCTCCCCTTCCGCCGCCATGCCGGAAAGATACTCCGCCAGATAAGCGGGATCGATCTCCAGGTTGATAAAGCCCGGCATGCAGGCCTCGGCCCTGGACAGGGCGGGATGTCCGCTGATCTTTTCCACTACCTCTCCGGCGATGTCTATGGGCTTTTTATGGGCTGCCTTTGCGCAGGCCATGGCCCCGTTACACTGATACTCGCAGAGGTCCGGCCGGTTGCTCAGGCTGACCCTGCCAAAGGCGGGATCGTAGCCCGCCGCAGCAAAGCCCTCTCCGCAGATTTCATTTAAAAGCTCCGTCAGTTTTTTCATGATCATCCTTCCTTAATTTGCCGTGTTTTTCACGGCATAGAGGTGTACCCGAAGGGTACTTCCTTAATTTGCCGTGTCCCTCACGGCATAAAAGGGTGCCCGAAGGGTATATCCCTTTTACAAAAATAAATTGCATGATAGTCCACCATGCAATTTATCCGTTTGTTTCCATATCATCCTTTTGATTAAACTCTGGAAAGATACTCTCCCGTACGGGTGTCGATCTTTACCTTGTCGCCGATGTTGACGAACAGCGGTACAGAGATCTGAGCACCGGTCTCAACAGTAGCCGGCTTGGAAGCTCCGGTAGCGGTATCGCCCTTGAAGCCCGGCTCCGTATCGGTGATCTCCAGCTCTACGAACATGGGCGGCTCTACAGAGAATACGCTTCCGTTGTAGGAGCATACCTTGCAGATATCGTTTTCCTTTACGAACTTCATGGCGTCGCCTACCAGCTCCTCAGAAAGAGCCATCTGCTCATAGTTCTCGGTGTTCATGAAGTTGTACTGGTCGCCGTCCTGATAGAGGTACTGCATATCCACTCTGTCGATGCGGGCTGCCGGGAATTTCTCCGTCGGTCTGAAGGTCTTCTCAACCACGCCGCCGTTGATGACGTTCTTCAGCTTTGTTCTTACGAAAGCTGCGCCCTTGCCCGGCTTTACATGCTGGAATTCGATAATCTGAAGCACCTGGCCGTCAATTTCAACTGTTACACCATTTCTGAAATCGCCTGCTGAAATCATTGTATTTCCCTCCGAACTTTCAAATCTTTCTTTCACTTGGCATCCGCCCTATCGGTCATACGGCGGAATTTCTAGTATATTCTATAGGAAAATGCCTGCAAAATCAAGGGTTTTCCTGATTTAATCCTGTATTTCCCCTGACAGGGCCGCCAAACTGTTTTTTGTATTCCTTCAGCACCGGCCCCTCCAGCCTGCGCTTTATGCGGATCCGCAGGATATCCGTCCCTCTGTCCACCGGCACCACCAGGATGCTGTAGATCCCGGCCCGGTTTGCTCCCAGCACGTCCGTAAACAGCTGATCGCCGATGCAGGCGGTCTGCCGGGGCGTGATCCCCATCCTGCGGCAGGCCTCAAGATATCCTCTGGGGCTCGGCTTTCCCGCGTCGCAGATATAAGCGATCCCCAGTTTTTCCGCCAGGCTCCGGACCCTTGGCTCATGGTTGTTGGATACGGTCATCACCTGGAAGCCCTGGCGGGAAAGCCTCTCCATCAGGGCTGCGCTGCGGCTGTCCGGCGGCGCATCGTGGGGCACCAGAGTGTTGTCGATATCGAAGATCAGCCCCCGGATCCCTCTTTGGTAGAGGGCCCCGTAGTCGATGTCATAGGCATTTTCCACCCATGCCTTTGGATAAAAACGCTGGAACATCAGGCCTCGTCCTGCTTTCCCGGCGCGCTCTTCAAAAGCTTTCCGATCTCCTCCACAAAGGTGTTGACGTCCTTGAACTCCCGGTAAACGGAGGCAAAACGGACATAGGCCACCTCGTCCAGATCCTTCAGGGTCCGCATGACCTTTTCCCCGATGACAGAGGTGGGGATCTCCTTTTCCTCCATGGAAAACAGCTCGTTTTCGATCTCGTCGATCACCTTTGCGATCTGCTGGGTGGATACGGGCCGCTTGTGGCAGGACTGGAGGATGCCGTTTTCGATCTTTGACCGGTCATAGGGCTCCCTGGAATTATCTTTTTTGATCACCATAAGAGGCATGGTCTCCAGCTTTTCATAGGTGGTGAACCGCTTGCCGCATTTCTCACACTGTCGTCTCCTGCGGATGGATGCGTTGTCGTCTGCGGGTCTGGAATCGATCACCTTTGTTCCGTCCGCATTGCAGTATGGGCATTTCATGACCTGTTCTCCTCATTTTCCTTTTTTTCAGTTTCTTCCGGGGCAGTTTCCGTCGTCCGGCTGCCGGGCTCATCCGCTGTCCCCTGCGCTGCCTGCGCATTTTCCAACGCCGCCCTCTGCCAGGGGAATGCAGCTTCCTCTGCAGGCTTTTCCTGCTCCGTCTCCGGGGTCTGCTGCGATCCTGCTTCGGCTGTTTGCTGCGGCTCTGCTGCGGTGGTCTGCTGTGGCTCTGCCCCGGCTATCTGCTGCAGCTCCGGCCCTGCCGGCTGCTGCGGCTCTGATGCTGCCGCCTGCCCTCCCTCCGGCTTGTCCCAGTCGCTTACATAAAGCTCACCGGAGGCGTCCAGATAGAAAAGCAGCGTCGCAAAGGTCATGTAAGGATAGATCCAGATGCTTGCGATGAAAAAGGTCAGATACAGGGGGATGAACCAGAGGATAAAGCTCAGGCTCAGCAACACATATTTGATCTTCCGGTGCTTCATCAGCCTGCGGGACTCGGAAAAGGCCTCTCCCACCCTTGTTTCCGGCTTATCGATCACCAGCAGCGGAGCAAAGGCAAAGCCCAGGAACAGCCAACAGAAGCCGATGAACCAGATCAGGGACCAGAGGATCGCGCCTCCGTCTCCCATGCCTGCCATATCCGTTATCACGAACAGTCCCAGGTAATAGACTGCCATCAGCACCAGATACAAAAGCACCAGAAGCAGATTGATGCCCAGATACCGAAGGGGATGGCTGCCCTTCCGGAAGCCGTAAAAAAGATCGGAAAATCCGTGGGGCACGCTCCTGCAGATATTCAGACAGAGCCTGATATATCCGATTCCCATCATATAGCTCAGGACGATTCCTGCGATCAGAAGCAGCAGGAACAGCACCACAAAACCAGCCTCCGCTCCCAGAAGGGCTGCAAAGGCATCTCCGGCCCCCTGTCCGGAAATAAACATGCCCATGCCCACCAGCAAGGAGAACACAGCGCAGAAGATAAGCGCCCCTACCAGCACGCCCATCAGGATCTGGGCCAGGACCAGAAGGCCGTATTTTCCGATCAGCGTTTTCCGGGCCATCGCCTTATATTCCCGTATTTTCATCATTATCCTCCCGATTATTCATAAGAAGCGCTCCGGTTTACATCGTTCCGACTGCTCCGGCAAAGGAAAACATCAGAATAATGAAAACCGCCAGCAGAAAGATTCCAACAAGGCCGCAGACCAGTCCCCCGATGGCGGTGCCGCTCATGCGCTGGTCTCCTCTGGAAAGAAGCGCCAGGGTCACCGCCAGTCCCGCAAATACGATGCCGATAAAGATCAGGCTCAGCGGAATCGACAGGATGCCCAGAATCAGCGACGCCACGGAAAGGGCGTTGGCACGGGATACAGCATTTTTTTCTTCAGCCATTATATCCTCCTTACAGGGGATTTTTGAAAATCCCGTAAATCATAAAAAGCGTACCGGAAAGCTCCGATACGCTTAATACTACTACATTCACCCGCTTTAATCAAGGGGAACCACAGCCCCCTCATAGGTTTCATTCATCCAGTCCGCTACGTCCTCAGAATGCAGCACATCCACCAGGACCTTTACCCAGGGCTCGTTTTCCGTGCCTTCCTTTACGGCGATGACATTGCCGTAGGTCTGGGCGCCGACGGACTCCGCATCCTCGATGGCCAGAGCGTCGGTGGGCTTATAGCCTGCCTGGATCGCATAGTTTCCGTTCATGACTGCAAAGGCTACGGACTGCAGGGACTTGGAGATCTGCGCAGACTCCAGCTCCACGATGTCCAGGTTCATGGGGTTTTCCACGATATCCTGCTTGGTGGCGGTCAGTCCCGCATCCTCCTTCAAGGTGATCAGACCCTGGGCCTCCAGCAGCAGAAGGGCTCTTGCCTCGTTGGTGGTGTCGTTGGGAACTGCGATCTGGTCTCCCTCGGCGATCTCTCCGAGGTCTGCCTTGCTGCCGGCAAAAATGCCGAAGGGCTCATAGTGGATGACGCCTGCGGAAACCAGGTGGGTGCCCTTCTCCACATTGAACTGATCCATATAGGGCTTATGCTGGAAATAGTTTGCCTGAAGCTCTCCGTTTTCCAGAGCCGTATTGGGCAGCACATAGTCGGTAAATTCCACTACCTCGATGTTGACGCCTTTTTCTGCAAGGGCGTCCTTTGCATAGTTCAGGATCTCTGCGTGGGGGGTGATGGAAGCGCCGATCTTGACGTCCACCGGCTCCGCCAGAGCCTCTGCCTCGCCGCCTTCAGCCGCTTCGCTGCTCTCTCCTTCGGATGCCTCAGTTTCAGCAGCCTCCTCAGCTGCAGTGGCGGAAGCCTCCACCTCGGCAGCCGTTTCCTGGCTCTGGGCTGCCGTTGTCTCCTGGGTGCTGTTTCCGCAGCCAACCAGTGCGCCCAAAAGCGCAGCTGAAATTGCCAGCACAAGTGCTTTTTTCTTCATAATCGTTTTCCTCCTCAAAATGTTCCTGCCTTCTGGCAGTTCATAGCTTTTATATCAAACGCCTCTGACGTTCAACCTCAACGAGACCGGGATCAGCGGATGCGCTTGTCTGAGGCCTTTGCGCCTCTGGTCCAGAGCTCCTGGATGATCTGCACGATCACCACCAGCAGCACCGTCGCCACGATCATCACATCTGCCTGCCAGCGGTAATAGCCGTAGTTGGCGGCGATGGCGCCAAGGCCGCCGCCTCCGCACATGCCCGCCATGGCCGTGTATCCCAGGATGGTGGTCATAACGATGGCCGCCCCCAAAAGCAGGGATGGCTTTGCCTCCGGAAGCAGCACCTTCCAGATGATCTGCCAGGTGCTGGCTCCCATGGATTTCGCCGCTTCGATCACGCCGGAATCCACTTCCTTTAAGGAGCTTTCCACCATTCTCGCCACATAGGGAGCCGCAGAAGCGGTCAGAGGCGGAATGATGGCGATGGAGCCGATCTGGGTGCCCACCAGCAAAAGAGTCAGGGGCAGCATCAGAAACAGCAGGATGATAAAGGGAATGGAACGGAAGATATTCACGAAAAATCCCAGTACGTCGTGGAGCGGCTTCACCGGACGGATCCCGCCCTCCTCCGTGACCACTAAGATCACGCCCAGGGGGATACCGATCAGATACGCCAGTCCCGTGGACCACAGGGTCATATAGAGGGTTTCCAGCACCCCTTCCCACATCATGGGGATCATTTCAGCGTTCATTTAGCGCACCTCCTCGTAAGGGATCTTGTTTGCCGCAAGAAAATGCAGGGCCCTGCTGCGCTCCGTTTCATCCGCAGGCAGCTCCAGCACCATCTGGCCGAAGGATTTTCCATTGATCTCCTTGATGTTGGCGAAGACGATGTTCACCGGCGTCTTGCAGGTCATCACCAGGTTGGAGATCACCGGCTCCTGGGAAACGTTTCCGTCAAATACCAGGCGCACCTTCCGCTCGCCGAACTCCACGTTCTTTCCGGCATCTCCCAGGATCAGCTGCTTACCGATTCGGGTCTTGGGCTCTGAGAAGATCTTCGCCACCGGCCCCTCCTCGGCGATGTGGCTCTGATCGATGATGGCCACTCTGCCGCAGATGGCCTCGATGACGGACATCTCGTGGGTGATGACGATGACCGTGACGCCCAGCTCCTGATTGATGCGCTTCAAAAGCTCCAGGATCTGCTTTGTGGTGTTGGGATCCAGGGCCGAGGTGGCCTCATCGCACAGCAACACCTTGGGCCTTGTGGCCAGGGCCCTGGCAATGGCCACCCGCTGCTTCTGTCCGCCGGACAGCTGCGCCGGATAAGCCTTGGCCCGGTCCTCCAGGCCTACCATCTTCAAAAGCTCCATGGCCCGTTCCCGGGCCTCCGCCTTGGGGGTCCCTGAAAGCTCCAGGGGAAAGGTCACGTTCCGCAGCACGTTCCGCTGGGCCAGCAGATTGAACTGCTGAAAGATCATGCTCATTTCCCGCCGGGCCTCCCGCAGCTCCTGCTCCTTCAGGGTCCCCAGGTTCTTTCCCTGGAAGATCACGGAGCCGGAGGTGGGCACCTCCAGATAGTTGATGCATCGTACCAGGGTTGATTTTCCGGCGCCGGACAGGCCGATGATGCCGAAGATCTCCCCCTTTTCTATGGTAAGGTTGATATTCTCCAGGGCTGTCACCGAACCGTTTGCCGTGTTGAAGGTTTTTCCCAGCTCCCGGAGCTCTATCATGTTTTCCGCCATTGGTTTCCTCCTTGTTGCCGTGTTTTTCACGGCATACAGGTATGCCGTTCTACGGCGTTACCTCCTTGTTGCCGTGTTTTCCACGGCATATAGGTATGCCGTTCTACGGCGCTCCTCCTTGTTGCCCTCCGTTATCTGCACAGCTCCGCAATGGAAAGCGCAAAGATCTTGGCGGCGGTCTTCAGCTCCTCGATGACCATGAATTCATCCGGTCCGTGCATATGGGTATCGGTAAACTCTCCCACCGCGCCGAAGGCAACGCCTCTCTTTAATTCATGCACATAGGTGCCGCCGCCCATGGAGGCTGTTTTTCCCGGCTCTCCGGTCACCTGCTCGTAGCAGGACAGGAGGGTCTTGACAAAATCGCTGTCCGCGTCTACCACATGAGGCGGATTGAAAGCGGTCTCCGCGGTAAAGCCAGCCTCTTCCAGCCGCTTTGCTCCCGGCTCCACGGTGTTTTTCTCATCGGCAGCCACGCAGGTCCTGGCGTCGAACTTTGCGTAAAGGGAATGCTCGTCCACCTTCAGGATATTGAGAGACAGGGTGGTGTTTCCGGAAAGCTCGTCGGAAAGCGCCACGCCCAGCGCCTTTCCGTAATGGTCTCCGTAGGGGAAAAGCTCCCAGAGCTTCCGCAGGGCATCCATCTGCTGGCAGTCGGAAAGGGGCAGGGCCAGCACCAGCTTCAGGGTCGCCAGCGCCGCATTCTTTCCCTCCTCTGGAGTGGAAGCGTGGGCACCCTTGCCCTCTGCCAGGATCCGATAGGTCTCGTAGATGGAAAATCCGTCCTCTTCTTCCTTTTCGATCTCAAAATGGACGCCGGTCTCCTCTGCGGTCCTTACGCAGGCCGCCTCCAGGTCTGCCTGGGAAACGCCCCGTACCAGTGCAAAGGCCTTGCCCGGCACGATGTTGACGGTGGTGCCCCCCTCCAGGGCCAGCAGCACTGCTCCGTTGCCCTGATCCGTAAACTCCTTATGGATATCTGCCCGGTACTGTCCCTTTTCCACATTGTAAAGGGGGAATTCGGAATCGGGGCTGAAGGTCATTTCCGCCTCCGGCTCCTTTCCATAATAATATGCGATATCCGAGGAGCCGCACTCCTCGTCTGCTCCCAGGATCAGACGGCAGTTTTTGGACAGGGGCAGGCCCAGCTCCTTGACCGCCCGCATGGCATAAAGGGCCGCCATGGCCGGTCCCTTGTCGTCGGAGCTGCCCCGGCCGTAGATTCTTCCGTCCTTGATGATGGGGTCAAAGGGCTCCGTCACGGTCCAGCCGGTTCCTGCTGCCACCACGTCCATGTGGGCCAGGATATCCAGATGGCGATCCTTGTCGTTCATGTCCGCGGTGATCACATAGTTATCGTAATTGGTAACAGAAAAGCCATACTTTCCGCAGATCTCCGCCGCCTTTGCCAGGGCCTCGCTGGGGCCCTTTCCAAAGGGCATCCCGGGCTCTGCCTCGCCCTTTACGGAATTGATGCGGCAAAGCTCCATGGTATCTGCCACCATTTCTTCTGCATGCTCATCGATATAGCTGCTGATCTTCTCTTTGATATCCATTTTCTGCCTCCTGCTGTTACTGAAAAAAGATGTATGTTCGCCTGACGGCGTTCTCTTGCGCCGTTCGCCTGTAGCGCTCTCTTACACCCGCTTCCGGGTGCCGTTCTCTTATGCCCGCTGCCGGATGCCGCCGGACCTTAGTTCCGTCCGAACTCCGACAGCTTCAGGCCCTCATTCCGCTCCAGAACCATCCGCACGCTCCATTCATGGGCAAAGAGCAGCAGCGGATTGTCCTTTAAGTCCTTGACCTTCTTCATATCGCTGGTGCCGTTCAGCTTGTCCAGATTGATCTCCGTGGGATTCTCCACCCATCGGATGTATTCGTAGGGCAGCATTTCCAGGTTGACCTCTACGTTGTACTCGCTCTTCAGGCGGTAGGTCAGCACCTCGAACTGCAGCACGCCTACCACGCCCACGATGATCTCCTCCATGCCCGTGTTGAACTCCTGGAAGATCTGGATCGCGCCCTCCTGGGCGATCTGCAGAACGCCCTTCAAAAACTGCTTGCGCTTCATGGTATCCACCTGCCGCACCCTGGCGAAATGCTCCGGGGCAAAGGTGGGGATGCCCTCGTAGCAGAATTTTCTGCCGGAGGCGCAAAGGGTGTCGCCTATGCTGTAAATGCCCGGGTCGAAAACGCCGATGATATCTCCCGCATAGGCCTTCTGGATGATCTGCCGCTCGTCGGCCATCATCTGGGTAGGCATGGTAAGGCGGATCTTTCTGCCGCCCTGCACATGGTTGACCTCCATGCCGGCCTCATATTCGCCGGAGCAGATGCGCATAAAGGCGATCCTGTCCCGGTGGGCCTTGTTCATGTTGGCCTGGATCTTGAAGACAAAGGCGGAGAAGGGCTCCGTCACCGGATCGATCTCCCCCTGATCGCTCTTTCTGGGCAGCGGCGGCGTGGTCATCTGCAAGAAATGCTTCAGGAAGGGCTCCACGCCGAAATTGGTCAGGGCTGAACCGAAGAATACGGGAGACAGCTTGCCTGCCCGCACCTTTTCGATGTCCAGCTCGTCGGCAGCTCCGTCCAGAAGCTCGATGTCCTCCTGAAGCTGCTGGTAGTTCTGGAAGCCGATGACATCTGAAAGGCCTTCCTCCGTCAGATCATAGGTATGGGTCTCCAGCTCCTTTGCGCCGCCCATTTCCGCCTTGAAGGTGATGATGCGCTGTTCATCCCGCTCATAGACGCCCTTGAAATTCTTGCCGCAGCCGATGGGCCAGTTCACCGGGGAGGTATGAATGCCCAGCACCTCCTCGATCTCGGAAAGAAGCTCAAAGGGGTCCCTGGCTTCCCGGTCAAACTTGTTGATAAAGGTGAAGATGGGGATCCCCCGCATGACGCAGACCTTGAAGAGCTTGATGGTCTGGGCCTCCACGCCCTTGGAGCCGTCGATGACCATGACAGCGGAATCCGCCGCCATCAGGGTCCGGTAGGTGTCCTCGGAGAAATCCTGGTGTCCCGGGGTGTCCAGGATATTGATCACCTTTCCGTCATATTCGAACTGCATGGCGGAGGAGGTTACGGAGATACCTCTTTCCTTTTCGATCTCCATCCAGTCGGAAACCGCATGCTTTGCCGCCTTTCTGCCCTTTACCGTACCTGCCAGATTGATGGCTCCTCCGTAAAGAAGGAATTTTTCCGTCAGAGTGGTCTTTCCCGCGTCAGGATGGGAAATAATGGCAAAGGTCCTGCGGCGTTCTATTTCTTTTCTGAGTTCTGTCTGATTATCCATATATTACCGTCCTTATTTCTTACCGTTCAATACTATATAACAAAAAAATCCTTTGCACAAGCAAAAAGCGCCGGCGGCCGGGACGGCTCAGCCGATTCCGATGCATTCCATGCAGATCATGGAGGCCTTCCGGTATACCACAGCGGCCTCTCCGGAAAGGACGCCCCCTGCGATCATAAGGGCTGCCAGAAGGGCCAGCCCAAGCCATAAAAGCCCTCTTCTGTTTTGCAATAGCTTATTCATTGCCTGTCTGCTCCAGCTTTTCGTCTATGATCGTCTGCCAGTTTTCCTTTGACCTGGATCCGGCAATGGGCCGGTCCACGATATTGCCCTGGCTGTCAACAAAGATCGTTACGGGGACCGCCTGCACTTCTCCTGATATCACTAGGCTGTAGGCAAAGCCTCCGGCAGGAACGATGTGGAGATAATCTGCTCCGGTCTGGGCGATCAGATCCTTGGCTGTCTCCACCATGCTGTCGTCCACAGCGATATTTCCCTCCTCGTCTACCCGGAAGGCGTCGATCACCATGCCCACGATCTGAAAGCTTTTTCCTGCCTCCTGATATTCCCTGTTCAGCTGCCCCAGATCCGGCATCTCATTCAGACAGGGACCGCAGAAGGTTCCCCAGACGTTGATCATGGTGAGATCATAGTCTGCAAACACCTCCTGGGTGACCTCGTTGCCCTCTGTATCCACAGCGGTAAAGGACTTGAACACCTCCTCAAAGGGAGTGATCTCCGGCATAGCGGTTCCCGTCCATTCCCCCTCTTCCGCTCCGGTCTCCGCCCCCTGGGCGCTGTCCGGGGCTTCGTCTCCTGCAGCCTCCCCGGCAGCTGTCGTTCCGGTTCCCGCCGCGTCTTTCGCATCTGCGCCGCCGCAGCCGGAAAGCATCATGGCGCTCAATGCCGCAGCAGCAAAAAGCTGTATCAGATGGTTTCTTTTCATGTTTGATGTAACTCCTGTTTTCTTATATCATTCCTGTTTTCCGGCGCTTCTGCTCCGGTTATTCCGTTTCCGCAAAAAGCTCGTTCAAGATCTCCTGGGCTGTCTCCTCCTTGGAAAGGAGCGGAAGCTCCCGCTCTCCCTCCTGGCGGATCAGGGTGACGATATTGGTGTCGGTCCCAAATCCGGCGCCCGCTTTTTTCAGACTGTTGGCCGCGATCAGATCCACCTGCTTTTCCACAAGCTTCCTTCTGGAATTTTCCAGAAGGTTCTCCGTTTCCATGGAAAAGCCTGCCAGCTTCTGGCCCGGCTGCCTGTGGGCCCCGAGCCAGGCCAGGATGTCCTCGGTCCTTTCCAACGAAAGGGAATATCCCCTTACGCCGGTCTCCGGATCCGTTTCCTGCTTTAGCTTTGCCTTTTTGATCTTTTCCGGTTCCTGCCGCAGAGGGCGGAAATCCGCCACTGCTGCCGCCATGATCACGCAGTCCGCATCCCGGCTCTCTTTTTTGACCGCCTCAGCCATTTCCGCCGCAGTCTGTACCGGCACCCGTTTTACCCCGGCGGGAAGCAGCACGCTGTCAGAGGCGTTCCCGCCTCCCCCTGTCAGCAGAGCGTTGTCCACCCCGTCTCCGGCGTCATGGACCGGGCCGCTGACGAGAACGGTCTCCGCCCCCCGCATGGCCGCCGCCTTTGCCAGGGCATAGCCCATCTTTCCCGTGCTGCGGTTTGTGAGATACCGCACCGGATCCAGAGGCTCCCGGGTGGGGCCTGCGGTGATCAGGATCTTTTTCCCTGCGAGATCCTTGTTGCAGCCGATCATGTATTCCGCCATCCGGTACAGCACAGAGGGCTCCGGCATTTTTCCTCTGGCCACGGAGCCCTCTGCCAGATGTCCCACCGCAGGCTCCAACACGACGATGCCCCGCTGCCGCAGCCGGTCCAGGTTGTCCTGGGTGGCAGGGTTCTCATACATATTGACGTTCATGGCCGGAACCACCAGCTTTGGGCAGGTGGCGGCGATAAAGGTGGAGGTCAGCATATCGTCCGCGATGCCTGCGGAAAGCTTTGCGATGATATTTGCCGTAGCGGGAGCCACCAAAAACAGGTCCGCCATGGCTGCCAGCCGGATATGGGGAATCAGAAACTCCTCGGAGCGGAAGGTATCGGAGATCACCCGATGTCCTGTCAGCCCCTCAAAGGTAGCCGGTCCGATAAATTCCTTTGCATGCTCCGTCATCAGCACATATACCTCTGCGCCACCTTGCTTCAGAGCCGAAGCCAGGGCCGCCGCCTTATAGGCCGCAATGCCGCCGCTGACCCCCAAGATCACTGTTTTTCCCTTCAGCATCGATCACTCCTCCTGTACGTTCTGTCTGTAGAGGGCCAGAAGCCCCTTCATCAAAAGCCACTTGTCCAGCACGATCTTATGCCTGCAGAGAGGCACCACAAACCGGGCCAGTCCGCCGGTGGCCACCACCCTGCAGGGCATCCCCAGCTCTTCCTCCATCCTGCTGATGAGCCCGTCGATCTGGGCGGCGTTTCCATATAAAATGCCGCTGCGCATACACTCCGCTGTTTCGTTTGCGATCACCCGGCCCGGTTTTTCCAGGCTGATGGCCGGAAGCTGTGCGGTTCCTACGCTCAGGGAATTCAGGGAAACCTGCAGGCCCGGCAGGATCACGCCGCCGATATATTCCCGTTCCTTTGTCAGCACCGTCATGGTGGTGGCGGTGCCCATGGTCAC
The DNA here is from genome assembly GCA_944381405.1 of uncultured Lachnospiraceae bacterium. Classification (GTDB taxonomy): domain Bacteria; phylum Bacillota; class Clostridia; order Lachnospirales; family Lachnospiraceae; genus Avilachnospira. The sequence goes on along the minus strand of CALWLA010000018.1, from coordinate 23,810 downwards.
CACGATCACAGGCTCCCCGGGATAGGCAAGACTAGCTGCCTCCAGTCCTGCCAGCAGATCAGCCCCCACCTTTTCCGGATATTTCATGGAGGACAGGCCGATGTGCATGTGGAGGTTGCTCCGCACCAGAAGCGGCGCTTTCCCCAGCACCTTCCGGACTGCTGTCCGCAGGGTGCCCGTCAAAGGGGGCACCACGGAGGAGAGGATCGCTCCGTCAATGTGTTTTTTGTCGATTCCATGAAACTCCAGGATCGCCGTAATGTCCATGGCATATTCCATGCTCGTTTTGTTATAGGCCGTACTGACCCGCTCCTCGATCATATGCTCTTCGTCCTCCAGGACGCCGATCTTGATGTTGGAGTTGCCCATATCGATCGCCAGTATCATATTCTTTCCTCATGTCAACAGTTTTTTCTGTGCTGCGCTGCCAGGCGCAGGATTAGAAAAGGCCGGCATGGGAATCCATACCGGTCTTTTCTGGCTCAGCCGCAGGTCTCCGGCTGCGTGTATGCCTTCTTTAGTTGATCTCGATCTTGATGGCCTGCTCCGGGAAGAAGGAGTTCATCAGATCATAGATGTTGTGATGGGTATAGTCCCTCAGAGCCCGGTCTCCCAGGAAGTAGTTTCTCTGGTACTTGCCTTCCTTTACCAGAAGCCAGTTCTCCCGGTCCCAGGTAAGATAGCCATCGGCATCGGTTCTGGGCTCAGCGAACACCAGATCTACCTGACGGTTTGCGTCGATGAACTTGATCAGATCGTCGGCAGTTACCTCGATCTCCTGCTTGTTCTGAACGTCATAAGCCTTCATTATAAAATCCTCCCTTAACACAGTGACATGGCGGAGCCTCTGGCCCCGCCAGTCCAGTTTTCTTACATTTTATCACAGTTCTGCCAAAAATCCAGTATTGTTAATTTTTGGTCAGAAATTTTCGTGGATCAGATCAGATCAGATTTTTCACTGCCTTCACCACATTTTCCGTGGTAAAGCCGAATTTCTCAAACAGCTGTGCCGCCGGTGCGGAAGCGCCGAAGCCATGCATGGTCACATAAGCGCCGTCAAGGCCCACATATCTGCCCCATCCGAAATCGGAAAGGGCTTCTACGGCGATACGCTTTCTGCAGTCCTTGGGAAGCACCCGCTCCTTGTAGGCGTTGTCCTGCTCCTCGAAGAGATCCATACAGGGCATGGAAACGACTCTCACGTCGATGCCTTCCGGCTCCAGAGCCTTCTTTGCCTCGATGCAGAGGGATACCTCAGAACCGGAGGCCATCAGGATCACATCCGGCACCCGCTTTTCGGAATCCGCGATGACATAAGCGCCCCGCAGCGCGCCCTCTCTGGAGGAGCCGGGAAGCTGGGGCAGGTTCTGTCTGGAAAGGGCCAGGGCCGTGGGATGTCCCTCGGAGGTCAGACCGGAATACCAGGCTGCCGCCGTCTCGGTGTAGTCCGCCGGACGGAACAGATGGATCCCCGGCGTTGCCCGCAGCATGGCCGCCTGTTCGATGGGCTCATGGGTGGGGCCGTCCTCTCCTACGCCGATGCTGTCGTGGGTCAGCACATAAACCGGAGAAAGCTTCATGAGGGAGGCCAGGCGCATCATGGGCTTCATGTAGTCGCTGAATACAAAGAAGGTAGCGCAGAAGCCCTTGAGGCCGCCGTGAAGCAGAATGCCATTGAGCTCCGCCGTCATGCACAGCTCCCGGATACCGTAATGGAGGTTCCTGCCTGCGTAGTTTTCCTTGCAGAAATCTCCCGCATCCTTCATGTAGGTCTTGTTGGAGGGGGCCAGGTCTGCAGAACCGCCGATGAGGTTCGGCAGAAGGTCCTTGATCTTTCCGATGATATTTCCGGATACGGCTCTTGTGGCCTCGGCCTTTTCCGGCACCTGCCACAGGGCTTGGTTATCCCAGAGCTTTTCCGCCGCATGGGGATCGAAATACTGATCCCAGAGGGCCTTCATCTCCGGATACTTTTTGCAGTAGTCTGCGAACATGCTGTCCCAGGCTGCCTCAGCCTTCTTGCCGGTTTCCACAGAGGCCTTGCAGTGATCGTAAACCTCCTCCGGAACCGCAAAGCTTTCCGCAAGGGGCCATTCCAGCGCTTCCCTGAGCTTGGCGACATTTTCCACGCCCAGAGGCTCTCCGTGAGCGGAGGCGCTGTCCTGTTTTGCGGAGCCGTAGCCGATGTGGGTATGGATCTTGATAAAGGAGGGGTGCTCCTTGTCCGCCTTGGCGGCCTCGATGGCCTTCCCTAGCTCATCCAGGTCGTTTCCGTCCATGACCTCCAGGGTCTGGAAGCCCATAGCCTCCATGCGCTTGGAAACGTCCTCGGTGAAGGCGATGTCCGTATCCCCCTCGATGGTGATGTGGTTGGAATCATACAGCACGATCAGCTTGGACAGTCCCAGGGTTCCCGCATGGGAGAAGGCCTCATAGTTGATGCCCTCCTGCAGGCAGCCGTCGCCGCCCAGCACATAGGTATAATGGTCGATGACCGGATAGCCTTCCTTATTGAAGACTGCCGCCATATGAGCCTCCGCCATGGCCATGCCCACTGCCATAGCCGTTCCTGCACCCAGAGGTCCGGTGGTGGCCTCCACACCGACGGTGTGACGGTACTCCGGGTGGCCCGGCGTCAGGGAATCCAGCTGGCGGAACTGCTCCAGGTCTTCCTTTTTCAGGCCATAGCCAAAGAGATGCAAAAGCGAATACAGCATGGCTGAGCCATGTCCTGCGGAAAGGATGAAACGGTCCCGGTTGATCCAGTCCGGATGCTCCGGGTTGTGGTTCATATGATGGGCCCACAGCTCATAGGCGATGGGTGCAGCGCCGAGGCATATGCCCGGATGGCCGGAATTTGCCTTCTGTACCTCGTCTACGGACAAGATACGCACTGCGTTTACGCATAATTTATCGATTGCATTCATCGAAGATACCTCCTCCTGCTCACATGGGATTCTTTTCTACTAATTGTATCACAAAGAGGAGGCTTTGTCTAACTTATGCGCCGAAATCAGCGCCTATAAATTCGGGTATTCCGCTTTTTGGAAATCTGTTCTATACTATATGCTGTTTTTTGAAAAGAGGATATCATATGACAGCCAATCGAACACCTGCCCTCGATACAAGGGGAGCGTCCAATACCCCGAGACTATATGACAACAAGGCCCTTGCGGCCCTGATCCTGCCCCTGATCTGCGAACAGATCTTTACGGCCTTTATGGGAACAGCGGATTCCATGATGGTCAGCAATGTGGGGGCTGCCGCCATTTCAGCGGTTTCCCTGGTGGATTCCATCAACATCCTTGTGATACAGGCCTTTTATGCCCTGGCCTCCGGCGGCGCCATCGTCTGCGCCAATTTTCTGGGGCAGGGCCGCCGGGACAGGGCGGAGGATTCTGCCAATCAGTTGCTTTTCGTCATCTTTTATATTTCCATTGCCATCACGCTCCTGTGCCTTCTTTTCAGAAAGCCCCTGCTGCGGCTGGTTTTCGGCGCTGTAGAGCCTGATGTGATGGAAGCCGCCCTCACCTATTTCTTTTATACCTCCCTCTCCTTCCCCTTTATCGCCCTGTTCGATTCCGGTTCCTCCGTATTCCGGGCCCAGAACAACAGCCGCCTGCCCATGACGGTCACGATCCTGACCAATATCATGAATATCATCGGCAACGCGCTCCTGATCTGGGGCTTTGGCCTTGGGGTGGCCGGGGCGGCGATCTCCACCCTGCTATCCCGCATCGCGGCTGCCCTGTCGGTTCTGTTCTTCCTGCGCAGGCCTCTTCCTGCCGGAACCGGCGGCATCCGCATCGGTAATTTCCTATGGGTAAGGCCGGAGGGCAGGCTGATCCGGAACATCCTGCGCATCGGCATTCCCTCCGGCGTGGAAAACGGCATGTTCCAGTTCGGCAAGCTTGCCATCCAGTCCAGCGTTTCCACTCTGGGCACCGCTGCCATCGCGGCCCAGGCCATCACCAATATCCTGGAAAACTTCAACGGCATCGCGGGCGTCGGCATCGGCATCGGCATGATGACGGTGGTGGGCCAGTGCCTGGGAGCAGGCCGTCCGGAGGAGGCCCGTTATTTCATCAAAAAGCTCAGTCTCGCGGCTGAGGCCGCGGTCTTTTTGAGCTGCCTGATCCTGTTTGCACTGACAAAGCCCATCACCCTGCTGGCGGGACTCAGTCCGGAAAGCGCTTCCATGTGCCTCTTTATGATGACCGCCATCACCATCGTAAAACCCATCGTCTGGACCGCCGCCTTTATCCCCGGCTATGGCCTGCGGGCCGCAGGCGACGTGCGGTTTTCCATGATCCTGTCCTGCACCTCCATGTGGGCCTGCCGGGTGACCCTGGCCATCTTCCTGATCCGGGTCCTGGGCTTTGGTCCCATCGCCGTCTGGATCGGTATGTTCGCAGACTGGACCATCCGGGGCATCGCCTTTCTGCTGCGGTTCAAAAGCGGCAGGTGGCTCCTGCACCGGGTCACCCAGTAAAAAAGAATGCCTGGAGCTGTATCCCTTATAGTTCCAGGCTTTTTTACCCTTTTTATTCAGCGGCAGAAACCGGTTTGTTTTCCTCTCCCCATAAACAGAGCTGATCCAACACCTGCATCAGGGATTTTCCTTTCTCTGAAAGGCTGTATTCTACCTTTGGCGGGATCTGGGGATACACTACCCGCGAGATCAGTCCGTCCGCTTCCAGTTCCTTTAAATTCTGGCTAAGGGTCTTATCGGACACTTTTTTCAGATATCGCCGCAGTTCATTGAAACGAACTTTTTCAAATTCCATCAGACAATACAAAATAACCATCTTGTATTTTCCGGAAATCAAAGACAGGGTATAGCTAAAACCTGTATCTTCAAAATTCGCTTTTTCAATATAGTTGATGATCATGATCTATCTCCCTCCTTCGTTTTCAGAATTACTTTCTATAAGGTAAGTACCTGATTTTAAAATCAGTACTTGTTTTTCTTTTCTCCAATTTTATAATAGAACCAAAGACGTTGTAAAGACGTTTTGGCATTATCTGATCAAAATTGGAGGTATTCACGATGAAAAAAGAATTGAAAGTAAAACCTTATCTTTTCCCGATGCCGGTTCTGATGATCGCCACCTACGATGAAAACGGCACGGTAGACGTGATGAACATGGCCTGGGGTGGTATTTGCGCGGAGAACATGGTTTCGCTGAATATCGGCGAGGAACACAAGACCTCTGCGAACATCAAAAAAACCGGCGCCTTTACCCTGAGCATCGCTGACATCCCCCACATACAGGAGGCAGATTTCTTCGGTATTGCCAGCGGAAACAACATGCCAGACAAATTCCAGCGCAGCGGCCTTACCGCAGTCAAGAGTAAAAAGGTCAACGCCCCTATAGTACAGGAGTTCCCTCTTACCCTGGAATGTAAGGTCGTAGAGGCAAAGAACGAGGTCTACGGCTTTCATGTGATCGGCGAGATCGTAGGTATTCTTGCGGAAGAATCCGTACTGAACGAAAAGGGCAAGGTCGACCCCACCAGGCTGAACGCCTTCCTCTTCGATCAATTCCAGAACGGTTACTATGCCATCGGCGCAAAAGTAGGCCAGGCATGGAACGCTGGCGTTCCTTTAATGAAGAAAGAGGCTTAAAGCATTTTCAGGCTCTTTTATAAAGAAGGATATGCTAAAGGACATAGAATCATTCAGGACCGAAGGAAAAGCCTTCGGTCCTGTTATATACCATAAACTGTGCTGACTTACAGATAGGTCACCGTTTCGGAAAGGGGCTTTCTGCTGCCGTGATTAGCCAGAGGCCCTGCGCCTTCCGCCCCGTAGCCCAGGTCCAGAAGCATCAGCACCTCTTCATTTTCCGGCAGGCCGAATTCCTTTGCCGCCGCATCGGGATCAAAGAAATTCAGCCAGCAGCTGTCCACACCGGCGTTGGCTGCTGCCAGCATCATATGGGTCGCCACGATGGCCGCGTCCTCGATGCCGGAATCCCGCTTTTCTCCCGGATATACGAACACATTTTTGCTGTCGAAGGCCACGATCAGCACCGTTCCTGCCCCGTAGCGGCAGGGCGTCAGCTTGTCGATCTTGGCAAGGCCCTCCGGCGACTGCACCACATAGATCTTCTGCTCCTGGAGATTTTTGGCTGTGGGAGCCAGCCGTCCCGCTTCTAAAATCGCTTCCAGCTTTTCCGGCTCTACAGGCCTTCCGTCGTACTTCTTGCAGGAATACCGTTCCTCGATCACCTTTGTAAATTCCATCCTTGTGCTCCTCGTATTATAAAGTAGTAGTGTTTATAGACCCTCTCCAAGGTCTGTTTGCTAAACTGTTTGCGTTGCACCATGCAATGTTCTATGCGAACCGGGCGGCTCTGATCCCGGCGATCGTCTGTTCCAGGATGCCCTCCACATCAGCTCCGATGATGTCCAGATTCTGAGCGCTGAAGCAGACCGTCTCAGGAATGCCGAAAAAGGTATCCGCCAGCGCTTCCAGATCAAGGGGAGGAATCTGCTCCCCGTATAGATTCAGTTCTTCCGTTTCTCCCGGAAGCTTTTTCAGCACCTCCCGGGCAAGCCTATGGGTTCTGGAATCCGGCCTTACGCAGGCATTGATAAAAAGTACGTTGTTCATGTCTGTTTCCTCCCTGTCTTCGATGTTGCCGTCCGACTTTTGATGTTTGCAAAATGGTCACGATCAGTTCCCTGCGGTTAAAAATCGTAAGCATACATGCTCCTTTCCTTCCCCTCTCAGAGCCGCAGCTTTCAGCAAAAATCTATTTCCATTCCTATTATATAAAATCCGCAGACCTTTCCTCAAGCTTATTTTTCTGCGGGCCTGGAAAAACCGATAAAAAAAACGCCATGCGTCAGCACAGCGCCTTTTCGTTTTCCTCGAACAGATGATCGTTGATATCAGCCAGAGGCGTATGATGGGCGATACCGTGATAGATCACCGCCTCCCGCCGGATCCTGGGATAGAGCTCCGCATAGGCCGCTTCCTTCAGGACCCGCTGGGTTTCCTCAATGGTCAGCTCCATGCCCACGCAAAGACACAGCAGCTTATCCCGGGAGGGCTTGCGCCTTCCGGAAAACAGCTGGTGCAGATACACCTCGCTCATGCCGGACCGCCGGGCCAGCTCCGCCTTTGAGATCTGCCTGTCCTCGTAAAGCATCCTGAGCAATCTGCTGATATCGCAGTTCACAAAATTATGCCGGTTTTCCTTGATATAGGCATCGATGTCCGCATCGGACATCAGTTCCTGTTTCAGATCATCTGTCGTCCTGTTTTTCAACAATTTTCAACCCCCGCCCCCTGTATATTTTTCCTTGACTTCCGTCCTGCCGGACTATAGAATATAATACAAAATATTGTAAAGCAATACAATATGCAGCCTGCATATGGTATTTTTTTGCTTTTCTTTTCCAGGAGGTGTTTTCTATTTATACCTGGCTCTCTGATGCTCTGAAGGAGCTTTTTGAGCCTTTGGAGCTTTTGAAACAAAATGAAAGGGGTTCTGTTTCCCTGATCCGTCATAAATCCTCGGGGACCAAATATATCCTCCGGTCCTTCCGGGGAAACGCAGACGTCTACCGGCAGCTCGTGAGCTGCTCCTCGCCTTACCTTCCCACGGTGTACGAGGTGGCCTCCAGGGAATACGATCACCTGATATTGGAGGAATATGTTTCCGGCGACAACATGGGGACCATGCTGAAGGAGGCGCTTTTTACGCCAAAGGAGACACGCCGGATCGTCCGGGATCTCTGCTATGCCCTGTGGGTGCTGCATTCCATGGGCGCTGTCCACAGGGATGTCAAGCCGGAAAACGTCCTGCTGCGGGAAGGCCGGGCCGTGCTGATCGATTTTGACGCCGCCCGTTTTTTTAAGGAAGAGGCCGACAGCGACACCCAGATCCTAGGAACTACGGGGTTTGCCGCTCCGGAACAGTACGGACTGTCCCAGTCCGACGCCGGCGCGGATATTTATGCTCTGGGCGTTCTCATCAACATCCTGCTGACGGGCTGCCATCCTTCCCAGAAGCTTGCATCCGGCAAATGGGGCCGCATCGTTACCCGCTGCACCCTGGTCAGCCCCTCCAAACGCTATAAAAATGTGCTCAGCCTGCTGGCAGAGCTATAGAGGAAACAACCCATCATGAAAAATTGCCCTTTTTGCGGCGCTTCGCTGCCAGAGGAGGCATCCTTCTGCCCCTTTTGCGAAAAGTCCGTCAACAGCCGGACGGAAGCGAAGCCGCCCCATCATTATATTTTCCGGAAGCTGCTGCGCATCGCCCTTCCGCTGATACTGATCATCCTTCTGGCTGCAGGCCTTTGTCATTACCTGCTTCCCAAGACCTTTGAAGGCGCTGGAGAGGTGATCTATACGGATGCAGACGGTTCCTACCAGCTTCTGACCAACCATTCCCTGGACCGCCATACCCCGCTGCCGGAGCTTGACACAGCCGCAGGCGCGGAGGAACGGTACCGCTTTCCTTCCTACTTATATATCAATCACATGGAAAGCGGCGCGGACGCAGGGGAAGTCTTTATGAAAAAGGTAGATTCCGTCAGCGTCACGGTGCTGCAGCCTGAAACCAGCCCCAGCCCTATCCAATGGTCGGAACCCGAAGCCATGAAAGACGTCAATCCGGATGCGATACTGGTGACTCTCGTGGATTTTACCCGTGAGAGCGAGACCCCTGCCGATATTCTGTGGACCCTCCATATGAAAAACGGGGATACCATCCGGCTTTCCATGAGGCTCGTGGTCACGCCCACTACCATTTATGATTACAGCCCGGAAAACGCGGATATGTCCGACACCGCCGCCCTGCAGGCCCTTTTGGATCAGGCTGCGGCCATCGCCGGGGAACAGGACACCATCAATGTTTATCTTCCGCCCATCACCTATACGGAGCAGCTGGTGATTCCCGAACACGCCTTTAACCTGTTCGGCTCGGAAGCAGAGGGCCAGCGCACCACCTTTACCGAAGGCATCCGCATGGAAAACCCGAGAAGGTTCTTTATCAGCTATTTTACCGGCATCGATTTTAAAGGGGACGGGACCGGCATCGGGCTCTCCACCGCAGGACGGGTCTGGACTAGGGAATGCAGCTTTTCCAACTGGAGGACCGCCCTTCTGGGATATGGCAACGTCTGGGTCAACACCACAGACTGCGTGTTTGAGCACAATGGAATTGGCTTTCATTTCAATTCCATCGACCCCAACTTTACCGCCAGCGATACCCATTTCACCGGGAACAGCTTTACCGGAAACGATACCGCCGTATTTCTGGAGGAAGTGCCCACCGATGTGAAGATGAACTTCAGCGGCTGCGTGTTTACGGATAACGGCGTGGACATCGACAATCCCTTCCAGCAGCCGGTGGATATTACCGAGGCGATCTTTCAGTAAAAACAGATTTTTCGGTATAAAATTGTTCTGCATTCCAAAGAAAAAGGAGGCGCGGTTCGATCATCCAAACAGATGATCGGGCAGCGCCTCCTAAATGTTTCATTTTTTTCGTCTTCAAACTTTCACAGACAGTGATTATGCGGTCTGATTGGCTCTGCAGTCCACCTTGAACTCATGGCCGTTGATCTTGAAGCTTGCCTCCAGCGGTCCTTCGCTGGTTTCCACCATCTCCGGGATCGAATACAGGATATAAGCGTTCTTCGTATCCAGCGGAACGATGTCATCTATCAGGACCCGGAACTCTCCCTCATAGTTATACTGCCCGTCAAATACCAGCTGCATGTCCGTTACCCGGTCGCTGGACCACTGCTTCACCACTTCGTTTGCCAGATTGGTATAGCTCATCTTCAGCACAAGGTAATTGCCGTCCTGGGTGCTGTAGGTTGTGCTGCCTCTTTTTTCGCTGACCTTCGTGGCATAGTAGACCTGATCCAAGGTAAACCGGAAGCTTTCCCCGTCGGTACGGGTATCCCCAACTGCAGTCTGGGCCGTCAGCTCAGTCTCATTTTCTGCTGCCGCTTCGGATTCGTCCGTCTCGCCAGCTGCACCGGTTCCTTCCGTCTCACCGCTCGCCTGTCCTTCTGCTGCCGCCAAAGCGCCTTCCCTGACCTGAACCACATAGGTATCCCCGTCGATCTTAAAGGCGGCGTTGACGGACTTTCCGTCCTCTTTCCCCATGGTTTCCGGTACGGAATACATGATATAGGCATTTCTCGTATCCAACGGGACGATATCGTCTGTCAGTACCCGGAATTCTCCTTCATAATCATACTGGCCGTCATACTGGAGGAGCATCTCGCCCACTCGGTCGGAAGACCACTGCTCCAGGGTCTCATTTGCGAGATTGGTAAAGCTCATCTTGATGATCAGATAATAGCCCTCTGCGCTGTTATGGGTCACAAAGCCCTGCTTTTCGCTGGCTTTCGTTGCAAAATAGATATCGGAAATGGTAAATTTATACTTTTCTCCGGTCTGCTCCTCCCCAATGCCGATCACATGACCAAGGGCTTCCCCTTCCGTTTCGCCGCAGAGGCTGCAGGTTTTTGGTGCAAACAGGGTCGCCGGTGTAAAGGAATGGCCCGTTGCCTCCACCACTCTGGTCTCCGTCTCGCCGCATTCGCTGCAGGTCCGTTTTTCCTCGCCGTCCTCCGTACAGGTGACCGGCGTTACGGTTTCCCATTCCCCGAAGGAATGGCCTGCTGCAGGAATCGTCTCCGTTTCCGTTTCGCCGCATTCGCAGCTTCTTTCCTGGAGCCCCTCCTCCAGGCAGGTGGCAGGCGTTTTTACCTTCCACTCTCCAAATTCATGGGAATGACAGCCGGTCAAGCCCAGGGCCATCAATCCGGCAGCCGCTGCTGCCAACCATTTTTTCTTCATAAACTTCCCCTCCTGATTTTGTATGGATCGACCAAATGCAGATCGATTTATCCCTTATTATGCCAAAACCGCAGGGGAAAACAATGCGCTGGCTGCATAGTCTTTGCTGCGTAAAAATACACCGCAGGCCCCTTTCCACAACAGGCCTGCGGCGCATTCCGAAGTTATTATAATTTCAATTATTATACTCTAAATTATTATACTCTGGATTATTATACTTTAAATTATTATTTCGCGCCTGCTTAATACTTCCTCGCCAGAATGCGGAACAGCACCGCATAAAGGAGTACCAACAGGCAGATGGACATGCCCGCAAGGGTTCCCGCTTCCCGGTTTCCCATCAGCATCCAGGCCAGGCAGAGCACCGCGGCGATCATCAGGTAGATCGCAAAAGCAGCTTCCTTTGCCTTCATGGAAATAAAAGCGTATCGTTCGTCTTTTGAAGCGGTCTCGATCCGTTTTTTCAACTCCGGATTGGCTTCCATCCGGGCAGCCTTGAGCAGCTGCGCCACACCTACCGCCATGATGCCGGAGCCTGCGCCTGTGAGAACGCCGGGGTCCTTCACAAGGCCGGTAAACGCCAGCAGATTGACGGCGATACCGATCAAAATCTCCACCACAGAAATCTTAAACCATTTGTTATGCTTCATCCTGTGCCTCCTCGTATAAAAAGATCTCTTCCACGTTCATCCCGAAATATCGCGCAAGCTTGATGGCAAGGATCACGGAGGGGTTGTACCTCCCGTTTTCCAGAGAACTGATGGTCTGCCGGGACACGCCCATGGCCTCCGCCAGCTCCTCCTGCCTGATACCTCTCTGTTTTCGTATCTCCTCCAGCCTGTTTTTCAAGGATGGCCTCCCTCTGTTTGTCGTGTCTTTTGTAAAGTTTCCTTTACATATCTTTATTATACATGGATTTCCAGGAATGTCAAGCACACTTTACATCAAGTTGTACTCCATCTGGCAGTCATAGGGTTCCGCTTCCACATGCTCCTTCTTGTACTCCGCCGCTTCCACACAGCCCATGGCACGGTAAAACCGCTGGCTTTCGATGGCGGAATGGGCCGAGATATAAAGCTTTGCCGCCCCCTGCTGTTTCGCCCATTTACCGGCGGCATGAAACAGGGCGGTTCCGATTCCGCTCCTGCGCATATCCTCCGACACATGAAGGGACTGCAGATCGAGATAACGGTTTGCTCCGCCAAAAAGACCGCTTTCCACCGCCACGAAGCCCTTTAATACGCCGGACACAAAGGCCCCGCATACAAACCCGCCGTCCCGGACTGTATTTTTCAGGCACTGCACCAGAAACTGATACTGCTCTTCCGTCCAGTCGTCCACAAAGGGATCGGATTTTATGACCCACCCGCCGGCCTCTTTCCGCAGGCACTGGTCCACCACCTGATGGCGGATAAATCCCTGGAACAGGCTGCGTTCGATGTCCCTTTCCTGTAATGCTCTATATTCAATCATTTTCTCTCATCCTTTTTTCATACCACCACCGGGGCATCAGATCTTTCAGCCGGACCGTCTCTTTTGTTTCCTGATCCAACAGGATCTCCGTCTCCCCTGCCGTCTCGCCAAGCTGCATCATCAGTTCCCGGCAGGCGCCGCAGGGCATTCCTGCCCTTCCATCCGGCATCAATGCGATCAGCTTCAGGATCCGGCTCTCTCCGTTGGTGATCATATTGGCGATGGCATTTCTTTCCGCACACATCCCCAGGGAACAGGCGGTGTCGATGCAGACGCCTGTGTAGATTCCGCCCTTGTCCGTCAGCAGCGCGGCGGAAACGCCCCCGGCTTCCACCGTTTTGGAGAGCTGTCGTTCATACTGTACCATCCTGGCCTTCAGATACAGCCTGTCCCATGTGCCGTCATACCAGGTCAGCGCCTCTGACTCCAGATTCCGTACAAAAGCATCCTTTCCATCGCAATAGCCCTCTATATCATAGGGAAACCGCCGGGCCAGCTCCTTTTTCAGGTCCCCATATGCCTGCCGTTCCCTTTCATGGGCACGCAGATAGTCCCGGAAAGCCAGATGCCGTCCGAGATTGCCCCAATCTTCCCCTTGAAAAATATGGATCTGATGGGTCCGTTCATCTCCGCCCTTTCGCAGATAGCGCCTGCCGGGGATGCCGAACTCCCCGCAGGATTCGTAACCGATCCCGGAAAACCGGTCTGCCGATTCCTCCACTTTTTCCAGGCTCCGGACAGCCGCCATGATATCGATCACCGGCTTTGCCGCAAGGCCCGGCACCGAAGTGCTTCCGATATGGTAAACAGCCAGACAGTTCTCCCCAAGGATCCTGACGATCTGTTCCTTTTCCTGCTGGTACATATCCGGCCATGCCGGATCATATTCTGAAACGATCACATGCTGAGGCATCGCTTCCTCCTCCATTAAATCAGCAATCCCACGATAAAAAGTATCAGCGCCATCGCCGCCAGGGCGGTCCAGCCCACATAGCGGCCTGCGATCTCCCAGTCCGAGGGCTCTGCATCCTCGGCATGGCGAATCTGAAGGCGCAGGCTCCAGCGGAACAGCTCGTCTGCAAACAGGATGCAAAGCGCTGTTACGATGCAGACCGCCACAGCCTCCAGCCATATGCTCCATTCTCCCCTATGGGTCAGCTGCGGGCCTGATAGCAGCTCGACAATGGTGGAGGCGGAGGGTTCCATGGGGTCGATGAGATTGCCCCTTTCATCCCTTAAGGTGCCGTCACCGCTTGTGATCAGGATCCCCAGACTTTCCGGACTTCCGTCCTCATCGTACAGGATTTTCCGGTTCCCGATATCCGTCGCCCCGCCTCGAAAGAGCAGGTCCTCGCCCCGGTAAAGCGCTATGCCAGTCATTCCATCTCCCATCTGTATCTGCGTGTTTTCCGGAACGGCAGCAGGGTCCTCTTTTACGGTATAAGGCCCATAGGTGGCATCACCGTATCGGAACACCAGGCTTTGATCCTCGGAGATCTCGAAGCTGGCCCGCTCTCCGTTGAGCCTTCCGGAATACACCGTGGTGCCATTTTCCTTTTCGGGAAAGAAAAGGGTGTCCCGATAGGCAAATCCCTCCTTGCCTGTACTCACAAGGTAAATGCCCGTAAATACCAGCACCATGGCGGCCATAAACAGCAAAAGCCCCTTTTGGTACCGTCCCAATCCTTTGATCTTATCTGTCAATTTCTGCATAATCCTGATACCCTTTAAGAAAAATGCCGGATCCCGTTACCGGGCTTCCAAAGTCTTCTGCTTATTCCGCAGTGATTGCCACTTTGATGACGCCCTCCAGCTTTTTTTCAAAGATTTCATAGGCCCTCTCGATCTCCGACAGGGGGAATCGATGGGTGATGAGGGGTGTCGTATCGATCTTTCCCTGTTGGATCAGAGACAGGATCTCCCCGCAGTCGCAGCCGTCCACGCCTCCGGTTTTAAAGGTCAGATTTTTGCCGTACATCTGAGGCAGAGGCAGCACCTGCGGTTCGTCATAAAGGGCTACCACCGTCACGATGGCGTTTGGCCGCGCGCATTTCCATGCGAGCTGGAAGGTATCCCCCGCACCGGCGGCTTCTATGACCACATCTGCGCCGCCATGGTCGGAGTTTTTCAGGGTGAAGTCCTCGCATTCCTCCGGACTGCAGACCAACACCTCCGGATAGTGCTCCTGCACAAACCGGCGGCGGTCCTCCTCTTTTTCACAGACGATGATGCGCTTGGGCTGCTTGAGCATGACGCACAGCAGGGTACAAACGCCGGTGGGCCCTGCGCCGATGATCAGCACCGTATCCTCCTGCTTGATCTCGGAGATCCGGGCTGCCCAGAAACCTGTAGCCAGAATGTCTCCCACAAACAAGGCCTGCTCGTCCGTCACGCTGTCCGGGATCCTGTTCAGCCCCTGATCCGCATAGGGCACCCGGACATATTCCGTCTGTCCGCCGTCGATCCGGCAGCCCAGAGCCCAGCCTCCGTTTTCATCGGTACAGTTATTGACATACCCGTGTTTGCAGAAAAAGCATTCCCCGCAGAAGGTCTCCACGTTTACCGTGACCCTGTCCCCGGGACGCACGGAATGGACCTCGCTGCCCACTTGCTCCACAACGCCCACCATCTCGTGGCCCACTGTGATGCCAGGAACTGCCCGGGGCACGCTTCCGTGCTTGATATGCAGATCGCTGGTACAGATGGAGCTCATGGTGACCCGCACCACCGCATCCTTTGGGTCCTGCAGCTTTGGCTTTGGTTTCTCCGTCAGAGCAAATTTCCCCTGTTCTATATAAGTAAAGGCTTTCATGTTTTTTATTCCTCCCTACTATAATGTATTTGTGGTTGAGATACCCATCAGCCAAATGGGTCCTTCGTCTATTTTTGAATTGCAAAAACGATCCTATCGCGCCTGTCCCATGACCTGCTGCCGGTCCTGGTTGCGGACACCGCTAAATTGTACTATACTACGGGCATACCTTTATGCCGTGAAAAACACGGCTGAATCAAGGAACGCCCTTCAGGCATCCCTTTATGCCGTGGAAAACACGGCTGAATCAAGGAACGCCCTTCAGGCATCCCTTTATGCCGTGGAAAACACGGCTGAATCAAGGAAAGGACGACATATATTATGGAAAAACTTCAGTCTTTTGTTTCTTTATTGACCGGTGAGTTCGACAACGCAAAGCAGCTTGAGGAGCTTAAGCAGCAGGGAATCACTGATTTCCCCTACGCCCGGCATGTCAACACTGCCTGCAATCACAAGATCCTGGACCTTCCTGCTGATTTTTCAGGAATCTTCATGGTGGAAGAAAGCTATTATACCACCAATGGCAAAACCCACGCTTCCTCTCATCTGTTCCTTTTTACAGAGACCGGAGAGGGCGTGCAGCTGACCTCCTACGAGGTCCCCGAGGGCTACAGCAAAACCGACTTTACCTATGAAGCCCTTGGGCCCGTATCCTATACGCAGTTGAAGAAGTCTGAAAAATTCACGCCGGCGCTCTATACCCTGGAGCAGGGCGTCTGGTCCGGCGGCAGCGTCAGCATGTTTTCTCCTGTGCTGAAATTCACGCTTTATGAGCGCTTTTCCGAAGACTGCCTGGAGGTTTCCGAGACCATGGAGGTAAACGGAAAACGCACCTTTGGCTACGACATGCCTATCATTTACCGCCGGAAATAAGCTTCCGTTTTCCTTTGGAGGCCGTCACAGCATAGCTTTCATCGATCCACTGACAGATCTCTGCAAAGGGGACCGTGCCGTCCAGCAAAATGGAGATCCAGCTACTGCGGGCAATATGATAGCCGTAAAAATATCCCGGCTGCTGGACCAGCATCGCCACAAGCATAGGATCTCCCAGCTTTACATTGACGATGTCTACCGGTTCTGCGCCCTTTAATCCCAGTTTTTCCCTGGGGATGTCCATGATCAGCGCAAACCATTTCCTGGTATCCCCATGACGCAGGACCGGGTAGCTGGGCGCCGTTGAAAAAGGATAATCCGGCTCCACGTTATATTTGCTTTTGACATATCTGAAGATTTCGTTTCTCAGAGGTTCCATCCTTGACCCTTCCCTTCACTGCCTGATGCCCCTATTATAAAGGATTCCCGCTTTAATGGAAAGCTTTTGCAGGAGGCTGAGCTTTCCCGATTTGATTTCTTGACGCAAAGCATTATTTATGCAATAATAAAATCAGATTTTGGATTTGCATAAACGTTGTTCTGTATGTTTCCAAGGAGGTCTCGTATGTATTACGAAAGAACGATTGAGCCAGCAATCAAAAAAATCAGCGAAACCTTTCCCGTGTTGATCGTCACAGGTCCGCGGCAGGTCGGCAAAACAACATTGCTGACAAAAATTGCAGAAAAAGAGCGTAAGATCGTCTCTTTGGATAATCCAACGATTCGCGCCTTTGCAAAAACGGAGCCTGAATTATTTCTCCAACGTTACGCGCCTCCGGTTCTGATCGATGAGATACAGTATGCCCCGGAGCTTTTTGACTATATTAAGATTTATGCAGATCGGGAAAAACGCTGCGGAGACTTTTGGCTCACTGGCTCTCAAACCTTCCGGATGATGAAGCAGGTTACCGAGTCCCTGGCTGGCCGGGCCGGTGTCCTTCAGATGACAGGTTTAAGCAACGATGAGATCAGAGGGGTTCATTTTTCTCCCTTCCGTGTTGACATTCCAGAGCTCATGCAACGAATGTCACAGGTTGCCCCAATGGGCTTGCATGATGTTTTTGAAAGGATTTTCAGAGGTTCCATGCCTCGTCTCTATGAAAATCCTGATGTGGATCAGGCACAGTATTATGAATCTTATCTGGAAACTTATATCAGCCGTGATATAAAAGATTTGTCGCAGGTAGCGGACTCAACTGCCTTTCTGACCTTTATGAGCGTTGTTGCTGCCAGGACGGCCACCAATGTGAACTATGAAGCACTTGCTACGGAAGTCGGAATCTCTGCTCCAACAGCCAAGCAATGGTTATCTGTCCTGGTATCCTCCGGTATCGTTGCGCTCATTCAGCCGTATTCCAACAATGTGCTGAAACGCGTCATCAAAGCTCCCAGAATGTATTTTCTGGACACTGGTCTCTGTGCCCATCTGACCAGATGGAGCAGTGCCGAGACCCTGGAAGCAGGGGCTATGGGCGGGGAATTCTTTGAAACATGGGTCGTATCTGAAATATATAAAAGCTATCTGAATGCCGGACGGAAACCGCCGCTTTATTTTTATCGCGACAGCAACAAAAAAGAAATCGACCTGATCATTTGCCAGGATGGAATCGTGACTCCTGTTGAAATCAAAAAAAGCTCTGCCCCGAAAAACGCCGTTAAGAATTTTTCTGTTTTGCGTCCGATTGAAGGGGCCGCCGGCGATGAGGATGTTTTTTCTGGCGCAGCCTCTCTGAAAGTGAAAATCGGTACCGGAGCAGTCATCTGTATGCCGCCTGATTTGATTCCCGTCGATCAGAAAAACTGGTATGTCCCCGCCTGGTTGATTTAATCGTTCCAGGCGGGCTGTCTCTCATCAGCGGCTGTTCTGCGGCATGGAAAGCTCCGTTTCCCCGCGGTCACAACGGCCTTTGCAGGTATACCATATCCCGCAGCTGAATGCCGCCCTCAAAGATCGGGTGGTCGTAGTTCTCTATGAAAAAGTTTTTCTTGATATGCGAAGGGACAAAACCGCACTTTTCATAAAAGGGAATCGTCAGCGGGCTGTCCCCCGTCCCTACCTGCAAAATGGCGTACCGATCCTTATACTCCCCGATCAGGAATTCGATCAGGGCTTTCGCGTAACCCTGCCCCTGGAATTCAGGTACGGTGGCGATGTTTTTGATCTCAAGGATGCCGTCGCCTTCGTCGGTTATCACACACTCGCATCTCACTCCCCGATCCACCAGTATATACATCCTGCCCCGGCCGAGATAACGATCTATCATCTCTTCCTGCTCATCGGCCAACAGCAGCAGATCGAGATAGTCTTTTTTGTTTTCTGTAACCTCAAGGATCTCCATATATTTACTCCATCGAAGGATCTGCACATACCCCAAGGAACAGCCAGACATCGTTCCTGTAGTCATGGACCGCGAACAGGAAGGGCCTGTCCAGGATCATCTCCGCCACCTCCGGCTCCTCCGCTAGCAGTGCGCTACCCTCTGCTATGGCGATCATGGTGTAGGCGGCTCCTTCGACACCCTCTTCATCCACTCCGATGTGCGCTTCCTGGATGGTCCTGTCCACATAAAGCGGGTCCTGGGACATACCGGCAAACTCTGCCTGCAGGCTGTCATACATCCGCTCCATGCCCATGGACATGAGGGGTTCCTTCAGATCAAAGCTGCTCCCGAAGGAAAACTTCGGTATCTTCCATATGACCTGGCCCGTGGTCCATTTATCCTCTGTCTCTGCAAAGATCTCTCTGAGCCTGTCGCTGTCATGGATGAATTCGTCTATACCGGTCCCCTCATCAGGGAGCAGGAACAAAAGCTCGCAGTTGTTATTGGTGGAAAGGCCTGACAGCGTGTAGCCGTCTCCCTTTATAAATCCCCGCATCTCATCGGTTCTGTTCATAAAGGGCACCGTCACCTCCGAACCGTCTTCCCTGGTGAAGGTGTCTTCTTCCGTAAATTCTTCGCTGAAGCGATCCTGCCACCCTCCATAAAAATACAGCGTATTGATGATGGCAAGCACCGTATCAGAGGAAAGCTCCGGCTCAGGAGCAAGGACGCCCTCGGTCTGTTGGGATATCCATTCTCCTATCTTCCCGGCAGTCTCCGGATCCTTGAAGTCCACATGATAAGAAGAGGTATAAAAATCTTCTGCACAGGTCTCCTGATACGCTGTCCTGAGTGCGATATCATCGGAGATCCATAAGGAATCCGCAAGCCGGATGGCACTGTCGGAGGCTTCCTCTCCATATTCTTCTGCCAGAAGCTTTTCCCGTTCCTCTGTATATGCATATCTGCGATAAAGCTTTGCACACTGATCCGCAAGCTCCGCTTTATCGCCGACCCCCAGAGCCTCCATGATCTCTGTCTCCGTCTCGCCTGAAGCTCCGGTGCCGAGTATGGACAGGGCATAGTAGAGGCTCAGTGGGCTGAATACGGCATTTCCTTCTTCCTCTGAGAGCACTGCGCTGCCGCTATCAAACGCGAAGCATGCAAGGCTGTCCCTGAATTCCTGGCTGATGTCATTTTCCGAAAGGAGCGCATTCCATGCCTCGTAGTCATCGGCGGGGATCTCCGCAGACTCCACTGCTGCGGCTTCCATGCCATCTGGATCATTGTGACTGTTTATCCCTGCGCAGCCCCAGAGCAAGGCTGCAGATACTGTCAGCACTCCAAGGAGTTTCCTATACCTTTTCATATGCCGCACCTCCTGTCTTTAACGGATGTCCTTCTGTCATATATACGATCATTGCGGAGGTAAAATTTCAAACCACAGGCGGATGATTTTTCTCTCTCATCCACGATCGATCACCTCGATATCATCTATTTACTTTTTGCAAAGTCATGCGCTTCCTTCAGCCAGGAAAGAAGCTCACCGTCTATCTCCTCTGTCTCCCCGATAACGATATGCGTCGTCCATCTGCCGGGATATGGTTCTGTCTTTACCGCCACACGGGAGGATTCAAGCGGGTACGGCATCCCTAGCGTGACCACCAGATATGGATCCGGAAGCTCCTTCTTCTTTTTTACCCGGACAAAGGACACACAGGCAAACATGTGGACGTCATAGAATGATATCTGTGTCTTCTGGACTCTGATCTCCGTTTCAGGATACAACTTTGTTACGGCATCTGCGAAAACCTCATACAGCGGCAACGCATCCGGCTGTTTATTAAAAAAAATAATCGTATCTGTATTCATCAGGAATTCCTCCCTTATGTATCCAGTTCAAAATAATAAAGGATGTCCGCGTCACTGTCATATATGCCAAGGGTGAAGTTGAGGGACGCCCTGTGGAGGATATCCGCCCCGGTGGCTTTCCCTTCCTCCGCCTGACGGTCTATCAGAAGGTAATACCCGTTTTCGATCTCAGGGATCAGGGGCCTGTTCTCTTCATCAGAAAGGTAAGGTCCTATCCCTATCAGGGAATCGCCTTCCCTGGTCTCTATCCCGTAGACAAGCGCCTTTACGGTATCATCCAGGGGAAATGGCGTCCAGTTCCCTCCATTCCTTATCTGATCGGCAATATCGGTTCCGGAGCAGTCAAGGCATAGAAAGGTGGTTCCGTCCCCGTGAAAGCCTCCGTGGTCGTCTTCCTTGGAGATGATCTCTGCCGAGGAAACATCTATGCCAAGGGGCTCCGCATTCTCATCCATTGCATCAGTTCTTCCGCAGCTGCAGAGGAAAAACACCAACGCTGCGACCATAATAATCTTATTCATTGCCTTTTACCTTCTTCCTGATAATCAGCTTAATGATCAGCGCCACAAGGATAATTGCCAAAGTTATGATGCCAGACAGCTGATTCTGTTATAATCATATCATTTATCTCAACTGAGCCGCAACCGAAGTTTCCCTTACATATTTTTCTTATTTCTTAAAAAAAATGTGCCACTGATCTCTCAGGGGCACATTCTGTTTTCGGACAAGTCCTGGTCATAACAGGGGCTTCTCGCATCATATTTTCTTTTATCGGCAGCAGGCATTACTGCATCATATTTTCCTCGAAGAATTTCTGCATCTTATCGAAGGGGATCACAGAGAGGTTGTCATAAAGGTCTGTATGTACCGCTCCGGGGATGACAAGAAACTCCTTGTTGCCAGTGTACTTGCTGTCCCGAACCATTGCGTCGAAGGCATCTTTTCCGAAGTAAAAGCTATGGGCCTTTTCGCCATGCATCACGAGAACGGCGCTGCGGATCTCATTGCTGTATTTTAAGATAGGCTGGTTCATGAAAGACATTTGCCCGATGGTATTCCAACCCTCATTGGAATTCAGCGACCGCGCGTGATAGGCTCTTCCCTTGTAATATTCGCTGTAATCTTTGACAAAGAAAGGCGCATCCTCCGGGACGGGAAGCGGCAGGCATCCTCCGGCTCTGGTATATTCGCCCGTTCTGTAGGCCTCGGTCCTGGCGGCGTTGAGGGCTTTCTTGGTTTCATATCTTGCTTCCTCCGAGTCGGCGGCGTCGAAATAGCCGTTTGCCGCCACCCGCGTCATATCGTACATGGTAGAAACGACCGTGGCCTTGATCCGGGTATCGAGGGCGGCGGCGTTGAGGGCAAACCCGCCCCAGCCGCAGATGCCGATGATGCCGATTTTGTCTGCATCCACATCGTCCTGCAGGGAAAGGAAATCCACGGCAGCCTGAAAATCCTCGGTATTGATATCGGGGGACGCCATATATCTCGGTGTTCCACCGCTTTCTCCGGTAAAGGACGGGTCAAAGGCGATCGTCAGAAAACCGCGCTCTGCCATGGTCTGCGCATACAATCCGGAGCACTGTTCTTTGACCGCACCGAAAGGCCCGCAAACAGCGATCGCCGGCAGCTTGCCCGCCGCATTTTTGGGCGCGTACAGATCTGCCGCAAGGGTAATGCCATAGCGGTTCACAAAGGTCACTTTTCTGTGGGCCACCTTTTCGCTTTTGGCAAAGGTCTTATCCCATTCTGACACCAGTTTGAGCTCTTCTGTTTTCATCATGTTACGGTTCCTCCTTCTCCCAAACGTTACTGTATTTATAGCATTTGACAAGCCCTGCCGCTAATGGTTATAATTTATATCACATCATTCCTTTTTGGAATATCTTTTGAAAGGGGCGCATCGACATTGGATTTACGAGTATTACGCTATTTTCTGGCTGTGGCGAGAGAAGAAAATATGACGAGAGCCGCACAGGTCCTCCATGTGACGCAGCCCACCTTATCAAAGCAATTAAAAGCGCTGGAAGAAGAATTGGGGAAAACGCTGTTTCTCCGGCACGCCTTTCGCATCGAGCTTACCGAGGAAGGACAGCTCCTGCGCAAACGGGCAGAGGATCTGGTGAATATGGCGGACAAAATCACAAATGAATTTTCCGCCATGGGCGATCTGACCGGCGGCGAGCTGTATTTCGGCCTTGCTGAAAGCTATCAGATCCGTTTTCTCGCCCAGGAGATCAAGCGGTTCAAAAGGAAATATCCGAATCTGCGTTACCACATCACAAGCGGCGGAACCGAGCAGGTCATTGAGCGCCTTGATAAGGGGCTCCTGGATTTTGCAGTCATCGTAGAAACCCCCGACTACAAAAAATATAACGTGCTGGAATTTCCCGAAAGGGATAGATGGGGCGCGGTCATGCCAAAGAGCCACCCGCTTGCGTCAAAAAAGGCCGTCTGTGTGGATGACTTGATTGGCTTACCGCTCTTTGTTTCCGAGCAATCATGGAATGCGGATATCCCCAGATGGGCCGGTTCCAAGATAAAGGGTCTGAAACCAGAGGGATTTTTTCAGTTGGCTTACAACGGCGCCATTTTTGCCAAAGAAGGGCTGGGCGTTCTGCTTACCCTTGACCGTCTTGTCAATACCAGTTCTGAAAGCGATCTCGCTTTTATTCCCTTTGACCCGCCGCTTGAAAACAAGATGTATCTTGTATGGAAGAAATATCAGGTCTTTTCTCCGGTTGCGGAAAAATTCCTGTCAGAGATCCAGGATTCTTTTCTTAATCGTTCCTGAATCGTTTCATATCCACCTTTTCCAGCTTCAACAGCAATTCTTTTTTCTCGATGCCGCCTGCATACCCCGTAAGGCTGCCATTTGCCCCCACCACACGATGGCAGGGCACAATGATTGAGATTTCATTGTGCCCTACCGCGCCGCCTACGGCCTGTGCTGACATACGGGGCAATCCCTTTTTGGCGGCGATCTGCTTTGCAATCTCGCCATATGTCATCGTCTGGCCGTATGGAATGGTACAGAGGATCTCCCATACCGCCTTTTGAAAATCTGTGCCTGTAAAATGAAGCGGTACAGCAAAGTCCGGCTCTTTTCCCGAAAAGTAAATATCAAGCCACTCTTTTACTTTTTCAAAAAGGGGGATTTCTTTTTCCTCATGTTCCTTGTCCAGATGGAGGGCAAAGTATTTTTGCCCCTCAAACCAGAGGCCGGTCAAACCGGTCTCGTCGGCAGCCAATAATATATTCCCGATGGGTGAACGGTAATGACTGGTGTACTGCATCTTTTACTGCCTCCTGTCCTTTTTCGGCGTATCGCCTTTCATTTCAGTTTTTGGCTTTCTTATTTCCTTACACCATGATTTTATCACGAAACGGTCAACTTGAACATTGGCACAGAGCCGGAGGTTTCACAATTATATCGTTTACCATCTGCCGCGGTTGTTTCCGTTTTGGAAACAACTGCTCTGCTTCTTCTTGCAATTCTCCGGATTCAATAGAAAATTTTAGATATATGCTTCAATGACATGAGCATTTGCTTATGTGTGATAAAGAAGCAATAGAAGTGCAAAAAATTTTGCCGTTCCTATCCGACACTTGGCCATTGTGT
>CALWLA010000017.1 GCA_944381405.1 uncultured Lachnospiraceae bacterium | reverse complement strand
AAGGACCTGCGGACGCTGGTGCGCTATGCCAAACTGTTCCGGGTCGAGAAGATTTTACGCCAGTATTTGGAGGTACTTCTATGATAAAGACAGCCAGACGGCTGAAAGATTTGATCCGCAACCTGTCAAAGAAAAATGCTGCGGATGCTCATCCACAAGCGCGGCACCGAGCGCCATCTGGCCAAGGCCGTCGAAGTCTTTGATGAAGTGGAGAAGAGCCCGGTCATGCCTGCACGGAGTACAGAAACATTGAGCAATAGAAAAGCCCTGAACCGTGAAACTCAGGGCTGAAAATCTGATGCCATTATTGACTAAAAGTAATACTTTGAGTTATACTTATTAAAAATGAGGAATATATAGATGATAAGGCAGGAAGAACTAAATTTTGAATGGGACGAGGAAAAAGAAAAATTAAACATAAAGAAGCGAGGAGGCTCTATTATGGCAGTGATTAAAAAGACTATAGTAAAAGGTCAGGGATTGACCCATGAACAGTTAATGGAGCTTGAGGCTGCTTCCAAAATGCCGATAGTTTATGATGAGGATTCTCCTGAACTTACAGAGGAACAGTATGCTCAGATAGCAGAGGCTGCAAGAAATAGACGAAACGCCAATAAGAAGACTGTTATCGCTCTCAGGATATCCCCAGATACATTGGCAAAGGCTAAAGCTACAGGAAAGGGATACACAGGCTTTCTCAGCAGACTGCTTGATAATGCGATAAACGATAAAGATATGGTCTCAAGAAGCCTATGATGTGGGGATTTAACCGCAGTGATCTTGATGATGGTTTTTAACTGCAAGGCTCATGGACATTAGGTCCATGGGCCGTTTGTTTTTCCCGGAAAAGGAAAAAGAAGCCCACAGAGGATACATCACAGATAGTACGGGACGTGCTGACGGCATAAAAAAAACCACTTTCTA
Source organism: uncultured Lachnospiraceae bacterium (assembly GCA_944381405.1). GTDB lineage: Bacteria > Bacillota > Clostridia > Lachnospirales > Lachnospiraceae > Avilachnospira. The sequence continues at coordinate 48,751 of CALWLA010000017.1, read as the reverse complement.
AGCTGCAAATACCCTTGTACAGATTTGTACAGCTTTTTAAGTGGGTGAGCTCCCTATAAATAGGGACTTAGAGAGTGCCGCTGGCCGGACTCGAACCGGCATGGTTTCCCGCTTGATTTTGAGTCAAGTGCGTCTGCCAATTCCGCCACAGCGGCAGTAAGCATGATTATCATAATAAACCATAACCTGCTTGTCAATCTTTTTTTCAAGGAATTGTGTGTCCCTATTCTGAAAAAAAGGTATAAATGCAACAAAATGATCTGGAAAATAACCAGGACATAACTTCAGAGAAAATCCTTTACGGTATCTCTTTTAAAAGATATAATAACAAAAAATCTGCAGGAGGACAGCACATGAGCTACGAACTGAACAACGGCGTAAGCCTCCCTGTCTTCGGCTTTGGCACCTACAAGGCCGCAGACGGAAACAGCGGCGCCGTGATCCAGGAAGCCATCCGGGCCGGTTACCGGTACTTCGACACCGCTTCCTTTTATGAAACAGAGGGGTATCTGGGAGAGGCGATGCGGGAAAGCGGGCTCCCAAGAGAGCAGTTTTTCATCGCCTCCAAGCTGTGGAAGACGGAAATGGGTTATCAGGAAGCGAAGGAGGCCTTTCAGAGGTCGTTGTCAAACCTGGGGACCGATTATCTGGACCTTTATCTCATCCACTGGCCCAGGCCGGATCTTGAGAGGACCGACTGGCGGGAGCTTGGTCAGGATACCTGGCGTGCCATGGAGGAGCTTTACCGGGAAGGGAAGATCCGGGCCATCGGCCTCAGCAATTTCCTTCCCCAGCACATGGAACCCCTTCTGAAAAAGGCTCAGGTGATGCCTGCGGTGGATCAGCTGGAGTTTCATCCCGGATATACCCAGGAAGCCGCAGTGGCCTACTGCAAAGAAAAAGGCATCCTGGTGCAGGCCTGGAGCCCTCTCGGCAGGGCGCGGGTGCTGAAAGACCCCATGATCCTGGAAATGGCTGAGCAATACGGCGTGTCCGCAGCAAAGCTTTGCCTCCGCTACGTTTATCAAAGAGGGGTGCAGCCTCTGCCCAAGGCTTCCTCCTATGAACGGATGCTGGAAAACCAGGATTACCTTTCCTTCGAGATTTCCAAAGAAGATATGTACCGGATCTCCACCATGCCCCAGACCGGATGGTCCGGAGAGCATCCGGACAGAGAGCGGGTGTCCCTTGGGTAGGGGGGACTGCGGCCGGAGCGGCCTTTCCGGCGAGGCGGTGGTAAAGGAACTGGACAGGCTTCTGGATATGGACCGGGGAGACGAGGCGGACCGTTGGCTTTCGGACTGCCTGGAAACCTGCCGCAGTTCGGGCGACTGGCAGACGGAGCTTACGGTGCTGAACGAGATGATGGGCTTTTACAGAAACCGGGGAGATCAGGAACGGGGACTTGCCGCTGTGAGAGATGGCATCGCCCTTCTGGCCCGGCAGCAGATCGTGGAAAGCGTTACGGCGGCCACCACTTATCTGAACGGGGCCACCACGCTGAAGGCCTTTGGAAAAACGGAGGAAAGCCTGCCCTACTATGAGGAAGCGGAGCGGCTTTACGAAAAATTCCTGCTCCCGGGAGATTACCGTTTTGCAGGGCTTTACAACAACCTGGCCCTGGCCCTTTCCGACACAGGGGATTATAAGAACGCAGAGGCTTATTTCATGGAGGCCATGTCCATCATGGAGACGCTTCCGGAAAGCCGCCTTGAGATCGGCGTCACCTATGTGAATCTGGCGGTGCTTTACGACCGGTGGCAGAAGGATGAGAAAAAGACCAGCGCCCTTTTGCAAAAAGCATGGGAATGCTTTGAGGACCCTTCCGTAAAACGGAACGCCTATTACGCTTTCAACTGCCGGAAATGCGCCGGAACCTTTGGCTACTATGGCTTTTTCCTGATGGAGGAGGAACTTAGCCGCCGGGCGGAGGAGATCTATCAGAGCAACAGGAGCGGACGGCATGAGGCTTGAGGAAAATCCAGGGGCAAAAAGGGCTTATGAGCAGAAGGACCGGGAGGGAAAGGGAATCGGCCTTTCCCGGCGCTTTTTTGAGGCCCATGGACTTCCCATGCTGCGGCAGCAGTTTCCGGAGCTTCTGGAGCGGATCGCCGCAGGAATCTGCGGGGAAGGGTCGGAGTGTTTCGGCTACGATGACGCTGTCTCGGAGGATCACGACTACGACCCGGGTTTCTGCCTCTGGCTTTCCCGGGAGGATTATGAACAGTTCGGTTTCAGGCTCTACAGGGCTTATCAAAAGCTGCCGGAAACCTTTGAGGGAAGGAAACGGCTGCCTTCAGAATACCTCGGCCGGGCCAGGAAGGGCGTATTTGCCATCCCGGATTTTTTTGTCCGGCTGACCCGCTTTCCCTGTCCTCCGGAGGATCCCATGCAATGGTTTTCCATTCCGGAATATGCCCTGGCTCAGACGGTAAACGGAGCGGTGTTTTTGGATGGTTCCGGAGACTTTACCGGCATCCGGAAAGCCTTTGCCTCCGGTTTTCCGAAGGACGTATGGCTGAAAAAGATCGCAGCCAGAGCAGCGCTCATGGCCCAGTCCGGACAGTATAACTATGAGCGGTGTTTAAAGCACGGACAGCGAGAGGCGGCGGCCCTGGCCCTTTCCCAGTTCATCGATCATGCCTGCGGCATGCTGTTTCTTTTGAACCGTTGCTATCAGCCCTATTACAAATGGCAGTTCTGGATGCTCTCAGAGCTGCCGCTGCTTAAGGAAGAGGCAGGTATGCTTTCCGGGCTTTTGCTCAGGGAATATCAGGAAGGAAAAGAAACCTTTGAAGCGGTGGAGCGTCTTTGCCAGGGGGTGGCCCGCTTCCTTCGCCAGGAAGGATTAAGCGGTTCTGAAAGCGATTTTCTGGAGCCCCACGGCTTTTCCGTCATGGAGGAAATCTCCGACGGCAGGATCCGGAACATGCACCTGATGGCGGGCGTCTGAGCCGTCCTTCCCTGATCTCCCAGCCTTGAATTCCGCAGCCGGAAATGGTATGATGTGGCCATGGATTGCTTGACGTTCAGAAAAAATATCAACGCATATTTTGCCAAATCCCTTTCCGATGACGAACTGAACGAATTTCTCCGCCATCTTTCTCAGTGCGAGACCTGCCGGGAGGAGCTGGAGATCAATTTCATCGTCAGCGAAGGCATCGGGATCCTGGAGGAAGAAAATCACGACTATAATATCAGCCGTGCTTATGAAAGCATGCTTCAGAAAGACCGGCGCCATATCCAGGTCATCCGGGTGGTGCGGGTGTTTACCTATGCCATGGATACCCTGTGCTTTTGGAGCATTCTTTTCTGCGGCCTTTTGTTTCTTCATATTCTGATCTTCAGATAAATACGCCTTGCGGCGGGCAGGAAACACCCTTCGGGTATCCCTCCATGCCGTGAGAAACACGGCGGAATCAAGGAAAGGAGTACGCCGCAAAAGCGGCATCCCTCTATGCCGTGAAGTACACGGCAGGAAAGGAGTAAATAGATGCAGGGAAAACTTCTGCTGATCGACGGACACAGCATTCTGTCCAGAGCCTTTTACGGCATCCCGATGCTCACAAGCTCCAGGGGAATCCATACCAACGCGGTGTATGGGTTCCTTAATATTTTGTTCAAGGTCATCGACGAGGAACAGGCGGACCATCTGGCGGTGGCCTTTGATCTGTCCAGACATACCTTCCGGACGGAGCTTTTTTCCGGTTACAAGGGCACCAGAAAGGAAATGCCGGAGGAGCTTCGGGAGCAGGTGCCCATCATCCAGGAGATCCTTAAGGCCATGAACATCCCCATCCTCACCATGGAGCAGTATGAGGCGGACGATATCCTGGGCACCATCGCAAAAAGGTCCCAGAAGGAAGGAATCTCCGTTACGGTGCTGTCGGGAGACCGGGATCTTTTGCAGCTTGCGGACGAGGACATCAAGATCAGCATCCCCAAGACCTCCAAGGGGAGAACGGAGGTCTTCCAGTATTATCCTGAGGACGTAAAGGCGGAATGGGGTGTTACGCCCCTGGAGTTCATCGATATGAAGGGCCTTATGGGAGACAGCTCTGACAACATCCCGGGAGTCCCCTCCATCGGAGAAAAAACTGCCCGGACCATTATCCAGCAGTTCCACAGCATCGAAAACGCCTACGCCCATATCGATGAGGTGCCAAAACGGGCCCAGAAGGCCCTTGCGGAGCACTATGACATGGCGCAGCTTTCCAAGAAGCTCGCCACCATCATCACGGAGGTGCCCATCGACTTTACCTACGAGCAGGCGGCGGTTGCGGACATGTACAACGAAAAAGCCCTGGAGCTTATGAAGCAGTATGAGTTCAAGACCATCGCTGCCAGGTTTTCCGCAAAAATGGAAGAAAAGGGCGCTTCCAAGGCACAGGAAGAAAAACTGCCTTCGCCGAAGCTTGTGACGGATCCCTTTCTGGGGGCAGTGGCCTTAAAGGACGCCCTTTTGGAAAAGGCCCTGGGATTTTTCCTGCTTTCCGAAAAGGAGCGGACAGCCTTTGCCCTTTGCCTTTCCAGGGACCGGCTGTATGTGTTCCGGTCCTCAGAGGACTATCCGGCAGACAGGCTTTTGCAGGATGCAGGGGAGTTGCTGTCTGAGGCAGCCCGGAAGGGACTGGAGCTTTGCACCCTGAATCTGAAGGAGCAGCTGCCTTATCTTCCCATCCGGCGCAGCAGCAGGATCCTGGATCTTTCCATCGCCGCCTATCTGCTGAATCCCTTGAAGGACAGCTACGATCAGGAGGACATCGCCAGGGACTATCTGGGGCTGCAGGTGCCGGGCGCCGGAGAGCTCATCGGGAAAAACGATCTGCTGAAGGCCCTTTTCGGGGAAGCCACGGAAAAGAAAAAGGCCCGGAAGGAGGATACGGCAGAGGGCCCAGGGGAGCGGGAGACAGCTCTTTCAGAGCATGCGGCATCTTTGCTTGCCCAACTGGCCTATATCCCTCTGATGGCAAAAAAGGAGCTTTTGCGGCAGCTTAAGGACAAGGGCATGGAACGGCTTTTCAAAGAGGTGGAGATGCCCCTTTGCTACAGCCTTTCGGATATGGAGCGGGAAGGGATACGGGTGGACGAGAACGCCCTTTCCGAATATGCGGAGCTTTTGAAAAAACAGATCGACGCCGTGGAGGCGGAGATCTTTGCGGAAACAGGCGAGCGCTTCAACCTCAATTCCCCCCAGCAGCTGGGCACGGTGCTGTTTGAAAAACTGGGCATGAAGGGCGGAAAGAAGACCAAGACCGGCTATTCCACAGCGGCGGATGTGCTGCAGAAGCTGGCACCGGAGTATCCGGTGGTGGAAAAGATCCTCCGGTACAGGGCCCTCAGCAAGCTTTACTCCACCTATGCGGTGGGCCTTTCCGCCTTTATCAGCGGCGACGGCAGGATCCATGGAACTTTTAACCAGACCATTACCGCCACAGGCCGTATTTCCTCCACGGATCCCAACCTGCAGAACATCCCGGTGCGGACGGAGGAGGGAAAGGAGCTACGGAAGGTATTCATCCCCGCCGAGGGCCATACCTTTGTGGATGCGGACTACAGCCAGGTGGAGCTTCGGATCCTGGCGGCCCTTTCCGGAGACGAAAAGCTTATAAACGCCTATCGGGACGCGGTGGATATCCATGCCCTGACTGCCTCGGAGGTGTTCCATGTGCCCCTTTCCGATGTGACGCCGGAAATGCGCCGGAACGCCAAGGCGGTGAATTTCGGCATCGTCTACGGCATTTCCGCTTACGGTCTGGGAGAGGGCCTCAGCATCAGCCAGAAGGAGGCCAAGGGTTACATCAACAAATATTTTGAGACCTATCCGGGCGTAAAGAAATTTCTGGACGATCAGGTGGCCCACGCCAAGGAAAACGGTTTTGTCCGGACCTTCTTCGGACGCATCCGGCCCATTCCGGAGCTTTCCTCCTCTAATTTCATGCAGCGCAGCTTCGGGGAGCGGGTGGCCATGAATTCCCCCATCCAGGGCACTGCGGCGGATATCATGAAGATCGCCATGAACCGGGTGAACATGGCCCTTTCGGGCCTCACGCCAGAGGGAGAGAGGATCCGGGAGCCCATGAAATCCCATATCGTGCTGCAGGTCCACGACGAGCTTCTGATCGAAACGGCTCCGGAGGAGCTTGCGGAAGTAAAGGCCATGGTGAAAAAATTGATGGAGGAGGCCGCTGAGCTTTCCGTAAAGCTTGCGGTGGACGTCCAGTCAGGAGACAACTGGTATGACTGTCATTAAAGAGGAATTTATCAGCAAAAGCATCACGCGGCACGATATCCTGCCCCTTTCCTTTTTGAAAAAGTCAGCGTATACGGGTTCAAAGGGAGGCCTTCGGTTCCGGATGGAAAAAAAGGACCCGGAGGAAGGAACAGAAGGGGAAAGAGTCCTGCTCTGCAGCCTCTGGCCGGAGCCCTTTGCCTATGGCGAGACGGATGAGGCGCAGATCCGGCAGAAAAGCTTTGCTTTTTCCGACCAGGGCATCGAGGAAGCCCTGGCATGGATGAACGAAGCGCTTTTGGAGGTGGAAGGACATGAATAAGATCATCGGCGTGACAGGAGGCGTAGGCAGCGGCAAGTCCATGATCCTTGAGCTGCTTTCCCGGAAATACGGTTTTACAGTCATCGAGACGGATGCTGTGGCAAAGGAGCTGATGGAGAACTCGGGCCCCTTAAGGGAGGCTTTGCGAAAAGCCCTTGGTCCGGAGATCTTCGGCCCGGAGGGAGAGATCCAAAGGGAGGTCTATGGCAGGCTGATCTACAGCGATCCGGAAAAACGGCGGCTGTCGGATTCCATCGTCCATCCGGCGGTATGGAAGGAAGTGGAGGAACGGCTGAAAGATCTGCAGGCAGAGGGCAAGTCCGCCGCGGTGGAGACGGCGCTTCCGGGAGATGAGCTCCGGGGGCTCTGCGATACCGTCTGGTATGTGTTCTGCCCGAGACCTGTCCGGATGAACCGGCTCATGGGAGACCGGGGCTACAGCTTTGAAAAATGCCTGGAGATCATGGGGCAGCAGATGCCGGAGGACGCTTATGCAGCCCTTTCGGACCTGGTGATCGATAACGGCAGGGATATGGCCTTTGTGGAGCAGCAGCTCCATGAGCAGCTTTCTGAGAAAAACGGAGGGGACGGAGAAAGGAAAGGATGATATTTGTCAGTCTTGCCAGCGGCAGCAGCGGAAACTGCACCCTTCTGGCAACGGATACAGCAAAGATTTTGATCGACTGCGGAATCAGCGCAAAACGGATCGACGAGAGCCTTAAGGCTCTCGGTTTGTGTGCGGAAAAATTGGACGGGATCTTTCTGACCCACGAGCATACGGACCATATCAAGGGGCTGAAACGGCTCTGCAGCGCCTATGGGTTGCCGGTCTATGGCTCTGAGGGGACCCTCCGGAGCCTGCCCAGAGCCCTGCGGGACGAATATTTCAGCTATGCGGGGCGGGAATTCCTCAATCCGGTCTATCAGGACCGGCCTCTAAAGATCGGAGGGCTTTCCGTGCTGCCCTTTGCCATCTCCCACGATGCGGCCCAGCCCTTTGGCTACCGGATCGAGGGGCAGGAGGCCCTGTCCGCCTTCGATGAGGAGACCCAGGGAGGCTGCAGGCGCTTTGCTGCTGCGGTGGCTACGGATATGGGATACTATGACGATCGGGTGCGGGATCATCTCCTGGGGCTGGATACGGCCCTGCTGGAATCGAACCATGACCGGGGGATGCTGGCCAACGGCCCCTATCCCGTGAGCCTGAAGCGCCGCATCATGTCCAGGGAGGGACATCTGTCCAACAACAGCTGCGGCAGGCTCCTTTCGGAGATCGCAGGCCCCTCCTTAAAGCAGGTGTTCCTGGGGCATCTCTCCAGGGACAACAATACCCCACAGTTGGCACTTGCCACCGTGGAGCAGGAATACAGGACCCTTTGTCAGGAGGCGAATCGGGAACCCCGGCTTCCGAAGCTTTGCGTAGCGCCCCATGACGGCCTGTCCCAGATATTCCGGATGTAGGCGGAGAAATAAACTGGAGACCGGTGGAAAGCCGGTCTTTCTAACAGACGATCTGACGCTGGTATTCGTTCCGGCACTGAGGAACAAGGCCTGTTTTGAGCCCGTAGTACAGATTGGAGGCGTAGATATCCGCGGAAAGAAGTTCCCGGTGATCCGCTGCTTTGGTGACGATGGGACAGGAGGCCTGGTCCTTAAGGGCGGGCAGGAGGCTGCGTCCAGCCGGAGAAAAGCCCAGGAGCCGCAGGTATGAGATGTAGCCTGTGGCCTTTTTTTGTTCTGCCGCTTCCCTGCGGATGTTCAGAAGGATGTGCAGCAGTGCCCGGCTTATGCGGCTTCTGGTATACTGCTTGGTCCAGAGGCTTTCCACCCGCTCATTCCAGGACAGGAGCCGCTCTGCGGAGCGGGACAGCCTTCCGGCGATCTCCGGGGATACGTCCCAGAAATCGCAGAGGTCCGCACCGGCTGCGGAAAGGGACAGGAGCCTTGCCGTAAGCATCCCGGAAAGGCTGTCAGGCCCTGTGGCAGAAAGGTTTCTTTCGGAAAGCAGGCTTTCATAGAGGGGAAAAAGGGATTCCGGCACATAGGGCAAAAGGCTTTCTGCCGGTTCCCCGGAAAGGATCATGCGCCGAAGGGCGGTGGCGGAGGCAAAGGGGCTGCCGGAGGGGCTGTCCGCATGGTAGCCGTCTCCCTGACGGGGCAGACAGCAGGGGGTAAGGGAAGCACCCTGCTCCAGGATGGCCCGGAGGTACTCTGCAGCCAGGATGTTGTTGGGGCTTGACAAAAGCGCTGCCTCCGGAATGCCGGAGGCCCGGAGGGCAGCTTCCCTTGCCTTTGGAAAGGACGCGCCGGATCTGAGACCTTCCCGTAGGGCTTCCTGATAGGCTGTATCCTCTGAAAGAAGGCCCCTTGCCGCAGGCAGCAGGGCCTTTGGGGCGGAGATTCCTTCCGTTCCGAAGAGGAGACCGTCAACGATGCCGGTCTTTTCCAGCAGAGCCACGCCGGCAGAGGCGAACTCTCTGGCGGAGGCCGTGGCAAACTCCACAGGCAGCTCAAAGATCAGGTCCGCGCCGCAGGCAAGGGCCATCCTGGTCCGTTCAAACTTGTCCAAGACGGCAGGCTCTCCTCGCTGAACGAAGTTGCCGCTCATGGCGACGATCACGCAGTCCGCCTTCAGCACATTTTTTGCATGGTTTATCAAAAACGCATGGCCCCTGTGAAAGGGATTGAATTCCGCGATGATTCCGATGATCTTCATGGGGCAATTATATACGCGATTTTATACAAGCGTAAAGTGGATTTTTTGAAATTTTTATGTTATTATGATAGAAACGCATCAGGATATGCGTCTTGATCCTATGCAAGAAGGAGGTAAATCCATGAAGCTGATCTATGCGATTATACGGAATGACAACGAGGACGATGTGATCTCCGCGCTGAACAAGGAAAAATACAGCGTCACAAAGCTTGCCACCACGGGCGGTTTCCTGAGAAAGGGCAATATCACCCTGATGATCGGAACCGACGATGACAGGGTTGACCACGCCATTAACCTGATCCGTCAGGAATGCGGTACCAGACAGAACATTACCGTGAACATGCCTTACATTTCCGGCACCAGCATGGTAAACTATGCCACCATGCCCATGAACGTCGAAGTGGGCGGGGCCACGATCTTTGTGGTGAATGTGGACCGTTTCGAGAAGTTCTAACATATTCATGTATATTCAGAAATCTGGAGGAAAACTGTCATGAACGATTTTATGGTAGAGACCAGTGCGCGCCATGTGCATGTAACCAAGGAGACTCTGGAGGCGCTGTTCGGCAAGGGCTATGAGCTGACTGTGAAGAAGGATCTTTCCCAGCCGGGACAGTATGCGTCCAACGAGCGCATCACGGTGGTAGGACCGAAAAAGGAACTGAAGAACGTTTCCATCCTGGGACCCTGCCGCAGCGCAGATCAGGTGGAGCTTTCCGCCACCGACGCCAGATCACTGGGCATCGACGCCCCCATCCGGGAGTCCGGAGATATCAAGGGCTCAGGCGCCTGCAAGCTGGTAGGCCCTGCCGGTGAGGTGGAGCTTTCCGAGGGCGTCATCGTAGCAAAGAGACACATCCACATGACCCCGGCGGACGCAGAGCGCTTCGGCGTGGAAAACGGACAGATCGTCAGCGTGCTTCTGGACAGCGGCAACGGCCGTAAGACCATTTTCGGAGACACGGTGATCCGGGTATCCGACAGCTATGCCCTGGCCATGCACATCGACACCGACGAGTCCAATGCGGCTGCCTGCGGAAGAGACATGCGGGGCACCATCTGCTAACATGCAAGAAACCATAAGGTTTTTAATAAGAAAGTAAAAGGGGAAAAAGTCCAATGAAGATTTTAGTTCTGAACTGCGGAAGTTCATCACTGAAGTACCAGATCATCAACATGGAAACCAAGGAGGTTATGTGCAAGGGTCTCTGCGAGCGTATCGGCATCGAGGGATCCCAGCTGACCCACAAGGTTCCCGGCAAGGAGGATTTTGTACAGGCAGAGCCCATGCCGGATCACAAGAGAGCTGTTGAGATGGTTATGGCAGCCCTCACCGACAAGGATCACGGCGTGATCGCTTCCGTCGATGAGATCGACGCCATCGGCCACAGAGTGCTCCACGGCGGCCAGAAGTTCACCAAGTCCATCGTTGTAAACGACGAGGTAAAGGCAGCCATCAGAGAGTGCTTCGACCTGGGACCGCTGCATAACCCGGCAAACCTGATGGGCATCGAGGCCTGCGAGGCAGCTATGCCCGGCAAGCCCAACGTAGCCGTATTCGATACCTCCTTTGGTATGGGTATGGAGCCCAAGGCATATACCTATGCGATTCCCATCGAGTACCTGGAGAAGTACAGCGTTCGCCGCTACGGCTTCCACGGAACCTCTCACGACTATGTGAGCCACAGAGCCATCGAGTTTGCAGGACTTGATCCCAAGAACGCAAAGGTGATCGTTTGCCACCTGGGCAACGGCGCATCCATCTCCGCATCCATCGGCGGCGTCTGCGTAGACACCTCCATGGGACTTACCCCTCTTGAGGGTCTGATCATGGGAACCCGTTCCGGCGACCTGGATCCGGCCATCGTGCAGTACATCTGCAACAAGGAGGGCAAGGATGTCAACGAGATGCTGAACATCCTCAACAAGAAGTCCGGCGTGCTGGGCATGAGCGGCGGCGTTTCCTCTGACTTCCGCGACATCGAGAAGGCAGCGGAAGAGGGCAACCAGAAGGCTGCAACCGCACTGGAGGCATTCAGATACAGAGTAGCAAAGTACATCGGCGCTTATGCAGCTGCCATGAACGGCGTTGACTGCATCTGCTTCACCGCAGGCGTAGGCGAGAACGACAAGGGCACCAGAAAGGCCATCTGCGATCAGTATCTTGGCTATCTGGGCGTAAAGATCGACGACGCAAAGAACGATGTCAGAGGCAAGGAGACCGTGATCTCCGCCGACGACTCCAAGGTAAAGGTGCTTCTGCTTCCCACCAACGAGGAGCTGAAGATCGCCATGGATACCGAGGCACTTGTAAAGTAATCCGGCTTCCGACGGAAACGAGCACTGCAGGGAGCAGTCCTTTTCAGGGCGGCTCCCTGTTATATGGAAAAACTGCTTGACAACACAATATCTGGTATGTATAATATCTGATGTTGTCTAAAAATGAAAACTGTTGGATGAAATATATAAAGGATCTGCGGTTTCATTGATGTTGAGCAAAAAGGAGGTGTAGACATGTCAATCTGTCCAAAGAATAAATCTTCTAAAGCAAGACGTGATTCCAGAAGAGCAAATTGGAAGATGAGTGCGCCGAACCTCGTAAAGTGCAGCAAGTGCGGAGCTCTGGTTATGCCCCACAGGGTCTGCAAGAATTGCGGGTCCTACAACAAGCGCGAGATCATCAAGGTTGAGGATTGATCCGCTGCCTGCAAATTTGCGAGTACAGGAACACAAAAAGCCAGTGATCATGGCTTTTCAGGAACTCTCAGGAGACTGGGGGTTCTTTTTTTGTCGGATTTTGTGTCTAAAAAGGACAGTTTTCCTGAGAAAAAATAAAAAATCTATACAGAATAGCCATATTTTGGAAGAATGATTTTTCTGGCTTCAAAAATCACCTTAGTCGTGCTATAGTGGGGTGTGTAAATGAAACTGCCCCTTCGGGGGCCTGTTTGTTTGCGCTTTTTTATTATATAAGGACAAACTGTAAGTTAAGGGAGAATGAAGTATGAATGCGGTGATCGTAGGCTGCGGCAAGGTGGGTACCGAGCTGGCAAAGACCCTGGTCAACGACGGCCATGACGTAACGGTGATCGATAACAACGAAAAGGCTCTGCGGCAGGTGGCGGAGGAGATCGATATCCTGCCGATCTTCGGAAACGGAGCCGATATCAATACCCTGAAGGAGGCGGATATCCGGTCCAAGGATATCTTTATCGCAGTCAGCCCCTCTGACGAGCTGAATCTGCTGTCCTGTCTGATCGCAGAGGGGGCAGGGGATATCAAAACCATCGCCAGAGTCCGGAACCCCCTCTATTCCAAGGAAACGGAGTTCCTGAAGAAAAAGCTGGGACTTTCCAAGATCATCAACCCGGAGCAGGCGGCGGCCCTGGAGATCTTCAAGCTGCTGCAGCATCCGGCCCTTACCAGGATCGACTCCTTTGCGGGGGGCAGGGTCGTGATCTTTAACGTCCGGATCAACGGACACCGGGCGGCAGGGAAAAACCTGCAGCAGCTGAAGGCTGCCACAGGCTGCGATGTCCTGGTCTGCGCGGTACAGCGGGAGGACGAGGTGTTCATCCCTTCCGGCGATTTTGTGCTGCAGGATGAGGACGAGATCTCCATCGTCTGCGCCATGGAGGAGATGAAGGCCTTTTTCAAGGCCCTGGATATCAAGGACCGGGCTGCCCAGTCCTGCCTGATCACAGGCGGCGGCACCATCGCCCATTATCTGACGGACATGCTATGCAAAAAGGACCGGCAGGTGCGGATCGTGGAGATCGACGAGCGCAAGTGCAACCAGCTTTCCGAGGTGTTCCCCAAGGCAGAGGTGATCCACGGAGACGGCACCGACAAGGCCTTCCTCATCAAGCAGGGGCTGAACCGGGTGGAGGCCTTTGTTCCCCTTACGGGAATCGACGAGGAGAACATCATCAGCGCCACCTTTGCAAAGAACGTATCCAACGCCAAGGTCATCACCAAGATCAACCGCACGGATCTCAACGACGTCATCGACGAGCTGCAGATCGACTCCGTGGTGTTCCCCAAGTTCATCTGCGCCGATATCATCGCCCAGTACGTCCGGGCCCAGCAGAACGGCATGGGAGGAAACGTGGAGACCCTTTACCGGTATCTGGACAACCGCATCGAGATCCTGGAGTTCAAGGCAAAGGACGACCACGACATCATCGACATGCCGCTGTCAAAGCTTGGCGCAAGGCTCAAAAAAGACATGATCATCGCCTGCATCATCCGGGGAGAGCAATGCATCATCCCTTCCGGTAAGGATATGATCCAGGAAAACGACTCCGTGATCATCGTGACCATGCATCGGGGCATCGCCGCGCTGCATGATATTCTGGCATAAGGGTAGAGGTGTTTGAAAAATGGATATCAGCATTATCACATATGTGATCGGCGTCTCTCTCTGCATCGAGGGCATTCTCATGGTGGTGCCGATCCTCTGCGCCATCGCCTACGGAGAGAGCATCATGCCCTTTGTCCTGACGGGACTGATCTGCTTTGTCATCGCGCTGCCCTTTACCAGAAAGAAGCCTGCAGCAGGGGCGCTGTTTTCCAAGGAGGGCTATGTGGCAACGGCCCTGACCTGGATCGCCCTGGCCTTTACGGGCATGCTTCCTTTTTTGTTCAGCGGTTCCATCCAAAGCGTCTACGATGCGGTGTTTGAAACCATTTCCGGATACACCACCACCGGCGCCAGCATCCTGACGGATGTGGAGGCCCTGCCCAAGGGCGTCCTCATGTGGCGCAGCTTCATGCACTGGATCGGCGGCATGGGGATCCTGGTGTTCATGCTGGCGCTGGTCCCCTTTACCGGAGGCACCCAGATGAACATCATGAAGGCGGAAAGCCCGGGCCCCTCCATTTCCAAGCTGGTGCCCAGGGCCTCGGATTCCGCAAAGATCCTGTACGAGCTTTATGGGGCCCTGACGGTTCTCACCATTCTGGTGCTGCTGGTTCTGGGGATGCCGCTTTTTGACACCCTCTGCATCACCTTCGGCGCAGCGGGAACCGGCGGTTTCAGCGTCCTGAATACCGGCTGCTCCACCTATACCATTCCCCAGCAGGTGGTGATCACCGTCGCCATGATCGCCTTTGGCGTCAACTTTAATTTCTATTACCTGCTACTGGTGAAAAAGAACAGGGACGCCTTCAAGATGGAGGAGGTGCGGTGGTATCTGCTGATCATCCTGGCTTCCATCCTGCTGATCGTCATCGATCTTTTTGCCCACGGTATTTATACGTCCCTGCCGCTGGCGGTGAACGACGCGGCTTTCCATGTGGGCTCCATCATCACCACCACGGGCTATGCCACAAAGGACCTGAACGACTGGCCCAACCTGTCCCAGGGCATCCTGATTCTTCTGATGTTCATCGGCGCCTGCGCCGGTTCCACGGGAGGCGGACTCAAGGTCTCCAGAGTGCTGCTGTTGTTCAGAGCCTATAAGCGGGAGCTGGCCATCGCCCTGCATCCCAATATCGTAAAAAGAGTGCACATGGATGGCAAGCCGGTGGAGGAGAGCATCATTCAGAATACGGGAAGCTATCTCTTCATCTACATCCTGATCTTCGTGGTTTCCGTGCTGATCGTTTCCCTGGACGGAGAGAGCTGGGTGACCACCTTTACGGCGGTGGCCGCCACCTACAACAACATCGGCCCCGGCTTTGACGTGGTGGGAACCATGGGCAATTATTCCAGCCTGTCAGACCTGAGCAAGGTGGTGCTCAGCGCAGACATGCTCATCGGAAGACTGGAGATCTTCCCCATCATGCTGCTGTTTTCCAAGGCGGTCTGGAAGCGCTTCTGATGCCGGAAGCGGGAAAAATATCGTTTTGCCAGGAGGGCCGGGGATTTCCCGGCCCCCTTTTGAAAAAAAGCGTGACATATAAATTTATATGCGGTAGAATAAATCTCAACGAGGCAGCTTTAGGGTTGCCTTTTCATTGCGGAAGCCTTTGGAAGGGCTTCCTGCGATAGAACGTTAGGGAGAGGGAGTATTATGATCAGAATTATCAGACACAGCCTGCGGGAGTACAAGATTCCCACGATCATCACGATGATCCTTGTCATATTTGAAGGCATTCTGGAATGCATGATTCCCTTCACCATCGCTCAGCTGATCTCCAGCGTCAGGCTGTCAGATATGGACAGCATCCGTAACTACGGCCTTGTGCTGGTCCTGCTGGCGATTGCATCGCTGGTATGCGGAGCCGGAAGCGGCATGGCATCTGCCGATGCGGTGACGGGACTGTCCAGAAACCTGAGAAAGGACATGTTCGAGCGCATCCAGTCCTTTTCTTTTGAAAATATCGACAAATTTTCCACGCCATCCATCGTAACGAGGCTTACCACGGACGTCATGAACGTGCAGCAGTCCTTTATGATGATCATCCGCATGGTGATGCGCGCCCCGGTCATGATCATCTTTGCCACCGTCATGTCCTTCCGGATCTCCAGGGACATCTCCATGATGTTTCTGGGCATGATCCCCTTTGTGGCGGTGATGCTGTTCATCATCGTCCGGCTGGTGATGCCGGTGTTCCGGCGGGCCTTCCGGAAGTACGATAACCTGAACGCCTCCGTGGAAGAAAATATCGAGGGCATCCGGGTGGTAAAGACCTATGTGCACGAAGATCTGGAGGAGGAAAAGTTCAAAAAGGCCTCCCACGATATGATGGCAAACTTTACTACGGCGGAGCGGATCCTTGCCTGGAACGCGCCCCTTCTGCAGCTTTGCATTTATACGGTCATCACCGCAGCGCTTTACATCGGCGCCCAGACCATCATCAACAGCCAGGGACTTACCTTGAACGTAGGAGGCATTTCCTCCATCGTGGTATACGGCATGCAGATCCTCATGAGCCTGAACATCCTGTCCATGGTGTTCACCATGATCTCCATGTCCATGGAATCCGCAGAGCGTATCGAGGAGATCCTGGACGAGGAGCCCACCATCAAGAATCCCGCCGATCCGGTGCTGGAGGTGGCGGACGGCAGCATCGACTTCGATCATGTGTCCTTTGCCTATGGCAAGGACAGCGCAGAGGTGCTGGAGGACATCGACCTGCATATCCATGAGGGCGAGACCATCGGTATCGTAGGCGGTACCGGTTCCTCCAAGACCTCCCTCATCAGCCTGATCTCCAGGCTCTATGACGTTACCGGCGGCAGCGTCAAGGTGGGCGGCCGGGACGTGCGGGACTACGATCTGGATACCCTGCGCCGGGAGGTGGCTGTGGTGCTCCAGAAGAACGTGCTGTTTTCCGGAACCATCAAGGAAAATCTGAGATGGGGAGATCCCGACGCTACGGACGAGGAGCTGATGGAGGCCTGCCGTCTGGCCAGAGCCGACGAATTCATCAGCACCTTCCCCGACGGCTATGACACCTATATCGAACAGGGGGGAACCAACGTTTCCGGCGGACAGAAGCAGAGGCTCTGTATCGCCAGAGCCCTGCTGCGGAAGCCCAAGGTGCTGATCCTGGACGATTCCACCAGCGCCGTGGATACCTATACCGACGCCTGCATCCGCAAGGCCTTCCGGGAGTCCCTTCCGAAGACCACCAAGCTGATCATCGCCCAGCGTATCTCCTCGGTACAGGACTGCGACCGGATCATCGTTCTGGATCAGGGCAGGATCAACGGAATCGGCAACCACGAAGAGCTTTTGCGTTCCAACACCATTTACCGGGAGGTATTTGAATCTCAGCAGAGAAAGGCGGTGGAAGAGAATGCGTAAACAGAACAAAAAACCGAAGACAGCCATGGGATGGGTCTTTCAGGAGATCTTCGAGGCTTATCCGGTGCTGATGCCCGTGACCATCCTCTGCATCATCATAAGCGCCGGCATCTCCGCCATTCCCTCCATTTTCATGGAGCGCATATTCGATGTCATCGAAACGGGACTTTCCCAGGGAGCGGACTGGTCTCAGCTGGGGGGAAGGATCCTTTCTTATGTAATGGTACTGGGAGGGCTGTATGTGTTCTCCCTGCTGATCGCTTCCTTTTATCAGCAGGCCCTCGCCATTATGGGACAGGGCTCCCTCATGGCCATGAGAAACCGGATGTTCGCCTCCATGCAGCGGCTTCCTATCCGGTATTTTGATACCCACAAGCACGGCGATATCATGAGCTATTATACCAACGATATCGACCTTCTGCGTCAGCTGATCACCCAGGTAGTGCCCAACGCCCTGATGCAGGGCACCATCCTGGTGTGCGTCTTTTTCATCATGCTGTATTACAGCATCCCCCTGGCCCTGATCGTGGTGGCAGGCTCCGTGCTCATGACCATCGTAGCCAAAAAATTCGGTACCACCGCCTCCAGGCATTTCATGGCCAACCAGAAATACATGGGCGCCATGGAGGGCTATATCCAGGAGATGATGAACGGCCAGAAGGTGGTAAAGGTGTTCTCCCATGAAAAGGAGGCCCTGGCGGGCTTTGTGGATATCTCCGACAAGTTTTACGGGGAGTCCAGAAGCGGCAACCGCTATGCAAACATGCTGATGCCCCTGGTGGCCAACATGGGCAATATCATCTATGTGATCGTGGCCTTTGCGGGAGGCATGTTCCTGATCTCCGGCATGGGCAACCTGAGCCTGAGCGGCTCTGCCTTTTCCATCGCCATCGTGGTGGCCTTTCTGCAGATGACCCGCCAGTTTTCCAATAACATCACCCAGATCTCCAGCCAGCTTGGCTTTGTGGTGATGGCCATCGCCGGTGCGGAGCGTATCTTTACCCTCATCAGCGAGGAACCGGAGCGGGACGAGGGCACGGTGGAGCTGGTGAACGCCACGGAAAAGGACGGCGTTCTGCAGGAAAGCCCCAGAAGGACCGGCCTCTGGGCCTGGAAGCAGCCCGGGGAGGCGGAGGGTACCGCTACCTACGAAAAGCTCCAGGGAGACGTGCGGTTCTTTGACGTAAGCTTCGGCTATGTGCCGGAGAAAACGGTGCTCCATGACATCACCCTGTACGCGAAGCCCGGCCAGAAGGTGGCCTTTGTAGGAAGCACCGGCGCGGGCAAGACCACCATTACCAACCTGATCAACCGGTTTTACGACATTCAGGAGGGAGAGATCCGCTACGACGGCATCGACATCGCAAAAATCAAAAAGGCGGATCTGCGCAGATCCCTGGGCATGGTGCTGCAGGATACCAACCTCTTTACCGGTACCATCATGGACAACATCCGTTATGGCAATACCGCAGCCTCCGATGAGGAATGCATCGCAGCCGCCAAGATGGTAGGCGCCCATTCCTTTATTGCCCAGCTGCCCAACGGCTATCAGACCTTCCTCACCGGAAACGGCGCCATGCTGTCCCAGGGACAGCGGCAGCTTTTGTCCATCGCCAGGGCGGCGGTGGCGGATCCGCCGGTGATGATCATGGACGAGGCCACCTCCTCCATCGACACCAGGACGGAGGAGATCGTCCAGAAGGGCATGGACGCCCTGATGCAGGGAAGGACTGTATTCGTCATCGCCCACAGGCTGTCCACCGTCAGAAATTCCGACGTGATCATGGTGCTGGAGCACGGACGCATCATCGAGCGGGGCAACCACGAGGAGCTGATCGCCCAGAAGGGCACCTATTACAAGCTGTATACCGGCGCTTTTGAGCTGGATTAAGGAGAAATCATGATAAGAGTTGCATTGGACGCCATGGGGGGAGACAACAGCCCCGGCGAGATCATAAAAGGAGCTGTGGAGGCCCTTTCCAGAAGCGGAGAGCTTTCCGTGATCCTGACGGGCCCTGCCGACAGGCTGGAAAAGGAGCTTGCGGCCTACCAGTACGACAAGGACCGGCTTTCCATCCAGGAGGCCTCCGAGGTCATCACGCTGGAGGAAGCGCCTGTGGCGGCAATTCAGAAAAAAAAGGATTCCTCCATCGTAAAGGGACTGATGCTGCTGAAAGAGGGCCGGGCGGACGCCTTTTTGTCTGCCGGCTCCTCCGGTGCGGTGCTGGCAGGAGGGCAGCTGAAGATCGGAAGGCTGAAGGGGGTGGAGCGTACCCCTCTGGCAAGCCTGATCCCCACGGAAACCACCCCCTGTCTTTTGCTGGACTGCGGGGCCAACGTGGATGCAAAGCCCCAGTGGCTCCTGCAGTTTGCCCGCATGGGACAGATCTATATGGAACATGTATGCGGCATCCATGAGCCCTCCGTGAAGCTGGTGAACATCGGCCTCGAGGAGGAAAAGGGCAATCAGCTGATCAAGGAGACCAAGCCTCTCATCGAAGCCCTGGAGGGCATGAATTATCAGGGCTATATCGAGGCCAGGGAGATCCCCCATCACGGCGCGGACGTGGTGGTGGCGGACGCTTTCACCGGAAACGTGATTCTGAAGCTTTACGAGGGCACCGGCGCGACCCTGATCTCCGAGGTGAAAAAGGGGCTTATGAGCAGCTTCCGTTCCAAGATCGGCGCGCTGTTGATCAAGCCTGCCTTAAAGGCGACCCTGAAAAAGTTCGACGCCTCCGAGGCGGGAGGCGCACCCCTTCTGGGCCTTAAGGCCCTGGTGATGAAGTGCCATGGAAACGCCACCCATAAGGAGATCGCCAACGCCCTGATCCAGTGCGAGAGCTTTGTGCGCCTGGGCATCAACGAAAAGATCAGCCAGGCGCTGCTTCAGGATAAAGAGGTTCAGCAGGACGGTAAACAATAAGCCATGAATACGGATATCAAAAAGCTTGAGGAAACAATTCAATACACCTTTCAGGATGAAAAGCTGCTGAAGCATGCCCTGACCCATCCCTCCTATTCCGGGGAGATGCGCTGGGAGCGGGAACGCTCCAACCAACGGCTGGAATTTCTGGGGGACGCGGTGCTGGAGCTGATCGTTTCCGACTACCTGTACCGGGCCCACCAGAAGCTGGATGAGGGAGAGCTCACCAGAAAACGGGCCTCCCTGGTGTTCGAGGCAGCCCTTACGGTGTGCGCAAAGGACATCGGGCTCGGCCAGTATATTTACCTGGGCCGAGGAGAGGATACCTCCGACGGCAGGGAAAAACCCTCCATCCTGTCGGATACCTTCGAGGCCCTCATCGGCGCCATTTTCCTGGACGGAGGCTATCAGGAGGCAAAGCGCTTCATCTATGCCCACATCATCGAGGACATCGACGAGCTGAGCCTTCTGCGGGACGGCAAGAGCCTGGTACAGGAGTATACCCAGAGACAGGAGGGCATGAGCCTCCGGTACAACACCTATTCCCTTCAGAGCCCGGATCATCTGAAGCAGTTCTGCTCAGAGCTCTATATCGACGAGGAGCTGATCGCAAAGGGACAGGGAAGGTCCAAGAAAACCGCAGAGCAGGATGCTGCCCTGCAGGCAATCAAGATTTTAGGAATCAAAAAGTAATTTATGTATTTAAAAAGCATTGAAATACAGGGCTTTAAGTCCTTTGCCCAGAAAACGGTCCTGGAGTTCCACGAGGGCGTGACGGGAATCGTGGGCCCCAACGGGTCGGGCAAATCGAATATTGCGGATGCAGTCCGCTGGGTGCTGGGAGAGCAGCGGGTCAAGAGCCTCAGAGGCGCGGCCATGCAGGATGTGATCTTTGCAGGCACCCAGCTGCGGAAGCCCCAGGGCTACGCCCATGTGGCCATCACCCTGGACAACAGCGATCATGTGCTGCCGGTGGACTATACGGAGGTGACGGTTTCCAGAAGGCTCTACCGTTCTGGGGAGTCGGAATACCGGCTGAACGGACAGGCAGTGCGGCTTAAGGACGTGCAGGAGCTGTTTTACGATACGGGAATCGGCAAGGAGGGCTACTCCATCATCGGACAGGGCCAGATCGACGCCATCTTAAACGGCAAGCCGGAGGAACGCCGGGGGCTTTTTGACGAAGCCGCCGGCATCGTTAAGTTCAAGCGCCGCCGCCAGATCGCAGAGAAAAAGCTGGAGGCGGAGCGGGCGGACCTCGTCCGGATCAACGATATCCTGCGGGAACTGGAGCGGCAGGTGGAGCCTCTTCGGAAGCAGTCCGAGGACGCCAAAAGCTATCTGAAGCTTCGGGAGCAGCAGAAGCTTTACGAGCTGAACGCCTTTCTCCGGGAGTCCAGAGAGAGCCTGCAGCTGCTTCAGGAGATCCAGGAAAAGCTCCGGATCACGGAAGAGGATCTGGCCGCTGTCCGGAGTGAGGGAGACAGCCTCAGGGAAAACTATGAAGAGCTGGACCTGCGGCTTTCGGAAATGGACCGGCAGCTTTCCGATAAACAGGAGGAGCTACGGAAGGCAGGCCTTGGAGTCAGCAATCTGGAAAATCAGATCGCCCTTTCAAAGGCCCAGATCGAGGCGGAAAAGACCAGCGCGGAGCAGCTTTCCGCAAGGCTTGAGAGGCTTAGGCTCTCCCAGGAGGAAAAGGAGGAGCAGGCCCTGTCCTGCCTGAATTCCATAAAGGCCCTTTCCGCGCAGCTGGAGCTTGTGGAAAAGGGGCAGTCCGAGGGCATGGAGAGCCCCATGGCCCCGGCGGGAGAGCTGTCCGGGATCCGGGAAAAGCTTCTGGCCTATGGAAAACGGCTGGAGGGGCTTTTGCCCTATTCCGGCAAGGAGCTGGAAGTAGCTCTTGGCAAGGCGGCCCTGCAGGATCAGGCCCGCAGGGAGGAAGCGGAGGAAGAAGAACCCTCCTGGCTTCAGGAGATCCGCTCCAAGCAGTCCGCCCTTTCCGGCCTTCGGGAGCGGCGGCAGCGGACGGAGGTATGGCTCAAACAGGCGGAGGAGGCCCAGGAGGCCGCCCTGAGGCAGGAAAAGGATCTGCAGAAGAGCCTCAACGACTGCCAGCAGGAGTACCATGTGGCGGCTACCCGTCACGATTCCCTCCGGAACATCGCGGAGCGGTATGAGGGCTACGGCCAGAGCATCCGCCGGGTGATGGAGGCCAGGGACCGGGTCAGAGGCGTCCACGGCGTTGTGGCAGACCTGATCAAGACCCGGAAGGAATACGAGGTGGCCATCGAGACGGCCCTTGGAGGCAGCATTCAGAATGTGGTGACGGACTCTGAGGAGACCGCCAAGGTGCTGATCGAATATCTGAAAAAGAACCGGCTGGGACGGGCCACCTTCCTGCCTCTTTCGGCGATCCGTCCGGGAGAGAAAAAGGAATATGAAAACGCCCGCAGGGAAAAGGGGGTCATCGGCCTTGCCTCCGAGCTTACGGAGACGGAGGAGACCTACCGGAAGCTGAACGAGTATCTGCTGTCCCGGACCCTTGTGGCGGACAGCATGGAAAGCGCCATCGCCATCGCCAGAAAGTACCGCCACGGCCTGCGAATCGTGACCCTGGAGGGAGAGCTCCTGAGCCCCGGCGGTTCCATATCCGGCGGTGCATATAAGAACAGCTCCAATCTCATGGGCCGCCAGCGGGAGATCCGGGAGCTTGCGGAGCAGATGGACGGGATCCTTAGGAAGGTAGACAAGCTCAACCAGCGCATCGTAGAGGCGGAAGCGGCTACGGCGGAGCGGGCCCGGGAAACGGAGGAGCTCAGAGGGGAGCTCGCAGAGCTGTCCCTGGAGGAAAACAGCTTATCCCTGGGCATCGTCAGCGATATGAAGCTGCAGTACAGCGGCCTTTCCCAGAAAACGGATTTCCTGGCAGAGACGGTGGACCGGCTCTCCCGGGAGC
Organism: uncultured Lachnospiraceae bacterium; assembly: GCA_944381405.1. Lineage (GTDB taxonomy): Bacteria > Bacillota > Clostridia > Lachnospirales > Lachnospiraceae > Avilachnospira. The sequence continues at coordinate 25,839 of CALWLA010000017.1, read as the reverse complement.
TTCTGTCCCTTTCCGGAGAACGGGAGGAGCTTCTGTCCGGCCGCAGCGCCGGCTATGAGCGGATCCGGGAAAAGGAAGGAGAGATCCAGAGCCTTACGGAGAGCATCCGGCATCTGAAGGAAGGGGCGGAGCGGCTGTCCTCGGAGATCCAAGAGCAGCAGCAGAAAAAAGAGGCCCTTTCTGCGGATAAAAAGGACTTCTTTGAAAAACGGGAGGCCCTTTCGGAGCGCAGCGTGAGCCTGGAACGGGAACGGCTTCGCATCGAGGCCCAGAAGGAAAAGGAGACCCAGCGCTTCGATTCCCAGACAGAGTATATCTGGAACGAATACGAGCTCACCGCCTCCGACGCCCAGGAATGGTACCGGGAGGAGCTGGGAGATACCGCCGCCCTGAAAAAGGAAGCGGCAGAGCTTCGGAAAGCGATCCGCAGCCTGGGCCCTGTCAATCTCCAGGCCCTGGAGGATTACAAGAGCGTTTCAGAACGCTATAAATTCCTGTCGGCCCAGCAGAAGGATCTCACCGCCTCCGAGGAGGCCATCCTCAGGATCATCGAGGATCTGGATCAGGGCATGAAACGCCAGTTCAACGAAAAATTCGCCCGGATCCGGGAGGAGTTCGACCAGGTGTTCAAGCTTTTGTTCGGCGGCGGACAGGGAGATCTCAGGCTGATGCAGGAGGAGGGAGAAGACGTCCTTTCCGCAGGCATCTCCATCATCGCCCAGCCTCCGGGAAAAAAGCTCCAGAACATGATGCAGCTTTCCGGCGGAGAAAAGGCCCTTACGGCCATCGCATTGCTTTTTGCGATCCAGAACCTGAAGCCCTCGCCCTTCTGTCTCCTGGACGAGATCGAGGCGGCTCTGGACGATTCCAACGTCAGCCGTTTTGCCAGATACCTGCACCGGCTGACGGAGCATACCCAGTTTATTCTGATCACCCACCGCAGAGGAACCATGGAGGCGGCGGACCGGCTTTACGGCGTGACCATGCAGGAAAAGGGCGTTACAGCCCTGGTTTCCGTGGATCTGGTCAGCAGCCAGCTGGATCAGTAACAGCAGAACACAGGAGGAAAAACCATGGCAGGATTTTTTGAACGGCTAAAGGCAGGCCTTACCAAGACCAGGGACAGCCTGGTAAACGGCCTGGACAGCGTATTCGGCGATTATTCCCAGGTGGATGACGATTTCTTCGAGGAGCTGGAGGAACAGCTCGTCATGGCAGATATGGGGGTCCCCACCACGGAACGGATCCTGGCGGATCTCAAAAAAAAGATCCATGAGCAGCACATCAAGGAGCCCGGAGCCTGCCGGGAGCTTCTGATCGAAAGCATCGCCGCCCAGATGCGGCCTATGGAAGGGGCCTATGATTTTGAGGAGGAGCCTTCGGTGGTGCTGGTGATCGGCGTCAACGGCGTGGGCAAGACCACCACCATCGGAAAGCTGGGGGCAAATTTCAAAGCCTCCGGAAAAAAGGTGCTGTTCTGCGCCGCGGATACCTTCCGGGCCGCGGCCATCGAGCAGCTTACGGCCTGGGCGGAACGGGACGGCATCGACATCATCAGCCAGCATGAGGGCTCCGACCCGGCTTCGGTGGTGTACGACGCCATCGCCGCCTATAAAAAGCGGAATATGGACATCCTCATCTGCGATACCGCAGGCCGGCTCCACAACAAGAAAAACCTGATGGAGGAGCTGTCCAAGATCGGGCGTATCATCCAGCGGGAGCTGCCGGAGGTAAAAAAGGAGATCCTTCTGGTGCTGGACGGCACCACCGGACAGAACGCCCTGAGCCAGGCCCGGGAGTTCCTGAACGTGACGGAGGCCACCGGCATCATCCTGACGAAAATGGACGGCACCGCCAAGGGGGGCATCGCCGTGGCCATTTCCTCAGAGCTGTCCATCCCCGTGAAGTACATCGGCGTGGGAGAGCAGGCGGAGGATCTGCAGCGTTTCGATCCGGAAAGCTTTGTCCGGGCCCTCTTTGAAACGGAAAAGGAATGAGGCTCCCTGTGAAAACGGATATTACAGAGGCCTGGAAGCGTTTTCTGGGCGGACTTTCAGAAAATCTGAGCTATTTTATCAAGTGGACTTTTTTTTCAGTGATCTGCGGACTGGCGGGAGGATTCATCGGAGCGGCCTTTGTAAAACTGATCCAGTGGGCAACAGAGACCCGCACCCTCCATCCCTGGCTCCTTTTCTGCATGCCCCTTGCAGGACTCCTCATCGTATTCCTGCATGAGGTCTTCCACGAAAAGGGAAACCGGGGCACCAATCTGGTGCTGGAGGCGGTGACGGGAGACAAGCCCGTAGACCGGCAGATCCCCTTTCTGATCTTCGTGTCCACGGTGCTGTCCCATCTGACGGGCGCTTCCGTTGGCAGAGAGGGAGCGGCCCTGCAGATCGGCGGCGGCCTTGGAGGATCTCTCGGGAGCGCCCTGGCTTTTGATGAAAAGGACCGGAAGATCGGCGTCATGGCAGGCATGAGCGCCGTGTTCGCCGCGGTATTCGGCACGCCGGTGGCGGCGGCGGTATTCCCCATCGAGGTGATCTCCATCGGCATCATGCACTTTTCCGCCCTGGTGCCCTGCGTCCTGGCTTCCTTTACGGGCTATTACATTTCCCTGAGCCTGGGAGTGAATTTTGAAAGCTTTGCCGTTCAGGAGATCCCGGCCTTCAGCCTCCATGCCGCGGCGGTCATGATCCTTCTGGGGATCCTCTGTGGCCTCTGCGCCATGGCCTTCTGCGGGCTTCTGAAGCTTGCCAACCGGCTTTACGGAAGGCTCACGGAAAACTCCTATCTGCGGATCCTTGCGGCCTCGGGGCTCTTTATCCTTTTGACCTTGCTGTGCGGCACTGACCGGTACGAGGGAACCAGTATGGGGATCATCGAGGCTTCCCTGGCAGGCAGCATTCCCTACGAGACTTTTCTGTTGAAGATGCTGTTTACGGCCATTGCCCTGGGAGGCAAATTCAAGGGAGGCGAGATCGTCCCGGTGTTCTGCATCGGCGCATCCATGGGCTGCGCCTTCGGGAACCTCTTGGGATTTTCTCCGGAGCTCTGCGCGGCCTGCGGCCTGGCGGGCGTCTTTGCAGGGGCCACCAACTGTCCCATCTCCACCCTGCTGATCGCCCTGGAGATGCTGTCTCCGGAGGCCATGCCTTTTTACAGCCTGGTGATCGCCGTGGCCTACTGTTTTTCCGGCTACAGCGGCCTTTATTCCTCCCAGCGGATCATGTATTCCAAGACCAGGGCGGAGTTCATCAATACCACTACCCATTGAGCCAGCCGGAGCTTCCGGCTCCTCTGGGGAGAAAAAAAAGACTTTCTGAGGGTCTGTGGGTGTCAAGAAAAACTACTTGACACCCCTTTCTTTTGTCTGTATAATAGCGCATGTTATGGAAAAAATCGTAAGACAGGGCATGTTATTTGATCTATACGGAGAGCTTTTGACGGATCACCAGCGGGAGATCTATGGCCTTTTGGTCAACGATGATATGTCCCTCTCAGAGCTTGCGGAGCAGTACGGCATCAGCCGTCAGGGGGTACATGACCTGATCCGGCGGTGTGACCGGCAGCTGGAGGGATATGAAGAAAAGCTCCATCTGTTGGAAAAGAAGCTTTCAGAGGAAACGGACGGAGAGTAAGGCATACCATGGCATTTGAAAGTTTATCCGAAAAACTGCAGAACATTTTCCGGAACCTTCGGGGCAAGGGACGGCTCACGGAAGAGGACGTCCATGCAGCCATGAAGGAGGTCAAGCTGGCGCTTCTGGAAGCGGACGTGAACTTCAAGATCGTCAAGAAGTTCATCAAGGACACGGAAGCCAGGGCAGTGGGGGAAGAGGTGCTGAACAGCCTGACCCCGGCCCAGATGGTGATCAAGATCGTCAACGAGGAGCTCATAAGCCTGATGGGCGGAGAGCCTGCGGAGCTCAAGCTCAAGCCTTCGGACGAGGTCACCGTCATCATGATGGTGGGCCTGCAGGGCGCAGGTAAGACCACCACCGCCGCAAAGCTGGGAGCCAAGTTCAAGGCCAAGGGCAGGAACGTGCTGCTGGCAGCTTGTGACATCTACAGGCCTGCGGCCATCCGCCAGCTGGAGGTAAACGGAGAAAAGCTCGGCCTTCCGGTATTTTCCATGGGCACCGACACGGCGCCTCCGAAGATCGCTGAGGAAGCTCTGCGCAGGGCAAAGGAAACGGGCGCAAACGTCCTGATCCTGGATACGGCGGGACGGCTTCATATCGACGAGGATATGATGCAGGAGCTTTCAGACATCAAGGCGGCGGTCCCGGTGGATGTGACGGTGCTGACGGTGGACGCCATGACCGGACAGGATGCGGTGAACGTGGCCTCCATGTTTTCAGAAAAGGTTGGCATCGACGGCATCATCGTCACAAAGCTGGACGGCGATACCCGAGGCGGCGCGGCCCTTTCCATCCGGGCCGTGACCCAGAAGCCGATCTATTTCGCCGGTATGGGAGAAAAACTTTCGGATCTGCAGGAGTTTTATCCGGACCGCATGGCTTCCCGTATCCTGGGCATGGGAGATATCCTTTCCCTCATCGAAAAGGCTCAGGAAGAGGTGGACCTGGAAAAACAGAAGGAAGCGGCCAAAAACCTCCGAAAGGGCGAATTTACCTATGAGGATTTCCTGGAGCAGATGCGCCAGATGAAAAAGCTGGGGGGCCTTTCCGCCATCATGAGCATGATGCCCGGCATGAACGGCATCAATGCCGACGCCATCGACGAAAGCCAGATGAACCGGGTGGAGGCCATCATCCTCAGCATGACGAAGGAGGAACGGCTCAATCCCAAGCTCCTGAACCCCTCCAGAAAGCAGCGGATCGCCCGGGGCTCCGGAAGCGATATCGCCGAGGTGAACCGTCTGGTGAAGCAGTTCGAGCAGATGCAGAAGCTGATGAAGCAGATGGGCGGCATAATGGGCAAAAAAAACAAGGGACTCTTCGGCGGCCTTCCGGGTATGGGCGGAGGAAATCCCTTAAAGGGACTGAAGCTTCCTTTTTAAGGAACTGAGGAACGCCCGGGAACAGAGGACCCGCAGGTCCTTATGCAAAGCTTGTTATAACAGGTATGAAAGCCCTGGAGGCTTTTATATACATCTAAATCAATCATTTTTAAGGAGAGCAGAACATGGCAGTTAAAATCAGATTAAGAAGACTTGGTCAGAAGAAAAAGCCCTTTTACAGAGTGATCGTGGCAGATTCCCGTTCCCCCAGAAACGGCAGATTCATCGAGGAGATCGGTTACTATGATCCCAACCAGGAGCCCAGCGTGATCAAGATCGACGCAGAGGCTGCAAAGAAGTGGCTTGGAACCGGCGCACAGCCCACGGAAACCGTTGCAAAGCTTTTAAAGATCGCAGGCATTTCCAAGTAAATCCTGTCTGCAGTCTTTCTGCATAAGAATACGAGGTGGCTTATGAAGGAATTGCTTGAAGTGATGGCAAAGTCACTGGTGGATCATCCGGAGGAAGTCGTGGTGACCGAGGTGCACAAGGAGGATCTTCTCGTGCTGAAGCTCAGGGTGGCCCAGGAGGATATGGGTAAGGTGATCGGCAAGTCAGGCCGCATCGCCAAGGCCCTGCGCCAGGTGCTGAACGCAGCGGCTTCGAGAGGAAAAATAAAGGTAGTCGTGGATATCGGCGACTGATAACCGGATTTGAAGTGAGGACGATAAATGAACGCGGATTTAAGAGTAGGCGTTATTACCAGGACTCATGGCATAAGAGGAGAGGTAAAGGTTTATCCAACAACCGACTCTCCTCTTAGATTTAATGAGATCGAAGAGGTCATGCTGAAAAACGGTCCCAGAAAGGAACGGCTCAGGATCCAGGAGGCCAGATATTTCAAAAATCTGGTGATCCTGAAGTTTGAGGGAATCGACAGCATGAACGACGCGGAGCTCCTCAGGGGCGGCGAGCTTTACATCGACCGCAGCCAGGGAGAGGAACTTTCCGAAAACGAGTATTACATCGCCGACATCATCGGTATGGAGGTGGTGACGGAAGAGGGCGAGCCGGTGGGACAGGTGAAGGATGTGCTGGAAACCGGCGCCAACGACGTGTATCTCGTGAAACGGGAGGGCAAGAAGGATCTGATGCTTCCGGCCATCCGGGACTGCATCAGGGAAGTGGACATCGAAAACAACAGAATGACCGTTCACATCCTGGACGGCCTTGCTGATCTGTAAATATATGAATTTTTACGTTATGACCCTTTTTCCGGAGATGATCCTCCAGGGAATGTCCCAGAGCATTACGGGCAGAGCCATGGCAAAGGGCGCCATTTCCGTGGAAGCGGTGAACATCCGGGATTATACAAACGAACGTCACGGTCATGTGGACGACGCGCCCTACGGCGGCGGGGCAGGCATGGTGATGCAGGCCCAGCCCATCTGCGACTGCTATGAGGCCCTTCTGGAACGAATCCGGCGGCAGGGAGCGGAAAAAAAGCCCAGGGTCATCTATCTGACCCCCCAGGGCCGGGTCTTTGACCAGAGCTATGCAGAGGAACTTGCCGGAGAGGAGAATCTGATCTTTCTGTGCGGACACTATGAGGGCGTTGACGAGCGGGCCCTGACCTTGCTGGAGACGGAAAACGTCTCCATCGGAGATTATGTCCTTACCGGGGGAGAGCTTCCTGCCATGGTGATGATGGACTGCATCTCCCGGCTGGTGCCAGGGGTCCTGGGGAAGGAGGAGTCTGCGGATATCGAGACCTTTCACGACGGGCTTCTGGAGTATCCCCAATATACGAGACCTGAGGTCTACCGGGATCTGCGGGTACCGGAGATCCTGCTTTCCGGACATCACGGAAATGTGGAAAAATGGCGCAGGGAGCAATCCATCGAACGGACCCTGCGGTTCCGCCCTGATCTTCTGCCGAAGGCACGGCTTACGGAAAAGGAGCAGGCTTATCTCAGAGGACTTTTGGCGGAACAGGAATTAGGAGGAAATTAAAAAATATGGAGGGAGAAAGCGTCTTACAGCTTGCGGCTATCGTAGTGCTTCTAGGATTGTCCGCCTTCTTTTCAGCATCGGAAACAGCCCTTATGGCCTGCAACAAGATCCGCATGAAAAATCTGTCGGACAACGGGGACCGGAGGGCGGCGACGGTGCTTAAGGTCAATGAAAATCAGCCGAAAATGCTCAGCGCCATCCTCATCGGAAACAACCTGGTGAACATGAGCGCTTCCGCGCTGGTGACGGTCTTTGCCACCAATACCTTCAGCAGCAAGGCGGTGGGTGTTTCCACCGGTATCATAACCCTTCTGGTGCTTCTGTTCGGAGAGATCACCCCTAAGGGCATCGCCTCCCAGAACGCCGACCGGCTTTCCATGGGGGTAGCGGGCATCATTTATCTTCTGATGCGGATCCTGACGCCGGTGATCTACGTCATCAACATCCTTTCCGGCGGCATCCGGAAGCTTTTGCGGCTGGATAACGGAAAGAAGCAGGAGACCATCACCGAGGAGGAGCTTCGGACCATCGTGGATATGAGCCACGAGGAGGGAGTCATCCAGACCGATGAAAAGAAGATGATCACCAACGTGTTCGATTTCGGGGATCAGGCGGCCAAGGACATCATGATTCCCAGGGTGGATATGGTCTGCATCGACGTGGACTCGGATTACCAGGAAATGATCCAGGTATTCCGGGAGGAAAAATACACCCGTATGCCGGTTTACGAAGAGGATACGGACAACATCATCGGTATCCTGAACATCAAGGACGTTTTCCTGAAGGGCTCTCCGGAGCATTTCGACCTCCGGTCCCTTCTGCGGGAGCCCCTTTACACCTTTGAGCTGAAAAAGGTGACAAAGCTTTTGAACGAGATGAAAAAATCCTCCAGCAACGTGGCCATCGTGCTGAACGAATACGGTTCCTGCGTAGGCATGATCACCCTGGAGGATATGCTGGAGGAGATCGTCGGCGACATCCATGACGAATACGACGTGGACGAGGAAGAGGAGATCAGCAGGATCCGGGTTGCGGAAAACGAGTATCTGGTGGAAGGCTCCATGAAGCTGAACGATCTCAACGAGATTCTGGGAACGGAGCTGGAGTCGGAGGATTACGATTCCATCGGCGGCTATCTGACAGGGCTTTTTGAGCATCTCCCGAATCAGGGGGAAAGCATTCAGCAGGGAGATCTGCGGTTTGTCATCGAGGCTGCCAACGAAACCCGCGTGGAAAAGGTTCGCATTTTCAAGCTTGACGAAACCCTTTCCCCGTGATATGATACATAAGTTGCGTCAGGGGATTTTCCCCTTTCCATCATATTAAAAGCACGACGGTCCGCTGCCGCGAACATGCGTTAAGAACGTCAGATCATTTTAAGGAGGAACAGACATGCACGAGATCATTGAGAAGATCGAGAACGAACAGCTCAGAAAAGAAGCGCTGGCGGATTTCTCGGTAGGCGACACCATCAGAGTTCACAACCTGATCAGAGAGGGTAACCGCGAGCGTATCCAGATTTTCGAGGGTACCGTTATCCAGAGACAGGGACACGGCGCAAGAGAGACCTTCACCGTAAGAAAGCTCTCCAACGGCGTAGGCGTAGAAAAGACCTGGCCGACCCACAGCCCCTTCGTTGCGAAGATCGAGGTTGTAAGAAGAGGTAAGGTAAGACGCGCTAAGCTTTTCTATCTGCGCGACAGGATCGGCAAGGCTGCAAAGGTAAAAGAGCTGATCAGATAAGAAACGGAAACAGGGCTTCGGGAACTTTCCCGGGGCCTTTTCTGCATCCTGCGAAAGGATGGGGCCCGATGCCGCAAAGGACATGGCAGAGGGAGGAAGGGAATGAAGATGTTAAAGAAACTTCTGCTGATATGCAATCCGAAATCCGGCCGGGGGCTTTCCGGAGACCGGCTCCTTAAGATGCTGCAGTTTTACAGGGCAAAGGGCTTCCTTCCCGCAGTGTATCTCACGGAAAAAGGGGACGATCTCACCGAAGCCTTGTCCATGGCAGAGCCGGACACCTTCCTTGTGGTCAGCGGAGGGGACGGCATGATCAATGCCTGCGCCAACGCCATGCTGAAAAAGGGACCTGTCCTTCCTTTCGGCTATCTTCCCGCAGGCACCACCAATGATTTTGCCAGGAGCATCGGCATCCCCACAGAACCGGAGGAGGCCCTTGCCGCCAGCATCTCGGAGGAGACCGTCAGCCTGGACGCAGGGAGGCTTGAGGACCGTTATTTCATGTATGTGGCGGGCTTCGGGCTCTTTACGGACGTGGCCTACAAGACCCCTCAGCGGACCAAGAACGCCTTCGGCTATCTGGCCTACGTCATGAACGGAATCAAGTCCATCTCTGAGCTCAGACCCCTTTCTGTTACGGTGGAAGTGGACGGGGAGCGGATCACCGGAGAGTTTATCCTGGGACTTGTGACCAATTCCATGTCCGTGGCGGGAATGAAGTCCCTGGTAAAAAACGAGACCAGACTGGATGACGGAAAGTTTGAGCTTCTGCTGATCCGCAGGCCCCAGAAGCTTTCGGAGCTGAATACCCTGTTGGAATCCGTGCTTTCCGGCAGCGTTCAGTCCCCGCTGATCCTGTACCGGCAGGGACGGGAATTCCTGTTTTCAGGTGACGAGCTTGCCTGGACTCTGGACGGAGAGTTCGGCGGCGCCTTTTCCAAGTCCCGGATCCTGGTATCCGGATCTCTGAGACTCCGGCGGGGCGGCTTGCAAAGCACGGCGCAAATATGATAGAATATGCGGCATGGGATTTGATTTATATACATACGAGGACAATTCGAGGCTGAGAAGCGTGGTGCACTGGATCACAGACATCATCGTGGCGGCAGCCTTCGCCTGGTTTCTGGTTTACGGCTTCCTGAACCAGACCATCATAAACGGACACAGCATGTCCCCCACCCTGGAGGCGGGGGATATCTGTCTGGTAAACCGGCTTGCCTATGATCTGGGTACGCCGGAGCGTTTTGATGTGGTGGTTTTTGAGCGGGAGGACACGGGCCAGCAAAATGTAAAGCGCGTCGTCGGCCTGCCGGGGGATAAGCTGCAGATCGTATCCGGCTCCGTTTACATCAACGACCAGAGATTGGAGGATCCCCGCATCGGGGTACTGTCCCTGCCGGGACTTGCGGAAACCCCGGTGACCCTTGGAGAGGAAGAGTACTTCCTTCTGGGGGACAACGGAGACTCCTCGGAGGACAGCCGCTTTATCAATATCGGAAACGTGCGGCTGGAGAATATTATAGGAAAGGTATGGTTTCGGCTTCAGCCGTTCCAGAACATTGGTTTGATCGACTGATGAATATACAGTGGTATCCCGGGCATATGACCCGGGCAAAACGAAATATGGCAGGGGACGTGAAGCTGGTGGACATGGTCATCGAGCTTCTGGACGCCAGAGCTCCCAGATCCACGGAAAATCCGGACATCCGGAAGCTCACCGCAGGAAAAAAACGGCTGGTGCTCCTGAACAAAGCCGATCTTGCGGACGATGGGGTGACGGGACTTTGGATCAGGGAATTCCGCAGCCAGGGCTGCGAGGTGGTGGCGCTGGATTCCAGAAAGCGGGACGGCATCGGCCTGGTGCGGCAGGCGGCGGCAAGGCTCTGCGCCGAAAAGTGGGAGAGGGACCGGAAAAAGGGCCTTACCCAGCGCCGGGCGGCAAAGGCCATGGTCTGCGGCATTCCAAACGTGGGAAAGTCCACCTTTATCAATTCACTGGTGGGAAAGGCCTCCGCAAAGACCGGAGACAAGCCTGGCGTCACAAAGGGAAACCAGTGGCTTACAGTGAATCAGGAATTTCTCCTGTTGGATACCCCAGGGGTTTTGTGGCCAAAATTCGAGGACGAGACCGTTGGGCTGCATCTGGCCATGATCGGCGCAATCAACGACAACATCTTAAATCCTGAGGAGCTTTCCATGAAGCTCTGCGCCCTGCTGCAGGCATCCTATCCCGGAGCCCTTCAGGAGCGCTACGGCTTCACGGGGGAAGAGCTTCAGACACTTCTGGACTCGGATGCGCTTCCGGAGGTGCTGGGACTTGACCGCAGAGCCCTTGGCGCTCTGTCCCTGGCTGCTGAAAAACGCAAATGCGTGAAGCGGGGCGGAGAGCCGGATTATGAGCGGGCTTCCCGTATCCTCATCGAGGATTTCCGCAGCGGAAGGCTGGGAAAGATCAGCCTGGAAAGGCCGGAATCATGAGAGGGCTTTCAGGAGAACGGCTGGAAAAGGAGCTTCTGCGGATTCAGGCGCTTTCTGCCATAGAGGAAGCCTGCCGGCAGGAAGGGTATCTTTTTGCGGCCGGAATCGACGAGGCAGGAAGGGGGCCCTTGTGCGGCCCGGTGGTAGCTGCGGCCTGCGTGCTGCCTCCGGAGGCACGGCTTTTATATCTGAAGGATTCCAAAAAGCTTTCGGAACAGAGGCGGGAACAGCTCTTTGGGGAGATCCGGGAGCAGGCTCTGGGCTATGGAATCGGAATCGTCCATGCGCCCCGTATCGACGAGATCAATATCCTTGGGGCAACCTTTGAGGCCATGAAGGCCGCTCTTGCAGGCTGCAGGGAGATGCTTTCCCAAAAGACCGGGCTGCCTTTTCCAGAGCTGGAAAAGGACATGCTGGTGCTGGTAGACGGAAACCGGCCCATTCCGGAGCTGTCCCAGCCCCAGCGTTGTCTGGTGGGGGGAGACGGCTGCTGCGGCGCCATCGCCGCGGCCTCCATCCTGGCAAAGGTGACCAGGGATCATATGATGTACGAATACGACCGGCAGTATCCAGGCTATGGATTTGCCAAAAACAAGGGTTATGGCACGAAGGAACATATCGAAGCCCTGAGGACGCTGGGGAAAACCCCTATTCACAGGGTGAGTTTTCTCAGCCACTTCGAGGTGCGGGGTGAATAACCGCGCCCGGGGCGAGGCTTATGAACGGCTTGCCGCCTTGTTTTTGCAGGAACAGGGATGCCGGATCCTTGCCGCCAATTATCGAAGACCCACCGGGGAGATCGATCTGGTGGCGGAGGAGCCAGACGGCACCCTGGTCTTTATCGAGGTGAAATACCGTAAAAGCGCCGCCTACGGATACCCCTCCCAGGCGGTGGATCGGAAAAAGCAGCAGCGCATACTCCGGACGGCGGCGCTGTATCTGCAGGAAAAGAGGCTTTTTGACCGTCCGGTACGGTTTGACATTGCGGAAATACTTGGCGGAAGGATCAGGATCATCAGAAATGCATTTACCGCTTCAATATAAAAATCAGGATCAGGTGTTCTGCCTCCATGAAGAGGGAGAGACCCCTTATCTGAGCTTTCGCAGGCTGGATGAAACAGGGCTTTTTCAAAATGCCTTTTCCACCAGGCTGGGCGGCGTATCGGAAGGACATCTGTCCAGTATGAATCTGACTTTCACAAAGCCCGGAGAGACGCCGGAGCATGTGTTGGAAAATTATCGCCGCCTGGGGAGGGCTGCGGGCCTAGCTCCGGAACGGATGGTGCTGTCCTGGCAGACCCATACCCTCAATATCCGGGAGGCCACCGAGGCGGATCTGGGAAAAGGGGTGCTGCGGCAGCGGGACTACCGGGACGTGGACGGCCTGGTGACCCGGGTGCCGGGGCTTACCTTAGTGACCTTTTACGCGGACTGCGTGCCCCTTTACATCGCGGATCCCGTAAAGCGGGCCATAGGCCTTTCCCACAGCGGCTGGCGGGGAACTGCCGGCAGAATGGGAGCGCTTACGGTACAGCGTCTTTCAGAGCTTTACGGTAGCCGGCCGGAGGATCTGATCTGCTGCATCGGGCCCAGCATCTGCAGGGACTGCTTTGAGGTGGGACCTGAGGTGGCTGAGGCCTTCCGGGATGCCTTTCAGGCGCATCAGGCGGAGGTGGTCTTCGGGCCCTTCCGGACAGAGGCCGGAGAGAAATATCACATCGATCTCTGGCGGGCCAACGAGCTGATCCTTCTGTCCGCAGGGGTGCGGCGGGAAAACATCGTTACCACCAACCTCTGTACCAGGTGCAATCCGGAGGTGTTCTGGTCCCACCGCAGGCATGGCGAAAAACGGGGGAACTTGGCGGCCTTTCTTTCCATCCGGGAGGAAGGACGGTCCGGGGCCTGAAGAGCCTCCCCGGCGCCTTGGCGGCCCGGGGTCTGAAGAAGGAATAAGAGACTTTTTATAAAGAAAAAGCAGGAGATATACGAACATGGCTGAAAAACAGAAAAACATCATCCTTACGGGAGACCGGCCTACGGGCAAGCTCCACATCGGACATTATGTAGGTTCCCTGAAGCGCCGGGTGGCGCTGCAGGAGAGCGGCGCTTATGATGAGATCTATATCCTCATCGCCGACGCCCAGGCCCTGACAGACAATGCGGACAATCCCCAGAAGATCCGAGACAACATCATCGAGGTGGCCCTGGATTATTTAAGCTGCGGCATCGATCCGGAGAAGACCACCATCTGCATCCAGTCTGCCCTTCCGGCCCTGACGGAGCTGAGCTTTTATTATATGAATCTGGTGACCACCGCAAGGCTGGAACGGAATCCCACTGTCAAGACGGAAATCCGCATGAGGGGCTTCGACAAGGGCGGCGAGGGAATCCCCGTGGGCTTTTACACCTATCCCATTTCCCAGGCTGCTGACATCACTGCCTTCAAGGCAAACTGCGTGCCGGTGGGAGAGGACCAGATGCCCATGCTGGAGCAGTGCCGGGAGATCGTCCACAAATTCAACAGCACCTATGGAGAAGTGCTGGTGGATCCCAGGATCATGCTGAACGACAACGAAACCTGCCGCAGGCTTCCGGGAACCGACGGCAAGGCGAAAATGAGCAAATCCCTGGGCAACTGCATCTACCTTTCCGATAGCAGGGAGGCGCTGCACAAGAGCGTCATGTCCATGTTCACGGACCCCAACCATATCAACATCTCGGACCCGGGACAGGTGGAGGGAAACGCCGTGTTCACTTATCTGGACGCCTTTGCCACGGATGGGCATTTCCAGCGGTATCTGCCGGATTACGAAAACCTTGCCCAGATGAAGGATCACTACCGCCGGGGCGGCCTCGGGGATGTGAAGTGCAAGAAGTTCCTGGAAAAAGTGCTGAACGAGGAGCTGGACCCCATCCGGGAGCGCAGGGCCCGCTGGGAAGCGGATATTCCCGGAGTCTATGAGATCCTTCGGGAGGGAACGGAACGGGCCAGAAAAAAGACCCAGGAGACCCTGGAAGAGGTAAGGGCCGCCATGAAGATCAATTACTTCGACAACAACGCTCTGATCTCGGAGTGGATGGAACGCCATCCCGCAGGAAAGGCTTAAATGGCCGCCTGGAAGGGACATGGACTCCGGGGATCCATGCTGGAGGATATGGTGAACCGCACCAACGAGGCCTACCGGCAGAACGGCCTGGCCCTGATCCAGAAGATCCCTACCCCCATCACTCCGGTGGAGATGAACAAGGAACGGCAGATCACCCTGGCTTATTTCGACCAGAAGAGTACGGTGGATTACATCGGTTCCGTCCAGGGGGTGCCGGTGTGCTTCGATGCAAAGGAATGCGCCCAGGACACCTTCCCCCTGCAGAACGTTCACAGCCATCAGATCGCTTTCATGGAGGCCTTTGAAAAACAGCAGGGCATCGCCTTCATCATCCTGTATTTCACGAAACGGGAGGAAATGTATTATCTTCCCTTTTCAGAGGTGTACCGCTTCTGGCAGCGGATGGAGGCCGGGGGGAGAAAGTCCTTTACTTACGAGGAAATGGACCGGAGCCTCCCGATTTTCCGGAAGGGCGAGTATCTGTGCCATTACCTGGAACCTCTTGCAAAGGACCTTTCCGCAAGGGATGAAAAAGGTCCGGCATAGATCCGGCGGAAACGCGGGAGAAATAAAGGGAAACCACTTGACAGAAGGCAGGCGATTTGCTATTATATCCCAGTATGCCGCATAACTAGGTTTAAGCGCATCTTTTTTGATGCCACCAAAATTAGCGAGTAATGATGAAGGAGGTACCATATGTACGCTATTATTGCAACGGGCGGAAAGCAGTACAAGGTAGCCGCAGGAGATGTCATTCGTGTAGAAAAGCTTGGAGCCGAGGAAGGCTCTCAGGTAACCTTCGACAAGGTGCTTCTTGTGGGCGACGACGGTGTAACTGTCGGAAATCCTTACGTTGAGGGCGCATCCGTAAAGGCAACCGTTACCAAGAACGGCAAGGCCAGAAAGGTGATCGTTTACAAGTACAAGAGAAAGACCGGTTACCACAAGAAGAACGGCCACAGACAGCTTTTCACGGAAGTGAAGATCGAAGAGATCTGCAAGTAACGGGTGCGGTTGCATCCATCAGAAAGGACACAAGGGAGGTGTTATAAATGGCTCATAAAAAAGGTATGGGTTCTACCAAGAACGGAAGAGACAGTAATTCCCAGCGTCTTGGAGCAAAGCGCTCCGACGGTCAGTTCGTACTTGCCGGCAACATCCTTTACAGACAGCGCGGAACTCACATCCATCCGGGTGTGAACGTGGGCATCGGCAAGGATGATACCCTGTTCGCCAAGGTTGACGGTACCGTAAGATACGAGAGAAAGGGCAGAGACCGCAAGCAGGTTTCCGTATACCCTGAGACAGCAGCTGCTGATTAAGCTTCTGCACTGGAATATTGCTTATTTATGAGTTGGGACTGTGGGATAAAAACGCATCTGCACAGTCCCAATTTTATATCGGAGGAAGGAAATGTTTGCTGATACGGCGAAAATCTATCTGCGGAGCGGCAAGGGCGGCGACGGCCATGTATCCTTCCGCAGGGAGCTTTATGTGCCAAACGGCGGCCCTGACGGAGGGGACGGCGGCAAGGGCGGCGACCTGATCTTTGAGGTGGACCGGGGGCTCAATACCCTGTCGGATTTCCGGCACCGCCGCAAATATATCGCTGAGGACGGAGAAGAGGGCGGAAAAAAGCGCTGCCACGGCAAGGACGGAAAAAGCCTGGTGGTAAAGGTGCCCTACGGGACCCTGGTACGGGAAGCGGAAAGCGGAAAAGTCATCACGGATATGTCCGGAGACAATCTCCGGGAGGTGATCCTTAAGGGCGGAAAAGGGGGACTGGGAAACCAGCATTTTGCCACCGCCACCATGCAGGCGCCAAAATACGCGCAGCCCGGAAAGCCTGGTCAGGAGCTTTATGTGACCCTGGAACTGAAGGTCATCGCTGATGTAGGCCTTGTGGGCTTCCCTAACGTGGGAAAGTCCACCCTGATCTCTGTTTCCTCCAATGCCCGGCCCCAGATCGCTAACTACCATTTCACCACCATCACGCCCCACCTGGGAGTCGTGGATCTCCCCAGCGGAGCTTCCTTTGTGATGGCGGACATCCCGGGACTCATCGAGGGGGCTTCCCAGGGCGTTGGTCTTGGACATGATTTTCTGCGTCACATCGACCGATGCCGGGTGCTGGTACATGTGGTGGACGCTGCCGGGACCGAGGGCCGGGATCCTGTTTCCGATATGGAAAAGATCGAAGCCGAGCTTTCCGCCTATGATCCGGAGCTTTTGAAGCGTCCCATGGTGGTCGCTGCCAACAAGATGGACGCCTATGTGCCGGAGGAGGGGCAGGAAGATCCGGTGGAGCGCATCCGCCGGTACTGCGAGCCAAGGGGAATCCAGGTATTCCCCATTTCCGCCGTGACGAAAAAAGGCGTACCGGAGCTTTTGAATCATGTGGCGGAGCTGCTTTCCCAAACCGAGGGCCATACGAAGGTCTACGAAAAGGAATACGACGTAGAGGCCCATCGTTTCGATGAGCTACCCCTCAATGTCTATAAAGAGGCTGAGGGCCTTTATGTGGTGGAGGGCCAGCGGGTGGAAAAAATGCTGGGCTACACCAATCTGGAATCCGAACGGGGCTTCCTGTTCTTCCAGAATTATATGAAGGAACAGGGCATCATCGACAGCCTCAAGGCTCTGGGACTGTCGGAAGGAGATACCGTCAGAGTGGCGGGAATGGAGTTTGAATATTATGACTAGTAAGGAACGCAGCAGGCTGAAGGGCCTGGCTATGAACATCGATCCCATTTTTCAGCTGGGGAAGGAATCCCTGACGCCGGAGTTCACCAAGGCGGTGGACGAGGCTCTGGAAAAAAGGGAGCTTATCAAGATCAATGTGCTGAAGAACTGTGATGACGACAGAAATCAGCTGGCAGAGGTCCTGGCGGAACGCACCCATTCCCAGGTCGTCCAGGTGGTGGGCAGAAAGATCGTGCTGTTCCGTTTTCAGAAGGATCCCAAGAAACGGAAGATCGAGCTTTCGGAGTAAGGAAGAACCATGGCTGAGATCGCAGAGATACAGGAAATACGCAGAAAACTAAAAAAAAAGCTGGATCCGGGACGGTATGAGCACACCCTGGGCGTCGCCTTTACGGCAGCGGCCCTGGCCATGTGCCACGGAGAGGACATTCTGAAAGCAGAGCTTGCGGGGACCCTTCACGACTGCGCAAAGTACGGGACAGAGGCAGAGCAGCTCATGCGCTACAGAAAGAGCGGCCAGGAGCCTGGCCGGGAGATCCTCCTGAGCCCTGCGGTGCTCCACGCAAAGGCAGGCAGGATCCTGGCGGAAAAAAAGTACGGCGTTACGGACGGGGATGTGCTGAACGCCGTGGAGTTCCACACCACCGGAAGGGCTGGTATGTCCAGGCTGGAAAAGATCGTATTCATCGCGGATTATATCGAGCCGGGGCGCACAAAGGCGGAGGACCTGCCCAGGATCCGCAGGCTGGCATTTACCGACCTGGATGCCTGCATGCTGGAGATCCTTGCGGACACCGTAGACTATCTGTTGAAAAAACGGTCCCATATCCATCCGGATACGCTTTTGGCAAAGGGGTATTTTGAAGAAATCATAAGGGGGAAAAAGTCCAATGACTGAACATGAATCCATCGTTAAGCTGGTAAAGACGGCCTACAAGGCCCTGGACGAAAAGAAAGCCACGGATATCACCGTCATCGACATCAGCGGCGTCTCCGTAGTGGCAGACTATTTTATCGTGGCTTCCGCAGAAAATCAGAAGCAGGCCGCAGCTCTTTGCGACAATGTAGAGGAAAAGCTGGCAAAGGAAGGCTTTTTCCTGCGTCAGGCAGAGGGAAAGAACGGAACCGGCTGGATCCTGATGGATTACAACGACGTGATCATCCATATCTTCGACAAGGAGAACCGTCTGTTCTATGACATCGAGCGGATCTGGCGGGACGGCAAGACTGTTGTGGATATCGAGGCCCTGTCTTGAAAACCGGAATCATAGGCGGAACCTTTGATCCCC
The DNA here is from genome assembly GCA_944381405.1 of uncultured Lachnospiraceae bacterium. Lineage (GTDB taxonomy): Bacteria > Bacillota > Clostridia > Lachnospirales > Lachnospiraceae > Avilachnospira. Next base: position 7,540 of record CALWLA010000017.1, on the reverse strand, counting down.
TGCACAACGGCCATCTGTACATCGCCAGGCAGGCCATGGAGGAATACGGCCTGTCGGAGGTCTGGTTCATGCCTGCGGGCATGCCTTATTTTAAGGAAAAGAAACAGGTGACGCCGGCAGAGGAACGGCTTCTCATGACAAGGCTCGGCATCGCCGGAAAGCCGGGCTTCGTCTGCTCTGACTACGAGGTACGGAAGGAAGGCAGGACCTATACGGCGGAGACCCTTACGGCCCTTGCCGCAGCTTATCCAGACCGGAGGTTTTATTTCATCCTGGGAGCGGATTCCCTTTTGCAGATGAAGACCTGGTACAAACCGGAGCTGATCTTTCAGCATGCGGTGATCCTCTGCGCAGGACGGGCTGGAGAAAAGGAACTGCAGGCAGGGATCTCCGAGCTTCAGGAGCGCTTTCGGGAAAGCGGCTGCGACATCCGGCAGATCCACTGTGAAAACAAGCGGATCTCCTCTACCATGATCCGGGAACTGGTACGGAAGGGCGGCGATATCCGCGGGCTTGTGCCGGAGCGCGTCCTTTCCTATATTGCGGAAAAAAAGCTGTACCGCTGACAGGAAAAGTCTGTTAAAAAATACGCGGATACGGGTTGACAGATCTTTACATTTTGTTGATAATATAGGGGATGTCTGTATGATACGGATACAGAGTATTTGATAGGAGAGAAATAATGAGCCTTTTAGGAAAATTCATGGATGGAATCAAGTTCAATTCTGAGGAAGAGGACGAGGACTACTTCCTGGACGACGAGTACGACGAGGAGGGCTACGACGAGCCTTCCGAGGGAAGGAAGTCAGGACCTTTTGCAAAGAAGAACGCAGGGGAAGAGGGCAAGTCCGGTGAAAAGCGGACCGGCGGTTTCCTGAACAGAAAGGTGGTTCCCATCCGTCAGAGCAGCGGCGGCATGGAGGTTACCATGATCAAGCCGTCTTCTATAGAGGATTCCCGGGATATCTGCGATTACCTGCTGGCAGGTAAGGCAGTGGTGCTGAACATGGAGGGCATGAACATGGACGTTGCCCAGCGCATCATCGATTTTACCTCCGGCGCCACCTACTCCATGGACGGCAATCTGCAGATGATCTCGAAGTTTATCTTCATCGCAACGCCCAGCAGCGTCGACCTTTCCGGAGACTTCCAGGATATCCTTTCCGGAGGCGTCAGGACCCAGACTGCCGGCGCGCTGAATTTTAATGGTTAAGACAAGGCCTTTTCCTTGGAAAAGGCTTTTTGCTGTTCTCATCGCCCTTCTGCTGCTGGTGTTTTTTGACCAGTGGACCAAGGGACTGGCAGTCCGGTTTTTAAAGCCCGGCGGTCCGGTGGTCCTAATAGACGGGGTGCTGGAACTGCTGTATACGGAGAATACCGGTGCAGCCTTTGGAATCATGAAAGGGATGCACTGGTTCTTTTATGCTGTTGGAATATTGGTATCCCTGGCGGCCCTTTTTGTGATCCTGCGGATGCCGGCCCGGAAACGCTATCTGCCCCTGGGACTGGATCTGGTGTTTGTCATGGCGGGAGCCTTGGGCAATCTCATAGACAGGATGCGCTATTCCTATGTGGTGGATTTTATCTATTTCAAACCCATCGATTTTCCGGTATTCAACGTGGCGGACATTTACATCACCTGTTCCTGCGTGGTGCTGGCCCTTCTGTTCCTGTTCTGTTACAAGGAAGAGGAACTGCATTTTTTCTGATCTCTGAAAGGAGCTTTTGGCGCCCGGTCTCCGGGCGTATTTGAATCATGGCGGCGATTACCTACGAGCATACGGAAAAAACAAGGATTGACTCATATCTTTCAGAGCTGCTGGAGGGTATGAGTCGTTCTCATATACAGAAACAGCTGAAGGAGGGCCGTATTACCGTAAACGGCGGCCAGGTGAAAAGCGGCTACCTGCTGAATCAGGGAGATCTGATCCAGCTGCCGGAGCCGGAGGCTCCGGAGGAAACGGCTCTTTTGCCGGAGGACATCCCCCTGGACATCGTCTACGAGGATCAGGATCTCATCGTGGTCAATAAACCCAAGGGCATGGTGGTGCACCCTGCGGCAGGCCACGGCACAGGCACCCTGGTAAACGCCTTGTTGTTCCACTGCCGGGACAGCCTTTCCGGCATCAACGGGGAGCTCAGGCCGGGGATCGTCCACAGGATCGACAAGGATACCACGGGACTTCTGGTGGCCTGCAAAAACGACGCCGCCCACAGGGCCATCGCGGAGCAGCTGGCGGTGCACTCCATTACCCGCCGTTACATCGCCCTGGTACACGGCAATATCCGGGAGGAGGAGGGCACCGTGGACCTGCCCATCGCCCGTTCCGAAAAGGACCGGAAGAAGATGGCCCCGGCAGCTCCGGGAAAGGGGAGGAACGCGGTGACCCACTACCGGGTGCTGGAGCATTTTCAGGATGCGGCTCTGGTGGAATGCCGCCTGGAAACCGGCAGGACCCATCAGATCCGGGTGCATATGTCCTACATCAAGCACCCCCTCTTCGGGGATCCGGTTTACGGCATGAGAAAGGACCCCTATACGGATCGGGGCCAGTTCCTCCATGCGGCGGTGCTGGGCTTTGTCCATCCCAGGACCGGCAGATACATGGAATTTTCCGCCCCCCTGCCGGACTATTTCACGGAGCTTCTGGGAAAAATCCGCAATAATTAAACAAAACGTAAAAAATGAAGACGGGACTTGTGCTATATTAAATCATTATGCAGACAAAAGACCTTAACAAAAAACAGATCATCATCGTATCGCTGGTATCCTTCCTGCTGGTGGCCTTTGCCGTGGGACTTGACCTGATCATCAAGGCGGAACCGGGAAAGGAAGGCGGTCAGGCCGCCACAGCCTCCGAGGCTACGGCCTCTGCAGCGGGGCTTTCCTCCGTTCCGGGCTATCAGTATGCACAGCTTTCTTCCAGGCTTACGGAGATCGTGGAGGAGGAACCCTACGAGCCCTCTCCCTCGGTGCTGAACCTGGCCTATTTTTATCCCGACGGGGCGGATACTTCCGACGTCATCAATTCCTATGCGGGCCGTCTTTATACGGAGCTTACCACAAAGGAAGCCCAGTATATGGCGGAGATCTACGACATGAGCGAACGGACGCCCCAGTCCATGGCCCAGCAGCTGGGTCTGCCTACCTCCCGCATCATGGGAAAATACAATCCCAAGGATTCCTCCCAGGATCCGGACAACCCGGCAACCTGGAAGATCGGCAGCTTCAAAAATGCCAACGTGGCCTTTTACGATGGAGACGGGAACCGGATCAACGCCTATTCCGCGGTAAAGGAGATCATGGCCATGGCATCCGTTTACTCCTATTTCCACGATATGTATGATTCCGAGGCCATGCAGGAATATGCGGAGGAACTCTGGGAGCATTCCCACAGCTACCGCATCAGCATGGGCAACGTTTATTACTGCTCCGGCTGTCTCAACAGGACCATCCAGGAGGAGGCGGAGGAAGCCATCGCCCAGGAGCAGCAGCAGCTTCTGCTGGAGGAATCCCTGGCAAAGCGCACGGCGGAATCCTCAGGATCCGCCCCTGCAGTTTATACCCTGCCGGAGACCGACGGCCCTGCCAACGACCTGACGGAGGCGGAAGAGGAGGCCACCATGCCCTTCATTTCCTGGAACGGCACCCAGGAGGATGGAACCGGCGCAGGCAGGGAAAGCCTTGGAGCAGAGGAAGCGCCTTCCCTGATCTATAGCGGCGGTACCGCAGCTGAGCAGGCTCAGACCTCCGCAGCAGGTGGGGAAAGCAGCTCTGAAGGAAGCGGCTCCGAAGCGGGGGCTTCGGGGGAACAGGCGCCCACCCTTCCTGTCATGACCCAGTCAGAGACCCGGCAGGAAACCACTGCACCCTCCACTGCAGCCGCTGCCACCACAGCGCCGGAGACTACGGCGCCTGCCACAACGGCAGCTCCCACAACGGTGGCACCAGAGACCACGGCGGCGCCCCAGACGGAAGCGACCGTACCTGCGGCAGAGGAAGCTGCGGCAGGAGAGGCTACTCTGGCGGCGTTCTCCGGAATAGAAGGCGCCGAGGGACTGTCTTATCGCGGCGCTTATGTGCTGGCGGAAAACGAGGAGGCGACCCTTCCGGGACTTGCTCCTGCAGCCCAGGAGACTGGGGCAGCGGCAGCGCCGGAGACCACAGCAGCGCCCACTACGACAGCCCGGGAAACTGCGGCAGTCCAGACGACCCAGGAAGCCCAGGGAGCGACCCTGCCTGAGACAGCCAGGGTGGAGGGCCCGGGCGCTGCCCTGATGGAGACCTCCGGCAGAGAGCAGAGAGCTGACGAGGCGAGCCTCGCGGCGGATGTACAGGAACAGAGCGGCGGCGGTACCACTACCCGCAGCGTTTCCACCTGTCCGGGACATATCGATCTTTATATCACCGTGACCATTTACGGCATCGACGATATGAACGGCCTCGTGCAGCGGGATACCATGGGCAACGACGAAGCCAATTTCAACGAATCGTGGCAGGGCTGGACCCAGGAGATGCTGGGCTATGCCAGAGCCCTGAACAGCGAAGACTGGTTCAAGCGCTATGGCCTGACCATCTCCGCCATCAACGTGCGGAATCCCCTGACGGAAAGCGAGATCGACGCTTACCTGGCGCGGATTCCCGACAGCGTTTCCCAGCAGCGGAAGGACATTGTCAGCTTTGCGCTGCATTCCGTAGGCAAGGTGCCCTATTACTGGGGCGGAAAGCCCAGCGGTCCCCGGTATGAGAGCAATAATTTCGGCACCATCGTGCCGCCGGATACCAAGGGCCGGGTGCTGCGGGGTCTGGATTGCTCCGGATGGATCAACTGGGTCTACTGGTCCGTTACGGGACAGCGGCTGGCGGGACAGAGCACAGGAACCCTCATCGGCTGCGGCGAGCGGATCGCAAGATCTGAGCTGGCTCCCGGAGATATCATCGTCAGGACCGGCGCCGACGCCCATGTGGTGATGTTCCTGGAGTGGGCAGGCAACGGCAACATGATCGTGGTCCACGAGACCGGCGGCGTCACCAACAACGTGACGGTTTCTGAAATGTCGGCAAACTGGCCCTATTACAGAAGGCTGATCCAGTAACAGATATTGGCATATATGCAAAGTCAGATGCGGAGCGGGATGCTCCGCATCTTTTTCTGCACAAAAAAAGAACCGCCTTCCGGCAGTTCCTTTCCTGGTGTGATCTTTCGATCAGGCCTCTCTCCATTTCAAGAGCACCCGCTCAACCATTAACATAACGATATCGATCAGGAAACCGATGACGCCTGCGATAACCATGTAGGCGATAACGGTAGCTGTATTCATATCGGCCTGAGCTTCCACCATGATGTAACCGAAACCGGCACTTGTCGCAATGAACTCCGCTCATATAACGGACATCCATCCGAGGCCGATGGCCAGCCGCACGCCTGTGAGCACGCCTGGCATGGAAGCCGGCAGCACCACATCCTTTAAAACGCCCAGGGTGCTGGCGCCCATGGAACGGGCTGCGTTATAAAAGTCCCGGCTGATGTCCTGTACGCCAGCCACGGTATTGAGGATGATGGTAAAGATGCCGCTGAAGGCGATCAGGAATACCGTGGGGCCGTCGCCGATCCCGAACCAGACGATGGCCAGAGGCACCCAGGCCATGATAGGCACCTGCCGCAGGGAGTTGATGAAGGGCGACAGGGTCTGCAGGGTCTTCGGGAAAAAGCCCATCAGCATGCCTAAAGGATAGCCGATGACAAAGGCGATCAGGCATCCGGTCAGAACGCGCCGCATGGTAATGGCCAGGTTTTCCAGGACATAGAGGTCTGTCAGGGAATAGAGCACCTGAGAGATCACGTCCTCAAAATAAGGAAAAATAAAGGGCTGGTCAACAATATGGGCAGCTACAGTCCAGGCGAGGCAGATGATCACCAGCGCGATGATGGCATGAAAGTTATAATTCTTTCCGCCCATTTTGCGCCAGCGACGCCGGTCCGAATTCCGGGAAGCCGCAATTTGCCGGTTGACTGAACTAGCAGATTCGCGCAAAATATTTCCTCCTTTCTTCAATATGCAATTGTGGTAAGCCTTCCGGCCTTTTTCGACCGAAATATTTACTTACGTTAATTTTTCCAGACTATCCTATCAGAAAATCCCTTATAGATATAGAAATATTATAAAAGTTAATATGAAACCCGCGCTGTATTTGGTTTTTTTATAAAGGCGCTCCCTCGGTTCCTTTTTCCGTTCCTTTCCGATATAATACAAAGTCAATGAAATAAAATGCAAGTATGAAATATCACTGACAGGCGTTGACAGCCTGTCCGATGGAGAGGGAGGGATATTGCGTTATGAAGAAGCCTTGTATCGAATACATCAGCGCCTGCGCTTGATGCGAGGTATTTGCGGACCAGGTTGAGTCCCTTAAGCAGCAGTACGGCGACCGGATCGAGGTAGCGATCTATCGGGCCGGACAGGATTTTGATTACATCAAGAAATACGGAGCGGTCACAAAAAGCATGCTTGTGATCAACGAAAAGAAAGCAGTGACCAAGCTGACGAAGAAATCCGTCAGAGATGCTTTTGAGGAGGCGTTGAAGCTATAATGGGTACATTTTTCAGTTTCCTGTGGGATATCCTGTATTCCGCCTGGGACATGATCTGCAGTTCATCCGTCTGGATGGCCTTCAGCTTTCTGCTGGCAGGGGTGCTGCATGAATTTTTAAAGCCGGAAAAGATTCAGAAGACTGCCATCGGTTCCACCCGCATCGCAGGGGTCTTCTGGACTACGGTAACGGGGATGCTGATTCCCATCTGCAGCTGCGGTACCATTCCCCTCGGTATCAGCATGTACTACAGCGGCGCTTATCTGGGCCCCACCCTGACCTTTATGACCAGCACCCCCATGATCAACCCCATCGCCCTGCTGCTGGCATTCGGCCTTCTGGGCAAGGAGATCGCCATCATCTATCTGATCACCGGCTTTGTGGGCCCCATGATCATCGGTATGATCACCAACAGATTTGCAGGGGATGAGCTGCATGTGGGCATCAATCCCCATGCTCAGCCCAACCTGAAGGTGTTCCGGGGCACGGAAAGCCTGGAGACCGAAGGGGGTGAGGGCGGCGGCCTCATCAAGCTGGAGATGGAGGAGCCCAGTTTCTTTGAAAAACTTGTCAGCGGCATGCGCTGGTCCCTGACCGAGCTGGCGGTGACCGTCAGCAAATACATGGTATCCGGCATGCTGGTGGCCGCATTCCTTTTCAATGTAGTGCCCCAGTCCTTTATCCAGGATTATCTGGGACAGCCGGGCTTCGTGTCCCTTCTGGGCATCACCGTGGTGGCGGCCCTGATGTATGTCTGCGCCGTGGGACACATTCCCTTTATCGCAGCCATCGTGGCAGCGGGAGCGGCTCCCGGCGTGGCCATCACCTTCCTGATGGCAGGAGCGGCCACCAATATCCCGGAGCTTCTTACCATCGACAGGACCATCGGCAGAAGGGCCATGCTGCTGTATTTCACCCTGGTGGTATCCATCTCCAATATCGTGGGA
>CALWLA010000016.1 GCA_944381405.1 uncultured Lachnospiraceae bacterium | reverse complement strand
CACAAGCGGCTCGCCATTTATACGGCTGCCCACAACATTTCTTTGAACAGTTATATTGAGGAAACCTTGGAAAAGTCCCCTGCAGCACAGGAAGAGAAGAGAGCGGTTTAAAGAATTTGCTGTTACATCAAGAAAAACATAGTATCCTTTGATATTGTATGTTAAGTCATAGTGCAGGTAACTAATGGCGCAAGCGCTCAATCATTTTAATAGCCTCCATATATTCGTGATAGAAACTTGGAAAGTATTTCTGCAGAGTTAAATGTTCGATTTGTCTGTATAGTTCTGAAGCGGGATCGATACGGCCATTGTGTTGGTAGAGAATTCGATTGATACTGACAGTACGGATATCATTTAGTTTCAAAACGGAATCATGGGAGAGAAACGAAAAATCATTGCCTTTCAACAAAAACAGATTGCTTTTTGAAGAAGGGGAGTCCAAAGGATGGTAGACATCTGGATATTTGCACGGATCATAAGAGAAAATGGGAAGCACATAAAGCAGCTTCTGTTTGACACCAATTACAAGCCCACGGTGCTCATAAGACATTTCAGGAATATAATTTTTGCCAAATTCAAACTGGTAGACTTCACCTTTTCTGACGGGCCGTTGGCGGAAAGGTTTACTTCGGCTATCTGCCCAACGAAAATCTGACTTTGAAAAACGGCTAAGTTCGTCAGCACTGAAAGCGTCTTTTAAGATGTCATCGTTAGTCTTGTTTTGAGCTTTGAGATAGTCTTTCAATGGGACATGCTCCTTAGATGTAGAAGTGATTGAGAAAAAGGGTACGGCGCTAACCGTACCCTGCTCTGGAAACCAGAGTGACCTCGTCGGTCAAATGATGTTTATATTATATGTGCTGATAACGGGAAAATCAATAAAATAATTATGAAATTTTTGCAAAGATCAGTCATGACTCAGCAGGCAATTCGATTTATTACACTCGTAAGAAAGTAACTCACGAGTTACTAACCTGCGAGTGCGCTTTGGAGGTGAGTAGCTGAGTCGAATATCTTTTCAAAAGGCGGTTTCACGGATGGACTTCTTCAGGCGCGTGGCGCGTGGAGAGGTTCGGCTGATAACGCTGGAAGATATGTACAGGTAAACAGTTTATTACGCAAAAAAGTGGCGTGTTTTTGACACTTGCGTAATCGAAAGCCGGATGGTATGATAGCAACATAAAGCTGTCGTGCTTCCGGCTTTTGCCTTCCTTCGGGCAGGCCCATTTCTTATATCTGTCTGAAACAGTCTGTGTTTCCTGACGGATTCTACGATCAGAAGCAGATCTCAGTTATCTTTCATCAATTCATCAGAGCAAATCTGAGAATCAAATCTAAAGGAGGTATCGCCATGGAAGAAAAACGAGTGGAACAGAAATCCCCGCGGAAAAAGGGGCACAGGGACAGGGAACTGCGGGCCCGGTATGAAAGGTACCGAGGGGTCCTTAAGGAACTCACGATTATGAGCGACATGTTCATGCGGAACGTGCTGAAAAAGCAGGCCTGTACGGAGTATGTGCTGCAGGTTATCATGGAGAGGAAGGACCTCCGGGTGGTGGAACAGGTGTTGCAGCAGGACTATAAGAACCTGCAGGGAAGATCGGCGATTCTGGACTGCGTGGCGCGGGACCGGGGAGGGAAGCTGTTCAATGTGGAGCTGCAGCAGGGGAAGGAAGGAGCCTCTCCGAAACGGGCCAGATACCACAGCGGACTGCTGGATATGAACACGCTGGATCCCGGAGAGGACTTCGAGGAGCTGCCGGAGAGCCATGTGATCTTCATCACACCGGAAGATGTGCTAGGAGACGATCTCCCGATCTACCATGTGGATAGAAAAATACGTGAGACCGGAGCAGAGTTTGGAGACGAATCCCATATCACCTATGTAAACGGAGGGAGACGGGAGGAGGATACGGAGCTTGGAAGGCTGATGGAGGATTTCCATTGCAAGGATCCGAAGGACATCCACAGCGAGATATTGGCGGAGCGCGTAAGAGAGTTAAAGGAGACCCAGGAGGGAGTGGAGTATATGTGCAAGGAAATGGATAAGATATACAGCGAGGGGGAAAAACAGGGAGAAAAGCGTGGGGAGAAACGCGGAGAGAAGCGCGGCGAAAAGCGTGGAATGGCCCGCGGACTCGCGGTAGGAGAAACGCAGGCTAAAAAAGAGATGGCCTTTTCCCTGGCGGAGATGGGAATTCCTGTAGAAAAGATCGCTCAGGCGGCCAAGGTCAGCGCCCAGGTAGTAGCGGAATGGCTCTCCGGGAATGTAAATCCGGCGAAATAAGGATGCTTTATCAATATGATGTGACTCTGCCGCTGATTTATGCCAGGGATGCCCTGAATAGTCTGGAAAAAGATCATCATATGCAGATGGGCTTAGACCAGGATATCCAATTTGAAGTGCCGGTATCCGGTTTATGGGAAAACAGCGGTTTGGACGTCCGGCAATCGCCATGGCAGATTACGATCAGCTGCGGACAGGATCCAGATATCGACGCTTTGCCGGACCATAAATTTCTGTTTCACATCAGCCATTTGGCCGCGCACTCGAAAAACGAGGCCCGCCGTCTCATGGAGCCGGTCCTGTTTCAAAGCTGCAGGGCCCTCAGCATGATGCTGCATAAATCGAATGCCAACAGGCATTTGTTTCAGCCAAGGGTAGAGCCGGAATATGAGGCGGCAAAGTGGAAGGAAACGCCGTATCCGCAGAAAGATGATGCCGCGCATGCGGCTAGGATTGTAGTGGGTGCAAGCTGTGAATTGACGATTTATGGAAAACTCGCTTCGGCAGATTTCAAACGGTATTACCAGACCAGGAATGCGGCTTGGGAATATGTCTTCAACGAGTTTTATCTGGCTTTGGGACAGGAAAATTTTCGCAGCAAGTTTTTCCATCTTTTCTCTGTGATCGAATTTATCGAACGGGAGTATGCCTTTCTGGCAGGAGCAGAGCCGCTCTTTGAGAAGGAAGAACGGCAGCAGGTAAAAAAAGCCTTGAAAAATATATTGGATAACAGGCAGAAACAAAATCGGTTGGAAACAATGGTGCTGCAGTGTATTGGCAGAGCAACGGATATCGGCAGAGATCAGAAGCTTGTGAATATCCTGCATGGTATGAATATCAGGGAACTTCACATATGCGACAGGGAGGTCAGGATCGATAACGATCTGATCGGAAAGCTCAGAAAAAAACGAAACACCGCCTTTCACGGCGCAGAGGAGACGGAAGAAAAAAATGGTATTTCCGATCAGGAGGCCGTTACCTGTCTCATGTATATCTGCCCGGAAATCATCGAATTTATCGCGGAGCATCCGCCAGCCGGATGATCGGATAAACCGATATTTATGAACTGAAATTTAAAGGCGACGCCGCTTGAAAAAAAGATTATTTTCAGATATACTGTATTTACAATAAAAAAACGGGAGTGTGACTGATATGGCCAGAACCAAAGGTGCAAAAAATAAGAATACTGCAATGACTGCAGACGAGAGGATCGCAGCGGTTCTTGCTGAGATCGAGGCCCTGCAGGCCCAGATCCAGGAGAAAAAAGCCGAATTAAAGAGCCTGAAGGCAGTAAAGGCAGAGGAAGACCAGAAGCGTATTCTGAACGCAGTGGCTGCCAGCGGAAAGTCTGCTGAGGAAGTCATCGCCATGCTGGGCGGAGCGCAGTAAAAAACAGAAAACAGGAAAGGGACCCTTTGCCAAGCTGCTGATGAAAGCCGCTTCGGCAAAGGGTTCTTTCGAAGTTAAGGAAGTTATGAAAAATTCTCCTGCCGGTCCTTTGGACGGACAGGAAGCCCAGAGGGGGCTGGGCCGGATCCCGATAAAGTCAAGAGGCTTCAGATGCGGCCTCAGAGGGCGTTGCATCGGAGGGGGTTGCCATCAGGGCTTCCAGAAGCTCCTGCTGTGCCTGCGCCTCCAGGGCAGCCTGATGATTCTCATAAAGGGTAATTCCAACAGGGGAGAGGAGTAGTACCGCTAAAACCAAAATAGCGCAGATGGTATCCCGCCTGTAGCTTTTGGCGTCCTCATCATATTTGTTGCTGCCTGGTATGCGATTGCGCTTTTCCTCTTTGTGGCGCTTTACCTTTTCAATGCTCATCTGATTCCTCCTGGCCGCCGCAGCGGTCCTTTTTCTTCTTTATCTGATCTCCTGGGTATTGTAGGATCAAATTGTGTCTGTTTTATAATAAAAATATGTTGATTTTGTGAACAGCCGGAAGCAAACACAGGCGGATAGCCGGAACCAGGCTGGACGAACAGAAGGAGGGGCAGCGTGATGGATGCGCATACAGAGCTGGAGAAAAAACTGAAGCCATATATGGAGGTGCTGAAAGCCACCATCCTGTTCAAAGGCTTTTCCGAACAGGAGATTCTGCAGGTGCTGGCAGCCCTTTCCGCCCATGTGTCGGAGGTGAAAAAGAAGGAGACCATCGTCTATGACGGGGACCGGATGTCCGAGCTGGCAGTGGTCCTGTCAGGCCAGGTACATCTCAGCCACACGGATCCCAACGGCAACTCCAACCTCATGGAGGTGCTGGGACCGTCAAAATGCTTTGGTTCCATGAACGCCGCAGGCAATTACCGGCTCACGACCTCCGCAGTGGTGACGGAAGATGCCAGGATTTTGTTCTTTTCCACAGAGCCCTTGTTCCGGGATACGGTGATCAAGCATCCGATCCTGGTCCGCTTCCTGCAAAATCTGGCGCTGCGTCTTGCGGAAAAGGCCCATGAGCTCACCAGAAAGCTGGATGACAGCATCCGCCGTTCCACCAGGGAGCGGCTGTCCGATTACCTGTCGGGGGAATATCACAGGACCGGAAGCCGCACCTTTACCATCCCCCTGAACCGGCAGGATCTGGCGGATTTCCTCTTTGTAGACCGCAGCGCAATGTCCAATGAGCTCTGCAGGATGCGGGACGAGGGCCTCATCAGATTCGATAAAAGCCAGTTTGAGCTTCTGATCAAGATGCCCATTACGGACAAGCCGGAGGACTAGGCCCATGCCCGAGGGCAGTGCCATGAGCCCTCCGCTGCCATTAAAGATCCTCAGGGCTGGTCTTCAGGGACAGGGCCTCAAAGAACAGAGCGATGCCCGTTACCAGCAGAAAAGCGCCGAAGCAAAGCTGCAGGCTGAACCATCCTAGGAAGGGGTTTGCCAGGATGAGGACGCCTACAAGAGAGCGCAGCAGACCGCTGGCCAGAAGGAATCCTGTGCCGGGGATACCGCTTTTCCGGATCATGAAGTAGTCCGCTGTCTGGGAAATGCCGTTAAAGAGGGCATAAAATCCGGCGGCAAAGGACAGGGTGGCGATCATGCCGGCCTGTCCGGCAGGTCCCTTCAGCGCATCCCAGAGGATCATACCGCCCAGAAAGGCGCTCAGCAGGCCGTCTGCCAGATACAATCCGCTGCGCAGGGGACGGGGAAGGGAAAAATAGGAAATGACCTTGTAAACGCCGTAGATGGTAAAGCCGCCTACCGTAAGCCAGGCCACCGTCAGGCTTGTAAAGGCCGGGGCAAAAAGGGCCAGGGCGCCGATGGCTGCCATCACCAGAGCAGTGATGATTCCTGCCTTTCTGATGGAGGGAAGCAGCTGGAACAGCCCGTCCGCTCCGTTGTTGTCTGAATTTATCATCAGCATGGTTGTTTCCTGATCGTTTTTCATAAGATTACGCTCCTGTCTTGTTTTATTCAGCCGGTGCTTGCCACCGGTTCTGAAACAGAGTTTACCAGGAAAGAAACCGGATTTCCGTTGTTTTTAGAACGGAATTGAAAAATGATCTGTGGTATGATCACTTCAACAGAGAACTTCTGGAATATATGTATGCCTGCCGGAAAGCCTCCGGCGGGAAAGAGAAAAGGAGAGTTGAAAAATGCATTACGATTTATGGCAGTGGATGCTGTTTTTCTATATTTACAGCTTTTTTGGCTGGATCTGGGAGTCGGGCTATGCTTCGGTACAGCAGAAGCATCCGGTCAACAGGGGCTTCCTCCACGGGCCCATCATTCCGATCTATGGGTTTGGCGCCCTGGGCGTCCTGGTCAGCACCCTTCCGGTGCGGAGCAGCATTCCCCTGATCTTTCTGTTTGGAATGATCGGCGCGACCCTTTTGGAGTATGTGACAGGCTGGGGCATGGAAAAGATCTTCCATGTAAGATACTGGGATTACAGCAATTTCAAATTTAATCTCAACGGATATATCTGCCTGCTGGCATCCCTGGGCTGGGGCTTTTTTTCCGTACTGATGGTAAAGGTCATCCATGTGCCCATCGAAGGAGTGGTGCTGGATCTGCGCCGGTCGGTTTCAGAGATCATGGTGCTGCTTCTGACCAGCGCGACGGCGGTGGATGTGTACCGTTCCGCCAGCGACGCAATGGATCTGCGGGATATGCTGGAAAAGCTGGGAGAGAGCCGGGAGTATATCCGGAACATGCAGCGCCGCCTGGAGATCACCTCTGTGGTGAAGCTGGAGGAATATAAGGATTTCCGTCAGAAACAGGAGGCGGAGCTTCGTTCCCGCAGGCAGCGGTTTGTGGAAAATCTCCATGCGCTGCGGGCCCTCCGCCGCAAGCAGATCGACGAGCTGGGGGCAAAGCTGGAAGAGCTTTCCATGTTGAACCCCGGCAGCCAGGAACTGCAGAAGCTTAAGGCAGGCGTGATCGCCGAGCTGCAGCGTCTTGGTGCAAGACGTGACCGGGAATACAAGAGAGCAGCTTCCCTGCTGCACAGAAACCCCAGCGCGGTTTCCAGAGAGCATGCGGAAGAGCTGGATATGATCCGGGATCTGATGAAATAAGGCTTTTGCAGGAAATGCACAGAAGGATTGTCTCTGAAAAAAAGAGGCAGTCCTTTTTTTACGGTAAAAAAACTGTGGCATGGAAAACCCCTGCGGCATGGAAATTTCCACGACTGCAGGGGTTTGGATTGTGCCCTTTTCAGAAGGTCTCGTTTTATTTTTCTTTCTTTCCAGTAAACAGCCGGAACAGCTGAATCAGAAGCGTGGGCAGGAAGGCCAGCAGCACGATCTCCTCCACGGCGGTTACCGGAAGCTGTGCCACCTCAAAGAGGGGACGCAGGGCCGGGATCAGCAGCACGCAGAGCAGCAGCAGTACCCCAAGGCCAAAGGCTCCGATGGAGAAGGGGTTGGACAGAAAGCCCAGCCGGAAGATGGATTCCTTGCCCCGGCAGTTGAAGCCGTGGAACAGCCTTGCCAGGGTCAGGGTGGAAAATGCCATGGTCATGGCTGCCCCGGTGCCGCCGATGCCCTGTCCCATGTAAAAGGCCGTCATGGTGGGCACGGCGATCAGGAAGCCCTGTCCCAGGATCCTGGTCATCAGAGCCTTGTCCAGGATCGGCGCCTTGGGGTCCCTGGGCTTCTCCTCCAGCAGGTTGGCTTTGGCAGGCTCCATACCGATGGCGATGGCCGGCAGGCTGTCCGTCAGCAGGTTGATGAACAAAAGGTGCACCGGCGCAAAGGGAGCCGGGAGTCCTGCCAGGGAGGCATAAAGCACGCAGAGGATGGCGGCCATGTTGCCGGACAGCAGGAAATGGATGGTGTTTTTGA
This sequence comes from uncultured Lachnospiraceae bacterium, assembly GCA_944381405.1. Lineage (GTDB taxonomy): Bacteria > Bacillota > Clostridia > Lachnospirales > Lachnospiraceae > Avilachnospira. Next base: position 42,297 of record CALWLA010000016.1, on the reverse strand, counting down.
TGTTGGTGTACACGCCCCGGCCGTTTACCACCGCCTTGACGATGGTGGCGAAATTGTCGTCCGCCAGGATCATGGAGGCGGCGTCCTTGCTGACGTCGGTGCCGGTGATGCCCATGGCTACGCCGATATCCGCTTTCTTCAGGGCAGGCGCGTCGTTGACGCCGTCGCCGGTCATGGAAACGATACAGCCCCGGCGCTGCCATGCGGTAACGATCCGGATCTTATGCTCCGGAGAAACTCTGGCGTATACGGAGATGTGGGGCAGCTTTTCGTCCAGCTCCTGGTCGCTCATCTTTTCCAGCTCTACGCCCTCCACAGCCATGTCTCCCTCCTGGAAGATGCCGATCTGCTTTGCGATGGCTGCGGCGGTGACCTTATGGTCGCCGGTGATCATGATGGTGCGGATTCCGCCCCGTTTGGCATCCTGCACCGCCTGCATGGATTCCTCTCTGGGCGGGTCCATCATAGCGGTCAGGCCGACAAAGGTAAAATGATATTCATCCGCCAGGCTGATGGGCTCGTGATCGGAAAGGGTCAGATCCTTCTTTTCCGGAAGGGGCCGTTCCGCAAAGGCCAGCACCCGGAGGCCGGAGCGGGACATCTCCTCGTTGGCAGCCTCGATGGCAGCCCGCCGTTCCGGGGTCATGGGAACGGGCCCTTCGGAGGTCAGCACATAGTCGGAGCGGTCCAGCAGGGTATCGATGGCGCCCTTGGTATAAAGGGTGGGCATCTTTCCGATCATATGGAAGGTGCTCATGAGCTTTCTGTCGGAGTCGAAGGCCAGCTCCGCAAGTCTCGGATGTTGTTTGCGGTATTCCACCTCGTCGATCTCAAAGCGGTCGCCGATGCGCACCAGGGCGATCTCCGTGGGATCGCCGATCTCCTGGCCGCTTTCCTCGTCGGTGGTGGCGTCGCTGGCCAGAAGGCCGATCTTCAGGATCTGCCGCTGGACCGGGTCCGCCAGATCCAGCTCTCCGGCAGGCAGGAGCTTTCCGTCTGCGAAAAATTTCTGTACCGTCATGCGGTTCTGGGTCAGGGTACCGGTCTTATCGGAGCAGATCACGGAAACACAGCCCAGGGATTCCACCGCCTTCAGCTCCTTGATGATGGCGTTCTGCCGGGCCATCTTCTGGGTGCCGATGGCCAGCACGATGGTAACGATGGAGCTTAAGGCCTCGGGGATGGCAGCTACAGCCAAGGCTACCGCAAACATCAGGGAATCCAGGATGCCCATGTGGCTGCGGAAGATGGACAGCAGGAACACCACGGCGCAGATCACCAGGATGCCGAAGGCGAGCTTTTCGGAAAATTTGTCCAGGCTTTCCTGCAGAGGGGTCTTCCGCTGCTGGGTCTGGTTCATCAGAGAGGCGATCTTTCCGATCTGAGTCTCCATGCCGGTGGCGGTGACCACCACGTTGGCCCGGCCATAGGTCACCAGGGAGCCGGAAAATACCATGTTTTTCTGATCCCCCAGGGCCACCTCCTCCTGCAGGATGGGATGGTATACCTTTTCCACCGCCTCGCTTTCACCGGTCAGGGAGCTTTCGTTCACCTTCAGGGAAAAGCATTCGATGATGCGGCCGTCGGCGGAGATCATGTCTCCGGCCTCCAGCACCAGGATGTCTCCCGGCACGATCTCTGCTGCGGGGATCTCCACCCGAAGGCCCTCCCGGATCACCTTGGCTGAGGGGGCGGACATGGCCTTCAGGCTTTCCAGGGATTTTTCCGCCTTGACGGTCTGGAAGGTCCCCAGGATGGCGTTCAGCACGATGACCGCAAAGATGACGATGGTGCTTTCCTGGTTGCCGGAAAGCAGGGAGATAAAGGCCGCTGCGATCAGGATGATGACCAGCAGATCCTTGAACTGGCCGAGGAAGATGGCCGGGATGCTTTTTTTCTTCTGCTCCGCCAGCTGGTTTTTGCCGTACTTTGACAGCCGCTCCGCAGCTTCCGCCTTGGAAAGGCCGTCAAATCCGGAGCCGGTTTCCCGCAGCGCTTCCTCAGCGGTTTGCTGAAAATAAGGCTTTGACATAAATCGTTCCCTCCTAATAATGATGACTGAGACAGAGAGGTCCGGCTTTGGGACCCCTGGGAGCGGGGGAGCGCCCTGGCGGCGGACCGCCGGGGTATAAAAAAAGACCTTTCGGCAAAGCGCCAGGGAAAGTGCCCTAGAGCATCTGCCGAAAAGTCTTGTTACCTCATAAAGGCGTGTACCACCAGGCGTTGGCCGTGATGTTGATGGTACAGCTTCCAACTACTCCCTTTTCAATCTGCCTAAGCATAGCATGGAAACGGCGGTTCGTCAATGGGGAAAATGGGCGGGAAGCTATCCCTTGCGCAGCAGGGCGGGGTTTGATATACTAGCAGCGAAAGGAAAAGGGGAGGCAAGATCCCCGGGCAAATACATGAAAGAGAAAAAATGGAATCAGTATGTGGCATGGGGGATCACGGCCTTTGCGGTCATTGCGGCGTCGGCAGGCGTGATATTTTTATTGATCAATCTCGACGCGGTGTCGGCGGCCCTGTCCATGGTCATCGGCATTTTAAAGCCGGTGATCTACGGAACTGTCATGGCCTATCTGCTGTCTCCCATCTATAACAAGGTGTCTGCCTTTACCTTCCGGAGGCTTTGCAAACAATGCCGGAAGCCTGCGGCTGCAAAGCGCTGGGCCAAGGCGGCGGCCACCCTGGTATCCGTGGTGGTGCTCTGCGCCGTGGCGGTGGGCCTTGTGGCCATGATGCTGCCGGAGCTTTACCGTTCCATCATGAATGTGGTGAATTCCCTGCCGGAAAACATCAGCCGTTTCTCTGCCTGGATGAATCAGGAGCTTTCCGGACAGAGCGACTATCAGCAGGCGCTGCTTCTGCTGTATCAGAACGCCACCAGCTTTTTCGAGGATTTCCTGAACAATACGGTGCGGCCCAACCTGTCCCGAATCATCAGCCAGGCCTACAGCGGCGTGGCTTCGGTACTCATGTGGTTTTATGACATCGCCATCGGCCTCATCGTCATGATCTATCTGCTGAACATCAAGGAGGTGCTGCTTCCCCAGTTCAAGAAGCTGATCTACGCCCTGCTTCCCACAGACTGGGCGGAACGGACGGTGAAGGAGCTGCGGTACATCCACGAGGTGTTCGGCGGCTTTATTATCGGAAAGATCGTGGATTCCCTCATCATCGGACTCATGTGCTTTACCATCCTGAGTTTCCTGAACATGGTGGGCATTCTCCATATGCCCTATGTGCTGCTGGTGTCCGTGATCGTAGGCGTCACCAACGTCATCCCCTTCTTCGGGCCCTTCATCGGCGCGATTCCCTCTACGATCCTGATCATGCTTTCCAGTCCCCTGCAGGGACTTTATTTCCTGGTGTTTGTCTTCCTGCTGCAGCAGTTTGACGGGAATTTCCTGGGACCCAAGATTCTGGGAGACAGGACCGGCATTTCCAGCTTCTGGGTGCTTTTTTCCATCCTGCTTTTCGGCGGCCTCTTCGGCTTTGCAGGCATGATCATCGCGGTTCCCACCTGGGCGGTGTTCATGAACCTTCTGAGCAAGATCTCCGCCCTGCTGCTGCATAAGAAGGGCTTGCCAGGGGAGCTTTCCTATTACGGTGCAAAAAAGAAAGACGAGATTTAAAAACGCAGAACAAAGGAGAATATCACATGCAGGCAGTGAGAAGATTAAACGAGGATATCAGCTGGGTAGGTGTGGACGACAGGAGGCTTCACCTTTTTGAAAACATGTTCCCCCTGCCCCACGGCGTATCCTATAATTCCTATATCATCCAGGACGAAAAAACGGCGCTCCTGGATACGGCGGACGGGGGCGTGCTGCCTCAGTTCCTGGAAAACGTGGACTATGTGCTTCAGGGCAGGCCTGTGGATTATATGATCGTGCATCATATGGAGCCGGATCACTGCAGCGGCATCGCCCGGATCCTGGAGCGGTACCCGGAATGCCGGATGGTGGCTACCCAGCAGGCCTTCCGCTTTTTCGACCAGTTCAACAACACGACGCTTCCGGAGGAACGGAAGCTTTTGGTCAAGGAGGGAGACGAGCTTTGCCTGGGGGCCCATAAGCTGCGCTTTATCCTGGCGCCCATGGTCCACTGGCCCGAGGTGATGATGAGCTTTGACCAGAAGGACGGGATCCTTTTTTCCGCAGACGCCTTTGGCACCTTCGGCACCCTGGACGGCTGCCTGTTTGACAGGGAGATCGATCTCAACGCCTCCTGGCTGACGGATGCCAGGAGATACTATACCAATATCGTGGGCAAATACGGCCAGCAGGTGCAGGCAGTATTGAAAAAGGCAGCGGGACTGCCCATCCGCCTGATCGCGCCTCTCCACGGACCGGTCTGGAGCGAAGACATTCCCATGATCCTGGAAAAGTACGATCTCTGGTCCTCCTATCGTCCGGAGGATCCCGGGGCGGTGATGATCGCCTATGGCTCCATGTACGGGAACACCAAGGCGCTTTGCGAGGCCCTGGCCTGCAGGCTGGGAGAAAAGGGGCTTCGGAACATCAAGGTTTACGACGTGTCGGAAACCGACAAGTCCTATCTCATCGCAGAGGCCTTCCGCTGCGGTTACCTGGTATTTGCGGCTCCCACCTACAACAACGGCCTTTATCCCAAGATGAAGGAGCTTCTGGAGGATATGCAGAGCCTGAACATCCAGGGCAGGAAATGCACGGTGCTGGGGAACGGCACCTGGGCCCCGCAGTCGGAAAAGCTGATGCGGCAGATGCTTTTGGAGATGAAGGAGATGGAGGTTTCGGAAAAGACGGTGGTGGTACGGTCCCGGCTTTCCGACGCCCAGAACGAGGAGCTGGAGGCAGTGGCGGAGGACATCCTCCGGAGACTGCAGGCGTAAAGGAGCGGCAGCGATGGAGCTTACGGCATGGCAGGCGGCGGAGGCCGCCGGCGGAAGACTGATCATTGGAGAAAAAGACAGGCTGATCCATCATGTCAGCCTGAATTCCGGGAAGATGCAGGGAGAGGACCTGTTCGTTCCCATCATCGGAGAGCGGGTGGACGCCCACAGGTTCCTGGGCTCTGCCTTTGAAAACGGCGCGGCCTGCGCCTTTACCTCTGAGCATGAGGATGAGGCGTCGGTGCTGCGGGATCCGGCCCTTGCCGGCGCCCTGGAAAAGGGGCTTGTGCCCTGTCTCATAGCGGTGGATAACACCCGGGACGCCCTTCAGCGTCTGGGACGGTGGTACCGGGAGACCAGAGTGCATATCCCCCTCATCGGGGTCACCGGCTCCGTAGGCAAGACCACCACCAGGGAGATGGTGGCCTGCGCCCTGTCGGCAGAGCGCAGGGTCTACGCCACAAAGGGAAATTCCAATTCCCAGGTAGGGGTTCCCATCACCGTCATGGAAACGGATCCGGAGGCGCAGATCGGCGTCATCGAGCTGGGAATGTCGGAGTTTGGGGAAATGTCCCGCATTGCCCGGGTGGCAGAGGTAAATGCCGGGGTGATGACCAACATTGGCGTTTCCCATATCAATCAGCTAAAGACCCAGGAAAACATCTTAAAGGAAAAGCTGCACATCCTGGATGGGATGCCGGAGGAATCGCCTCTGATCTTAAACGGAGACGATCCCCTGCTGGCGGGCCTTACGGAGGAAGGGATCCATCAGCTGGGCATCGCAGAGGGAAAGCACATCCGGATCATTTTTTACGGATTTTCCGAAAGGGCGGACTGGCGCATCACAGGCCTCCGGCTGGAGGAGGGGTATCCCGCCTTTTTGCTGCGGGATCCCAGGGGAGGCGAGATCGCCTGCAGGCTGCAGGTATCCGGCGATCATATGGTGCGGAACGCGGCGGCGGCCATCGCGGCGGCGGACTGCTTCGGCGTAGCGCCTGAGGCTGCGGCCAGGGCCCTTTCCGGTTTTACCGGCGTGGGAGGCCGGGGCCAGAAGCTTTCCGCAGGCGGCATCACCTGGATCGACGACAGCTACAACGCCGCGCCGGATTCCATGAAGGCGGGACTATCCGTGCTGGGAGACCAGCCAGCGGCAGGCCGCCGCGTCGCGGTGCTGGCGGATATGCTGGAGCTGGGAGAGCAGGAGGCGGAGTATCACCGGCAGGTGGGCCTTTTCCTGCGGGAAAAGCGGCTGCCCATCGACATGGTGTTCCTCTACGGCCCCCTGTCCCGGTTTATCGCTGAGGGGATCAGCGGCAAGGCAGGAACCGGAAGCGCACCGGAAGCAGGCTGGCAGATGCCGGAGATCTGTTTATTTGAAACAAAGGAGGACCTGGCGGAGGCCTTGTCCAATACCCTGAAGCCGGGAGACGCGGTGCTTTTCAAAGGCTCCAACAGCATGGGGCTTACCCCGGTGCTGAAGCAGCTGTTGGAAAAGGCGGAGGCCGGTTTTCCGGAGAAAAGGGGATAAGGAGGCGGCTAGTTGGCCAGATATGCAAAGGTGATCATAGACTGCTCCGCGGAGGCGGTGGACCGGGCCTTTACCTACCGGATCCCCGAGGCTCTTTCGGCGGAGGTCTTTCCCGGGGTGCGGGTGCTGGTGCCCTTTGGCAGCGCCAGCGCGCCCAGGGCCGGATATGTGACGGAGATCACAGAGGATCCGGGCTTCCCGGAGGAACGGATCAAGGAGCTTTTGGAGGTGCCCAAGGACGCCCTCCAGGCAGAGGGCGAGATGATCGTCCTGGCGGCCTTTATGGCCCGGGAATACGGAAGCACCATGAATCAGGCTTTGAAGACCGTGCTTCCGGTAAAACGCAGCGTGCGGAAGAACAGCCGCAGGAAAGATCCTGTGGAGGCGATCCGGAGCCTGTCGGAGGATGGGGACCGGCAGGAAAGACCGGAAACCGGGGAGACTGCTTCCGAAGAAAGCGGAAACCGTCTCCGGAAGGAACTGTCCCTTACGAAGGAGCAGGCGGCGGTGGTGGAAGACCTGAAGGCCCGTTTTTCCGAAGCGCAAAAGCTTAAGGCAGGCAGGAGCCGGCGGCAGCCTTCCCCCCACATGGAGGAAGGGCTCCGGCCCTCCCTGCTTTTTGGCGTTACGGGAAGCGGAAAGACCCTGGTGTATATCCGGCTCATCGAATATATGCAGAGCCTGGGAAAACAGACCATCGTGCTGATTCCGGAGATCTCCCTTACCTATCAGACCGTAAGGGAGCTGTCCGCCTCCTTCGGAGACCGGGTGGCGGTGATGCATTCCCGGCTTTCTGCAGGAGAGCGCTATGAGCAGTACGAAAAGGCCAGGGCAGGGGCGATCGACGTGATGGTAGGCCCCCGCTCGGCGCTCTTTACCCCCTTTTCCCAGCTGGGGCTCATCGTGATCGACGAGGAGCACGAGCAGGCCTATCACTCCGATACCTCTCCCCGCTACGACGCCAGGGCGGTGGCAAGGCTCCGGGCAAAGCTCTGCGGTGGCATGCTGCTGCTGGGCTCCGCCACCCCTTCCCTATTGTCCTTTACCAGGGCCCAAGCAGGGGAATACGTGTTGTACCGCCTGGAAAAGCGGGCGGTGGAGGGGGCGGCCCTTCCCAGGATCCACCTGTGCGACATGCGGAAGGAGCTGCTTTCCGGAAACCGCACCCCCTTTTCCGGCACGCTCCGGGAGATGATGGAGGACCGGCTGCAGAGGGGGCAGCAGATCATGCTGTTTCTGAACCGGCGGGGCTATGCGGGCTTTGTATCCTGCCGCAGCTGCGGCCATGTGCTGAAATGCCCCCACTGCGACGTTTCCATGACCGCCCACAATGACTGGTACCGGGACCGGCGGGGCGGAAAGGAACGGGCAGCTCTTCTGAGTTGTCATTACTGCGGATACCGGGCCCCTATGCCGAAGACCTGCCCTGTCTGCGGGAGCCCCTATATCGCTCCCTTCGGCATGGGCACCCAGAAGCTGGAGGCGGCGGTGAAACGGGAGTTCCCGAGGGCCCGGGTCCTGAGGATGGATGCGGATACCACCTCAAGGAAGGGGGCCCATGAGCGGATCCTCGCGGATTTTTCCGAGGGCCGGGCGGATATCCTTCTGGGGACCCAGATGATCGTAAAGGGACATGATTTCCCGAAGGTGACCCTGGTGGGGATCATTGCGGCGGACTTTTCCCTGAACGCGCCGGAGTACGACGCGGCGGAGCGGACCTTTCAGCTGCTGACCCAGGCCTCCGGCCGGGCGGGCAGATCCCGGCTTCCAGGGGACGTGGTGATCCAGTCCTACGATCCTTCCCATTACGCGGTGGAAACGGCGGCGGCCCAGGATTATCTGCGGTTTTACCAGCGGGAGATGGGCTACCGCAGGCTGATGGGCTATCCCCCCTTCGGGGAAATGCTGGAGGTGCGGTTCCAGTCGCCGGAGGAAGCGGCGGTGGAGGCCTGCGCCAGGGAGGCGGCAGACTGGCTTTCCGCATATGCCCGGGAGGCGGGGGCGGAGCTCATCGGACCCTGCAACGCCGCCTTATACAAAGTTAATGATAATTACAGAAAAATTTTATATATAAAGCATGGAAGTCATGCTATAATAATCAGGATGCGTGACATGCTGAAGGCCCATGTACTGGGCGGAGAACAGGCAAGGCAGGTGCAGCTCGGCTACGACCTGCTGACCTGACAGAAAGGATGGAAACGAATTGGCACTCAGAGAGATCAGAAAACAGGGAGATCCGATTTTAAATAAGGAATGCAAACCGGTAAAGGAGATGACTGAGAGGCTTCAGGAGCTTATCGAGGATATGTTCGAGACCATGTACGAGGGCAACGGCTGCGGACTGGCGGCGCCTCAGGTGGGCATCCTGAAACAGATCACGGTGATCGACGTGGAGGATGGAAATCAGTACGTTCTGATCAATCCGGAGATTCTGGAGGAAAGCGGCTCCCAGACCGGAGACGAGGGCTGTCTTTCCGTTCCCGGCTACACGGGAACGGTCACCAGACCCCAGCATATCCGGATCCGGGCCCTGGATGAAAATATGGAGCCTTATGAACTGGAGGCGGAGGACTTGCTGGCCCGCTGCATCCTGCACGAATGCGATCATCTCCACGGGCATCTCTACACGGAAAAGGTAGAAGGTCCCCTGCGGGAGGTTACGGCAGAGGAGGAAGGGGAAGAGGAAGCCTGATGAGACTGGTGTTTATGGGAACCCCGGATTTTGCGGTCCCGGCCCTTGTGGCCCTGCACGAGGCAGGCCATGAGGTGCTGGCTGCGGTGAGCCAGCCGGATAAACCAAAGGGAAGGCACGGCGCTTTGACTGCGCCTCCCGTAAAGGAAAAGGCCCAGAGCCTGGGCATTCCGGTGCTGCAGCCGGAGCGGGCCTCTGACCCGGCTTTTCTGGAGCAGATCCGCAAGCTGGATCCGGAGGTCATCGTGGTGGCAGCCTATGGCAAGATCCTGAAAAAGGAGCTTCTGACCCTGCCGAAATATGGCTGCGTCAACATCCATGCCTCTCTGCTCCCCAGATGGCGGGGAGCCGCCCCCATCCAGTGGGCGGTCATCGCCGGGGATCCGGTGGCAGGGGTCACCGCCATGCAAATGGACGAGGGGCTGGATACGGGAGATATGCTTTTGCGCCGGGAGATCCCGGTGGCGCCGGAGGAGACCGGCGGTTCCCTTTTTGACAAGCTGGCACAGCTTGGGGGAGAGCTGATTCTGGAGACGCTGCGGCAGATGGAGGCGGGAAGCCTCAGGCCCGAAAAACAGCCGGAGGAGGGCATGACCTATGCCCATATGCTCACAAAGGAAATGGGCGACATCGACTGGAGCCGTCCGGCGGTGGAGATCGAACGGCTGATCCGGGGGCTCTGCCCCTGGCCGGGCACCTACAGCCACCTGGGAGGAAAGCTTTTGAAGATCCACCGGGCGGCGGTCTGTGCCCCGGATCCCGCGGCAGGCTCCGGGGTCGTTTCAGATCAGGCTGCCTGCAGCGGCGTTTCCGGCGCGCCGGAGGCGGAGGCCCCGGGCAGGCTCAGAGAGGACGGAGACAGGCTTTATGTGCGCTGCGGGACCGGCTGGCTGGAGCTTCTGGAGCTGCAGCTGGAGGGAAAAAAGCGCATGAACACCCCGGAATTCCTGCGGGGCGCCGGAGGAATGCTCCGGGAATACGGCTGCCTGCGTCAGGCGGCAAAGGAGGCTTAAGCGGACATGTTTGGATACGGATATCCTATGGGAATGATGTTTGATCCCACTTATATCCTTGTGATCATCGGAGCGGTTTTTTCCTTCTGGGCATCAGCAAGGGTCAACAGCTCCTTTCAGAAATACGATCAGGTGCGGGCCCAAAGCGGTCTTACAGCGGCCCAGGCGGCGGAGCTGATCCTGCATAACCATGGCATTTACGATGTGGAGATCCGCCGGATCTCCGGAAAACTGACGGATAACTATGTGCCCTCCAAAAAGATCCTCAATCTTTCTGACAGCACCTACAACTCCACCAGCATCGCGGCCATCGGCGTCGCGGCCCATGAATGCGGCCATGCGGTACAGGACGCGGTGGGCTATGGACCGCTGAAGCTGTCCATGGCGATCCATCCGGTCTGCGCCATCGGCTCCAATCTGGGATTTCCCATCCTGATCGTGGGCATTTTGTTTTCCTTCTCGCCCCTGATCCAGATCGGAATCATCCTGTTCAGCCTTGGCGTGCTCATCAGCCTCATCACCCTGCCGGTGGAATACAACGCCTCCGACCGGGCACTGGCGACTCTGGGAGAGTCAAGGCTTCTGACGGAGGAAGAGCTGGTGGGAACCAAAAAGGTGCTCAGGGCAGCGGGACTGACCTATGTGGCGGCTGCTGCGTCCATGATACTTTCCCTGCTCAGGATGTTGATCCTGGCGCGGCATTCCGAGGAGTGATGCGAAACCTATGGCGTCGAAACAAAAGGAATACAAGGTCAGGGATCCCCGCAACGGACGGGATGCGGCCCTGACGATCCTGCTTTTGGTATGTGAAAACCGGAAAAAGTCCCACCACGCGGTGCGGGAGGTGTTGGATTCCTGTCCCGGCCTTTCCAGGCGGGATAAGGCTCTGGCCAAGCGGATCGCGGAGGGAAGCCTGGAGTATCTGATCCGGCTGGACTGCCTTCTGGGACGGTACCTGAAGCGGCCCCTTTCATTTTTAAAGCCCGAGATCCGGGGGATCCTCCGGATCTCCTTTTATCAGCTGTTATATATGGACAAGGTGCCTGACAGCGCCGTATGCAACGAAGCCGTGGAGCTGGCAAAGCTTCATGGCCTTTTGGGCCTTTCAGGGCTTGTAAACGGCGTGCTGCGGGCAGCGGTGCGGGATAAGCAGAGCGGCAGCAGCCGCCTTTATGAGATCAAGGATCCGGCGGTGGATCTGGCGGTCCCAAAATGGCTCTTCCGCAAGCTGTCCTCGGATTTCGGGGCGGATCAGGCCCGGGAGATCGCCGGGGCCTGGCTTTGGGAGCGGCCGGTGACGGTGCGCCTCAATCTATCCAGAGCGTCGGAGGAGGAAATCTGCAGCCTTTTGCGGGAAGAGGGGGTGGAGTTTGCCAAAGCGGATATGAAGGGTTTCCTTTCGGAGCACGGTATCCGGCCGGCTCCGGGACAGCTTCCGGTGATGCTGCAGCTTTCCGGCATTTCCGGGCTGTCGGGGCTTTCCGCCTTTCAGAAGGGGCTTTTGCAGCCCCAGGACATGAGCTCCGCTGTGCCTGCGGTGCTGGCAGCCCCCAGGGAGGGAAGCTTTATCCTGGATGTCTGCGCTGCGCCAGGGGGCAAAAGCCTGCAGCTGGCGGATCTTTTGCGGGGAACCGGCCTTGTGGAGGCCAGGGATCTGTCCCGGCAGAAGGTAAGGCTCATAGAGGAGAACATCAGCCGCAGCGGCTTCCAGAACATCCGGGCCAGGCTCCAGGACGCCCTGGTCCCCCATGAGGAGAGCTACTGCAGGGCGGATATCCTGATGGCGGACCTGCCTTGTTCGGGGCTTGGCATCGCGGCCAGAAAGCCGGATATCAAATGGAATGTGGAGCCCTGCAGCATCACGGAGCTCCAGGCCCTGCAGCGGGATATCCTGCGGGTGGTCTACCGCTATGTAAAGCCCGGCGGCAGGCTGGTGTACAGCACCTGTACCCTGACGCCTGAGGAAAACGAGCAGAATGTGGAATGGATGGCGGAGGAGCTGAAGCTTGTGCCGGTGCAGTCCGTGCGGATCTTCCCCTCAAGGGAGCACGACGGATTTTTCGCCGCATTGCTGAAACGGAGCTTTTAGGCGGAAGGACCTTTCTGGAGGCCCGGAAGGGCTGAGATCCTCGGAAAATGAAAGATTATCAGAAAACTTAAGAAAAGATTATCAGGAAAACTTAAGATAGAAGCAAGGACTTCATGGAAGAAATCAGATATAATAATCAGATACAGGAAATCTGCGAGTTCACCCTGGAGGAGCTTACGGAGCTATTCCGGGAGATGTCGGAGCCGCCCTTCCGGGCAAAGCAGGTCTATAGCTGGCTGCACCAGAAGCTGTGCGGGGACTTTTCGGAAATGACCAATCTGCCGAAGAGCCTCCGGGAAAAGCTTTCGGAACGCTTCCGGGTGGCCTGCGCAAAGCCCAGGCAGGTGCTGGTGTCAAAGCTGGACGGCACCAGGAAGTATGTGCTGGAGCTTTACGACGGCAATGTGATCGAGGCGGTGCTGATGCGCTATCACCACGGCAATTCCGTCTGCATCAGCTCCCAGGTGGGCTGCCGCATGGGCTGCCGGTTCTGCGCCTCCACCTTGGATGGCTGCGTGCGGAACCTGACGGCGGCGGAGATGCTTTGGGAGGTGTATGCCATCGCCAGGGATACGGGGGAGCGGATCTCCAACATCGTCATGATGGGCTCCGGGGAGCCTCTGGACAATTTTGACGAAACGGTGCGGTTTCTGCGGATGATCTCAGATCCTGCGGGGCTCAATATTTCCCAGAGGAACATCACCCTGAGCACCTGCGGCCTGCCGGACAGGATCCGGGCACTGGCGGAGCAGTCCTTTCAGATCACCCTGGCCCTTTCCCTTCATGCCGCCTCTCAGGAGGTGCGGGAGCAGATCATGCCCATCGCAAAGGCTTACCCTCTTTCAGAGGTGCTGTCCGCTTGCGAAGCGTATTTTCAGAAAACGGGCCGGAGGCTGACCTTTGAGTATTCCGTGGTGAAGGGGGTCAATGACAACCGCACCGAGGCCCTGAGGCTTTCGAGGCTTCTGAAGGGCCGCCACGGTCATGTGAACCTCATCCCGGTCAATCCCATCCGGGAGCGGAGCTATGAAAGTCCGGATCGCCGTACCGTTGAGGCCTTCCGGGATATCCTTACGGAAAACGGAATCAACGCAACCATCAGAAGAGAAATGGGCCGCGACATCAGTTCTGCCTGCGGCCAGCTGAGAAGGAGTTATATTGAACATGCAGGCATGCGCGCTGACTGATATCGGCCTGCGGAGGCCGGTCAACCAGGATTATGTGTTTGAAAGCACGGAGCCTGTGGGAGCCTTTCCGAACCTGTTCATACTGGCAGACGGGATGGGCGGCCACAAGGCCGGGGATTTTGCGTCCAAATATCTGGTAGAAACCATGGTGGGCTATGTGAGCCGCACCCGGGAGACCAAGGTGGTTCCGGCTCTGAACAGCGCTCTCAAGCTTTCCAATACCATGATCTACTACAAATCCCAGGAAGTTCCGGAGCTTCGGGGCATGGGCTCCACCATGGTGGCTGCCGTGATCGAACAGGATATCCTGACCGTTGCCAATGTGGGGGATTCCCGTCTGTACCTGATCCGGGATGGCATCACCCAGGTCACCAAGGACCATTCCTATGTGGAGGAGCTCGTGGACCGGGGAGAGCTGGAGCGGGGCTCCCAGGATTATCTGATGAAGAAAAACATCATAACCAGAGCCGTAGGCTCCGATGAAGATGTGGATGCGGATTATTTTGAGGTGGATCTTCTGGAGGGGGATTATATCCTTCTGTGTTCTGACGGGCTCACCAACATGGTGGACGACGATACCATCTTTTCCATCATTTCCGGAAACGGAAGCCTGAACTACAAGGCCAGGACCCTTGTGATGACGGCAAATGAAAACGGCGGGAGCGACAACATTGCCGTGATCCTGATCAAATATACGGGAGGCGTGAAGGAAGATGCTTAATGCCGGAACGTTACTGGACAACCGATATGTGATCGAGGACAAGATCGGACAGGGAGGCATGTCCTATGTTTACCGCGCCCAGGATACGAAGCTGGGGCGGGTAGTGGCCGTCAAGGTCCTGAAAGAGGAATTTGCGGAGGACGAGGAGTTCATCCGGAAATTCAAGAACGAGGCCAAGGCCGCCGCAAAGCTGGCCCATCCCAACATCGTTGCCGCCTATGACGTGGTGGACGAGGGAGAGCTGCATTACATCGTCATGGAGCTCGTGGAGGGCATCACCCTGAAAAACTACATCGCCAGAAAGGGCATGCTGTCCAACAAGGAGACCATCGGCATCGCTCTGCAGGCGGCGGCGGGAATCGGGGAGGCCCACAAAAAGGAGATCATCCATCGGGACATCAAGCCCCAGAACATGATCATCTCCAAGGACGGTAAGGTGAAGGTGGCGGATTTCGGCATCGCCAAGGCGGTGACGGGAGAGACTGTCAATGCCTCCGTCATCGGCTCCGTTCATTACATCTCTCCGGAGCAGGCCCGCTCCGGCGTGGCGGACGCCCGGTCGGATCTGTATTCCCTGGGCATTTCCATGTATGAGATGATCACGGGACGGGTGCCCTATGAGGGAGAAAACACCGTCAACGTGGTGATGGCCCATCTATCCGAGGCCATGGTGCCTCCTGCAGTCTATAACAGCGACATTTATCCGGCCCTGAACGATATCATTCTCAAGGCCTGCAGAAAAAAGCCTGAGGAACGGTACCAGACGGCGGAGGAGCTGATCGCGGATCTGAAGCGGGCGGTACGGGAGCCGGAGGGCCATTTCGTAAAACTTGGCGAAACGGAGCCCGCAGGCCAGGCGGCAGCAGAGGCGGATACCGCCGGTAAGGAAGGCGGAACCGCCGCCGGAACGGAGAGCGGCGGAGACAGCCGGGAGAGCCTGCAGCGCCCAGAGAGCGCCGGGGCGGAGACCGGAGGGGAAGAAGCCCAGGGCCAGGAGCCTCCCAGGAAGGAGCGGGAGGACCAGATCCAGAGGCTCATGAAGTTCGGAAGCATCGGCGCAGGCGCCATCATCCTTGTGATCGTGGCGATGATCCTGGCAAATCTGTCGGGACTCTTCAGCGCCTTCAGCACCGCGCCTACCCAGGCTGTCACCCGGGAGACCGCGGTGGAAACAGAGGAATCCAGCAGCGAGGAAATGGACTATAAGATCAGCATCCAGGGAGAGGACCTGATGCCGGATCTGGTGGGCAAGACAGTGGCGGAGGCCCAGGCCCGCCTCGGCACCATGGGCATCAGCCTGGATTCCTCCCAGACGGCCTTTTCCGATACCTATTATGAGGGAATGATCATCGAACAGGATCCGGAGCCGGAGGAGGCGGTGATCCCGGGCATCACGGTCCATGTGACGGTTTCCCTGGGAACCAAGATCAGCTACACCTTAAATCACATTGCGGACAGCAGCCTTTCGGAGGCAAAGGAGGCCCTTTTGGACGCCGGTCTGGGAGAGCCGGAGGTGATCCATGAGTATTCGGATACGACTGCCAGGGGCTCTGTGATCCGCTGGCAGGCAGCGGAGGAGGGCTCTGAGGTGAAGGAAGGGGATACCGTGACCCTGGTGGTCAGCGACGGCAAGGAGCCGGAGCAGGTACGGGTGCCCATCGTCACCAGCCTGACTCAGGAGGGAGCCCGCAGCACCCTGGAGGCGGCGGGGCTTAAGCTGGGCGCCGTGACCCAGGAGCCCTCGGACCAGACGGCAGGACTTGTGATCCGGCAGCTGGTGGAGCCCAATCAGCTGGTACAGCCCGGCACGGAGGTGCCGGTGGTGGTCAGCAGCGGACCGCAGCAAACCGGCGAGGCGGCAGGCCCCGGGGTGGTGGAAAGCACCATGCCCCAGGCCCAGGCTCAGGAAAATGCGGCGGAGCCCAGGGAAGAGGAACCGTCCTACTACGGCAGCATCGACACGGTCTGCAGCGCAGGCCTGGCCAGCGGCCCCAACGCCCAGAACGAATATATCAACATCCAGATCCGCCTGGTACAGCGGGGGCCGGATTCCTATGAATATGTAACGCTGCAGGATCTGAACGGCGTTCCCGCAGGAACGGAGTTTCCTGTGAGCTTCCCCTCCATCAAGGGCATTTACGGCGTGGAAACGGGTAAAGTACAGGTGATCAATTCCGATACCGGAGAGCTTCTGGGCTCCTACGACGTTACGTTTGCGCCGAGGTAAGCCATGGAGGGAAAGATCATCAAGGCCATCGCCGGATTTTATTACATCCATACGGAGCAGGGGCGGGTATACGCCTGCCGGGCCAGGGGCATCTTCCGGAAGGACGGCTTGAAGCCCCTGGTGGGAGACAATGCGGCCTTTTCCGTGCTGGATGAGGAAAAGGGGGAGGGGAGCCTGGATGCGGTGCTCCCCCGGAAAAACGTGCTGATCCGGCCTGCGGTGGCAAATGTGGACCAGGCCCTGCTGGTGTTTGCCCTGCGGGATCCGGAGCCGAATCTCAACCTTCTGGACCGGTTTCTGGTGTATATGGGCATGCAGGACATCCCGGTGATCCTTTATTTCAACAAAACGGATCTGGACCAGGAGGGGAGGGCGGAGCGCTACCGCGGGATCTATGAGGCGGCGGGCTACCAGGTGCTCTGCGGCACCACCCAGTCGGAGGAAACGGCCGCCCGGATCCGTCAGGTGCTTTCCGGAAAGACCACCGTGCTGGCAGGTCCCTCCGGCGTTGGAAAATCCTCCCTGACCAATCTGCTCCATGCAGAGGAGCGGATGGAGGTGGGGGCTCTTTCGGAAAAGATCCGCCGGGGCAAGCAGACCACCAGGCATACGGAGCTGTTTTCCCTGTTCGGAAACGCCTATCTTCTGGATACGCCGGGCTTTACTTCTCTGACCCTTCCGGGGCTTTCGGAAAAGGAGCTGGGCGCTTATTATCCGGAGTTTCAGGCTCCGGCAGCGGGCTGCCGTTTTCCGGCTGCCAGCATGTGAACGAGGGGCAGGAGATCTGCGGTGTAAAGCAGGCGGTGGCGGAGGGCGTCATCAGCCAGCTCCGTTATGAAAATTATCTGCAGATCTACGGGGAATTAAAGCAGAACGCAAAACGATATTGATACGGGGAGGAACAGACACCATGAAGTATATTCTTTCGCCTTCGATCCTGTCGGCGGATTTTGCAAGGCTGGGTCAGGAGGTGCAGCGCATCTCCCAGGCAGGGGCCCAGTACATCCACATCGACGTCATGGACGGGGCCTTTGTGCCCAACATCACCATCGGCCCGCCGGTGATCAGGAGCCTGCGGCCCTATACGGAAAAGCCCTTTGACGTGCACCTGATGATCGAGGAACCGGTGCGCTATGTGGAGGCCTTTCGGGAGGCAGGGGCGGATATCCTGACGGTGCATGCAGAGGCCTGCAGGCATCTGGACCGGACCCTTACGGCCATCCGGGAGGCAGGCATGAAGGTGGGGGTGAGCCTCAATCCTGCTACCCCGGTGGAGACCCTTTCCTGCGTTCTGGAAAAGCTGGACATGGTGCTGATCATGACCGTCAATCCCGGATTTGGAGGACAGCATTTTATTCCTTATACCCTGGACAAGATTCGCAGGCTCCGGAAGCTTGCGGAAGAAAGAGGCCTTGATCTCGACATTGAAGTGGACGGCGGCGTGACCCTGGAAAACCTGGGTGAAATTTTAGAGGCGGGGGCCAATGTAATTGTGGCCGGATCTTCAGTTTTCAAAGGGGAACCGGAGCAGAACATTAAACATTTTTTACAAAGCTTCCAGAGCTATTGCAGCCGGTAGGCGGCAGGTATATGATTTCCCTGAAAAAAAGGACGTACCCGGAAAAGGGGACGCCGAAGGGGGAGATCGTTATGAAAGAAAAAAAAGAGGGCTTCGGACTTTATACGGTTGCCATGGTGGGCCTGATGGCGGCGCTGGTCTTTGCTGGTTCAAAGCTGGAGATCCGCATTCCGGCCATCCTTGGCGTAACGAGGATCCATCTGGGCAATTCCATGTGCCTGCTTTCCGGCTTTCTGCTGGGAACGGTGCCGGGAGGGATTGCGGCAGGGCTTGGATCCTTTTTATTTGACGTGATCTTCTGGCCCGGCACTCCGGTGGACTGGCTCATCACCTTTTGTACAAAGTTTGCCATGGGAGCGGTGGCTGGCTTCCTGGCGGAAAAACGGCCTCTGGGACACAGAGTTTCTGTCCCCGCCTTTGTGCTTTACGGAGCCGCGGGAGCCCTGACCTATGTGGTCCTTTATCTGCTGCAGTCCTTTGTCAGCTTTTACTTCGTCCTTGGCAACCCCATGCCTGCAGTGCTGGTGATGTTAGGAGAAAAGGGGCTCACCTCCCTGGTGAACGCCGTGATCGCGGTGGCCATCTCCGTGCCCTGCTATATGGCCCTGTGGCCGAAGCTGGTCCGTTCCGGTCTCTCTGTGAGAAAATAGGAAATAGAAAAAAGGGATGGAAATATGAAAAATTCTTCGGAAATCCCTTGAAAAAGTGTGAAAAGTCCGTGACAAATCTTGTCGGAACGAGTATACTAAAGTAGATTCCGGGATTCAAATAAGGGTTGCTTCCAGGACATGATATGACGTAATATGACTACTACACAAAGGCTAATCAGGTGAGACAAGATGAACAGGACAGACACACAAAAGAAAATTGCGGTAATCAACGATATGTCAGGATACGGGCGCTGCAGCCTTTCCGTTATGCTGCCGGTAATATCCTGCCTGAAAGCGCAGGCATGCCCCCTTCCTACGGCGATTCTTTCGAATCATACCGGCTTTCCCAGCGAGTATAAATTCGATTTTACGGAGCATATGGATCCCTATATGCAGGCCTGGGAACAGCTGAAGCTTTCCTTTGACGGAATCATGACCGGTTATATGAATTACGAGGGACAGGTACAGCGGGCCTCTGAGTTCATCGACCGTTTTTCAGGGGAAAACACGGTGATCTTCGTGGATCCCTCCATGGCGGATAACGGCGCCCTGTACCGGGGCTTCACGCCGGAGTACGCCAGCCTGATCCGGGAAAAACTGATCCGGAAGGCTACCATCATCAAGCCAAATCTGACGGAGGCCTGCATCCTGACGGGAACGGACTATCAGGAGATCCTCCGGACCTTTTCAGACCACACCATGCGCAGGCTGAAGGCCGCCCTGATCAACATGGCCCATCAGCTGCAGGAAATGGGACCAAAGCAGGTGGTGATCACCGGCATCGAGCGCCATGAGCGTTACATGAACGTGGTGGCAGACGGAGATCAGGTGAGCTTCCTGGCAGTGCGGAAGGCAGGACAGAACCGTCCCGGCACCGGAGACATCTTTTCCGCCATTCTCTGTACCTCCGTGGTTTCCGGCATGGGGCTGGAGCGGTCCGTGAAAAAGGCCCAGGATTTTATCTGTAAGGCGGTACGGGTTTCCGAGGAACGGCATATCCCGGTCAATCAGGGAGCGGCCTTTGAGCTGATCCTGGACAAGCTGGCCTGCACCATGTACGATCAGGTCAGATGATGAATATGTAATCGGAGGCCTCTTTCAGATAAGAGGCCTTTCCAGAATAAAAGCCGAATATGAGGAGTATGAAACATGCTTGATATCAGATTTGTCCGCGAAAATCCGGACGCAGTCAAGGAAAACATCAAAAAGAAATTCCAGGACGAAAAGCTTCCCCTGGTGGACGAGTGCATCGCCATCGACGCCGAGCTGAGAAAGGTACAGACAGAGGCGGACGATCTTCGGGCAAAGCGCAACAAGATCTCCAAGGAGATCGGCGCTCTCATGGCCAAGGGCATGAAGGAGGAGGCCGAGGCCGCAAAGGCCGAGGTGGTAAAGGACGGAGATCTTTTGGATCAGCTTTCCGCACGGCAGAACGAGCTTTCCGAGCAGCTGACTCAGAAGATGATGGTGATCCCCCAGATGATCGATCCCTCCGTTCCCATCGGAAAGGACGATTCCGAAAACGTGGAGGTACAGCGCTTCGGAGAGCCGGTATGTCCGGAGTTTGAGGTGCCCTATCACACGGATATCATGGAGTCCTTCGATGGCATCGACATGGACGCTGCAGGCCGGGTGGCAGGCAACGGATTTTATTATCTCATGGGAGACATTGCCCGTCTGCACGAGGCGGTGATCGCCTACGCCAGAGACTTCATGATCGGCCGGGGCTTCACCTACTGCATCCCGCCCTTTATGATCCGTTCCAAGGTGGTGACCGGCGTCATGTCCTTTGCGGAGATGGATGCCATGATGTACAAGATCGAAGGGGAGGACCTTTACCTCATCGGAACCTCTGAGCATTCCATGATCGGCAAGTTCATCGATCAGACCATCGAGGAGGAAAAGCTGCCCATCACCATGACCTCTTATTCTCCCTGCTTCCGGAAGGAAAAGGGCGCTCACGGCATCGAGGAGAGAGGCGTTTACCGGATCCATCAGTTCGAAAAGCAGGAGATGATCGTTGTCTGCGAGCCGGAGGAGTCCATGAAGTGGTACGACGTGCTCTGGAAGAATACGGTGGATTTCTTCCGCACCCTGGACATCCCCGTAAGACAGCTGGAGTGCTGCTCCGGCGATCTGGCAGACCTGAAGGTAAAATCCTGCGACGTGGAGGCCTGGTCTCCCCGCCAGAAGAAATACTTCGAGGTGGGCTCCTGCTCCAATCTGGGAGACGCTCAGGCCCGCCGTCTGAAGATCCGCATCAAGTCCAAGGAAAAAGGCAATCATCTGGCCCATACCCTGAACAATACCTGCGTGGCTCCGCCGAGAATGCTCATCGCTTTCCTGGAGAACAATCTGCAGGCAGACGGAAGCGTGCGGATCCCTGCGGCACTGCGCCCCTACATGGGAGGCCAGGAGGTGCTTGTCCCCAAGTACAACTCCATCGAGGCTGCGGCAAAATCCCAAAAATAAACAGAAAAAAACAGCGCCTGCTGGCTTGGCGGGCGCTTTTTGAATCATAATACCCTGCGGGTATCCCTGTATGCCGTGGAAAACACGGCGGAATCAATGAAAGGAGAAACCAATGTACACGTCTTATGAGATTGCGGAAAATTATCTGGGAGCGGGTGAAAAGAAGGTGCGGATGACGGCGGCGGCCCTGCTGATCTCAGGCATTCTGTCCGGCATGTTCATCGCCCTGGCGGGAGCGGCCTCCACGGCGGGCTCCATCGCTGTTTCAGGGGCCAACGGAGACGGGGCAGGCAAGCTCATCAGCGCCCTGCTGTTCCCCGGAGGCCTTGCCATGGTGATCCTCTGCGGCGCGGAGCTTTTTACCGGCAACAGCCTTCTGGTGATACCCCTTTTGAAGGGCCGCATCAGGCTTTCGGAAATGCTGCGGAACTGGGCCTTCGTGTATCTTGGCAATCTGCTGGGCAGCCTTTTGGTGGCGGCCCTTGTGGTAGGGGGACATGTGCCCTCTCTGTTTTCCGGCGTTTTTGCGGAGGTGATCCTCAGCACTGCGGAAAAAAAGGTGAGCTTGAGCCTGCAGGACGCCCTGTGCCGGGGCATCCTCTGTAATTTCCTGGTGTGCGTGGCGGTCTGGTGCTCCATGTCCGCGAAGACCACAGGGGGCAAGCTGGCGGGCCTTTATTTCCCCATCGCCCTCTTCGTCATCAGCGGCTTTGAGCACAGCGTGGCAAACATGTATTACCTCTCGGCGGGACTCTTTACCAAAGCGGCCTATCCGGAACTGGCGGAGCTTGCGCCGGGGCTTTCCCTGGGCAGCGCCGTGATGGCCAACCTGATTCCTGTGACCATTGGAAACATCATCGGCGGCATGGGTCTGGGAGCGGCCCTTTATCACATCTTTTCCAAAAAGTAAGGGGAAAGACCTCTGAAATAAAAAAGGCTTTGGCAAAAGCCGGAGCCTGGCAGCAAAAAAAGGGCCTCCTTAGCGGGAGAGCCCTTTTCGCTTGTTGTTTGCAGGCCTTTCTTCGGCGATCTGGTCGCAGAGCTTTTCGATCAGCAGCTTTTTCAGATAAACGTCAAAGGCCAGCTCGCTGATGAAGGAAAACAGCCGAAGCTCCTCCCGGTCTTCGGGAGAAAGGGAGGCTCCGGGGCCTTCCCCTTCCTGGAAGGTTTCCTCGGCGCGTTTGAATTTCTGAAGGATGTCCTCCTTCAGCACCATCATCTGGGAATATTCCAGACGGAAGACCTCCTTGTAGATCTCCTCCAGGTTGAGCTCCGGAGCGTTGAAGTATTTTCCCTCAAGGCCCGACAGCACCGTGTTCAGATCCCCCAGGGACAGGATGCCCTTATAGTAGTAGATGAAGAGCAGCATATACATGTGCTCCCTGGAGTATTTTTTCTTTTCCGGAGGGGGCAGGATCTTCGCTTTTGTGTAGTTGTTGATCATGGTCTTGGTCAGGACCTTGTCCTCAGGGTAACGCTTCACCTTTTTCAGGTGATCCTCCATGAAGCTGGTGACCTGATCCATATAAAGGTCGATATCCGGGATCTGCTCCGGCTTGACATAGCTGATGGTGTCGAGAAAGCGGAGCAGGCTGTGGAGCGTTTCTTTGTTTTTCATAGGCTTCCTTTCTTCCTGTAAGACCATATTATACGGTATTTGAAACTAGGTGGCAAGTTTTTTCATTTTCTGATATACTGTAGCAATGCGGCCGGCGGAGGCCGGCAAAAGGAGGTGGCCTTTATGGAAATGGATGCGGCGCTTGCAAAACTGAATGACCGGCAGCGGGAGGCGGTTCTCCACAAGGAGGGCCCTCTTTTGATTCTGGCGGGGGCCGGCTCCGGAAAGACCCGGGTGCTGACCCACCGGATCGCTTGGCTCATCGAAGAGGGCGTGATGCCCTGGCAGATCCTGGCCATTACCTTTACCAACAAGGCAGCGGGAGAGATGCGGGAGCGGGTGGACGCCATGCTGGGAGGCAGCGGCCAGAACGTTTTTGTCTCCACCTTCCACTCCATGTGCGTGCGGATCCTGCGCCGGGACATCGACCGTCTCGGATATGAGCGTGATTTTACCATTTACGACGGGGACGATCAGAGGACCCTCATGAAGCAGGTGATCAAGGCCTTGGATCTGGACCCCAAGATGTATCGGGAGCGGGGCGTGCTGGCGGAGATCTCCGCCGCGAAAAATGAGATGAAGGACGCAGAACTTTATGCCCGGGAGGCGGCGGACCTCCGGGAACGGAACATCGCCCGTCTCTATGAGGAATACGAAAAGCAGCTGAAGAAAAACAACGCCCTGGATTTCGACGACCTTTTGCTTCGGACCGTGGAGCTCTTCAGGGAATTTCCCGAGGTGCTGGCAGGATATCAGGAGCGTTTCCACTATATCATGGTGGACGAGTATCAGGACACCAACACGGTGCAGTTCGAGCTTTTGCGGATGATGTCCGCCAGATACCGGAATCTCTGCGTGGTGGGCGACGACGATCAGTCCATTTACAAATTCCGGGGCGCCAACATCGAAAACATCCTGAGCTTTGAGCGGAGCTTCCCCGGCGCCCATGTAGTGCGGCTGGAGCAGAACTACCGCTCCACAAAGCGGATCCTCAGGGCGGCCAACGGGGTGATCCGCCACAACCTGGGCAGAAAGGAAAAGAGCCTCTGGACGGAAAACGAGGAAGGGGAGATGCCCCATTATCAGGAATATGAAACTGCCGGAGCGGAGGCGGAGGCGGTGATCCGGGAGGCGGTAGCCTCCCCTTATCCCCTGCGGGATCAGGCCATTTTGTACAGGACCAACGCCCAGTCCCGACTGTTTGAAGAAAAATGTATCCGGCAGAACGTGCCCTATATCATCGTAGGGGGCGTCAATTTCTATCAGAGGCGGGAGATCAAGGACATTTTGTCCTATCTGCGGATCACCGCCAATGGGGTGGACGACCTGGCCTGTGAGCGCATCATCAACGTGCCCAAGCGGGGCATCGGCCAGACCACCGTCAGCCGGGTCCGGGAGTACGCGGCGGAAAGAGGCATGAGCTTTTATGACGCCCTGAGGGAAGCGGAGCAGGTACCGGGGGTAGGCGCTGCAGCAGCCAGAAAGATCCGGGGCTTTGTGGAGGGCATCGAGGATTTCCGGAAGCGGGCCCTGGAGCCGGAGCTGCCCTTGAAGGAGCTCATCGCGGCGGTGCGGGACGAGACGGGCTATGCGGAGGAACTGAAAAAGGAAGGGGAGATCGAGGCGGAGACCCGCCTGGAAAACATCGACGAGCTCATCAACAAGGCGGCCTCTTACGACGAGGAACGGGAGGGGCTTTCCTCCGGGCCGGAGTCAGGCGGCGGGGACCGTCTGGCCGGTTTTCTGGAGGAGGTGGCCCTGGTATCCGATATCGACCGCAGAAGCGATACGGAGGATGTGCTCACCATGATGACCCTTCATTCCGCAAAGGGCCTGGAGTTTGACAAGGTGTATCTCTGCGGCATGGAGGAGGGGCTTTTTCCCTCCAGCGCCTCCATCAACGGAGACGATCCGGAGGCGGAGATCGAGGAGGAACGGCGGCTGTGCTATGTGGGCATCACCCGCGCCAGACGCTCTCTTCGCTTAAGCTCCGCCAGGGAGCGGATGATCCATGGGGAGACCCGTTACGAAAGGCCTTCCCGGTTTATCGACGAGATTCCGGAGGACTGCTGCGAAAAGCTGTTCCAAAGACAGCGGGCTGCCCGTTGGGAAGACTTTGACGACGATTACGACCGGGCGATCCCGAAACGGGGATTTGCAGGAAATCCCTCTGGATTTGCCAACGGCAGAAGCCGGCTCTTTAACGGCTTTTCCGGCAGCGAAAACGTGTACAGCGATTATAGCCGGAAGACCGCAGAAAGCCTTTCTCCGGCTGCGGGAGGTCCTGCTGCCGGCGCCTTTGGCCGGGGCCATTTCGGCTCCCTTGACCCGAGCAGCGGCCGGAGCCGGAAGGCGGCGGACATGGGAAAGCTGGGCTCCATGATGCAGAAGCAGAAGCCAGATTACGGGGTGGGAGACCGGGTGAGCCATATCAAATTCGGGGAGGGAACCGTCAGGGAGATCCAGGAGACCCCCAAGGATTACGAGGTAACGGTGGAATTTGACGCCGTAGGCGTAAAGAGAATGTTCGCCGGGTTTGCAAAGCTGAAGAAAGTGTAGTATACTAAAGACACCAAAAGGCTTCGTAAATGGAGGAAATAACTATGGACAGACTGAATGAAAGATGGAGCATGTTAAAAAGCGATACATCTGATCGGATCGAGGACCTGATCCACAGACTGAAGCTCAGCGAGATCTACGCGGAAAAAGAGGAGGAAGCAAGAATGAAACGGATCATTCTGACCGTTCTCGCAGTGATCGGCGCCATTGCCGCCGTAGCGGGCATCGCCTTTGCAGTCTATAAGTTCATGTCAAAGGATTATCTTGAGGATTATGAGGACGACTTTGACGATGATTTCCTGATCGAGGAGGGACCCGAGGAGCCCTTTCAGGAGCAGGTGGCAGAGGATGCGCCTGCTGAACCCGCTTCCGCCAAAGCGTAACCGGGAACTGATCTGAACAATGAATTGCAGCAGAGGATGCACAGGCGGCATCCTCTGTTTTTGGGAAAGGAAAGGATCGCAAAGGATGGAGGAAAGAAATAACTGCGCCCTGGCAGGCATCTGCGGCGGCTGCGCCTACTGCGGAAAAAGCTACGAGGAGCAGCTTCGGGAAAAGGAAAAGCTGGTAAAGGGACTGCTTGACGGCGCCGTGAGAGGGGAATACGAATTTGAAGGCATCGCGAAAAGCCCCCTGGTGTTCGGTTACCGGAACAAGATGGAGTACAGCTTTGGAGACGAACGGAAAAACGGCCCTCTGACCCTGGGCCTCCATAAAAAAAGAAGCTTTTACGATGTGGTGAACGCGGACTGCTGTCAGCTGGTCCACGAGGATTTTAACGTGATCCTCCGGGAGACCAGGGCCTATTTTGACGAGCTAGGGGCTACCTACAAGGACAAGAAGACCCATCGGGGCTTTCTGCGGTATCTCTTGATCCGCCGGGCGGTGAACACCGGGGAGCTTTTGGTGGATCTGGTGACCACCTCCCAGCCTCTGATTCCCGTCATGGCCCACAATCTGATCAACGACGACGTGCTCTACGATCCGGAAGCCCTGGCCAGAGGAGAGCTGCGGGCCTCCGATGCGGTGAACGTTTACGAGACGGAGCAGGTGCTCAGGGAATGGACGAACATTCTGCTGAAATGCAAGGAGGAGGGCAAGATCGAGGGAGAACTCAGGGGCATCCTCCATACGGTCAACGATTCCCTGGCGGATGCGGTGCGAAACGACGGCACCAGGATCCTTTACGGACAGGATATGATTCAGGAGACCCTTCTGGGGCTCCGGTTCTGCATCACTCCCTTTTCCTTTTTCCAGACCAATTCCAAGGGAGCGGAGGTGCTCTATGAAAAGGCCCGGGAATATGTGTCGGGAAGCCTTACGGAAAACAGCACGGTATACGACCTTTATTCCGGCACAGGCACCATCGCCCAGATGCTGGCCCCCTGCGCCAAAAAGGTCATCGGGGTGGAGATCGTGCCGGAGGCGGTGGAGGCTGCCAGGGAAAATGCGGCCCGAAACGGCCTTGAAAACTGCCGGTTCCTGGTGGGAGACGTGCTGAAGGTGCTGGATGAGATCGAGGAAAAGCCGGATGTGATCGTGCTGGATCCCCCCAGGGACGGCATCCATCCAAAGGCGCTGCCCAAGATCCTGGCCTATGGGGTAAAGACCATCGTCTATATCAGCTGCAAGCCGGAGAGCCTGGCCAGGGATCTTGTGCCCATCCAGGCGGCAGGCTACCGGGTGGTGAAGGCGGCGGCCATCGACCAGTTCCCCTGGACAAAAAATGTAGAGACCGCGGCGCTTTTATGCCGGGAATAAGCAGGAATTAAACAGGAATTAAGCGGGACGTAAGCGGGAAGGACCCTTCGGGGTTCTTCTTTTTTTAACCTGAAGCTCACTTATTCCGAGAAAATGCAAATAGATGCACTTTTTCGGAATAAGGAAGACCGGCTTCTTGATTTATAAAAAAAGCTAATAAATCCCGGCGTATTTATAAGCTTTTCAAGTATTGCGCCGGATGGATTGCTTTTTGCGCCTTTCGCATGTTATGAAATATATTAACAAACAGATATATTTTCACGGACAGGAGAAAGGCGCTATTATGGCAAACGAATTACCTCAGAATTTTGAAGAATTTGCAGAGGCCCGCCGGGAGGGCTTTCTGCTGATGAAGGAGCTGAAGGACAAGGGCAGGCAGGTCTGCGGCACCTTCTGCCAGTATACCCCGGCGGAGATCATCCATGCGGCGGGGCTGAAGCAGGTGGGACTCTGCGGCCGGAGCCATCTGCCCATCAAGACGGCGGAGACCAGGCTCCCGGCCAATCTGTGCCCTCTCATCAAGGCCAGCTTCGGGCATGTGATGGAGGACAGCTGCCCCTTCGCCTATTTTTCGGATCTTGTGGTGGGAGAGACCACCTGCGACGGCAAAAAGAAAATGTACGAGCTGATGGCGGAGTACAAGCCCATGCAGGTGATCCATCTGCCCAACGTGCCGGACTATGATCGTTCCCTGGAAATGTGGGTTTCCGAGGTACGCAAGTTCAAGGAGGGCCTGGAGGCCCATTTCCATATCAGGATCACCGATGAGATGCTGAACGAGTCCATCCGCTGGAACAACAAGCTCCGGACCCAGCAGGCCCATCTTTACGAACTGGGGAAGTACGATCCGCCGGCCATCACCGGCGTGGATATGAACAATGTGACCGACGGCTTTCAGTTCATGTTCGACGATGAGGAAAAATACAGGAAGATCACCAGGATCATTGAGGAGTGCGAAAAGAACTGGCAGGAGGGAATCTATCCGGTGGAGCCGGATCCCATCCGCCCCAGGCTCATCGTATCCGGCGGCGGTTATGCCGCCACCAATGAAAAGACCATCAACGTCATAGAGGAGCTGGGGGCTTCCATCGTCTGCTACGAGGGCTGCTGCGGCATTTCCTCCCTGCGGCGCAAGGTGGACGAGGATGAAAGCCGGGATCCCATCGTGCGCATCGCGGAAAAATACCTGGAGGTACCCTGCGCGGTGGTTTCCCCCAACAAACGGAGGATGGAGCAGGTGGCAGACACCATCGACGAATGGAAGGCCGACGGCTATGTGAGCATCACCCTCCATTCCTGCAATCCTTTTGCCGTGGAAACGGAAAACCTGCGGCGGGTATGCGCCGGGAAGGGCATTCCCCTTCTGCATATCCAGACGGATTTCACACCGGGAGACGAGGGACAGATCCGGACCCGCATCGAGGCCTTCCTGGAGATGATCCGGGAGAAAAAGCGGGAGGCCATAAGCCATGAATAAACAGGAATTAAAAAGGCTGATCGATGACCGCCACAGGGCGGGAAAAAAGGTGGCGCTTTCCTTCTGTTCCCATGTGCCGGAGGAGGTGCTGGAGGCCGCCGGGCTCTGTCATTTCCGCCTGCCCTATATGGAGGGCATGGAGGATTCCGCCTCCAGGATTCTCATCAATAACGTCTGCCCTCTGGTAAAGAACGTCTGCGATATCTGCGAGGATCCGGCCCTGTCAGAGGCGGATCTGATCCTGGCGGAGACCTCCTGCGATGGAAAGAAGAAAATGTACGAGCTTCTGACCAACCAGGATCGGCTCTATTTTTACCAGGTGGGGCAGGGCGCTGACAGGGACTACGTCCGGCCTCTGATCAAATCGGAGGTCAGGTATCTGATCCGGGAGCTGGAAAAACGCTTCGGCATTGCCGTGACGGATGCAGACCTGCGGGAGGCGGCAAAACGGGTCAATGAGGAACGGGAGAGCGTCCTGGAGCTGATGGCAGTTCAGAGAGCCTTTCCGCCGGCAGCCTATGGCATGGAGATCTACCAGGCGCTGGAGGAAAGCCGTACCCTGCCGGAGCTTAAGGACCGGACTTCCGCAAACCGCAGGGCGCGGGAAGCATTCCTGGCAAGAAAAAGCCCTGTTTCTCCCGACGCAAGGCGCATCCTCCTTACAGGCTGTCCCATGAGCGGCGTTTATGAAAAAATCATTCATGGGGTGGAGGCGAACGGCGGCGTGGTGGTGGCCATTGAAAACTGCGAGGTGATGAAGACGGCGGTCCGCCATTTCGATACGGAACAGGAAAACCTGATGGAGGCCTTTGCGGACTGCTACCAGAATACGGCCTGCGCCATCATGTCTCCCAATCTCCGGCGCTTTGCCCTGCTGCGGCAGCTGGCGGCGGAATATGAGGCGGAGGGCGTCCTGGAGGTGACCCTCCAGACCTGCCATCCCTATACGGTGGAACGGGACAGGATCCAGCAGCTTTGTAAAAATGAGCTTCAGATCCCCTATATGGCGGTGGAAACGGATATGACGGATTCCGACACAGGACAGCTCACCACCAGAATCGCCGCCTTTATCGAGATGCTGTAAGGAAGCACTGCTGTTTTTTGCGGCCCTGCTGTGCTATGATAGGCCCCAGGGGAGGGTATGATCATGAAATACAGGGGTGAAGAACAGAGACGGCTTTCCGAGGAATTTCTGGAAAAGCTGCTGACAGAGCGGAATCTGGGAAAACGGACCATCAGCGCTTACCGCAGCGATCTGCGGGGGCTGTTCGCCTACCTGGATCGATTCAGTTGCCGACGGTTGGATGAAGCGGCGGTTTCGGAGTATTTCCTATATCTGCAGAAGGAGAAACGGGCGGCGCCGAGAACGGTGCGGCGGAAATATGTGACCCTGCGGCAGTACGCCGCTTTTCTGAGGAAACGCTTCGGCACAAAGGACCGGAGCGTTTCTTTTTCCCTGCAGCGCTTCCGGTTGCCGAGAGATCTGCCCAGGACCTTGTCCGGAGGCGAGATCAGCAGGCTGCTGTCCGCTGCGGAGCAGGCCCTTTCCGGGGCGGAGTCGGAATATGCCAGGCGCATGTGCCTAAGGGACCGGTGCGTCATCGAGCTTTTGTTTTGCCTGGGGCTTCGGATCGGAGAGGTCAGCGCTCTGGATATCCGGGATTATAACCGGGAGGACGCCTCCATACTGATCCATGGGAAGGGGAGCCGGGAAAGGCTCCTGTTTGTTTCTGCGCCGGAGGTACGGAGGGAGCTGGAGGAGTGGCTTGCCGTCCGAAGGAAGCTTTCCCCGGAAGAGGAGGCGCTGTTTCTGAACCGGCGGGGCGGACGCATCAGCATTTATGGAATTGAAAACATTTTTTATAAATACCGGGACAGGGCCAGCATCGATCCCAGGGCGACGCCCCACTGCCTGCGGCACAGCTTTGCCACTCAGCTTTTGAACAACGGCGCCAGCATCCGGGATGTGCAGGAGCTTCTGGGGCACCGGAGCATCGTCACTACCCAGATCTATACGGAGATCTCTCTCCGGAGAAAACAGGAGGTGCTGCTGAAATATAACGGCAGGAACTTCCTGAAGCAGGAGGCCTGAGCAGAAAGGGGCGGAAAGCCTGCAAAAAAGAACAGAATCACCGCTTGATATTCCTGGGTTATCTGATATAATTACCGGGGGAGTGAAAAAAGTGATGGATAAGAAAAAGAAACAAGCATTTATGGAGAAATTAGAGGAGAGCAAAGCGCTGGCAGCGGGGCTGATCGTTTTGGCCGTGGTGATCCTGTGCTTCGTGTTCATCCAGATAAAAAATGACAACGCAGCCCAGCTGGAGGAAAACAAGGTGATCGCCGAGTCCATCCGGGCTTCCGAGGAGGAATCCCGCAGGCAGCAGGCTCTGGAGGAGGAGGCGGCGGAAGCCACGGCGGAAAGCGACGAGCCCTGGTATACGGAAACCGCAGCAGAGACCACCGAGGCGGAGAGCAGCAGCGAGGAAGAAAGCTCTGAGTCCGGCACGGCGGCGGCAGAAGAGACGGCAGAGGAAACTGCGCCGGCTGCGGAAACCGCTGCGGAGGAGACCCTTCCGGCATCTACCGAGGCCCAGACAGCGGCAGCCACAGAGGCGGAGACCCTGAGCCGGGAGGAGCAGATCCGGCAGGAGGCCGCCAGGGTACAGGAGGCGGTAGCGGCAGCAGAGCCCTCCATCGCCGAGAGCGTGCGTCAGTCCCTGGAAGTAGCCATCCGTCAGTCGGTGGAGGTGGAATACGCCCAGAAGGCAGCCCAGGAGGAAAGCGCCCGTCAGGCGGAGCTGGAGAGCATCGAGGCCTCCATCGCAGCCGCAGAGGAATCCCTGGCTGCAGCAGAGGAAGTATACGGTCCGGGCTACGGACTGGAATAAAGTCGGAATACAAAGGATATGGAACTTGCGGAGATCCTCAAGTGCATAGCGGAAGACATGTGGGAACCGGTTTCCTATATCCCGGAAGGGATGCTGTTGGGACTGGTTCCCGCTTTTTGTATGGCGGCAGTGCAGATCCTCCGGGACAGAAAGCTGCGCTTTGGAAAGCTCCTGGCGGCGTTCCTCCTGGGGACCTATGGGGCCGTGGTGCTGCAGCAGTCCTTTTTGTCCAGACCTCCCGGATCCCGGACCACGGTGTGCATGGAGATCCTGGGGACCTGGAAGCAGGGATCCCAGAGCAAGGCCTATGTGATCGAAAACGTGCTGATGTTCATTCCCTTTGGCGCGCTTTTGCCGGTGTGCATGAAACGGGCGCGGACCATCTTCTGTATCCTGCCCCTGTCCTTTATGCTTTCCGTCTGTCTGGAATACGCCCAGTACATGACGGAACGGGGGCATTGTCAGGCGGACGACGTGCTGATGAACGCCATCGGCGGAAGCCTGGGGTATCTGCTGTTCCTTCTACTGTGGGGGATCCGGATCCTGTGGCATAAAAAAAGGAAGGCGGAGGGCCTTCCTCAAGAGGTCTGATGAGAGGAACCTTGATCGGAGGTTCCTTTTTTTTCGCCTGCAAAGTATTCGTTGAGCTCCGCGCCGAAAAACAGGATGCAGATCACGGAGAACATCCAGAACATCAGCAGCACGATGGCGCAGAGGGAACCGTACATATAGGAAAGATTCCGGAAATAGGTAAAATAAATGGAAAACAGGTAGGAAAAGATGATCCATCCCAGGGAGGCGAAGAGGGCTCCGGGGCAATGCCGCCGCAGATCGCCGGTCCCTCCCGGCATGACGGTATAAACCAGGATAAAGGCGGCAAACAGCAGGCAGACGGCGATCAGCACCCGCATCCCCAGGATGTGGGAGGTGAGGACCGCGATCATGGGCAGGTAGGACTCTATGAGGTGCTGCAGGGCTGTCCCCAGCACCAGAAGCAGCAGGGTGATCAGGAACACCAGCAGGAACAGGAAGGTAAATCCCACGGCCCGCAGCCGCTTTTTCGGATAGGAATCCCTGTACTGGGTGCCGTAGATCTTCATCAGGCCGTTTTCGATGGCATAAACCCCTGCGGAGGCGGACCAGACCGCCATGAAAGCCGTGATGGACAGCACGGCGCTGGGGGCCGAAATGTAGAGATTGTCCGTGACGGACATGATCAGCTCCCGGAACTGGGGCATGTCAGGCGCTGCGGAGATCAGGGTGTTTTCCACCGTCGCCTTGTCCAGCCCCGGAATGAACTGGATGGCAGTCATGATGACCATGAGAAAGGGCACCACGGAAATGAGCATCCAGAAGGTGGCGGAGGCCGCAAACACGGGCATCTCGTCCTTCGTGAATCTTTTTATGATCTGGATCAGATTGATAAACGCTTTCATAGACCTATCATAACATGCCCATATGGAAAAGCAAAGGGCAGAATGGAAAATCTCCGGACAGACAGGCGCGAAATCCGGGAAATCCCTTTTTTCCCTTCCGGTTTTATGATAAACTGAAGGCGGTTTTGCAGCGGAGGAAAAAGGGCCGCTGCGGAGGGAGGAAGGATTGAAGGAACTTATCAACTGGATCAGAACCCATCGTTACAGCCTGCTGCTGTTATATCTGCCCTGTTATCTGGCAGCCTTTTTTATCATCGACAGGCTGCCCCTTGCCCATACCATCATCCGCTGTCCCCTGGACAGCCTGATCCCCTTTAATCAGTACATGGTGATTCCCTATGCCATCTGGTATGTCTGGTTTCCAGGATGGCTTTTGTATTTTCTGCTGAGATCAAGGGAGGATTTTATCCGGCTGGCGGTGGTGATGTTTTCCGGCATGACCATAAGCCTCATGATCTATGTGATCTGGCCCAACGGCATCGATCTTCGGGAGCCCATTACGGGAACGGATCTCTGCTCCAGGGCGGTGATGCTGCTCCGGCAGGCGGATACCCCCTATGGGGTCTGCCCCTCCATTCACATTTCCACCATTGCAGCCATCATGCTGGTCATCGGGAAAACGAAGCTGCCGGATTTCAATCCCACGGTCAGGGGCTACTGCCTGGTGATCACCCTGCTGATCGCCTGGTCCACCATGGCCATCAAGCAGCACAGTATCGTGGATGTGGCGGCAGGAGCGCTGCTTTCGGTTTTGCTGGATTACCTGTACGGAGTGGTGAAGCATGGAATTGTTCAAGGGAAGGCCGGTCTTTCCGGGGATCGCGGAAGGAAGGATACGGATCTGGAATAGAAAACAAAAGCTGGTGCCAAGGCGTCCGGGAGACCCGGAAAAGGAGCTTCTGCGCCTTTCCGAGGCCGGAAGGGCGGCGGAAGGGGAGCTTATCCGCATGGCTGAGGAGGCGGCAGGCTGGGGCGGCCGGGAGGCGGGAGAGATCTTTTCCGCCTGCCGTCTGCTTTTTTCCGATCCCGCCTATATGGGCCGGATCCAGGATATGATCCGCCGGGAGCAGGTCAGCGCCGAATATGGGGTGTTTTCTGTTTCAGAGGCGCTTTTTCAGGAGTTCTGCAGCATGGAGGAGGAATATCTGCGGGCCAGGTCCGCGGACATCCGGGATGCGGAGCTTCGGCTTTTGCGGCTTTTGGGAGATGAGGCCGAAGGAGAGGTTTCTCCGGGGCCCTGTATCCTGTTTGCAGAGGAGCTTTTGCCTGGAGATCTGCTGAAGCTTTCGCCAAAGGACCTTTTGGCGGTGGTCACGAGGCAGGGCTCCAGCCTGTCCCATGCGGCGATCCTGGCCCGCACCATGGGCATCCCGGCGGTGACGGGCATCGACCTTCCGCAGGAGGCAGAGGGCAGGCTGGCGGCAGTGGAGGGAGACGCAGGATTTGTCTGGCTGGAGCCGGACCAGGAGAAACTTTCCAGTCTCAGAAAGAAACAGGCGGAAAGCGCCCGGGAGACGGAGGAGCTTCTCGCCCTCAAGGATCTGCCGGCGGTATCAAAAAGCGGCAGGCGCATCCGCCTTTATGCCAATATCGGCGGGCTTTCCGACCTGAAGGAGGCCCTTTCCAGGGGAGCCGAGGGGGTAGGGCTGTTCCGGACGGAATTCCTGTATCTCGGAAGGACTGCGCCTCCTGGAGAGGAGGAGCAGTTTCAGATCTACCGGGCGGCGGCGGAGGCCCTCCGGGGAAAACCGCTGATCCTCCGGACCTTCGATATCGGAGCGGACAAGCAGGTGTCCTATCTGCAGCAGGAAAGAGAGGAAAACCCCGCCATGGGATACCGGGGGATCCGCATCGGCCTGGACAGGCCGGAGCTTCTGAAGCCTCAGCTGCGGGCGGCGCTCAGGGCAGGCCTTTACGGAAACCTATCCATCATGTATCCAATGATCACCTCTATCAGGGAGCTTTCCGGACTCCGCAGGCTCCTCAGAGAGGCGGAGGAGGAGCTTTTGCAGGAGGGGCTCCCCTTCCGGAAGGGGATTCGGCAGGGGGTCATGATCGAAACCCCGGCGGCGGCTGTTACGGCAGATCTTCTGATCCGGGAAGCGGATTTTTTCAGCATAGGGACCAATGACCTGACCCAGTACACTTATGCGGCGGACCGGCAGAACCACCGCCTTGCAGGCTGCGGCGACCCTTCCCGGGAGGCGTTGCTGCGGCTGATCCGGTATACGGTAAAGGCAGCCCACAAGGCGGGAAAAGAGGCCGCGGTCTGCGGAGAGCTGGCAGCGGACAGGAGCCTGACAGGCTTTTTCCTGGAGCTTGGGATCGACGAGCTGTCGGTGTCTCCGGGAATGCTCCTGCCGCTGCGGAAAGGGATAAGGGAGGAAGCTTAATGTCTTTGAAACAGGAACTGATACGCATCCTGGAGGAAAACAGGGGCCTTTCGGTCTCCGGCGAAGAGATCGCCGGAGCGCTTTCCGTCAGCCGGGCGGCGGTATGGAAGGCGGTACAGGCCCTGCGGCAGGAGGGGTATCATATCGAAGCGGTGAAGAACCGGGGCTATACCCTTTCTGGAGACAGCGACCGGCTTTCTGAGGAGGGAATCCGCCTGCATCTGCCGGAGCGGTGGCAGGACTGCGGGATCTATGTCCTGCAGGAGGTGGATTCCACCAACACCTTTGCAAAACGGCTTGCGGCAGAGGGATTTTTTGAAAAGACCGGGAAGGCCCTGGCGCTGGTTGCGGCCAACCGCCAGACTGCCGGGAAGGGCCGCCTGGGACGCAGCTTTTATTCCCCTGCGGATACGGGAATCTATATGTCCCTGCTGCTCCGGGCGGATCGAAGGATCGCCGATTTCCTGCCCATTACCGTGGCGGCGTCCCTGGCGGTATGCCGGGCCATCGAGGATTTTTCCCAGGAAACGCCCAGAATCAAATGGGTCAACGACGTATGGCTGGGAGACCGGAAGGTCTGCGGGATCCTGACAGAGGGCATCGGTAATTTTGAAAACGGCATGCTGGAGGCCGCCATCGTAGGGATCGGCATCAACGTATCCACGGCGGAGGAGAGCTTTCCGGAGGCGCTGCGGCCGGTGGCGGCTTCCCTGGGGAGCCTGCGGGTCTCCAGGAATGAAATGATCGCCAGGGTGGCGGAAGAGCTGTTTGCCCTGACGGAACAGCTGCAGAGCCCGGCGCTTATGGAGGAATACCGCAGCCGTTCCCTGGTCCTGGGCAGGGAGATCTGGTGGAACACCCCTTCGGGAAGGCGGCAGGGAAAGGCCGTCGGCATCAATGATGCGGGAAATCTGGAGGTGGAAACCCCGGAGGGGCTTACGGTGCTCAACTCCGGGGAGGTTTCCATAAGACCTCTGGACCTTCCGGAGGCCTGATGACAGCGTCAGGAGAAAGGGATACGGCTATGCGCCTGGATAAATATTTATGCGATATGGGAGCCGGGACCCGCAGCGAGGTGAAAAAGCTGATCGCTGCCGGAAGGGTGACGGTAAACGGCCTCCCGGAAAAAAATGCGGGCCGGAAGGTGGAGGAAAGGGACCGGGTCGCCCTTTCCGGAGAAGAGATCCTTTATACAGCCTGTGAATATTATATGCTGAACAAGCCTGCAGGCGTCATTTCCGCCTCCAGGGCGGATCTGCGGAAGCAGGAGGAGCGCTGCGTGGTGGACCTCATCGATTCCAGAAAACGGAAGGATCTGTTCCCGGTAGGCAGGCTGGACAAGGATACGGTGGGGCTTCTGCTGATCACCAACGACGGACAGCTGGCCCACCGGCTGCTGTCGCCCAAAAAACATGTGGGGAAGACCTACTATGCGGAGCTTTCCCGGGGGATCAGCCGGGAGGATATGGAGCGGCTGTCCCAGGGGGTGGATATCGGAGATGAAAAG
This sequence comes from uncultured Lachnospiraceae bacterium, assembly GCA_944381405.1. Taxonomy (GTDB): domain Bacteria; phylum Bacillota; class Clostridia; order Lachnospirales; family Lachnospiraceae; genus Avilachnospira. The sequence goes on along the minus strand of CALWLA010000016.1, from coordinate 5,624 downwards.
CCGACGCTGCCCTGCAGCCTCAGGCCTGCGGAGGGACAGCAGGAGCCCTTTTCAAGGATATACATCACCATCTGCGAGGGGCGGTTTCACCAGATCAAGCGGATGTTTGCGGCTGTAGGAAGCCAGGTGACCAGGCTAAAGCGGCTCGCCATGGGCCCCCTCAGGCTGGACGAAAGCCTGCCGGAGGGCGGGTACAGAGCCCTCACCCAGACGGAGATACAGGCTCTTTACAATTCTCTTACGGTAAAATGATGATTTCGTGAAGCGTATTGAAAAACAAAAACTGAAATTTTATAATGGTTGCATTATGAGGAAAATTACGCAAAAAATCAAAGGGCTTCAGAAACGAATGAAAAGATCATATATGAAACGGGCAGGCGCGCTGCTTCTGGCAGGCGCGCTGGCTCTGGAACCCCTGGGCTTTACGGAAGGCGGCAGGGGCTTTTTCGGCGGGGTCACCGCTCTGGCAGATACCTGGCAGGGGCTGGTAAAGGCCACCACCCTGAACGTCCGTTCCGGTCCCGGCACCAGCTACAGCGCGGTGGATACCCTGGGCAATAATACCAGCGTCACCGTAACGGGGCAGACCACGGGATCCGACGGACAGGTCTGGTATCAGATCAGCTACGGAAACGGAAAAACAGGCTATGCGCGGCATGATTTTATCAAGCAGCCCACGGTCTACAGCGCCTCCGACGCCAATTTCGAGGCGTGGATGAACCAGCAGGGCTTTCCGGAGAGCTATAAAAACGATCTGAGAGGCCTGCATCAGCAGTATCCCAACTGGATCTTCACGGCCCAGCACACGGGCCTTGACTGGAATACGGTGATTCAGGAGGAAAGCAAGGTAGGACGGAATCTGGTCTATAAGACCTCAAAGTCCTCCTGGAAGTCTACCCAGACCGGCGCCTTTGACTGGGCAAACAATTACTGGCCCGGCTTTGACGGAGCGGCCTGGCAGGCAGCCTCCTCAGAGATCATCAGCTATTACATGGATCCCAGGAATTTCCTGTCGGAGCCCTATATCTATCAGTTTGAGCTTCAGTCCTACGACGCCTCCAGCCAGACCCGGGAGGGCCTTGTGAACATCGTGGAGGGGACCTTCCTTGCGGGGGACGCCCTGGTGCCTCTGGAGGGCAGCCAGATCGAGGGCGGCACCGTGGTGGAGGTGGCGGTAGACGCCAACGGAGCGATTTCCCAGGGAAGCGCCTCCGGCAGCAGCCAGAGCGGCACCGGGACTTCTTCGGGCAGCGGCAGCAGTCAGAGCAGCAGCTCATCCCAGAGCGGCGGTTCATCCCAGGGAGGGGGCACCTCTGTGGTACAGGGACCCGGCGCTTCCTCGGATAACGGCTTTGTCAACAGCGGCCCCGGCGCCTCCGGCGGCAGCGGTTCCGCCGACGGCAGCGTGATCATCGCAGGGCCCACGGCGGCCATCGATCTTAGCAGGCTCTTTTCTGCAGCGGAAGAGCTCTTCCAGGGGCTCCTTTCAGCCCTGACGGGAAGCTTTGAAGCCTATGCAGGCGCCTGGCAGCAGAACAGCCAGGGATGGTGGTATCAGAACGATGACGGTACCTATCTCACCGGCTGGAACTGGCTGGACGGAAACGGAGACGGCACGGCGGAGTGCTACTATTTCTATGACAACGGCTATATGGCAGCCAATACGGAGATCGACGGCTATCTCATCGATGCAAACGGCTGCTGGACCAGCCACGACGGCGTGGTATATACCCAGCCTGCTTCCGCAGTTTCCGGCGGCTCCGCCTCCGGAGCGGTTCAGATGGTAAAGATGAAAAAGGTGCCCTATGTGGACATCATCATGAAGGCGGCGGAGCTTTCCGGCGTAAGCCCCTATGTTCTGGCCTCCATGATCATCCAGGAACAGGGCGTCAACGGTACCTCTGATCTGATCTCCGGTACCAGCAGCACCTATCCGGGCTACTATAACTTTTTCAACATCGGCGCTTATGCCCACGACGGCATGAACGCCGTGACCGCAGGCCTCCAGTACGCCTCCCAGAGCGGAGACGGGGGACGGCCCTGGAACAGCATCGAAAAATCCATCATCGGCGGCGCGCAGGCCTACGGCGCGAATTATGTGCAGAAGGGCCAGGACACCTTCTATCTGAAGAAGTTCAACGTCCAGGGCAGCAATAAGTACAACCATCAGTACATGACCAACGTGCCGGCAGCGGCCAACGAGGGCGCGAAGGTTTCCGAGGCCTACAGCCAGGCGGTGAAGGCCACCTCCCTGGAGTTCAAGATCCCGGTCTACGAAAATATGCCGGAGACGGCATGTCCCATGCCCTCCAAGGATGGAAATCCCAACAACAAGCTGCAGAGCATCGCGGTGGAGGGTTATACCCTGACCCCCAGCTATCAGATGGACGTGCAGTCCTATGATCTGATCGTGGACAGCAGCGTAGCTACAGTGAACATCGTCGCAAAGACCATCGATTCCAACGCAACGGTCAGCGGCGCAGGCACAGTCAGCCTGAATACAGGTCTGAACACCTTTACCATCACGGTCACTGCCGAAAACGGAGACCAGCGGCAGTATATCGTCAATATCAACCGGAGGGAAGGCGCGGATGGAACTGCGGTACCGGGCGGTACCGGGACCACCGGCCCCTCCTCCGGAACCGGAAGCCAGCCAGCAGGTCCGGCTTCTGCTTCGGAGGGGACCGGAGCAGGACAGAGCCCGCAGCCGGTACCCGGCGGAGGGACCGAGGGACCCTCCGGCAATGTGATCGTGATCGGATAAGGCGGGTAAGACAGAGGGGAGCATATCAGGAATGAAAGAGTGGAAGTGTTTGAAAACGGCTGCCGCGGCGGTGCTTTTGTCCATCATGATGACGGTCAGCGCCTTTGCGGCTACGGGAAAGCTGAGCTTTTCCGATCCCACGGTGGATGCCGGCGCTGAGGTCAACGTGACCATGAAGATCGCAGCGGACGGAGAGGCAAAGCTCTCCGACGCGACGGTGACCATCAGCTATGATCCGGCGATGCTGGAGTTTGTGGCAGGAACGGACGCCGACGGCGGCGCAGGCACCGTGCGGGTCCATGGGGCCTCCAACGGCGCAGGCACCGGCGTTCTGGAATACAATCTGAAATTCAAGACCCTGGCGGCAGGACAGTCAGCCCTGACGGTCAATACCCAGGAGGTCTATGACGACGCAGGACAGGTGGTGGAGCTGAGCCATACGGGAAGCTCTACGGTAACGGCCTCTGCAGGGGAAGAGGTATCCAGCAATGCGGACCTTTCCGCCTTTGAGATCGTACCCGGCACCCTGAGCCCGGCCTTTTCTCCGGAGGTGACCAGCTATGAGACCACGGTGGGCACCTCTGTGGACCAGCTGTCCATCAACGCCCTTCCGGCGGATGGCGGCGCAAATGTCATCCTCAGCGGAAACGAGGGACTGCAGATCGGAGACAACACCATCACGGTGACGGTAACGGCGGCGGATGGACAGACCCGGAAGGAATACACCCTTCTGGTGCACAAGACCGAGGGCGGCGATGAGACCCAGCCTGCAGAGACTGCCGGCGCAGAGGGAGAGACCGAGTCCCAGGCAACGGAAACGGAAAACTCCGGCGTACAGCTTTCCTCCAAGGGCAAGACCATCACCATCATGAATCCGGGCTCTGACGTTCAGATCCCCGAGGGCTTCAAGTCAGGAACGATCCTCATCGACGGCCAGAGAGTCCAGGGCTGGGTATGGGGCGCTGATACCGAGGATCCGAAGTACTGCGTGGTATATGGTATGAACGATCAGGGCGAGCTGAGCTTCTACCGCTACGACCTGACGGAAAAGACCATCCAGCGCTATTTTGAAGATCCCCTGGCGGCAGGCTCTGTCAGCGGACAGGAATACACGGATCTGCAGAACCGCTACAACCAGCTGGTGGAGGACTACGACATGCGCTTCCTGGTGATCTGCATCCTGGCCCTCATCGGCGTGATCCTTCTGGCAACGGTGATCTATCTCTTCGCAAAGCTGAAGGCAGCCCAGAGACCGGAAACAAAGCGCCGTCATGAAGCACAGCAGGAGACGGCGGCCCAGGAGCCCGAAGAGGTTTATGACGGCAGCATCCTCCAGCACGACTACGAGGAAACGGAGCCTCAGCAGCCTGCGGCCATGGATGAGACCCAGGTCCTGAAGCGGCCTCAGTCGAGACGCAGAGGTGCAAAGAACATGGAGGACACCATGCCGATTCCCGGAACGGAGTCGAAGCAGAAGGAAGAGACAGCCTCCAGTGCGGAGCAGCCTGCAGAGAAAAAGGAAGGAGCAGCCTCCGGCAAGGACCCGGAGGACGATGAGTTCGATACCTTCAACATCTAAATTTACTTAATTTTTATAAGTTTTTATAGCTTCTTCATTGATATTTGCCTCCGGTTACCTTAAAATAGGTAGCCGGAGGTTTTTACAATGGAGCAGTTTACACAAAAAGCAAAAAGGGCCCTGGAGCTGGCCTACGATACGGCGGAGGAGCTGGGACACCGGCATATCGGTTCCGAGCATATCCTCTGCGGCCTCATCCGGGAGCAGACAGGCCTTGCGGCAAGAGTGCTGGGCCTGAACCATATAGATGAAAACGCGGTGATCTCCCTGATCGACCGGTTTGTTTCTCCCCAGAATCCGGTCTATATCGCAGAGCGCTCCGGCTATACCCCCAGCGCAAAGCGGATCCTGGAACAGAGCTATAAGGAATCGGTGCGGTTCCGCTCTCCCATGATCGGTACGGAGCATCTGCTGGTGGCGATCCTGCGGGACAGCGATTGTGTGGCTTCCAGGATCCTGAACACCCTGGGCGTCAACATCCAGAAGCTTTACGGAGACATCCTTCGGGCCATCGGGGAGGACCTTCCGGAGTATCGGGAGGAGCAGGAAAAGGCAGGGGGCCGTAGGAACGATACCACCCCTACCTTGAACCAGTATTCCAGGGATCTGACGGAGCTTGCCCGTCAGGGAAAGCTGGATCCGGTCATCGGAAGAAAGCAGGAGATCCTGCGGGTGATCCAGATCCTGTCCAGAAGGACGAAAAACAATCCCTGCCTCATCGGAGAGCCGGGAGTCGGGAAAACTGCCGTGGTGGAGGGCCTGGCCCAGATGATCGCCAGCGGAGACGTGCCGGAGACCATCGAAGGAAAGCGGCTTCTGAATCTGGATCTGAGCGGCATGGTGGCAGGCTCCAAGTACCGGGGCGAGTTTGAGGAACGCATCAAGAAGGTGATCGCCGAAGCCCAGTCCGGGGGAGACGTGCTGCTTTTCATCGACGAGATTCATACCATCATCGGAGCCGGAGGAGCAGAGGGAGCGCTGGATGCGGCCAATATCCTGAAGCCGGCCCTGGCGAGGGGAGAGCTTCAGATCATCGGCGCCACCACGGTGGAGGAATACAGAAAGCATATCGAAAAGGATTCGGCCCTGGAACGCCGCTTCCAGCCCGTGAACATCGAGGAACCCGGAGAGGAGGAGACCTTTGCCATCCTTCAGGGCCTCAGGCCGAAATACGAAGAGCACCACAAGGTCAGGATCTCCGACGAGGCCCTGTGGGCAGCGGTCAAGATGTCGGAGCGTTACATCGCCGACCGTGTCCCGCCGGACGAGGCCCACGAACTC
>CALWLA010000015.1 GCA_944381405.1 uncultured Lachnospiraceae bacterium | reverse complement strand
CTCTCTTTCATCTATAACTATTAACTTTTTATTCTGTCCGGAAGATCAGGTATGGAATTTCGGATTACAATTAAGGATGTGGTGAATTTCTTGACACAGCTTTAAGTAATGGGTATAATATTTTTGCTTAAGGGGTATTGGCGCAGTTGGGAGCGCGCCACACTGGCAGTGTGGAGGCCACGGGTTCAAGTCCCGTATACTCCATGATTGAGAAAGACACAGCATATAAAGGGAAAAACACGAAAATCCTTTATATGCTGTGCTTTTTATTACCCGGGCGATATGATCTTTTGTTTTATTTTTTCAGCCGCGCCACGCTGTCCCGCAGGGTCAGCTTTGCCGGGATGTACACCCGCTTGCAGACCTCCCGGCCCCTGTGGAGGCGTTCCTCCAGGAGGGAAACCGCTTCTGCACCCATAAAGTCCATGTAAATATGCAGGGTGGTCAAGGGCGGGCTCATATACTTTGCGATGGAAATATCGTTAAAGCCCACCACGCTGATATCCTTCCCCACCGTAAGGCCTGCCTCCTGGATGGCCCGGTAGCAGCCCACCGCGATGGTATCGTTGGCGGTAAAGATCGCCGTAGGAGGCTCTTCCCGGTTTTCCTCAAGGAGCTGCCTGCCCATCTCGTAGCCGTCGTTGAGGGTATAGCCCTTCAGCAGCACATAGGAATCCTTCAAAAGGCCATAGCGCTCCATATATTCCTTATACCGCTGAGCCCGCCGGTCCTCGTGGGGGATGCCGTCGCTGTCCACGTCATAGCCTCCCAGAAAGGCGATCCTGGTATGGCCCTCCTCCAGGAGATATTTCAGCACCTTTTTGGTGCCGTCCCTGGAATCCACCAGGATGGAATCGAAAAGATCCCCCTCTTCTGTCAGATCCACGAACACCACAGGCTTTTCCAGCCTGCGCAGCTGGTCTACCACGGCCCTGCTGAAGGTGCCGATGCAGATCAGCCCGTCCTGCTTTTCCCCGATCTCCCCGATGCCGTCCTGCTCCAGGCGGCGGCAGCTGTTGCCCTCCTCCTTTGCCTTCTTTTCGATGGCAAGGCGGATAGCCAGATAATAGGGATCCTCCAGCTCTTCCTCTGCCGAATAGGCGCTTAAGAGCCCGATCTTCAGCTTCTTTTTCTTCTTTTTCTTTTCCTTTACCTGATATTCCAGGCTCTCCGCAGCCTCGAAGACCCTTTTTTTCGTCTGACTCTGCACGTTCAGCGTATCATCGTAATTCAGGATTCGGGACACGGTGGTAACGGACACGCCTGCCAGCTCTGCGATCTGCTTGATTGTTGCCATTTCCTACTCCTTAACTATCATTTAATTGTAACATATCCCTTTTTCATTTGCAACAAAATGGACAGCCGGGGGCTGTCCAAAATCAAAAACATTGGCCGAGCCCTTTTTCCTGGATATCAGGCTTCGTATTCCAGCAGAAATGCGCTGATCAGCGCGATGCAGGCCTCTACGTCCCGTTCATCCGCCACCTCTGCCGGGGTGTGCATGTACCGGAGGGGAACGGAAACCAGCACCGTAGGCACCCCTTCGTTGGAAAAATGGATCTTGTCCGCGTCGGTGCAGCTCCAGGACTCCGCCACCTCCCACTGCACCGGGATGCCGTGCTTTTTGGCAAGCTCCGCCAGCTTGTGGTTGAGACAGGCGGGGATCAGCTGGTTTTTACACAGCACCGCGCCGCCTCCCAGGCGGACGTTCCCCGTCTCCGCCGGGTCCATGCCGGTGTAGTCGCTGGTATAGGTCACATCCACCACGATGGCAACCGTGGGCTTTACCCTGGTGCTGACCCAGTAGGCGCCGCTTTTGGTCACCTCTTCTCCCACGGTGGAGGCGCTGTAAACGCCGTTTTTGCAGCCAGCCCCTGCAGCCCGCTTAAAGGCCTCTGAGATCACATATACGCCGATGCGGTCGTCCAGGGCCCTTGCGGAAAAACGGCCTCCTGCAAGCTTCCGGATCTGGGTATCCGGAACGATTGGATCCCCGATCTCCACCAGGGCAGCCGCCTCCTCCCGGCTCTGCGCGCCGATATCGATCTTCAGCTGCTTTGCGGAAAGCTTTTTTTCCTGGAACAGCTCTCTTGTGACCTCCACCGCCCCGTAGATGATGCCTTTTTTCGTTTTGATCTGTACCTGCCGTCCAGGCCAGGTTTCCGCGATGATCCCGCCTCTGCGGATCACCGACAGCCTGCCGGTTTCCGTAATGTCCGATACGATGAGGCCGATCTCATCCGCATGGGCGGAAAGGAGGATCCTGGTGTCCTGCTCCTTGTTCAGCACGCACACCAGATTCTGCATCTCATCCTGCCGGATCTCCTGGGCACAGCCGGAAAGCTCCTGCCGCACCGCCTGCTGCACCGGTTCCTCATAGCCAGATACGGAAATGGAGGAAAGCAGGTTATTTAAAAAAGTTTCGTTCATATCGATCTTCTCGCCCAAAGGGCGCTCCCTTCTACTTTGCTCGTATTCTGTTTAAGAATTTCCTTCCGTTTCGGAAAGGTTTGCGATGATCACCGCAGCCAGGATGATGCCGCAGCCTGCAAACATCCGAAGGGTCAGGACCTCGTGCAGGATCAGCATGGAGAACAGGGTCCCGAACACGGATTCCATGGACAGGATGATGGCTGCCTTGGTCTCATCCACATATTTCTGGCAGGCGGTCTGCAGCAGGTAACAGATGGTGGTGCTGACCACGCCGAGATAGATGACGCTGAGCCATCCCTGGGCCGTGACCTGGAACTCCGTCTGGCCAGAGGCTACCATAAAGATCACCGACAGCAGAAAGGCCGTGGCCATCTGCAGGAAATTCAGCACGGTAGCCCTGTATTTTTTCACGAATTCTCCGGTAAAGAATATCTGGAAGGCAAAGCCCACTGCGCACAGAAGGGTCAGCAGGTCTCCGATGCTCAGGGTCAGGTCTCCGTCCAGAGACAAAAGGGCCACGCCCACCACTGCCATGACTGCTCCGATCAGCACCTTTCCCGGGATCTTCTTTTTCAGCACCAGAAAGGCGATGAAAGGCACGATCACCACGTTCAGGGCCGTCAGAAAGGCGTTTTTCGAAGGGGTCGTATACTGCAGGCCGATGATCTGCAGGGAAAAGGCTGCAAACAACGCAATGCCCATAAGGCCTCCCGCCCGTACTTCTTCCTTTGTAATGTGGTTCAAGGACCGGAAGCTGATAAGCCCCATCAGCACCGCGGCCATCAGGAAGCGGACCGTCATGATCTGGAAGGGGGTCAGGCTTTCCAGCGCCATATCGCTGGCCACAAAGCCGCCTCCCCAGATCACCGTTACTAACACGAGTCCGCCGATTGCCATCCATTTTTTCATCGTTTCTTTTTCTCCCTTTTACCTCTTTTCCGCTGCAGGACAGATGGTAAAGCGCATCAGGAAATCCTCGATCCTGGTCTTGCATTCCTCTGTCTGTTCCTGTCCGCAGGCATTGCTTCCCACGCCGGAGTGGCTGTGATCCAGATTGACCACCAGATAATCCTCGTGGCGGATCTCCACAGGATGCTTTGCCTTCCGCAGGTCCTCTCTGGTGTAATCGTGAACGTTGATGCCAAGCCCATCCGGCATATGGATGGTGACCCCATCCCCTTCTCCGGAAAGGCTCAGCCACTTCACGGATTCCCGGTGGCCGTTTTCCTGGGGCATCACATAGGCCGTATGCATCTGATCCACGGTCTTTTCATAGACGCCCATGATGGCCGCTTCTTTGGTATCGCAGTAGTTTTCCTCCGGGCCAAGACCGTACCAGCGCACGTTCCAGAAACGCTTGGGCAGCTGGAGCTCCACGCCGATGCGAGGCAGAAATTCCGGCTCGAAGGCGGGATTGCGGATAGCGGAGCCCTTCAGGGTCACCTCCACAGCGCCGTCTGCGTAGATCTGATACTGATACACGTTCCGGAAGCCCCAGGCCTGGGTATAGCAGCCAAAGTACTTCTGGATGTATACCAGCACGCCCTGTTCGTTCTTCTCTGCGGAAACATACTCCGTTTCCTCCACCGGGCGGCTCAGGAAGTATTTGTTATACCAGTCGTCAGTCTTATACATATCGTTGTCGATGTCCGCCCGGTCTACGGTGAATACCGGACCGGAAAGAAGGAAGGGCTCGCCCTTTTTCTCCCCTGACATAAGCCGTCCCAGCACCTTGTCGAACCGGTAACGGCAGTCCCCTGCGGTCACCTGGATCTCCACCGCATTTTCCTCAAGGGCAGCCTCTCCCGCTTTGTGGGAGACCTGCACCAGACGCTTTTCCGGAAGCTCGAACTGGAAAACCCCCAGCTCATGGCCTGCCGGCGCATAATTGGAAGCCTGCTTTTCCTGCACGCGAATGTTCAAATAATAATCCTTATTTTCCTCCGGGTCAATGGTTCCATGAGGAATCAGCAGCAGCCTTTCCTCTCCCGGAAGCAGATCCAGATCCTCGATGTCCCAGGCCCGAAGTTCCTTTTCCCCATCGGTGATGCAGCAGTGGAGACGGATCCCCGCAAGGCTGCGGAAATCGTAATAGTTGTGGACCGCATAAAGATCCGTCTGGCCTCCCGCCCGTTTGATAGATACGGGACAGATCACCTGCTTATACTCGATCAGGCCCGGGGAAGGGGTCCGGTCCGGCAGCAGCAGGCCGTCGATGCAGAAGTTTCTGTTGGTGGGGAAGTCGCCGTAATCTCCGCCATATAAATAGGTAACGGTTCCGTCCGCCTCCTGTTTTTTGATGCCGTGGTCGTACCACTCCCAGATGAAGCCGCCCTGAAGCCGTTTATAGGTCCTGTAAAGTTCCTGATAATCCGCCAGGCATCCCGGGCCGTTGCCCATGGCATGGCCGTATTCGCAGTGGATATGAGGCTTGTTGCCCTTGTCCTTGGACAGGGCAATCTCCTTCAAGGGCTTTAAGCGGGAATACATGGTGGAATACACGTCTGCGATCTCCGCTTCAAAATCCCCTTCATAATGAATCAGCCTGGAGGGATCCATCTTCCGGATGGCTTCCGCTTCCTTTTTGAAGTTCACGCCGAAGCAGGACTCATTTCCCAGGGACCACATGATGATGGAGGGGTGGTTGTAATCCCTCGCCACCATCCGCACGGCCCGGTCCACATAGGCCCTCTCCCATTCCGGGTCGTCGGAGATTCGGTCGTAGATATGGGCCCACTCGAAGCCGTGGCATTCCAGATCCGCCTCGTCGATCACATAAAGGCCGTATTCGTCGCAGTAATCGTAAATGCATTCCAGGGAAGGATAGTGGGAGAAACGGACTGCGTTGATGTTGTTCCGCTTCATCATCAGAATATCCTCCAAAAGCACCTTTTTGTCCACGGTGCGGCCGCCTTCGGGAGAATAGTCGTGGTGGTTCACGCCGTTGATGAGAATCGCTTTGCCGTTTACCAGGAAATTGCCGTCTTTGATCTCGATTCTCCGGAAGCCGGTGCGGTAGCTCACCTCGTGGCAGGTTTCGCCCTCTTTTCCATAGGAAAGCTTCAGCTGATAAAGGGCCGGCGTTTCCGCAGTCCAGGGGCTTACATCCTGAAGCAAAGCCTCGATGGAAAGCTCCTGTTCCAAAACCTCAAGGCAGCCCTCTGCCGCCGAGCTTCCATCCGGAGCCATAAGCTGCCAGCGAAGCGTTCCACCGGGCTCGGAAACAGTGACCTTTGCAGAAAAACTTCCGTTCCGGTAGGTATCGTCCAGGTCGCTGTGGATCCGGCAGTCTGCGATTCGCATGGCCGGAAGGGTATATAAGGTCACATCCCGGAAAATTCCGGAAAACCACCACATGTCCTGATCCTCCAGATAGGAACCGTCAGACCATTTGTATACCCGGACGGTAAGCTCGTTTTCGCCTTCCTTTACATGATCGGTAATATCGAACTCCGAGGGCACTCTGGATACTTTGCTGTAACCCACATGCTGTCCGTTGACCCAAAGATCGTAGGCGCTGTCCACGCCGTCAAAGCGCAGCACCCGCCGGGCGCCTGCCTCCGCTTTTTTGATATCAAAGGTACGTTTATAGATTCCCGTGGGATTTTCTGAGGGAACATAGGGCGGATTTAAAGGGAACAGATAGTAAACGTCCGTATAGTGCATACGGTCGTATCCCTTCAGCTGCCAGCAGGAGGGCACCTCTATGGTGTCCCAGCCGGAAAGGTCGCAGCCCGGCTGCTCAAACCCCTGGGGGCTGTATTCCGGAGCTTCTAAATAAAGAAAGCTCCAGCTTCCGTTCAGGCTTTCCGCTTCTGCCGAGTCGGTAAAACGGGCCGTGCGCATCGGCAGTCTGCCGATTCCCGTAAGACTCTGATCTTCCCAACGTTTCTTCATTCTGTTCTGCATGTCCGAAGACCTCCTCAAATTAAATAGGTAATGAAACTCTTAGGTGATAAAAATTCGTTCTGCTATATAAACCAACGAACACGTTCTGCTCTTCGTTGGTACCATCTTATCTGTGTTTTGTAAAATTGTCAATATTTTACCAGGTAAAATGATAAGAAATTTTACCAAAAGCGTTGACTTTTAAGTCATAATGCACTATTATGTGAGCATGAAGCAGTCGTTTACCACCAATTCAACCTATCTAAGATTGGAAAAACGACTTAAAGATCAGTAAATTTTACTAAAGGAGGATCTGATTATGAAAAAGGTAAAAATGTTTGCATCCGCAGCGGCAGTTGCAGCAGCGGCAATGCTGGCCCTGACTGCCTGCGGAGGCGGTGGAAGCAGCGCCAGCGCTGAAAGCGGCGACGGCAACACCATCACCGTATGGGCATGGGACGTGGCTTTGAAGCAGCTTCAGGCAGCTGCCGAAAAGTTCAAGGAGACCCACCCGGACGTGGAGTTCACCTTCGAAGAAATGGGTACCGACCAGATCTACACCAAGCTGGCTACCACCCTTTCCACCGGCAAGGGCCTTGCAGATGTCATTCAAATCGAAGGAGAGCAGGTCAGCGGATACGCCACAAAATATCCCGATGGTTTTGCAGATCTTTCCGATATCGTAAACGAGGATGATTTCCTTGACGTTAAGATCGGCGAGGTAAGCGCAAACGGAAAGATCGTTGGTTTCCCCTGGGATGCAGGCCCAGTTGCCCTTTTCTATCGCAGAGACTACTTTGAGCAGGCCGGCGTAAATGCCGAAGATATCAAGACCTGGGATGATTTTATCGAGGCCGGCAAAAAGATTACCGAAACCTGCACAACGCCCTCCGGCGAGCCTGTAAAGATGCTCCCTATCGCTCCCAACGGTTCTAATTTCTGGAAGCTCATCCTTACTGAAAATGGTGGCAGTTTCTTTGACGCAGAAGGCAATACAATTGTAAACTCTCCGGAAGCTCTGGAGGCTATGGAAATGGCAAAGAAAATCTATGACGCAGGCATCGCCCAGAACTACAGTGACTGGGCAGAATACGAGGGTGTTGTAGTCAATGAAAACGTTGCCACCATTCCAGAAGCTGTATGGATGATCGGCACCATCAAAGATAAAGGACCTGATCAGTCCGGCAAATGGGGCGTTATCGATCTTCCTGCATTCCCAGGCAAGGATCCTGCAGGTTCTACCAATGGCGGCGCAAACCTAGTCATTCCTTCCACAAGTCCGAATCTGGACATCGCTAAGGAATTTGTAGAATTTGCTCTTACAGACCAGCAGCTTCAGGTAGACGGCTTTGTAAATTACGGTCTGTTCCCATCCTATATTCCTGTTTACGATGACCCCACCTTCAGTGAGCCTGATGAGTTCTTCGGCGGACAGAAGATTTATGAGACCTTCATCAAACTTGGTCAGACCGTTCCCAGTGTCAACTACACTGAGAACTTCAACGAAGCTCTTTCCGCAGCAGGTTCTGCCTGCTCCAAGGTTTATCTTGAAGGAGAGGATCCCAAGACTGCACTTGACGAACTGCAGAACGATCTTGTTTCCAAGTTCGGTAAGTAAGCTTTTTCTTAAGCTTTTCAGGATGTGTATTGGAGGCCATCATGAAATTATCTAAAAAAAGCCGTTTTTTTCCGTACGCAATGCTGCTGCCGACAGTCGTGATCTTTGCGGTATTCATGATCTACCCGATCATCTATTCCTTCTATCTCAGCTTCACGGAGTTTTCCGGCGGCACCTATAATTTCGTAGGGTTACAGAACTACATCGAGCTTTTCAAGGACCCTGTGTTCTATAAAGCCCTGTTCAACACATTTTTCTATCTCATCATCCAGGTTCCGGTCATGATCGGCCTCGCACTTCTGCTCGCTGTTCTCATCGAGCAGAAGTTCATCCGTGGCAGAGGATTTTTCCGGATGTCCACCTTCCTGCCGACCATCACCTCCCTGGTTGCCTATGCCCTGATCTTCAAGGTCCTGTTCAATACGGACCATGGTCTGATCAATTACCTGGTGGAGTTCTTCGGCGGTGAAAAGATCCAGTGGATCTACTCCGCATGGCCCGCCAGAGCCTCCATCATCATCTCCATCACCTGGAGATGGGTTGGCTACAACATGGTGATCCTGCTGGCGGGCATTCAGGCGATCCCCACGGATCTGTATGAATCCGCCTCCCTGGACGGCGCAAATTTCTGGCAGAAGCTCCGGTATGTCACCATACCGTCCATCAAGCCGGTCATTCTCTTTACAACCATTACCTCTACCATCGGTACCCTGCAGCTTTTCGACGAGCCCTATATCCTTACCCAGGGCGGACCGAACTACGCTACCATTACCCTTTGAGAATACCTGTATGACAACGGCTTTACCTTCCTGAAGTTTGGTTTTGCCTCAGCCCTCGGCTATGTCATGGTGATCATCATCGGCATACTGTCCTTTATCCAGTTTAAAATGAACAAGGAGGAAAAATAAGATGATTAAGAAAATCTGTGTTTATTTCTTACTGATTCTGGCCGCTTTCCTCTCCCTGTTCCCCTTCTACTTCATGTTTGTCAGCGGCACCAACTCCAACCAGGCCATTCTGGCAGCGCCTCCCAGGCTGATCCCCGGAGACATGCTGGCCCAGAACTTTTCCGTCCTGGTGGAGAAAATGGACATCTTCCGGGTTGCCTTCAACACCCTGTTTTTGTCTGTGGTCTTCGTTCTGCTGGCCGTGATCCTTTTCTCCTCCGCAGGCTATGTCCTTGCGAAGTATGAGTTTAAGGGAAAGGGCATTATCTTCGGATTTATCATGGTTTCCATGATGATCCCGGCACAGGTGATGTATGTGCCCCTGTTCCAGATGTTCGTTTCCGCAGGTATGACCAATACCTATGCGGCAGTGATCCTGCCCTCGCTGGCAAATGCCTTTGGTATCTTCCTCATGCGGCAGAACATGATGAACTTCCCCACGGCCCTCATCGAGGCCGCCCGTATCGATGGCTACACGGAATTCCAGATATTCACCCACATCGTGCTTCCCAATGTGAAGCCCGCCCTGAGCGCTCTGGTGATCTACATGTTCACCACCATGTGGAACAACTTCATGTGGCCCTTGATCGTCCTGGAAACAAAGGACATGTACAACTTCCCGGTAGCTCTGGCAGTGCTGGACGGCAACCCTACCAACAAGGACTTCGCCGTGATCCTGCTGGCTACCTCCATCGCTACCCTGCCCATCCTGTTCATCTTCATGGTGTTCCAGAAGCAGTTCGTAGCAGGCGTTATGGGCGGCGCCGTAAAGGAATAAGCCCAGACAATATTCCAGACTATTTCCCAAATAAAACGCCTTGTGGCGCAGTTAACACAAAGCCCTTCGGATCTGCGCGGATCCGAAGGGCACTTTTTTTACAGCGGTTTACCAGCTAGGATCTCCTGATAGTCCTTGTAATTTTCTACAAGGAGCCTTGGGGTGTCCAGACCATAGGGGCATTTTTTTGCGCAGGCGCCGCAGTGCAGGCAGCCCTCGATCTTTTTCATCATGGCCTGGGCCTCCTCTGTCAGCTGCTTGTCCGAGGGGGAACGGCGGATCAGAAGGCTCATGCGGGCGCAGGTATTGATCTCGATTCCTGCCGGACAGGGCATGCAGTAGCCGCAGCCCCGGCAGAAGCTGCCGGAAAGCTCCCTCTGGTCCTTTTCGATGACTGCGGAAAGTTCCTCCGTAAGAGCCGGAGGCTCTTCCATATACTGCAGAAACTCCGAAAGCTCCTGCTGTCTCTGGATGCCCCAGATAGGCAGCACGTTGTCAAACTGTCCCAGATAAGCGCAGGCTGCCGCAGAATTGGTAATGAGCCCGCCAGAGAGGGCCTTCATGGCGATAAAGCCCATGCCCGCCTCCCGGCTCAGCTTTTCGATCTCCAGGTCCGCCTCCGTGGCCAGATAGCAGAAGGGGAACTGCAGGGTCTCGTAAAGGCCTGAGGCGATGGCCTCCTTCGCCACGTTGATCCGGTGGTTGGTGATGCCGATATGCTTCACCATGCCCTGGGCCTTTGCCTCTTCCATGGCCTCGTAGAGGCCGGTGCCGTCTCCGGGTTTTGGACAGAAGGCAGGGTTATGGAACTGATAGAGATCCACATGATCGGTCTTCAACAGCCTGAGGGAGGTCTCCAGATCCCGCTTAAGCCCCTCTCCGTCCTGGGCAGCGGTCTTTGTGGCGATATAGATCTGCTGCCTTACCTCCGAAAAGGCCGCTCCCAGCTTTTCCTCGCTGTCGGAATAGGCCCGGGCGGTATCAAAGAACCGGAAGCCCCCTTCGTATGCCCGTTGCAAAAGGCTTACCGCCTCCTCCAGATTTACCCGCTGTACCGGCAGGGCTCCAAAGCCGTTTTTCGGCACCTCTATGCCTGTTTTTCCAAGCGTTACCATTTTCATGTTTTTTACCTCCCTATTCAAAAAAATGAACTGCTTCTCTTCCAATTCCAGGCCGTCTCATATATAATGAAACTGACAATCAAGAACGAAAAACGGGAATGAAACATTTCCCCGTATATCAAAGGAGACCCCATATGAAATGGAATATCGTTACCGACTCAAGCTGTGATCTGTTCCCCATGAGCCGGTCCGAGGGGGAACTGCAGATTTCCAGCGTTCCTTTTATCATCAGCGTCGGAGACAGGGATTTCATCGACGATGAGACCCTGGATCTTCCAACATTGCTGACTGCCATGGAGCACCCCAGATGCGCAAGCCACACCGCCTGCCCCTCTCCCAACGCCTGGCTGGAGGAGTTTATGAAGGCAGACAACATCATCGCCATCACCATTTCTTCCCAGCTCTCCGCCAGCATGAACAGCGCTGTCATCGCCAGGGATATGGCGCTGAAGGAGGATCCGCAGAAAAAGATCGCGCTCCTGGACTCCTGCTCCACCGGCCCTGAGCTGGTGCTCTGTGTAAGAGAGCTGGAACGGCTGATCCAGAGCGGCGCGGATTTTGACAGCATCGTCCTTTCCGCAAAGGATTACCTTGCAAAGGCCAGGGTCCTTTTTGCCCTGTGCTCCTTCCACAACCTGGTGAAAAACGGACGCATGAACAAGATGGCAGGATTTGTGGCCCGGGCCCTGAACATGTGGGGCATCGGCTCCGGCAGCGACGAGGGTCGGATCGTCATCGAAGGAAAGACCAGGGGCGCAGGCAGAGCCCTTGAGCTGCTCCTCTCCAAGATGGAGGAGAAAG
Organism: uncultured Lachnospiraceae bacterium; assembly: GCA_944381405.1. Lineage (GTDB taxonomy): Bacteria > Bacillota > Clostridia > Lachnospirales > Lachnospiraceae > Avilachnospira. Next base: position 39,851 of record CALWLA010000015.1, on the reverse strand, counting down.
GCTTTTCCGGCAGCAGGGCCGCCATCAGCCACTGCGCCAATCTTCCCCTTGCGGAAAAGCTCAAGGATCGGATCCTTGACAGATGGCCCCATGCAGAGGTGACGCTGCTGCCCACCCGCGGGCTCTGCAGCTACTATGCCGAGCGCGGCGGCCTGATCCTGAGCTTTGAGACTCCGAGGAAATCATAAAGGAGCTTTGAGAGCCCGGGAATGAAAGGAAATCAACAGCCTCCTGATCAGTGACAATTGATTCTAAAATATACTTCCCCGCTTTTCCTATGTTTTTTTCATTTGAATTTAAAATAAGAAAATACAAATCGGAACAAGCGGGGAATATTCAGACTGAATGATGTTGCGATGTAAGCAACTGAATTATACAGTATTTCATATCCTCTGCACATTAAGGCCTGTTTTTTGCATTATAAAATCCCTGAAATCCGCTCCGCTTCCACCGGTCATTTTCCTTTTATCATAAGCCTGTGTATGGCTCTCGCTGAAAAGAAATAAAAAGTAGTCCTTATCCTCTGCTATAGCTTTCATCTTATCATAGTGCCATTCTGTAGTACCAATATCCGTGGCGGACACATATCTGTCCTCATAGAAATCTGACCTGACCTTTTCCATGCCTTTCAGCATACGCCTCATCGCGACCCAGGCATTTAATTTGTCCTCAAAGATAAGCACCAATATGATAACTGCGATTGCCGTTATCGTCAGCAGCTTCGGTCCCCATAATATGATAGAAGCCACGCCAAGAAAGGCTACTGCCAAGCCAAGGACATGGCTTCTTTTACTGTGCTTTTTCCGGACAGTCATCCTGAGTGCCCGTGCCATGGATATAAAGGTATTCCTATCGTAGTCAGTCTCAAACGAAAATAATGGTTCCATATATGGGCCTCCTTGTAAGTAACTTTTCGCTTTCTATAACTGTTCCTGCAGAGTAGGTCATCTTCACTTTAATTTATATCGGCAGGAAAAAGTTCCACAAAGATGCCTGTGGTCACTGCTTCATCTTTATTGTTGTAATTTTCCTTTTCATTTTTTCCGTATCTTCTTTCTGATGATAAGTTTAATGACCAACGCCACCAGGATAATTGCCAAAGTTATGATGCCGAACAGCAGGATAGATGTATACCAAGGCGCTGATGTCACCGCATATATCTCCGGGTGTGTCTTATAGTCCCAGTATGTATAGATGCTTTCTGCTATAAACACACCTGTAAAAGCTCCGATCACGCAGTTTAAAAATGTATTAATTTTTTCTGGCAAATCATGTTTATTCATAATTTCCTTATAAATCTAAATTAACAAACTTTCCTACACATATCTTCCCGCAGCGTATCCGGTGCTCCAGGCCAGCTGGAGGTTGAAGCCCCCGGTGAAGGCATCGATATCCAGCACCTCTCCTGCAAAGAAAAGTCCCGGAACCGCTTTTGCCTCCATGGTCTTGGGATTGATCTGGGAGACCTCCACGCCGCCCTTTGTGATCACCGCCTCCCCAAAACCCCTGGTGCCGGTGATGGTAAAGGCAAAGGCCTTGATGGTTTTTGCCAGCCTGTGCCGTTCCTCTTTGGTGATGTCGTGGACCTTTCTGTCCGGCCCGATGCCCGCCCGCCGCAGGATCACCGGCCGCAGGGCCGAGGGCAAAAGCTTCCCAAGAGCGTTCCCAATGTTCATGTTTTTCGCCTCGGAAAAATCCCGCAGGATCCGCTCATCAAGCTTTTCCGGACTCAGGGCAGGCTTGAGATCGATGGACAGCACGAACCGCTCCCCTTCCGCCAGCTGCCTGGCCAGGATGGCCGAGGCCTTCAGGATCAGGGGGCCGCTCAGGCCGAAATGGGCAAAGAGCATTTCTCCCTGTTCCTCATAAAGTACCTGTTCCGGCGCCCGCAAAGGCGTGACGGAAACAGCCACGTTTTTCAAAGACAGGCCCTGGAGCTCCTGATAGTCTCCCTCCGCCACCGTAAGGGGCACCAGGGAGGGGCAGGGAGTCTTGCAGCTTAAGCCAAAAGCTTCTGCAAAGCGGTAGCCGTCCCCTGTGGAGCCGGTGGTAGGATAGCTGAGGCCGCCGGTGCAGACGATCACCGCATCTGCCTGAAAGACCATTTCTTCGGAGCTGCCTGCGCCCCTTTTTTTCCTCCGAACTTCCGCTTCTTTTCTTCCTGTTCCCTCAAAGGGCCGGCACCGAAGTTGAAATCCGCCCTCCGGTTCCTTCCGGATCTCCCGCACCTCACAGCCCAGCCTGATGGCGACCCCCGCCTCCCGAAGAGCCCTCTCCAGAGCCTTGGTCACGTCGGAGGCATGATTGCTCGCCGGAAACACCCGGTCTCCCCGTTCCGTCTTTACCGGGCATCCGTGGCTCTCCAGCAGGCTGCAGATATCCCAGTTGGAAAAGCCCCGCAGAGCGGAATACAGAAACCTGGGATTTTCCGTCACATGGGATAAAAATGCGTCGAAATCACAGGCGTTGGTCAGGTTGCACCGTCCCTTGCCTGTGATATAGATCTTTTTTCCAAGCTTTTCGTTTTTTTCCAAAAGCGTCACCCGGTTCCCGGATTCCGCCGCAGAAAAGGCGGCCAGCATGCCCGCTGCGCCGCCTCCGATCACGATCACATCTGCCATAAGTCTTTCAGCCGCTCCTTATGTCTGCCTTTCTGTCTACACTTAATAACCCGCTGGCTGCCATCAGGACAGGCACATCTTCACTGCGCTCTGATCGTCGTAGCCGTTGGGGTTTTTGGTCTGCCAGTGGTAGGAATCCCTGCACATATCGTCGATATTTTTCTCCGCAGTCCAGCCCATTTCCTCCCGGGCCCTGGTGGGATCGCAGTAGCAGGTAGCGATGTCCCCGGGACGTCTCGGGTCGATGACATAGGGAAGCTTTTTCCCGCAGGCCTTTTCGTAGGCATGGATCACGTCCAGCACGGAATAGCCATGGCCGGTTCCCAGGTTACAGATGAATACGCCGGGATCCTCCGCAAGTTTCCGGATGGCGGCCACATGGCCCTTTGCCAGGTCTACCACATGGATATAATCCCGCACGCCGGTTCCGTCAGGGGTGTCGTAGTCGTCGCCGAATACATGGATGGCGTCCCGCTTGCCGATGGCCACCTGGGCGATATAGGGCACCAGGTTGTTGGGGATGCCCTTGGGGTCCTCGCCGATGAGGCCTGACTCGTGGGCGCCGATGGGGTTAAAGTACCGCAGGAGCACCACATTCCAGGCGGGATCCGCCTTGTGCAGATCCGTCAGAATCTGTTCGATCATCCCCTTGGTCTGGCCGTAGGGGTTTGTGATCTCGCCCTTGGGGCAGTTTTCCGTAATGGGGATCTCCTTGGGGTCTCCGTATACCGTTGCGGAGGAGGAGAAGATGATGTTCTTGCAGTTATGCTTCCGCATAACATCGCACATCAAAAGCAGGCTGGTAAGGTTGTTGTAGTAATACTCCAGAGGCTTTGCCACGGACTCTCCCACCGCCTTGTAACCGGCGAACATGATCACCGCCTCCGGCTGCTCCTTTTCGAAGATCTCGGTTATCTTTTTCTCGTCCAGCAGATCAGCCTCGTAAAAGGTGGCCTTTTTACCGGTGATCTCCTCCACCCGGTCGATGGCCTTTTTCGAGGAATTGTAAAGGTTGTCCACCACGATGGGCTCATATCCCTCATTTAAAAGCTCTACACAGGTATGGCTGCCGATGTATCCGGCGCCTCCCGCCACGAGAATTTTCTTCATGCCTGCTCCTCCTGTTTTCTGGAATTTCGATCCTCTCCAGTATAGCACAAAGCCCCATGGCTTTCAATTATTCATTGCGGATCGCCGAAAGCGCCGAAAGCTTCATGGCCCGCTTGGCCGGGAAAAAGCCCGCCAGCATCCCCACCAGCACCGCGAACACCAGGGCGATGCCCACAAGCCAGAGGGGGATCCTGGAAATATCTCCCATAACGGTGCCGTACATAGCCGCCTCCTGCATCTGCTGCCGCAGGTACAGGGCGTTGATGATCCTGGAGATCAGATAGCTGCAAAGGACCCCCAGAACGCCTCCCATAAGGCCGATAAAGCCGGACTCCAGCAGGAACATATCCCGGATATTGTCCATATCGCAGCCCAGCACCTTCATGACGCCGATCTCCTTGGTGCGCTCGTAGATGGACATCATCATGGTATTGGCGATGCCGATGGCCGCCACCAGAAGGGAAACCGCTCCGATGCCTCCCAGCACCGCCTGCTGGGCCTGCATCTGTTTCTGGCTGCTTTCCACCCATTCCACGTTGGACATGGCCTGAAAGCCCATGGAAGTGATCATATCCTGGACCTCCTTCACATTGTCCATATCGTCCACATAGACCTCCGCCTGATCGTAAACGAAATAGGAAAGGGGCTTGCCCTTTTTATTGGTAGGCTGACCGGGGATCGGGTCTTTACGAAAAACAGTCTTCAGCTGGCTTTTCAGGGCGTCCACATCGCAGTACACGCTGTAGGAATATTGGTTCCAGTCCTCCGGCCCGCCCTCTACGATGCCTGCCGTAGGAATGATGTATTTTTTCGGAGGCGTCACCGGCTGGACCGTTTCGCCGCTTTCTGCGCCGGTCATATCCTGGGCGCTCTGATTTTGGTTCTGGCTTTGATAGTACCGGTCCGGGTCAAAAATGATAAAGACAGGCCGGTTCACGAGGTCCACGTCCGGTTCCTCCCCGGTGCTCCAGTAGCCTTCTCCCGTCTTTGCGTTGGAAAAATCCCTTTGGATCATGTTGCCGTAGATCAGGCTGAGCTGCTTATCTCCCGCCTTTGGGACGCTGCCCTCCCCCAGAGGGATATTTTCCATGTATTCATGGCTCACTCCCACCAGGTTGAAGTTGTTTTCATAAGCGCCCTGTTTGGCGATGACATAGTAATTCAGCATGGGGCTTGCCCCTGTCACATGGGGCAGGGAGGCAAACTGCTCCATCACCTCGTCGGTGATATAAAGGGGTTCCTCCGACTGGCCGGACTGGCTGCTGCCGGAATAATACATGCCGGAGCTTCCGCCGTAAACCGACACCGTGGTAAGACTGCTGGAGGCAGAGATCAGCTCCATCTGCAGCTCCGACTGGCCGATGCCAAGGCTCACCATGACGATGATGGAGGCGGTGCCGATGATCACCCCCAGCACCGTTAGAAAGGTTCTCAGCTTCCGGCGCTTCAGATTGCTTATGGAAAGTCCTAAGAGATCCTTAAATTTCATCTTCCGTCCTGGACTCCTTCTCCAGCCTGTGCTTTCTGTATTTCCGGATGCCGATGACCACCAGCAGGACGGCTGCCGCCGCCCCTCCCAGAACAAAGGCCAGATTTGCTCTGAGGCCTTCCAGAAGGCCGCCGTTTTCTCCCCCATCTTCCATCATGGAAGGATCGTACATCTCCTCCATGCCCATGTCCGGGGCCGGCTCCGTCACAAAGAGTTCAAAGGTCTTTTCCACCGTGGACACGGTTCCGTATTCGTCCTCGTAGCTGATCTCCGCCACCACGGTGCCGTCGTCCGCTGTGGGGGCGATGGCCGACAGCATCACGTCCACATTCCCGCTGCTGCCCGGATTGATGTTTCCGATATAGGCGTTGTTTTCCTTGATGGAATCCGCCTGGAAATTCACGGAAACGTTGTACAGCGTCACCTTGCCTGTATTGTTGATGCCGAACATGACGTTGCTTTCAGAGCCCACCTCCAGGGAAGCGGGCATCACCTCAAAGGAGGAGGTGGAAAGCCTTGCATACTGATATACCGGCACGTCGATGGAGACTTCCTCCTCCGCGTTTTTGTATTCCGGAGAGTCGTATTTTTCCTTGATGGTGATCTTATAGGAGCCCTGGTTGGTACCCGCTTTTGCGGTATAGACCATCCGGATCTGCTCCGTAGCCCCTGCCGGCAGGGAGTTGATCACCACGGAATTGGCTCCGTTGTCCGTGGAAAAAATGGCGGACTTATCCTCGGTGGTCTCGGACTCAAAGGTCAGCAGGATGTTGGTGGCAGGAATCCCCTCCGAAGCGTTTTTCAGGTCCACCACCAGGGAAAAGGTGTCTCCCGCATAGACCTTTTCCGGCTCCATCCGGTAGGAATCCACGATGAGCCTTGACTTTTCCGCCGTATTGGCATTCCATTCCGTGCTGCTCTCCTTTTCCTTTTCCGCGTTGGGATCGTCCATCACCGGGTTGTTGATCTTTACCATATAGGTGTATTTTTCCTGATAAAGCTCCCCTGTGGGGGACAGCCGGTAGTTCACCGTATAGTTGATGGGATAATAGGCGCTGGTGGTCACCCGTTTGATGGCCATGGAATAGGGGACCTCGATCACCTCCTCCGGCTCCAGGCTTTCGAAGCTCTGATCGTAGTTCGCCTCGCTGATCTCAAAGGGGAAGTCCGTGGAATTGGAGCTGGAGATTCCCTGATGGGTCACGATGGCCTTCTCCTCCCCAAGGGTAGTCTCCATCCGGACCCTGACATCATAGACCTTCTGCTTCCGGTTCCGCAGCCGGACGGAATAATTCATCACCTGGGGATAGGTGCCCTCCGGCGTGGTCTGGTCCTCTCCTACCGCAAACTGGGGATCATCTGTGGTGGAGATGGTGGGCTGCCCCACCTCCGGCTTTTCCTGGATGTACACGTTGATGTATTCCACATGCTGGTTGGGCCCCCGCTGGCCCACATAAGCTACATAGGGAAGCTTGTAGTTAAAGACGATGGGGATCGCATAGTAGCCCGCATGGGCGTCCTTGCGGATGTTCACCCGGAAGGTCACCTCCTGGTACTCTCCCCGCTTCAGGGTATCGAAATGCACCTTCTGGGTGAAGATCTGTCCGTTGACCTCAAAGGGATAGGAGCCGGAATCCACCGGGTAGTTATACAAAATGGTGCCTTTGCTGGTATCGTTGTAGCCGTCCAGATAGCCCTGGTAGTATTCCTCTGCCCTGGCGCTGTCCAGATCGTCTCCAAGCAGCTCCTCCAGCCGCTGGATAAAGGCGCTCTTGCTGGTACCCACCTCTACCTGGACGCCCATGTAGGTCTGGTCGTTGGAGAGGCTGACGTTCACGTCCTCCACATATTCGGAGGCAGGATTGTAAAGGCCCTGGCTTCCATTATAGCCGAAGCGGAAGGTCACGTCGAACTGCTGTCCGATCACGCCCACGGGGATATCCGCCATATCGTGGGCAAAGGTATTCAGGTTGGTATCGTTATAGGAGGCGTAGGCCCTGACAGGCGCGGTAAACAGGCCTCCCACAAGGCTCAGGCAGGCCAGCAGGACCAAAGCGCCCTTCCAGAATGCTCTTTCCATCAGTCTGTTCTTCCTGTTCTCATTCATTTTCCGAAACTCCTTGCTCCTTCCTTTCCCGGGACGCCGTCTCCGGCTCCCCTTCCTCCTGCTGCGGCTGCTGCGCCCCCGCTCCGAGGCTCAGCTGTTTTTCCGCCTCCGCATCTTCCCCTTCGATCTCAAGGCCCCGCTCCCCGTACTCCAGGGAAACGATCTTCCCGTCCACGATGCGGATCTGCTTGTCCGCATAGGATGCCAGGGTATTGTCATGGGTCACCATCACCAGGGTCTGCTGCTGCTCCCGCACCAGCCGCTGCATCAGATGCAGCACATCCATGGTGGTATGGGAATCCAGATTTCCCGTGGGCTCGTCCGCAAAGATGATCTTGGGCTCCACCACCATGGCCCGGGCGATGCCGATGCGCTGCTGCTGTCCGCCGGACATCTGGTTTGGCATATGCTTTGCCTGATCCAGAACGTTCATGAGCTTCATGTATTTTGCCGCCTGCTTTTCCCGTTTGGCCTTTGGAACGCCCCGGAACATGAGGGGCATGGCCACGTTTTCGATGCCGTTCATGGTGTTCAGCAGGTTGTAGCTCTGAAAAATAAATCCCACGTTGTTCCTGCGAAAGGCCACCAGCTGGCGCTCGTTCATCCTGTCGATGCGCTTTCCGGCGATCTGGATCGTTCCCTTGGTGGGAGGCTCCAGTCCTGCCAGCATGTTCAGCAAGGTGGATTTTCCGGAGCCGGAGGTTCCCACCACCGCCACAAATTCTCCCTTGTAGATATCAAAGCTGACGCCGTTTAAGGCATGGACCCGGTTGCTGCCTACCTGATAGATTTTATAGAGGTCCCGGACCTCGATGATGCGTTTTCCCTTCATGTGTTTCCTCGCAGGCTGTGGTTCCTTTACTTGTGGTTCCTTTACTGACGGAGCATTCTGAGGGGCGCAAGGAGCTCCGCCGTCTTTCCGTAATATTTTCCGGAGGTCATGGCATAAAAGGTCACCAGCTTATCGTCCACCTGCCTGAGATATAGATCCAGGGCATAGCGGTAGGTCTCCTCATAGGCCGGATGCTCTTTTCCGTCGTTTCCGAACTCCTCCCGGTAGATCTGCTGCATGATGTCGCCGTAGTCCATCCTGTAGTGAAGAAAGCTCTCGCCGCTGATATTGACGCTGTCCTTTTCCGCATAGGCAGGGATCCGGCTGCTGCCGGAGGCCTGCTGCATGAGACGCCGGGCAAATTCCTCCGGATCCCTTGCAGGCCCCTGCTCCCCCATGTCGGAAAACAGCACCTTGAACAGGAACACATCGTCCTCCCGGACCTCTGGATCCGGGGCTTCCTCGGTGGTGTCCTGGGATACCACGATGAGATCCGTGGCAGTCCCCATGTCATAAACGGCGTCGGACTCGCTGTAGAAGACCCGGTCATAGGCCTCCTTGCCGTAATCGTAGCTGCAGATATCCGGAACCGTATAGCTGTAGCCTGCCCAGTCGTTCCGGAAGATCCCGGGGCCAGCCGGTTCGCCGAACCGGAAAGCGCCGTCGGTCTGCCGCCAGTTTGCCGCGAGGAAATCCCTGGCGTTTTCCGTCACCTGGGCCTGGATTTCCGGACTATATACAAAAGTATCTCCTGCATAGGCTGGAATGGCGAGGCCCATGGCAAGAGATAAGACTGCTGCTGTTCTCAGAATGTAGTTTTTCATGTTCAAATCTCCGCTGTCCCGTCCCTTTTTGAAATATACGGACGGGACAGCGCAAAGCTTTCAGAAAAAAGTAGTTTTATTTCCCGGTCTTGTCCAGAACGCTGTCGATGGCGATGATGTCTGAAACGGTCTTCTCCATGTAGGGAAGGTCCAGATACTCGATCTTTCCTGCGTCCACAAAGGATGCGATCTTCGGATCGATTGGCAGCTTTGCCAGCACGGAAAGTCCGTATTCCTTTGCAGTTTCCTCGATATGGCTTTCGCCGAAGACGCTGATCTTCTTGTGGCAGTCCGGGCACTCCAGATAGGACATGTTCTCCACCACGCCGATGATGGGGATGTTCATCTTTTTTGCCATGTTCACGGCCTTTGCCACGATCATGGACACCAGCTCCTGAGGGCTCGTTACCACGATGATGCCGTCCACCGGCAGGGACTGGAATACGGTCAGGGGCACGTCTCCGGTTCCCGGAGGCATATCCACGAACATGTAATCCACATCCTTCCAGTAGGTCTCGGACCAGAACTGTTTGACAGCTCCGGCGATCAGCGCGCCTCTCCAGATGATGGGATCCGTATCGTTTCTCAGAAGCAGGTTGGCGGATACGATCTGGGTGCCCTTTTCGCTTTCCGCCGGTACCATCAGGTTTCCGTCCTCCGTCACGTTAAGGCCCACGCCGTCGATGCCGAAGGCCTTGGGGATGGAGGGGCCGGTGATGTCCGCATCCAGGATCGCCGTCCTGTATCCCTTTTGATTGAAGGAGCAGGCCAGAAGTCCCGTTACCAGGGATTTTCCGACGCCTCCCTTTCCTGACATGACTGCGTAAACGTGCTTGACATGGCTGCCCTCCGCCAGCTTTGCGGAAAAATCAAAGGTCTCCTGACCGCCGGCACCGCCGCAGGCATGTCCGCAGGTTTCGCAATTATGGGTGCATTCGCTCATTTCAAATTCCTCCAAGTTCCGGCTGTCCCTTTCGGAGACGCCCTTTTCCATATCCCCCACCCTCTTGCCGGGAAGGGACTCTCTTTTCTATTATAGCCTCTGGCCTTTCTGAAATCAACTTTTACAACCTTAAAAGCTTCTTAAATTCAGCTTCGCCTGATCATCCTGGTGACGCCGGAGCGCTCCAGGGAACGGGCGATGACAAAGAACACCAGGCTGTCCACCACCCACTGGATCATGTTCTTTCCAGCCCGTACCGGAAGATAGAACAGAAAGGCCTTGCCGCTCATGATGGAGATCCACAGCGTGCCCAGCAGGATGTTGCAGATCACCACCACCACGAGCTTTGCAACCAGCACACGGCTTAAGCTCAGGGGCCGTTTGTAGAAAAACAGGCCGTAAAGGAACACCCCCAGAGTCTCCGTCAGGGTATAGCCCGGAAAAAAGGCGTCTCCCGTGTTGGAAATAAAGAACTGTAGGATATCCAGGGTCACGCCATAGGCAGCGCCGGTCACCGGGCCGAACAGAAGGCCCACATACATTTTGATTAAGGGTCCCATGGAAACGGAGAAAAAGGGCGTCCTGATCCGGAAGGAAGAGATGATGATGGACAGCGCCATGAACATCGCCAGCAGGATCAGGGTGCGGGTTTTTCCCAGTTCCTTTTTTGAGTCCCTGAACAAAGAAGCGTAAAAATTTGTTTTTCCCATAAAAAAACCTCCTTTGCAGAAACTACAAGGAGGTAACAGCGTCTTTCGGGCCGTTAACAGCTTGCAGCGGGATGCGGAAGGTGCATGCGCTCTGAAAGCTTCCTCCCTGCGGCAACTCCCCGTCCGCAGGTCTCTTGACATGCAAGTTCCTACTCTGCATCTTATTTTGTTTTATTTATTTTTGCTCTGCCAGAATGCCTTTACGCCTTCCGGCAGAGAAAGCTCCGGTGTCTTATTGATCCGTTTCCCCAAGGCCGCTCTTGATGGCCTCGCAGACCGCCCGCAGGGCCTCGTCCTCGTCCAGGCCGTCGCAGATGACCTTGACCTTGGTGCCGCACTTGATTCCGGCGGCCATCACGTTCAGAACGGATTTTGCGACGATGGTCTTTTCCTTATATTCGATGGTAATGTCGCTTTTAAAGCGAAGAGCCGTCTGGCTGAGATATCCGGCAGGTCTTAAATGCAGCCCTGTGGGATTTACAACCGTAACCTCTTTACTAACCATATCCATGCCTCCTGCATCAATATTATCTGCAATTTTACATGCTTCCGGATGGGATGTCAATCTCAATTTCCCAGGTCCGGATCCGTTACTGCTCCCGGCAGACGCCGGGCATCAGGGGCAGACGCCCCCGGCCTGCTGCTGCAATCTCCGCCGTTTCAGGGCTTCCGCTCTGGAAAAGGCGCAGCCGCAGTAGTCCTGCCGGTAAAGCCCGTATTCCCGGGATAGCTCCGTGCTCCGCAGATACCCGCCCTTCTTTTTAAAATCCGAGGGCAGAAAGGAAAGGCCGTATTCCGCACCGATCCGCTCTCCGATGGCGTTTAAGCTGTCCGCATCCTTCAGGGGACTGATGGTCAGGGTGGTGGTAAAATAAGCATAGGGCACGCCAAGGCGCCTCTGGGCCTGCATATATTCCGCCGTCTTCCGCAGCCGGAGCTCGTAGCAGCGCAGGCAGCGCTCTCCCCGTTCCGGGTCCTGCTCGTGTCCCCTTGCGATCTCGTAAAACCGTTCCGGCTCATATTCCGCCGGGATCACCCGGACCTGATGGGCTGTTGGAAGGGAGCCTGCCAGCCTCACAAGCTCATGGATCCTGAGGTCATATTCCTCCCGGCTGTCGATATTGGGATTGTAGTAGTAAAAATCCAGATCAAAATGCTGTCCCAGATACTCCATCACATAGGAGGAGCAGGGAGCGCAGCAGGCATGAATGAGAAGGCGGGGGCACTCCCCCGCCTTTTCTTTCTCCAGAATGATCTGTTCCAGTTCCTTCTGATAATTTCTTTTGTTCATGATCCAGCTAATTTCTTTTGTTCATGATCCAACTGATTTCTTTTGTTCATGCTTCCGCTCTTACTGCAGGAAATCCCGGATGCGCTTGGAGCGGACCGGATTCCGCAGCTTTCTGAGGGCCTTTGCCTCGATCTGACGGATACGCTCTCTGGTGACGTTGAATTCCTTGCCCACCTCTTCCAGGGTACGGGGATGGCCGTCCTCCAGGCCAAAGCGGAGCACGATCACCTGGCGCTCCCTTTCCTTAAGGTCTGCCAGCAGGGTGTCGATATGCTCCCTGAGCATCACGGATTCCACGTTCTGCTCCGGGGTCACCACATTGGAGTCCGCCACGAAATCGCCCAGGTTGGAGTCGTCCTCCTCGCCGATGGGGGTCTCCAGGGAAGCAGGCTCTCTGGCGATCTGCATGATCTCCATCACCTTTTCCTCGGACATGTCCAGAGCCTTTGCCAGCTCCGGGATGCTGGGCTCGTAGCCAAGCTCCAGGGTCAGCTTTCTCTGCATCTTGGACATCTTGTTGATGGTCTCCACCATATGCACCGGTACCCGGATGGTCCTGGCCTGGTCTGCCAGCGCTCTGGTAACGGACTGGCGGATCCACCAGGTGGCGTAGGTGGAAAGCTTGTAGCCCTTTTCGTAGTCGAATTTCTCCACGCCCTTGATGAGGCCCAGATTGCCCTCCTGCACCAGATCCAGAAAGCTCATGCCCCGGCCGGTGTAGCGCTTTGCGATGCTCACCACAAGCCGCAGGTTTGCCTCGATGAGACGCTCCTTTGCGGCGTTGTCTCCTGCGGATTTCCGCTTGGCAAGCTCCAACTCCTCCTCTGCGGAAAGCAGAGGCACTGTGCCAATCTCCTTGAGGTACATCCGCACCGGATCGTCGGTGCCGATACCCTCCAGAAGGTCCACTGCATCCAGGTCGATCTCCTCCTCGATATCCTTTTCGGAGAACTCGTCGCTGAAATCATCGTCGATATCGTCAATGAGCAGATTGTCAAAGGAATCTCCCTTTTCCAGGGTCGCCTCTGAGGGCTCCGGAATATCTTCATCGGAAAGCTCCTCGTTGACCACGTCCACGCCCTTTTCCTCCAGATAGCTGTAGATGGTCTCCATCTGCTCCGGAGACAACTCCTCGTCCTTGAAGGCGTTGTTGATGGCCTCATAGGTGATGCTGTTTTTGTTTTTCTTGGCGTCTTCCGTCAGCTTTTCGATTTTCTGCAAAAAATTATCCTGTTTCAAATTTACCGCCTTTCTCTGTACAGCCTGACCGCTGTCCATGTCAGAAAAAATGGGCAAAATCACCCACTATGGGCTAAGTATACACCACACTTTTTTTCTTGGCAAGTTTTTTTGGCCTCCAGGACGCCATCCCGCCAAAGCCGCCTTGGGGCCCGCGCCTTAAAGCCCGCCCCAGATGCTGATGGCGCTTACGACGCCGAGGATCAGGATCAAAGCTCCTGCCGCCAGATAAGCCGCGCCGCTGGCCCGTTTTTTCTTCATGCGGGGATACAGCTTCAGATAAGCCCATCCTGTCAGAAGGTTTAGCACCGCCGCCAGGAAAAAGATCATGGGAAACAGCACCATGTTTTCATTCGGATTGGTAAAGGCGAAGATCGCCATGATCACGATGGCGATTCCCATGAGAATATGGAGCCAGTCCAGAAAAGCGCCGTATTTGCGGGGCGAATAATTGCTTTTTACTACCATGTCGTTTCCTCTCAGATTCCTTCCTTCGCTCTTCCCGCTTCCGGAGCGCTGCAAGCCCGGAAATCGCCGCCCTCACGGGACGCTTCCCCGGCCCGGAAACCGCCCGTTGTCTGGGAACTGTCCTCTGCCCGGGAACCATACTGGCCGGAAACGGTCTCCGCCAAGGACTGGGCGAGACCCGCAAGCCCTGCGATATCGCTAGGCACGATGATCTTGGTGGCTCTGCCATCCGCCGCCTTTGCAAAGGCCTCCAGGCTCTTGATCCGCAGTACAGCCTCGTCGGCGCCTGCCTCCCGGATCATACGGATACCATCCGCATGGGCCTGCTGTACCAGCCGGATGGCCTGGGCCTGGCCCTCCGCCTCCTCGATCTTGCGCTGGCGCTCCGCCTGGGCATGGAGGATCGCCGTCTGTTTGTCCGCCTCTGCGTCCAGGATCGCCGCTTCCTTTTTACCCTCTGCCACGAGAATGGTGGATTTTTTCTCTCCCTCTGCCCGGAGGATGCTTTCTCTCCGTTCCCGTTCCGCCTTCATCTGTTTTTCCATGGCTTCCTGGATCGCCTGGGGAGGAATGATGTTTTTGAGCTCCACCCGGGTCACCTTGATGCCCCAGGGATCCGTGGCCTTGTCCAGCACCTCCCGCATCCTGCTATTGATGATCTCCCTGGAGGTCAGTGTCTGATCCAGATCCAGATCGCCGATGATGTTTCTCAGGGTGGTGGCGGTCAGGTTTTCGATGGCGGCAATGGGATTGACGATTCCGTAAGCATAGAGCTTGGGATCCGTGATCACGAAAAACACCACCGAATCGATGCGCATGGTCACGTTATCCTTTGTGATCACAGGCTGAGGCGGGAAATCCGCCACCTGCTCCTTCAGGCTGACCTTTTTGGCCACCCTGTCCAGGAAGGGCAGCAGGAAATGCAGCCCTGTTTCATAGGTGCAAAGATAGGTTCCAAGACGCTCCACCACATAGGCGTTTGCCTGGGGGACCACCCGGATGCAGGCCACCAGAAGCAGCACCAGCAGGATGATCAGTATGATGATAAATAGCATTTTCCATTCCTCCTACTCTTATATAGTCATATCCGTTCTTTCAGGGAGTTATCTGATCCGGCAGTTCCCGGCGGCTGTTTCCGCTGCCAGCCTTCGCTGCCGGCTCGCTTCAAACAGGATCACCGTGGCGGCCATGGCGGCATTGAGGGATTCCACCCGGCCCTCCATGGGGATCCTGATGGCGCCGCTGGCAAGGGCCGTAAGCTCCGGGGAAAGGCCATGGGCCTCGTTTCCGATCATCACGGCACAGGGCTCCCGATAGGAGACCGCCGTATAATCCACAGCCCCCTGCAGATGGGCGGCGTATACCTGCATGGCTCTGCCCTCGGGCAGCACCTCTCCTGCCTTAAGCCGCCGCACCGCCTCCTGCAGGTCCTCCACATAGAGGAAAGGGACCCGGAACAGAGCGCCCATGGTGGAGCGCACCACCTTCGGCGAATAAATATCCGCGCAGCTGCGGTTCATCAGGATGCCGGTGGCTCCCGCCGCCTCTGCCGCCCGAAGGATGGTCCCCAGGTTTCCCGGATCCTGCAGGGTCTCCAGAATCACCAGAAGCGGCGTTTTTCCGCTTCCCTCCAGAAGCGCCCCCAGGCCCTTCACCCGTTTCTGCCGGGCCACCGCCAGGATCCCCTGGGGCGTCACCGTGTCGGACATCTGCTTCATTTCCTGCTCCGTCACCAGTTCGTAGCCGCAGGCGCGCAGCAGCCCTTCGCAGGATGCCGCGTATCTGGAGGACAGAAACTCGCCGGTCGCGAAAACCTCTTCCGCCTCCTCCGGCGGCAGCTCCCCGCACATTTTCGCTCCGTCCACCACATAGAGCCCGGACTCCCGCCGGGTCTTTGGCTTCTGCAGAAGCTCCTTGATGAATTTTTTCTTTCTCCCCTCTGCCATGGGCTATGCCTCGTCCTCCTTTTCTGAAAGCTGGGAAAGCCAGGCCTCCGCCGCCGCGTCCGAGGGCATCCGCAGGCTTCCTCTTGGGCTGAGATCCGCTTCCGTCACCTTGGGACCGTCTACGGAACAGCTGCGCTTGAATTGCTGGGAAAAGAACCGCCGGTAAAAGACCTTCAGCCATTTCCGGATCTCCGTCCCATCGTACTGGCCCTGGAAGGCCTCCCCTGCCATCCGCAGGATCCGCTCCGGCGGGAAGCCCCGGCATAAGAACTGGTACAGGAAGAAATCCTGCAGCTCATAGGGTCCCACCAGATCCTCTGTTTTCTGGGCGATCTGCCCTTCCTTGTCCGGAGGCAGAAGCTCCGGAGACACGGGGGTGTCCAGCACGTCCAGCAGCACGGCGGCAAGGCCGCCTGTGGCCTTCCTTTCCGCGTAGAACCGCACCAGCTGCCGCACCAGGGTCTTGGGCACCCCGGCGTTTACCCCGTACATGGACATGTGATCTCCGTTATAGGTACACCAGCCCAGGGCCAGCTCGGACATATCCCCGGTGCCTACCAGCACCCCGTTCACGCCGTTGGCAATATCCATCAGGATCTGGGTCCGTTCCCTGGCCTGGGCGTTTTCGTAGACGGCGTTATGGTTTTCCGGGTCATGGCCGATATCCGCAAAATGCTTCAGCACCGCCTCCCGGATATTGATCTCCCGGAGAGAGGCTCCCGCTTCCTTGGCCAGAAGGCAGGCGTTTTCATAGGTCCTGTCCGTGGTGCCGAAGGCGGGCATGGTGACGCAGAGGATATTTTCTGCCGGAAGCTCCATCCTGCGGAAGGCTTCCACCGCTACCAGAAGCGCCAGGGTGGAATCCAGGCCGCCGGAAAGTCCCAGTACCGCGTGCTTTGCCCCGATATGGGACATGCGTTTTGCAAGGCCCGCAGCCTGCACCGAAAGGATCTCCCCCAGGGTCTCTTCCCGATGAGGGCCTTTAGGCAGGAAGGGGGAGGCGTCGATCTTCCGCAGCAGGGGCCGTTCCTCCTCCCTTATGGAAAACCAGGCCTTTGCGTGCTCGCCGGTGCCGAAGCCGTAGGTTCCGCTGTCGCTGTGCATGGCCTTTCTGTTTTCAAAGGTATTGGTCTTCCGCCGCTCGTAGGAAAGCCGCAGCAGGTCGATCTCCGTCATGCAAAGTCCCTCTCCCTCCGTCAGGGACAGACGTTCGCACAAGAGCTCCCCTGCCTCCGCGATCATGTTGTGGCCGCAGAACACCAGATCCGTGGTGGACTCTCCCGCACCGGCTCCGGCGTAGATATAGGCGCACAGCAGTCTGGAGGACTGGGCCTTTATGAGCTGGCGGCGGAATTCCCGCTTTCCGGCCACCGCGTCGGAGGCGGAGAGGTTGACGATCACATTGGCCCCCGCCACCGCATGGCGGTTGGAGGGCGCATAGGGCACCCAGGCGTCCTCGCAGATCTCGCAGGCCACCCGCAGCTCCGGAATGTTCTCGCAGCAGAGGATCACATCCGTACCGAAGGGAATGGTCCTGTGGCCCGTTTCATCCATCTCGTCCGGGATGTATTCCGTTTCCCCAGCGCCTCCGGTAAAATACCGCTCCTCGTAAAATTCGTTGTAATTGGGCAGATAGCTTTTGGGAATCACCGCCAGCATCTTCCCTTCAAAAAAGGCGCAGGCCGCATTGTAGAGCTTTCCTTCAAAGCCCCAAGGCAGGCCCGCAAATACCAGCATATCCATACCGGCGGAGGCCCGGACCAGAGAAAAAAGTGCCTTTTTTGCGGCCTCGATCAACCGGTCCTGGAAAAACAGATCTCCGCAGGTATAGCCGCAGATGGAAAGCTCTGGGAAAACAAGGAGCTTGACCCCCTCCCCGGCTGCCTCCTGCATCAGACTGAGCATTTCCTTTCGATTGTATTCCGTATCGGCCACCCGCAGCTTCGGCGTTGCAGCCGCCACTCTCACATATCCGTCACCCATGTGCGTTTCTCCTAAATGATTCCAATTTGGAGTTAAGTATACCATATTTCCCGCCCTTATGCTAGAATAACGGCAGCAAGAAACGCAGCGGAAAGCCATAAGAAAACCGGTCCGTAAAACCGGCAGGCTCCGGCTGGGATAAAGGAGGCTCCGGCATGGAACTGTCTGAACAGAAAACAACCGAAACGATCTTTTCGAGGGAGGAGCAGCTCATCGGAAGGGAAGCCCTGGCCCGTCTGTCCGCCGCCCATGTGGCGGTCTTCGGCCTGGGGGGCGTCGGCTCCTATGTGACGGAAGCCCTCTGCCGCGGCGGAATCGGCAGGCTGAGCCTCATCGATTCCGACAGGGTCTCCATAAGCAACCGGAACCGGCAGCTTTATGCCCTGGCCTCCACGGCGGGACAAAAAAAGACAGAGGCTGCCAGAAGCCGCTGTCTGGATATCAATCCAGAGGCTATCGTCGGGACCTGGGACCTCTTTGTCCTTCCGGACAATCTTTCTCCCCTCCTGGACAGCCTGAGCCGGGAGGCCCCTCTGGATTATGTTGTGGACGCCGTGGACACGGTGTCCGCCAAGCTGGCGCTGGCGGAGGCCTGTGCCGCCCGCTCCATCCCGCTGATCTCTTGCTGCGGCACCGGAAACAAGCTGGATCCCTCCCGTTTTGAGATCGCGGATATCCGGGACACCTCTGTCTGCCCCCTCTGCCGGGTCCTGCGGCGGGAGCTTAAGCAGCGGGGGATCCCGGGGCTTACCGTCTGCTATTCAAAAGAGCCCCCGGTCAAGACCGGAGGCTCTGTGCCTGCATCCATTTCCTTTGTGCCCGGCGCTGCGGGACTTATGATCGCCGGGTATGTCATCCGGCAGCTGGCCGGAATCTGATCCGCCGGCCGCCCGGCCCTCCCGGCGCTGATCCTTCCGCCGCCGGGGCATGATCCACCGGAATCAGTCTTCCAGATAAACCCTGATGAGGTTGAAGGTGTTTTCCACCGCATCCTTGTGGCTACGCTCATATCCATGGGAGGCATAGACGCCGGGGCCGATGAGGCCGTGGCGCACGTCGTTGCCTGCGGTGAGGGTCGCCTCCACATCCGAACCATAGAAGGGATAGATATCCACCGCATAGCCGATGCCGTGTTTTTCTGCCAGCTCGATCAGACGGCTTACCACCTCATAATTGTATGGGCCGCCTCTGTCCTTTGCGGCGATGGATACTTCATGCTCCGTGCAACTCAGGCCCTCGCCTACGCAGCCCATGTCCACGGACCAGGCCTCCGTCACCCCTGCGGGGCAGGGAGAGGAACCGCCGTGTCCCACTTCCTCAAAGATCGTAAAGTGCATGTAGACCCTTCTGTCGAGCTCCACATGATTGTCCATCACATATTTCGCATAGCCCAGCAGGATCGCTGCGGACAGCTTGTCGTCCAGGAAGCGGCTCTTGATGTAGCCTTTCTCCGTGACTCTGGTCCTGGGATCAAAGCAGACGTAGTCTCCCGCCTTGATGCCCAGCTTCAGCACATCCTCTTTGGAACGAACGTCCTCGTCCAGCACCACCTCGATGGTATCCCAGCTGCGGCTCGTGGTGCCGTATTCGCCGTTCACATGGACGGAAGCGTTTACCAGCTGGCAGGTACCCTCGTAGCAGCTTCCGTTTCTGGTGATCACCGTCACATTTTCCGCCTCTGCGTTGTTGGGCTGCATGCCGCCGATATTGGTCATTTTCAAACGGCCGTTTTCCTTTACCAGATGCACCATGGCCCCCAGGGTATCGCAGTGGGCCTCCAACAGCAGGGCGTTTTCCGGATCTCCTCCCGGAAGCTCCGCCAGGACGCCGCCCTTTACGGTCTTTCTGGCCTTCACGCCAAGGCCCTCAAGCTCTGCCAGAAGATACTCCATGACCTCCCGGCCATAGCCTGACGGGCTGTTGATGGACAGGAGTTTTTTCGCCTGTTCCACCATGTATTCTGTGTATTCACTATATTTTTTTGTCATAGCGCCCTTCTTTCCAAAGCATTTGCTTTATTTTCTATATTGATATTGTAGCGCAAAAAAGGCGGCGCGTAAAGCGCCGCCTGAACTTTTCTTTTATATCTTTCACATTAGTTGGCTGCCGCTGAGCTGTAGTTGGGAGCCTCCTTGGTGATGTGGATATCATGGGGATGGCTCTCTCTCAGGGATGCCGCAGAGATCTTCACGAACTTTCCGGTCTCGATGAGGGTGGGGATGTCCTTTGCGCCGCAGTAGCCCATTCCGGAACGAAGGCCTCCGATGAGCTGGAAGATGGTGTCCTCGCAGCTGCCCTTGTATGCCACACGTCCCTCAACGCCTTCCGGCACCAGCTTCTTTGCGTTCTCCTGGAAATATCTGTCCTTGGAACCGTTTTCCATGGCAGCGATGGAGCCCATGCCCCGGTATACCTTGTACTTACGTCCCTGATAGATCTCAAAGGAGCCCGGCGCCTCGTCACAGCCTGCCAGCAGGGAGCCCAGCATCACCACGGAGCCGCCTGCAGCGATGGCCTTGGTGATATCTCCGGAATACTTGATGCCGCCGTCTGCGATGATGGGGATATCGTATTCCTTTGCCGCCTCGTAGCAGTCCATGATGGCGGTCACCTGAGGTACGCCGATACCTGCCACCACGCGGGTGGTGCAGATGGAGCCGGGGCCGATACCTACCTTGACTGCGTCAGCGCCCGCTTCGATGAGGGCTCTGGTGGCCTCTGCGGTAGCTACGTTGCCGCCGATGACCTGCAGCTCCGGATAAGCCGCCTTGATCTCCCGGATCGCTCTCAGGATGTTTGCGGAATGACCATGAGCGGAGTCCACCACGATCACGTCCACGTTTGCCTTTACCAGGGCGTCTACTCTGGCCAGCACGTTTGCGGTAATGCCTACCGCCGCGCCGCACAGGAGCCGTCCCCTGTCGTCCTTTGCGGAGTTGGGATACTTATAGCTCTTTTCAATGTCCTTGATGGTGATGAGGCCGCAGAGCTCGCCCTTATCGTTTACGATGGGAAGCTTCTCCACCTTGGCTCTGGCAAGGATCTTTTTTGCCTCCTCCAGGGAGGTGCCTTCCTTTGCGGTCACCAGCTTGTCGATGGGGGTCATGCAGTCTGCGATCTTCTTGCTGAAATCCTCCTCGAACATCAGGTCTCTGTTGGTGATGATACCGATGAGCTTTTTGCCCTCCTCCACGATGGGAACGCCGGAAATGCGGAACTTGGCCATCAGGTCGTCCGCCTCCTTGAGGGTGTGGTCCTCCGTCAGATAGAAGGGATCGGTGATAACGCCGTTTTCAGAGCGCTTTACCATGTCCACCTCTTCCGCCTGCTGCTCGATGGTCATGTTCTTGTGGATGATACCGATACCGCCCTGCCGTGCCATGGCGATGGCCATGCCGTGCTCCGTTACCGTGTCCATGCTGGCGGACATCAGCGGGATGTTGAGCTTGATTTTTTTCGTCAGTCTGGTGTTCAGCTTGACCTGATTTGGAATCACCTCGGAATACTGCGGAACCAGCAGCACGTCGTCAAAGGTAATTCCTTCCTTGATAATCTGAGCCATGAAGTCTTCCTCCTCTTCGATTGTGAAATGATGATATAAAAGATAAAAAGACATCCCAGAGAATCTGGAATGGTAAATTTTATCCATTATAGCACGAAAGAAAAAATTATCAAGCCCATTTGCCTTCATTTTTCCCTTGACTTTTTCTTCTGAATTTTTATACTTTATTTCGTTATAAAATCGCTGAAAAAATACAGGAAGGAAGGACTGAAACCGGTTTTATGGAAAAACACATGCATCATAAGGAATGGCTGCCGCTTCTGGGGCTGACCTTTTCCGCCTTTATCTTCAACACCTCAGAATTTATGCCCATCGGGCTTCTGACGGACATTGCCGCCTCCTTTCAGCGCTCCGAGGCCTCTGCCGGACTTCTGATCTCCGTCTACGCCCTCGTCGTCATGCTGATGTCCCTGCCTCTGATGCTTCTGGCCTCCCGGGCGGATTTCCGGAGGCTTCTGCTGGGGACCCTTCTGGTCTTTGCCCTCTGCCAGACCCTTTCCGCCACAGCCCAGAGCTTTGGCATGCTGATGCTGTCCCGCATCGGCGTGGCCTGTACCCATGCCATCTTCTGGTCCATCGCCTCTCCTCTGGCGGTACGGGTGGTGTCCGAGGAATTTCATTCTCTGGCCCTGAGCCTGATCGCCACCGGCACCTCCGTGGCCATGATCGCCGGTATGCCCCTGGGCCGCCTCATCGGACTTTATCTCGGCTGGCGCATGACCTTTGCCTGCGTGGCTGCCGCCGGTTTCCTGGCCTTTGGCTTTCTGTTTTTCGTTTTCCCCCGGCTGTCAAACCCCGGAGGCTTTTCCCTTCGGGAGCTGCCGGAGCTTCTGAAAAACAGGAACCTCCTGAGCCTTTATGCCTTTACGCTGCTGCTGGTAAGCTCCTATTATATCTGCTACAGCTATATCGAGCCCTTCCTGGCCCAGGCTGCCGGTTTTGGAGAGACCCTTGTGACGGAAACCCTGACCCTTTACGGCGCCTGCGGTCTTTTCGGCAGCTTTCTCTATGCCCGCTGCTTTGAAAAAAAGCCCATTGCCTTTATCCGCATCATCGCCCTGGCCATGACCGCCGCCCTGTTTCTCCTGGACCCTGCCGCAAGGCACGGGCTCCTGGTGCTTCCCCTCTGCGCCTTCTGGGGCATTGCCGTAACAGCCTTCAACGTCACCATGCAGGGAGAGACCATCCATGTGGCCCCGGGAAAGGCAGCGCCTGTGGCAACGGCCATTTACTCCGGCATTTACAACCTGGGCATCAGCGCCGGTTCCTGGATCGGCGGCCTGGTGGCGGCAAATGGAGCCATCCATATGATCGGCTATGCGGGAGGCCTGCTCGGGGTGCTGGCGGTGCTCTTCTGCTTTCTGGTATTTACCCGGCTTTTGAAGGCGCTTTTCTAAAACAAAAAGAAGGCCTAGGGTTCAGGCCTTCGGAAGCTCCCGCTTCTTGAAATAATACTTCTTGTCCTCTTCCGTGATCTCCCGCAGCACCCTGCAGGGCACCCCGGCTGCGATCACGTTGTCGGGGATGTCCTTTGTCACCACGCTGCCGGAGCCGATCACCACGTTTTTCCCGATATGCACGCCGGGATTGATGAACACATTTCCCCCGATCCAACAGTTGTCCCCAATGGAGATTGAGATGCCGTATTCCACCCCGCTGTTCCGGGTCTCCGGATGCACCGGATGACCCGCGGTGCAGACCGCCACATTAGGTCCCAGCATCACGTTGTCGCCGATCTGCACCCTGGCAACGTCCGTAATGGTGCAGTTGAAATTGGCGTAGAAATTGTCTCCCACCTCGATATTGCAGCCGTAATCACAGTAAAAGGGCGGCGTCACCACCGGATTTTTTCCGGTCCTGCCAAAAAGCGCCCTTACCTGCTCCTGCTGAGCGGGAAAATCGCTCCAGTCCGTAGTCACATTCAGGCGATACAGTTTTTTCCGGCAGGCGTCCCGTTCCTCCGGAAGGCCGTCCTTCCAGGCGTCATAGGGAAGCTCCGCCAGCATCTTTTCCTTTTCCGTCATCGCTTTCTCCTGTCTTATGCTCTTCTTTTCCGTTTCGGTTCTTACGGCTTATTTCATCTGCTCCGCCCGTTCCCGGATATTTTCCTGAAAATTGATCACCTTGTGGGTATACTCCTCCTCCATATAGGGAGAGGTGATCAGGAAATCTGCCGTCGCCCGGTTATTGGCAATGGGGATGTCGTATACCTGGGCGATTCGCAGCAGGGCCTTTACGTCCGGGTCATGGGGCTGGGCCGTCAGGGGATCGGAAAAGAAAATGACGATATCCACCTTTCCCTCCACGATCCTGGCGCCGATCTGCTGATCGCCGCCCAGAGGGCCGCTGTTGAAGCCCTTTACCGGAAGGGCCGTGGCCTCCGCCACCATCCGGGCCGTGGTGCCCGTTCCGCAGAGAAAATGTCTGGATAAGATCTCTTTATGTTTTTCGCACCAGTCGATCAGCTCCTTTTTCTTGCCGTCGTGAGCGATCAGAGCAATGTTCTTCTGTTTTCTGATGGTAAGCTCCAGTTCCTTCATATAGACTGTTTCCTCCTGTTCCTGCCGCAGTCTGCGGCATAAAATGTTCCAAAAATACAGGCTGTTCCTTTAGGGGCCGATGACGTTCCGGATCGCCACCGGAGTGCGGTAATTCCATGCGTAGATCCGGATGCCGCTGCGCCTGGAAGCTGCGTTCACCACCTGTCCGTTGCCGATGTACATGCCCACATGGTTGACGGTGCCGCTGCTGTTGGCATAGAACACCAGGTCGCCGGGCTTCATGTTGGCTGAGGTCACCCTGACGCCGGACCGGGCCTGATCCCGGCTGACTCTGGGCACGGAGATGCCGAAGTGCTCCAGAACCTTCATGACAAAGCCTGAGCAGTCCGCTCCGTTGGTCAGAGAGGTTCCGCCCCATACATAGGGGTTGCCCACAAACTGGCAGGCGTAGTTGACGATCTCGTTCCGGAAAGCTGCAGCTGCGTTGGCCGCTTCCACTGCAGGATAGTATTCGATGGCCTCCGGAAGACCGTAGCGCACCTCTACGTTGTTGTCCCTGGTGGACACATAGGCCTTGTCCGCCTCTCCTTCGTCATCGGAAGCGTCCAGCTCGATCTCCACCCAGCCGTCCAACTGATCCAGCACATGGTATTCCTGGCCTCTGACCACCTGGGTCCAGACCGTAGCCTCTGTGGAGGGCTCTGACCGGACGTTCAGGGTATCCGTGCTGATTTCCGCCGTCAGCTGCGCTCCCTCCAGCGCCAGATTTCTGGCACTTTCACCGGTGGCGCAGTAATCCGCGCTGACATAGCCCGTTACCGGACCGGATTTGATCTTGTACCAGGTGCGTCCGTCCTCGGACTGGGTCGTCTCCAGCAGCTCTCCGCCTGCATGAGAGGGGAACTTGCCGCAGATGTTGTCGATGCTGCCGTCGTCCGGGGTCTCCCGGATGTTCAGATAATCTCCCGTATTTGAGATCACGATATTGTCGAACTGGGTCAGCACCATTTCCCTGAGGTCCAGGCGCCGCGCCCCGTCCAGGCACTGGGTGATCTCGGCGTTTCCGTCGGCGATGTTGATGTAGGCCTCCTGATTGCCGGCAGCGTCATCGTCCTTGACCTTGGCCCAGTCTCCCTCCAGGGAGATCAGCTCGTACCGCTCTCCGGACAGGGCCTTTCCGATGACGTTCTCCGGATCGATCTCCGGAGCGCTGCGCATGTTGAGCTTTGCGGTGGTGACCACCGCCCGTTCCCGGATCTCCTCCCGGGCCAGCTCCTCCGCCTCGCTGCCGCTCAGGAGGTACTGGCTGCTGACGTAGCCCTGCATGCCGCCGGAGCTCACCAGGGCCCAGCCGTTTTCCTCTGAAAGGATATCGCAGGCTGCATGCCAGGGAAGCTTGCCGATGATATTGGTCATGTCCACGCTGTCAGGAGCGCTTCTGACATTGATATAGCCGCCCTCGGTATTGACGATGCCCAGATTTTCGTATTCGGAGAGGATTCGGTCCTCCAGGGCCTTCCGCTCCCTGCGCTCCTGCTCCTCCTGGGAGATCTGGGTTTCCGCATCCACATCCTGCTGCGCTGCCGCCACTGCCTCCGATGGGGTCGCGGTCGCCCCGCTGCCGCCGCCGGAGAAAACGCCGGAAAGGCCTGCGCCCGCCGCTGCCAGCACCAGTACCCCGGCTGCGATCAGGGCTCTCCGCAGCACCACGTTGGGGATGTAGACGCCATGGACCCGGATTCCCGGCTCCGCCTTGGGCCGTCTGGGCCTTGTTTTTATCTCTTCTGTTTCAATTTCCTCTATTTCTTCTCTTTCCTTATCCATCATTTCTCTTTCCTATATAACCTCTGGTATCTTATTATGCAGGAATTTTTATGGATTTTCCACTACTAAAATGTTAATTTTTTGTGTAAAAAAAGGTTACAGAAGGGAATTTTCTATAAAATCCCCCTCTGTAACCCGGTTCTCCGATGTATTTGCGCCCTTTGCAGGCTTTTTCTGAAAAACCATTTTCTGAAATGAAATCTGCCCGCCGGCTCTTCTTTTAGTTGCCCAGCATCATACGGTCGTTTGCAAACTCCGTGCCGCTGGCCTCCTCGAACTTGTGGAGCAGATCCTCCACCGTCAGCCGTTTCTTTTCCTCTCCTGCCACATCATAGATGATCCGTCCGTTATCCATCATGATGAGCCGGTTTCCGATGGCGATGGCATCCCGCATGTTGTGGGTGACCATCAGGGAGGTCAGCTTGTTTTCCTCCACGATCTCGCAGGTCAGCTTCAGCACCTTGGCCGCCGTAGCAGGATCCAGGGCTGCGGTATGCTCATCCAGAAGCAAAAGCTTCGGCTTCTGCAGGGTAGCCATCAAAAGGGTCACTGCCTGCCGCTGTCCGCCGGAAAGAAGTCCCACCTTGTCGGACAGCCTGGTTTCCAGGCCCAGGCCCAGGGTCGCCAGCTGCTCCCTGTAGAGCACCCGCTCCTCTGCCTTCAGCTGCCAGCCAAGGCCTCTTGTCTTTCCTCTTCTTTTTGCCAGGGAAAGGTTTTCCTCGATCTGCATGCCGGCGCAGGTCCCCTTCATGGGATCCTGGAAGACACGGCCGATGTATTTCGCCCGTTTATGCTCCGGCTCCATGGTCACATTCACGCCGTCGATGGTGATGGTGCCACAGTCCACCGGGAATACCCCTGCCAGAGCGTTCAGCATGGTGGATTTTCCAGCGCCGTTTCCGCCGATGACCGTGATGAAATCGCCGTCTGCAATGGTCAGATTCAGGTTGGACAGGGCCCGTTTCTCATTGACGGTGCCCTTGTTGAAGGTCTTGGAAATATGCTTCAGTTCGATCATTTTTCCGCACCTCCTGTCTTCTGCTCCGCTTCTGCCCCGTACAGATCATATTCCACATAGCTCTTTTTGGTGTTGTACCGCCGCATGGCCACGGGAATCGCCAGGGCGACTGCCACCATGATGGCGGAAAGCAGCTTCATGTCGTTGGCATCCATGCCGAAGCGCAGTACCAGCGCCTGGATAATGAAATAAACGATGGAGCCGAGGATCGCGGAAAACAGCTTGACGCCGAAGTTCTTGGCCCGGCCCAGAAGCACCTCGCCGATGACGATGGCCGCAAGGCCGATAACGATGGCGCCCCGGCCCATATTGATGTCCGCATATTTCTGCATCTGGGCAACCATTGCGCCGGAAAGGCCGATGAGGGCATTGGAAAGGGCCAGCGCCAGAAGCTTGGTGTGTCCCGTATTGACGCCCAGGGCCCGGATCATATCCTCATTGTCTCCGGTAGCCCGCAGTGCAGAACCGATCTCCGTACCGAAGAACCAGTAGAGGATCAGGATCACCGCGATCACCAGGAGCACGCCCAATAGCAGGGAAGCCTGGGACTGTGTCACCCCCAGAGCATCCGTAAAGAAGGAAATGGTACTGTCCGCCTTAAGCAGCGGGTTGTTTGCCTTTCCGCCCATGATCCGCAGATTCACGGACCACAGTCCGATCTGGGTCAGGATACCTGCCAGAATGGCGGGAATCTCAAATACCGTATGCAGGATACCTGTTACGGCGCCTGCCAGAAAACCGGCTCCCAGCCCCATGAGCGTCGCCAGGATCGGATCGATGCCTGCCAGGATCGCCACGGTGGTAACACAGCCACCCAGGGTAAAGCTTCCGTCTGCCGTCAGATCCGGAATATCCAGAAGCTTATAGGTGATATAAACCCCCAGTACCATGATGCCCCACAGCACGCCCTGTGCCACGCCGCTCTGCAGGGAGCCCATTAAACCGCCTAAATTCATGTCTTAAAGCTCCAGTCCGGAAACGTCGATGCCCAGAAGGTCTGCCGTTTCCTGATTTACGATCAGTTCAAGCTTGTCGGAAGGATAATACTCGATGGGCATTGCCGCCGGGTCTGCGCCCTCCGTCAGGATCTCCACTGCCATCTCGCCGGCTACCCGGCCCAGCTCCGTATAGTCGATGGAATAGGTGGCAAGGCCGCCTGCCTCGCACATGCCCGCCTCGCCGCAGATGGTGGGCAGCATGTTTTCATTGGCGATCATGGCCACGGTAGGCATGCCTGCCGCGATGACGTTGTCCGTAGGCGCGTAGATCGCATCTACGTTTCCAACCATGGAACGAACCACGGTCTCGATGTCGTTGGAGGTGGCAACCGTATAATCCGTTGCCGTAAGTCCCTCTGCCTCGCAGGCCTCATGAGCCAGTTGTGCCTGGATCTCGGAATTGGATTCCGCGGAGCAGTAAAGGATGCCGACGTTCTGAGCATCGGGAAGCAGCTGCTTCAAAAGGGCGATCTGTTCTGCCACCGGCGTCAGATCGGAGGAGCCCGTCACGTTTCCGCCGGGAGCCTCATTGGTATCCACAAGGCCGGAGCCCGCAGGATCCGTTACGCCGGTCAGTACGATGGGGATGTCCTCGGTTTCCGCCGCGCAGGCCTGGGCTGCAGGCGTGGCGATGGCAAAGATCAGGTCGTCTCCGTCATTTACGAATTTCTGTGCGATGGTGGTGCAGGTGGGAGTGTCTCCCGCCGCGTTCTGCTGGTCCAGCTCATAGGAGATGCCGGAAGCCTCCAGGGCCTCCACAAAGCCGGTATTGCACTTGTCCAGGGCATCGTGCTGCACATACTGCAGAACGCCGATCTTATAGGTCTTGCCCTCTGCTGCTCCATCCTCTCCGGCAGCTTCCTCAGCCGTTTCTTCTGCAGGGGCAGCCGTATCCTCAGCTGCGGCCGCCGCCGTGGTCTCGCTGTCTGCGGAGGAACCGCCGCAGCCAGTCATTGCAAATGCCATTACTGCCGCCATGGAAACAGCGGCTGCTTTTCTGATTGATTTTCTCATAACTCTGTCCTCCCGGGAATCATCCCTTTTCATATGTGTGCAATCATAGCACCATCTCCCGGGGTTGTCAATACTTTAAACCGCAACGCTTCAACGCTTTGGCCCATCAAAGTCCCGCGCCGGGTCCCACTTCCGGACTGCTGTTGGAATCGCCGCCCTGATAGATGACGCCGGGGCCGGAAGCAGGCGCTTCGGGCTGAGGTGCAGCCGTGGGAGCCGGAGCGGTTTCCGCAGGAGCAGTCTCCACAGGCTGGGGCGTGCTCTGAGGCCCGGAGCCCTGGGATGCCTGGTTGTCTACCGGCGCAGAGGAGCTGCTTCCACCGCCGCTGCTGGAGCTGGAACCTGAGCTCTGTCTTCTGCCGGAGCTGCCGGAACCGCTGCTGCGATAATTGGAAGCATAGGAGCTGTCGTCGGTCCGCTTGCTCTCCTCCCCCTCCGGCAGGCGGATGGAACCGCCGCTGGTGTGGATGTCGCAGGTTTCCGTAGGCACGTTGTCCGCATCAAAATATTCCTCGTAGATCGCAGAGCCTCTGCCGTCATACCGGCAGCCATTGGTAGGAAGCTTTCCGCTCTTTCTGCAGACGGCCACCTTCACGATGCCCTCCGGGGTCTCAAAGGGCACGTTTTCCATGCCCTCATGGATCCTGGTCATGACCTTCCGCCAGATATCCTTGTGGAAGGATGTTCCGCCGTTGTAAGCGCCGGTGGAGTTGTCATAGAGGGACTGGTTGTCGTCGCAGCCCGCCCAGATTCCGCCGGTGTAGTAGGGGGTAAAGCCCACGAACCAGATATCCACGTTGTTGGTGGTGGTACCGGATTTTCCTGCGCAGGTCATATCGTCCAGATGGGCTCTGGTGGAGGTGGCGTTTACCGTATAGCCGCTGGCGTACTTATAGTGAGACACCATGGACTGAGACATGGCGTCCGTCAGCAGGAAGGCGGTGGTCTCCTTCATCACCCGCTCGTCCTCATCCTCCGTCAGGTCGATGAGGATGGAGCCATCGTGGTTGTAGATCTTCGTAAAGAATTTGGCATCTCCGTAAAGGCCGCCGTCCGCGATGGTGGCAAAGGCGTTGGTCAGCTCCAGGTTGGATACGCCCACCGTAAGTCCGCCCAGGGCCACCGCGCCGCTCATATCCTGATCCGTCAGAGAGGTGATGCCCAGATTCCGGGCGAAGTTCACGCCCTCCTCCGGCGTCACGGTTTCCATGAGGCACCGCACCGCCACGATATTCATGGAGAATTCGATGCCCTCCCGGATGGAGGAATAACCGAAGTATTCTCCCTCCCGCCACCAGTTCCGGAATTCCTTTTCTCCGAGCTGATATTCCGAATCGTAGTAGGTGGTGGCCAGGGTCGCGCCGTTTTCCTCGATGGCAGGTGCAAAGGAGGATACCACCTTGAAGGTGGAGCCGGGCTGGCGCTTCATATCCGTGGCCCGGTTGAAGGCCAGGTTGTACGTTTTCTCGCCTCTACCGCCGGAGATCGCCTTTACCTCTTTGGTCTTCTGGTCCATGATCACCATGGATACCTGAGGCTCCAGTACCGGATCCAGGGTCTCCGCAATGACCTCGTCTCCCTCCGCCAGCACCGTGGCCTTGAACTCGTCGATGGTGTTCTGCAGCGCCTCCGTGGAGCGGAACAGGCCGTCATAGCGCTGGTTCTTCACATTGACGCAGTAGTTTTCGATATCGTGCTCGCTGTAATGGGTCTGGGTTCCGTCCGGATGGAGGATGGAGCACCGCCAGGTAAAGCTGTATTTTGCCGTATCGTAGTTGTCCGGGTTGTTGACCTCCTCGTCCACGATCTGCTGGATCGCCGGATCCTGAGTGGTCTCGATCCGCAGGCCGCCGGAATACAGCAGATCCGTCGCCTGTTTTTCCGTAAGTCCCAGCCGCTCCCGGAAGACGCTGATGCACTGCTCGATGAGGGCGTCCGTAAACCAGGAGTTGGTATGATTTTCCGCAGTATAAATGGTATCCATGACCTTGATCCGGTCGTAGACGTTGTCCGCAAGAGCCGCCTGATGCTGTTCCGCATCGATGTAGCCCTGGTCCTCCATGTTCTGCAGCACCTGGGCCCTGCGCTCCGCATTTTCCTCCGGATGGGTCAGGGGATTGAGCCTGGAGGGGTTTTTGGTAATGGAAGCCAGCACCGCGCACTCGGAAAGGTTCAGCTCGCTGACCTCCTTTCCGAAATAGCGGCGGGAGGCCACCTTGACGCCCAGGGTATTGTTGCCCAGATTGATGGTGTTGAGATAATCCGTGATGATCTGTTTTTTCATCTCGGTCTTGTCCACTCCCGGCTGGTTTTCCAGCATCAAGGCCAGATACCACTCTTGGAATTTTCTTTCATAAAGGGCAAAGCCGCTTTCCATGCCTCCATGGAACACGTTGTTCTTGATCAGCTGCTGGGTGATGGTAGAACCGCCGCCGGCATCCTCTCCCGTCAGCACGCCCCGCACCGCACGGGAAATGGACCGCAGGTCGATGCCGTTGTGCTCCCAGAAACGCTGGTCCTCGATGGCCACAAAGGCGTTTACCAGATCGTCCGGCAGCTCCTCAAAGGTTGCCTCCTCACGGTTGGAGCCCTCCTGTACCAGGGTTGCCACCAGGTTTCCCTCTGCGTCATAGGTCTTTGAAGCAAAGCCCGTGGGGCTGAAGGATACCTCCTCCAGGGACGGGGTGTTGTCGATGATTCCCTTGAACATGCCAAGGCCCAGGGTACAGCAGCAGAGCACGCAGAAAAAGCACAGGAACATCACGCCCTGCTTCAGCATGTTCATCCGGCGGTTCGACTCCCGGGTATCGCCGTACATGATATCGTCAAGTCTGTCGGTTATGGCTTCTCTGGTATATTTCATGGCTTCCACTTACCTCGCGTTTTTCTGCAGCTTTGCCAGCTGGGAAAGGCAGTCCAGATCCTCCTGGCTCAGGCGGAGGTTGGAGATATACTCCTGGCCGTCCGGCTTTGTCACTCTGATCTCGATCACCGTTCCCTCGTGAACGCCTCCCTGCATGACTGCCTTCAGGAAGGCCATAAATTTCGGATGGTTCCCGGAAAGCCTGCCAAGCAGCTTCCCCGCTTCCATCATCTGTCCAAAATTGATCATCTTCGTTCTCCGATCATCCTCATCATCTGCGCATTTTTCATCGCACCATTTCTCTGCAATCTGTTTATTGTATCATAAGCCTGCATCCATGACCATAGTCTGGGTCACAAATTTAAAGCTTTTCCCCGCAGTTGGGGCAATACCGGAAGCCGCCCTCGATCTTCGCGCCGCACCCGGGACAGCGCCGGGCCGCCGAAGGCTCTCCCAGATCCCACTCCGTGATCTCCACATCCTCGCCCCGCAGGATAGCCAGTCCCTTTTCCTGCTTCAAGTCACACTGCCTGCCGCAGCAGGGGAACACCACGAAAAATCGTTTGTTCCATTTGAAGAGGGGGATGAAAAAGAAGCTGAAATAAAGATAGGTCATATAGACCTCGATCTCCGTTTCCCTGCCGCAGAACCGGCAGTAAAGCTTTTTTCCGTACGCAAGCCGGCGGATCCCGTCTGCGATGCCTCCGATAAATATCATGCAAAACCTCTTTTCTGCCGTATCCTGCACGGCCCAGGGGTGTCCGGAGGGGTTTCTCCGCTCCGTATCTTTTCTATTATAGTAAGTTTTCTTTCTTTTTGCAATTTTTTGTGCTATACTCGCTAATTGATATTTCAGCAGAAAACGAGGGACACATGATCTTATCAGTCAGCCATTTAACAAAATCCTATGACGGCGTGGACATCCTGAAGGATGTCTCCTTTCACCTGGAGGAACACGACCGGGCCGCTGTCACCGGCATAAACGGCGCGGGAAAGACCACCCTGCTCCGGCAGATCACCGGAGAAGAAACGCCGGATTCAGGCGCCGTGGTGATCGCAAAGGATACCACGGTCTCCTATCTCGCCCAGAATCCCCAGATCCTTCCGGGCCGTACCATCTATGAGGAGCTTGCCTCCGTAAAGGCCTACCTTCCGGAAATGGAGCAGGAGCTTCGCAGCCTGGAGGGCCGGATGCAGGACCATTCTGCCGATCCGGAGCTTCTGGAGGGGGTCTACCGGCGCTACGAAGAGCTCAGCCGCCGTTTTGCGGAGGAAGGGGGCTATGAGCTTTCCTCCAGGGTCTCCGGGATCCTGAAGGGCCTCGGCTTTTCGGAGGAGGAGTTTTCCCTTCCCACAGAGGTGCTTTCCGGCGGTCAGAAGACCCGGCTCTCCCTGGGCAAGCTCCTGCTTTCCGAGCCGGACCTTTTACTTTTGGACGAGCCCACCAACCATCTGGACTTAGGCTCCATCGCCTGGCTGGAGAACTATCTCAAGGGCTACCGGGGCACCGTGGTCATCGTTTCCCATGACCGCTATTTTCTGGACCGGATCGTCAACAAGGTCCTTGACATCGAAAACGGCCGCCTCCGCGTCTATACCGGCAATTACACCGCCTTTGCGGAAAAAAAGGCGGTTCTGCGGAAGGATCTCATGAAGGCCTATCTGAACAATCAGGCGGAGATCCGGCATCAGCAGGAGGTCATCGCAAAGCTCAAGCAGTTCAACCGGGAAAAATCCATCAAGCGGGCCGAGTCCCGGGAAAAGATGCTGGCCAAGATGCAGCGGGTGGAAAAGCCCTTTGAGATCGAGGACGCCATGAAGCTCCACTTCACCCCCGCCCATATCTCCGGCAACGATGTGCTGCAGGCGGAGGGCTTAAGCAAATCCTTTGACGGAAAGCTGTTGTTTTCCGGCGTGGATCTAGACGTAAAGCGGGGAGAAAAGCTTGCCATCATCGGCCCCAACGGCACCGGAAAGACCACTCTCCTGCGGATCATCGACGGGGTGCTGGCCCCGGACACCGGAAGCCTTAGCTTCGGCTCCAGGGTGGAGCTGGCCTACTACGATCAGGAGCACCATGTGCTGGATCCGGACAATACGGTCTTTGAAGAGATCTCCGACGCTTATCCTCAGATGAACAATACGGAGATCCGCAATCTCCTGGCAGCCTTTCTCTTTACGGGAGACGACGTGTTCAAGGAGATCAAGGATCTTTCCGGCGGCGAAAAAGGACGGCTTTCCTTAAGCAAGCTCATGCTCTCCAAAGCCAACCTGCTGCTCCTGGACGAGCCCACCAACCATCTGGACATCACCTCCAAGGAGATCCTAGAGGAAGCTATCCGGAATTATGAGGGAACCGTCATCTACGTTTCCCATGACCGGTACTTTATCAACCGGACCGCCACCCGGATCCTGGAGCTTTCCCAGCATTCCTTTGTCAATTATATCGGCAACTACGACTATTATCTGGAGAAAAAGGCGGATCCGGATTTCGATGAGAGAAAGGCCATCAGCGGCAGATCAGAGTCGCCCGCGGAAGCGCCTGCAAAAAAACAGTCTGCCGCCGACCAAAAGACGGAGGAGCTGCTCTCCTATATGCACAGGGAGGAGAGCCGCCGCAGCCTGAGCTGGCAGGAGCAGAAGGAACGGAAGGCGAAGCTTCAGAAGATGAAGACCGAGCTGAAGAACTGCGAGGCCTCCATCCATCAGCTGGAGCAGCGGGATTTTGAGATCGACGAGCTCATGAGCCACCCGGAGATCGCCACCAATTCCGCAAAGCTCAACGAGCTTTCCGGCGAGAAAAACGCCATCGGCGAAAAGCTGGAAGCCCTTTACGAGCAGTGGGAAACCGTATCCGAAGCCATCGAAGCCTTCCAGAACGAAGAATAACGGAGGTACCCATGAAAGATACCCGTCGGAAAAGCAGCTATACACCCCTTCAGCGGGGCCTTGCCATAGCAGGCATCCTGGTGATCGCCGCCCTGATCCTGCTTCTGATCTATCACCTGCTTACAGGAGGCCCGGAGCGCACGATCCTGGGACTGCTCTTCTGCCTCATCGTGCTGCCCTGTATCCTGTATGGGATCCGGATATTTGTGGAGCATGTTGTAAAAAAGAAATGACTTTGCATTTGCACATCTGAATCAACGATGCCCTCGCGGCAGGCGGACAAGGCCTGCTGTGAGGGCATCGTTCGTTATTTCAGCAACTTCCAGTATCCTTTGCGGTCGGAGCCGATACGCTCAATCAGACCTGCTTCTTTCAGCTTTTTCAGCCGGGCAGCCACCGTCTTCCGGCTGACGCTCAACCGTTCAGCCAGCTGTGGCATTGTATAGCCGGGATCTTCTGCCAGCAAGGTCAAAAGTTCCTGCTCTTTATCTGTTACTTTATCAGTCACCTTTACAGTCACCCGTTCAGTCACCCTGATGACCCGATCTTCCGGCGCAGTGAATTTGATCATAATATCGCCGGGATTGATCGTATATTCCGGTTGCGGCACACCGTCCTTTTTGCAGGCAGAGCAGATTTTCTCAATGCCCCGTCCCCAGCTCTCGATAAAACCAGCCAGATAGAACACATGGGCGATATTGGGGTTGTACGGGCTGGAGGCGTGCTTATTCATCAGATTTTCCAGCGTCCAGTTTTCCGGCAGGCATCCGCAATTGGCGATATACAGCTGATCTTCATACACGCTGATCTGGATAGGTACGCCAGACTGATACTGCTTGTGGCACAGAGCGTTCAGCAAGGCTTCCCGCAGAGCTTCTTCCGGTACAAAGTACCGCTCGATTCGCTGCATTCCTTCATAGGTGATTTTAGCCCTCATGTACTTGAGATACACCAGTTCCACGATCCTGTCGATCTGTTCCAGAATGGAGCCATGTATCTCATCCTGATAGAGAAGATCAGCATCCGTCTCAAAGTAGCCGATTTTCACATACGCGCCCAGCTGCCATTTCTCCGGGTCTTTGCTGAACAGGAGCATGGCCGCGTTGGTCAGATACGGGCCGTTCATCAGGTGCAGCTTTTCCATCAGCACATCTTTTGGCTCATCCAGTACGCTTTTGTCGATGCGCCCTTTTCTGGCGGCCCACTGCTTAAAGTGCGCCACCGTTTCGTCATCCACATCGTCCAGCGAAAAAGCCGGGAGAGGCAGATTGTCCCAAGTCGCGCCCCTCTTTCGCATGAGGAAGGCTTCCAGCGCCGGGCCGGTCAGAATCTGCCGGGTGCTTCCGCTGCGGTAATAGTAGACACCTTTGCAGGAAATGCCGATGGGATACGGCGGCACGTCGATTTCAATATATTCCTTGCCGCCCTCGTTCAGGAGATTGACACCGACAATAATCCCCATCGCATCCCGGACCTTGTTAGGGATGTCCTCCAACAGCTTGCTGGCATTGGGCAAGCCAATGACCGCTCCTTCGTCATCACAGCCGATATAGAGTTTCCCACCCTGCGCGTTGGCGTAGCCGCAGATCCATTCCAGATATTCGTCCTTCCACTTGCTTTTCCATTCCGTGTTCTGGCTCTCAGGCATTTTTGTCACCGTCCTGTTCTTTCACTATTCATAGTATACAACGGCCTCTCTCCAGGCGCAAGAAAGAGAGATTCAATCGCAAAAAAGACTGCTTCTGGGCATCCATTTGCCCTGAAGCAGTCTTTCATGATTTTTAAATATTGCCGTTTTCCCTTTACTCCGCCGCGTAAGTATCGAAGTATCCCTGGATGAATACGATGGGGGTTCCCTTGTCTCCGGAGCCGGAGGTCAGGTCGCAGAGGGAGCCGATCAGGTCCGTCAGGCGTCTCGGAGTGGTTCCCTGGGCAGCCATGTTGCCCACAAGGCTTCCGGACTTTTCTCCGATGGCCTGCTTCATGGCCTTCTGCAGTGCCTCGCCACTGAGATCCTTGAAGTCGTTGTCTGCCAGGAACTTCAGCTTCAGCTCGTTAGGTGTTCCCATAAGACCCTCGGTATGAGCCGGGCTTACCACCGGATCCGCCAGCTCCCAGATCTTTCCTACAGGATCCTTGAATGCGCCGTCGCCGTAGATCATGCAGTGCATCTTCACGCCCGTAGCATCCTTAAGGCTCTTCTGGAGGCTGTCCACAAAGCTCTGACAATCTCTTGGGAACAGCTTTACCCGGTCCTCGGTGGCCTTATTGGAGCCATAAAGTCCATAGGTCTCGTTGCAGCCGCTTCCGTTTACCGGAGCGTTCATGATGTCAGCCAGGGTCAGGACCTTCTCAGCTCCTGCAGCCAGCAGACGGCGCTTTGAGCGCTCCCTTGTATGAATGTCACAGCAAAGCACGTTCTTTGTATATTTCAGGACCTCCCGGCAGTCGTTGGCAAAGATAAATACCGGCTCGCAGCCCTCAGCACGGAAAAGCTCCGTATAATATTCCACATAATCCACGCCGGTAAAGGGATGCTTTTCATAGCCGAAAAGCTCTCTGTAGCGCTTCTCATCCAGCACGTCAGAGTAGGGGTTCACGCCCTTCTCGTCCAGAAGCTCCTCGTCGAACAAATGATTGCCCACCTCGTCAGACGGGTAGCTCATCAGGATATAGGCCTTCTTGAACGCCTTTGCGATGCCCTTAAGGCAGATGGCGATGCGGTTTCTGCTCATGATGGGGAAGGTGATGCCGATGGTATCGCAGCCAAATTTGTTCCGGCAGTCTTCCGCAATGTCTTCGATACCTGCATAATTTCCCTGGGTCCGGGCTACCACCGCCTCGGTAACAGCCACGATATCCTTATCGTGGAAGGTAATGCCCTCCTCTTTTCCCATTTCCGTGATCGCTTCCGTCACGATCCTCACCAGATCGTCCCCTTCCTTCACAATGGGACATCTGACGCCTCTTGATACGGTTCCGACAGTTCTCATCTGAATACCTCTCTTTGATCGAAATATGATTTGACGCTTTGGGATCCGCTGAAGCCTGCAGGAAAATCCATGAAAGCCGGTGCTTCGTAAGCCTTCTCCAAACAGTATGATTATACATGAACGGCAGTATTTGTAAATACCGTTCTTGCTTTTTCGGCCGATGTGGTATAATATTTTTCTCATGCGCCAGGCGGTGCGCCGCCCTGCGGCAAGTTGAAACAGAGGAATTTTTATCACAGCTTCCACTCCACCCAAAACCCTTTTCTATGCCCTGCGGCAGGTGCTTCCCATCATCTTTTCCTATCTGGTGGTGGGCTTTGCCTTCGGGATCATGATGCAGGAGGCAGGCTATACCTGGCTCCATGCCCTGTTTGCTTCCGTCTTTATTTATTCCGGCTCCCTGCAGATCGCCCTGGTGCCCATGATCGTGGCCCATACGCCCCTTCTGGTGATGGCGGCCTCCGCCTTTCTCATCAATTCCCGGTACATGTTTTACGGCATCGGCTTTACGGAGCGCTTTAAGAAACAAGGGCTCCTGTATCCCTATATGATCTTCGCCTTTCCGGACGAGGTGTACTGCGTTTTCTGTGGCACCAATTACCCCTCTGACGTGGATCCGGTAAAATGCGATCTATGGAGCGCGGTGTTATGCCATCTTTCCTGGATCTCCGGCGGCGTCATCGGAGCCGCCTTCGGGGATCTGATTCCCCTGGATCTTTCCGGCATCGATTTTGCGGCCACCTGTCTTTTCGTCTGCATCTTCGTCAATCAGTGGATGGAGTTCAAAAGCCATCTGCCCATGTAC
Source organism: uncultured Lachnospiraceae bacterium (assembly GCA_944381405.1). Lineage (GTDB taxonomy): Bacteria > Bacillota > Clostridia > Lachnospirales > Lachnospiraceae > Avilachnospira. The sequence continues at coordinate 1,821 of CALWLA010000015.1, read as the reverse complement.
GTCGGCCTTGCCAGCGGCCTACTATGCCTTTTCGTGCTGGGCCCGGACAATTTCATGCTGCCGGCCCTAAGCTTAAGCCTGGTGCTTCTGGTGATCCTGAAAAAACGGGTCATGGAAAAGGAGGAGTCTTAACATGCAGCCAGATTATCTTTACGCAGCGCTGCTGATCGCAGTCAGCGCCATCGTTACCATTCTCATCCGGGCTCTGCCCTTTGCGGTCTTCGGTCAGCGGAAGCTGCCGGATACGGTGGAATATCTGGGCCGGGTGCTGCCGGGCTCCATCATGGTGATCCTGATCATCTACTGCCTGCGGTCCGTAAGCCTTACCGCATGGCCCTTCGGCATTCCGGAATTTCTGTGCGTGCTGATCTGCGGCCTGCTGCAGTTCAAACTGAAAAACAGCATTCCCTCCATCGCCATCGCCACGGCCCTTTACATGGTGCTGATCCGGACGGTTTTTTAGGCGGCAGTTTCCTGATCCGCGGAGTGCTTTTCAACAGGAATCCTTTTTATGCAAGCTTTATCGCGAAACGTGATAAAGCTTTTTTCATGTATCAAAAAACCGAATAGCCCGTCAATGGACTTTTCCTCTGGGATAAGGTATCATTAGGCTTGCATGTGAAATAATTTTTATATGCTGACATTGATTTCCCATGAGTTTTGGACCGTGGGATTCAATAGATTTATCTCTATGATACAGGAGGAATGTATTATGAAAAAAAGAATCGCTGTTCTCTTCGGTACAGCCCTGCTGGCAGGCATGATGACCGCCTGCGGAGGAGATACCGCTGAGACCACCGCCGCAGCAACCACCGCTGCCGAGACCGCTGCTGAGACAGAGGCTGCCGCTGAGGAAACCAAGGCTGCTGCTGAAGAGACAGAAGCCGCAGCAGAGATCGTGGCTCCGGCTGAGGACGTAGCCATGCAGTACATCAGCATTGAAGACGCAAAAGCCGATATTGGAGCTGACGGCTACACCTTCTTCGATGTCCGCAAAGCTGCAGACTACGAGACCGGACATATTCCGGGAGCTGTCTCCGCAGATATGGACGCTGCCAAGGAGGGTGACTTCGAGGCAGGCGTCGCTACCATGCAGGCTGCTACCGACGGACTTGACGACAATCTTGTCATCATCTGCTACTCCGGCAAGAAGTATGCACAGGCTACCACCAATGTCCTTTCTGCCATCGGCTACGACATGTCCAAGGTTTACACCCTGGAGGGCGGCATGACTGCCTGGTCCGAGACCTATCCCGACGATGTGGAGACCGGCGCTCCGGCAGCTGAGGAAGCCGCAGCAGAGATCGTGGCTCCGGCTGAGGACGTAGCCATGCAGTATGTTTCCGCTGAGGATGCGGCAGGGCTTCTGAACACAGAGGGCACCACCATCTTCGACGTAAGAAAGGCTGAGGACTACGCAGCAGGCCACATTCCCGGAGCCGTATCCGTGGATATGGATGCTGCCAAGGAAGGAGACTTCGAGGCAGGCGTTGCCAACATGCAGCCGGCTGTTGAGGGTCTCAACGACGATCTGATCCTGGTATGCTATTCCGGCAAGCGCTATGCTCAGGCAGCTACCAACGTGCTGTCCGCTCTTGGCTACGACATGTCCAAGGTTTACACCCTGGAGGGCGGCATGGAGGCCTGGAACGAGGCGCAGCCCGACAATCTGGAGACTGCGGAGTAAAGCTCCGGCTGGTCTCTCCCCTTTGTATTTTAAAAGGACCGTTGCAAACCGCAACGGTCCTCAGACTGAAGACAAAGTCCAAAGAAATGCGGGCTTTGTCTTTTTTTGTGGCTAAAAATAATGAGAAAGTGTTG